>NZ_LAVL01000258.1 GCF_001083785.1 Nonomuraea sp. SBT364
CCTCTTCTTCGGCAGCGTCACATGTGTATAAGAGCCAGGCCCCACGCCGGCCCCTCATCCGCACGAGACGGGCCGTCCGTACCTGCCGCCCGAAACCGGCCCCCGTACAAGACGAGCCGTCCGCACCTTCCGTGCGAAACCGGCCCCCGTACAACTAAACCGGCCCCCGTACAAGACGAGCCGTCCGCACCTTCCGTGCGAAACCGGCCCCTGTGCGAGACGGGCCTGGCATGCCAGACGGGCCTTCCGCGCCTGACGGGCCTCCCGCCCCGGACCGGTCACCCACCCGACACCTGCCTGCCCGTACGGGCTTCATCCCGTACGACTCGTACGGCACCCGTCGAGCGCCGCCCCGGCGACGAGCACCACCCCTGCCGCGAGGTCCTTGATGCTGGCCGGAGTTCCGGCGGGCGTCGACGGCGTGCCGGGGCGGCCGAAAGCTCGTCCGGTCCACGCGGGCGCCGCAGGTGATCAACCGCCGATTCCGCCCATGACCTGCAAGGCGGTGACGATCTACGCCATGTCCCGGCTGACTGCCATCAACGGAACCGCGCCTACACGCCCCCCAAGAGCCATGGCAGTCCAGCACATCACAACGGGGAACTGCAGGAGCCCCGGAGGTCCCGCCAGAAGGCTTCAAAGTCTGAGAAGTCCCGCCGAAGAGGCGTTCGAGCTCGGCGTCCCGGTCGCGGTCGGTGGCGTTGACATCGATGTGCAGCCGGAACTTCCCCTTACTCCGGCTCATCCGTGCGGCTGGGAATGATCATCGGCCGCGGACCTCCGAACCCCCGCGCGGCCCGATCTCCGACGTGCCGTCGTACTCACGGTCAAGCACGATGATGTCCGGGACCTCGCACCAGAACCGCGCCAGCACAACCCCAGACTGCGAGGGTTGGGCGGTTGATCCGGAGCAGGGCAGCCCGCGTTGAGCTCTGGAGAGGGGAAGGCCGAGCCGCTCAGCGTCAAGCGGAACGGCTCAACCAGCGACCGACCGAGTGACCGCACCGACCGGGTCGCGCCAGGATGGCGGTGCGGCTGGGGCGGGGGCACGGGAGCGGGTTAGGCCGCGGCGCGTTCCTCAGCGGGCCACTCGGCGTCCTCGCCTTCCTTCTCGTTGTCGTCGGCGCCGAGGATGCGCACGGTGACGCCCTCCGGCGGCTGGAAATCGGCGGCCGGGTCGGGGATCGTCTCCAGGGCGCCACGGCGGGAACTCGGACCGGTGGTGCCCATCGCCCAGTCCTGGATCTCCTCGTCGAGCCGCTCACGCATCTCGGGGCTCACCGACGCCGCGGCGCCGCCCCGCTCCGGCTTGGCGAACGTGCCGGTGCCCCAGCGCAGGTCGTGGCCCACGGCGCTGGCCTCCACCTCCGGCATGAACCGGCGATCCCCCTCGGGCCCGAACTCCCGGATGCGAAGCTTGCCGGAGACCACCACGGGCTGCCCGATGCGGATCGAACGCGCGACGTTGTCGGCCAGCGTCCGCCAGCAGCGGATCGCGAAGCAGACCCTCTCCCCGTCCATCCACTGCCCGGCCTTCCGGTCGAAGTAGCGGTGAGAGGTGAGCACCCGCAGCGAGGTCACCTTGACGCCGTCGTCGAAGGTGTGCTGCCGGGGCTCTGCCGCGACGTTGCCGGTGAGCGTGATGTAGATGTCGTTCATTCCGTGCCTCCCATGCAGCGGGCCGGACGCCCGCGACCTGGGAACACAGTGCCGCGAAGAGGAACCCCGCCAGGCTGCCGAACCGCGTTCTGTGGATGACGGCCGGAGCCTCGGGCCGCCCTGTGGACGAACCTCACCCCCGCCGGCCCAGCCCAAACGACTCTCTGCCCGCAGGTCCGGGCGGAGCGAACGTCAGCCTGCCAGGCTGCGCATCGCCTGGTAGAACGCGTGGTGCCGGCCCAGCTCCCGCTCCACCGGCTCCACCACCGCCTTCTCGGCGATCGAGGCCACCCGCCGGCGCATCTCGCGCTCCAGGCGCTCCCGCTCGCGGGACGCCCCGAGCTCCACGAAGTTGCGTGACGCGATGCCGGACAAAATCCCCAGCCCGAGCACGGAGGCCATCATCAGGGCCACCCACGGCAGCGCCGCCGTGTCACCGAGCAGCTGCAGCGATGCCGGCAGCCGCCCGGGCAGCAGCAATCCGACCCCGAGCCAGACCAGCCCGACGCCGAACGCCGCCACCAGCACGTACTGCCACACCTTGAGCGCCCGCCACCAGCCCGGCACCCGGTCGAGACGCGGCGCGACCTCGGTGAGGTCCTCCGTGAGGGTGCGCGGCAGCGCGCCGAGCTCGGAGCGGGCCGCCCGGTGCACGGCGCTCCGCCACACCGGGTGCATGCCGCCCGTCAGCCCGTCGGCCAGCGCCTGCACGGCGTTGGCCACCTCGGCCGACTGCGCGCTCACCGAGCCGGTGGTGATGCCGCGGATCTCGTCGCCGACGTCCTGCAGGCGCAGGCTCTTGATCGGGTCGGGGCGGAAGCGGTCGAGCCAGCGCGGGTACGGCCAGCCGACCCAGCGGCTGGAGCGTTCGGCGTAGACGTTCTCCATGGCCTCGCCCACGGCGGGGACGCCGACGGCGTCGCAGAGCGCGTCGGTGAGGCCCATCCGGCGGGCCTCGTCGACGGATGCCGGCACGTCCAGGGCCTCGCCGACCGGCATGCTCTGGGTGAGCCGCTGCTCCAGCCGGTGCAGGTCGGCCTCGAGCTTCTGGATGGCGGCGCGGCGGCGGGAGACGGCCCCGGCGATGACGCTCTTGAGGCTCTCGATGCCGCGCCCGCTGACCGCCGAGGTGGGCACCACGCTCGGGTGCTCGACGCCTTCGCGGCGGAGCAGGTCGTTGAGGTCGATGACCAGCTCGGCCAGCTCCTCGGCGGACAGCCGGTCGGCCTGGTTGAGCGCGAACACGGTGACGGCCTCGTGCCCGGCCAGCTCGGTGACGTAGCGGCGGTGGGTGGAGGCGTCGGCGTACTTCTGCGGGTCGAGCACCCACACCACCAGGTCGGCCAGCCCGATGAGGCGGTCGGCCTCGGTGTCGGTGAGCGCCCTGATCGAGTCGTGGTCGGGCAGGTCGAGCAGGATGAGCCCGTGAAGCTGGCTCTCGCCCTTGTCGAGGGCGCTGGCCCTGGCGAACCGGTGCCGCCACTGGATCTGCAGCCAGTCGAGCAGCGGCGCGGCGCCCTCCAGCCCCCACACGCAGGCGTGCGTGCGGGCGGTGGTGGGCCGGCGAACGCCGGTGGGCGACAACTCCAGCCCGGACACGGCGTTGAACAACGAGGACTTGCCGCTGCCGGTGCCGCCCGCGAGGGCGACCACGGTGTGCTCCGACGACAGTTTGAGCCGGTCGCCGGCGCGCAGCAACAGGTTCTGGGCCTCGGACACCAGTTTGTCGTCGAGCCGGCCGGGGCCCAGCTCGACGACCTTGGTGAGGGCGGACAGCCGCGGTGCGAGCCCCGGCCTGGTGGTGACGGTGGTCATCGTGCGACCTCGAGGTTGTACGTCGCCTGGTAGAGGTGGGTCGCGGCGGACTCGTCGGGGATCCCGGCCGAGTCGAGCGCCTGCACGTAACGCATGGACTCCTCGTCGAACAGCATGCCGATCCTGGCTCTCAGATCACTCAGCGCCTTGGAGCCGATGCCACGCAGCGACTCGGCCCCCAGCAGCGCCTTGACCAGCCGGTGCGGCACCCCTTCGGCCCGGCCCCCGCTGAACATCGCCACCATGAAGATCAACGACAGCGAGTCGGCGTCGAACGACACCAGCTTGGACACCGACCGCTTGGCCACGCCTTCGGTGCGGACCAGCTCGATGACATGCTCCTGCCAGGACGCGATGGCCCGGCCGGCATGCCGTACGAGCTCGTCGGACGGCCGCTCCAGCCCCTCGCTCAGCTTGCCGCCCACCTCGGCCCGGTGCCGCCAGCGCCCGGCGACCTCCTCGGCGGCACGGCCCGCCGCGGCCACGATCACCGACTCCAGCCCGGCCTTGAGCGCCCCCCGGAACGCGGTGATCCGCTCCGGCGCCTGCGACGACCTGGGACGTTTGCGTAGCTGGAGCGAGCGCATCAGGTCACCGGAGCCGGCGAAGTCCTGCCAGCGGGCCAGCACCTCGCCATGGATGATCATTCCGCTGCGGAACGCCTTGTCGACCTCCGTCAGCGCCCCGAGATAGGCCGCCTCCACGTCGCCGCGCAGCTCGCTCCGGAACGCCACCTGCAGCTCCAGCTGCTTGGCCAGCGCCGGGACGCGGGTGCGGAAACTGTCGAGCACCCCGTTGAGCGTCTTCCTGACGGCCTGCGCGCGGCGCTTGTCGTCGACGGACAGCTCGGCGAGCCAGAGCCGCAGATCGGTCACCTCGCTGTCGGGCAGCCTGCCGTCGGTGACAGCCGCCTCCTCGATGACGAACCGGTCGATCTCCCCCAGCCCGTATTCGGTGAGCATCCGGACGAAGTGCTTGAGCACCACTTCGCGCGCCTTCGGCTGCACCCGCGACAGCACGATGGCCAGCCGGGCGCCGCGCTCCTTGGCCAGGCGCAGCAGGTTCCAGGCGGGGGCGTCGGCGTAGCGGGCGGCGGTGGTGACGAAGATCCACAGGTCGGCGGCGTCGAGCATGCGGTGCGCGATCTCGTGGTGCTCCTCGACGACCGAGTCGATGTCGGGGGTGTCGAGCAGCGCCACGCCCTGCGGCAGCTTCTCGGTGGCGACCACGACGACGCTGCGCATGCCGGCGCCGGGCTCGGGCTTGTCGAGCCGCCGCAGCCCGCCGAGCAGCTCGCCCTCGGCGAACCACTGGCGGTCGTCCGGGTGGCACACCAGAACCGGCACCCCGGTGGTCGGCCGCCGCACGCCCGTGCGGGAGACGTTCTTCTCGGCCAGGGAGTTGACCAGCGTGGACTTGCCCGCGCCGGTCGAGCCGGCGATCACGATCAGTGCCGGCGCCGTCCTGGTGCGGACCCTCGGCAGCACGTAGTCATCCAGCTGCGCCTGCAGGTCGGCGCGCGCCTGCCGTGCCTCCTCGGCGCCCGGCAGGTCGAGGCCGAACTGCAGCCCGGCCACGCTTTCCCGGAGCGCCCCGAGCGCCGCCGTCAACGCCTCGGCGGCCTCTGCGGGCAGCTCCTCCTCGACCTCGCCGGGAGTCTCCCCGGGTACGTCCTCCGCTCCTGCGGGGGCACCGTCGGCTTCGTCAAGGTCATCTTCGGCCTCCGCAGAGGCAGCGCCGGTATCGGCATCGGCCGAAGCGCCGTCCTCGGCAGAGACATCATCAGCCTCGCCAGAAGCATCCTCGGCCTGGGCGGGAACAGCATCCACCCCACCCTCCCCGAAGGGAGCCCAGGCGTCGGCATCGCCCTCATCGACAGCGGCCCCGTCCCCGACAGACACACCATCAGCCTCGCCAGAAGCATCCTCGGCCCGGGCGGGAACAGCATCCACCCCACCCTCCCCGAAGGGAGCCCAATCGTCGGCGGGGGTGGCCTCGGCGGGGGCCTGTTTCGCGTCCGGCTCAGGGGGGTCAGCGGCGCGGATGGGGGCGTCGTCCGGCTTCGCCTGGGCGGACGCGTCGCCCACGGGGGCGTCGGACGGCTTCGCCGGGCCGGACGCGTCGCGCACGGGCATGTCCCACACGGACACCGGCCGTGCGGGGGCGTCGCGCACGGGGACGTCTCGTACCGGGGCGTCTCGTACGGGCACGTCCCATACGGATGTCTGTGGACCGGCGTCAGAATCGGGGTCCGCCGCAGGGGGCGCCTCATCCGCAGCGGACGCCTCGTCGGCTGTGGGTGGCTCTTCCGGTGCGGGGTCCGTACGGGAAGGAGCCGGTGGGGCCCCGGGTACGTCGGAGACCGCCGGGGCGGTGTCGGACGGGGGCATATCGGTAATGGCGCTGAAGGTCAGGGTCTGCTCCCCCGGCGACTCCTCGCGACCGTCATCCATGGCCGTGTTCACGGCAAGCGCTCCGCTCGAACCATCTCGACCTCCTGGCCGACCCTTACGACGTCGCCGACGACGACGATCGCCGGTGGCCGTATCCCAGCCGCGGTCACGCGGTCGGCCACGGTGGAAAGCGAGGCGATAACCGCCCGCTGGGTCGGAAGGGTACCGTCCTGCACCACCATTACGGGAGTCTCCGGCGGACGTCCGTCTCGCACGAGCGTTTCGGCCACCTTCGCCAGCCGCTCGACGGCCATCATGAGCACCAGGGTGCCACGGGAACGCGCCAGCCCGGGCCAGTCGACGGTGGATCGGGGGTCGTCCGGTGCGACATGCACCGATATGACGTGGAACTCCTGGCTCACGCCTCGATGCGTCACCGGGACGCCGGCCGCGGCGGGGACCGCGACGGGGCTGGTGATGCCGGGCACGACCACCACCGGGATGCCGGCCCGGGCGCAGGCGATCATCTCCTCGCCGCCGCGCCCGAACACGAACGGGTCGCCGCCCTTGAGCCTGACCACGAACTTGCCCTCCCTCGCGCGGTCGACGAGCAGCTCGTTGATCGCGTCCTGGGAGAGGGAGCGGCCGTAGGGGACCTTGGCGGCGTCGACCAGCTCGACGTCGGGGGCGAGCTCGTCGAGCAGGGCCCGGGGCGCGAGCCGGTCTGCGATCACGACGTCGGCCTGCGCCAGGAGCTGGCGGCCGCGCACGGTGATCAGGCCGGGGTCGCCGGGGCCGCCGCCGACCAGGGCGACGCCGACGGGTTTGGTGCGGCTGCGGCGGGCGTCGACGGTGCCGTCGAGCAGCGCGCCCACCACGGCGTCGCGGATGCCCGCGGCCCTGCGCGGGTCACCGCCGGCGGTGATCGCGACGCTCACCTCGTCGACCCGCCCGGAGGCGGGGGTCCAGGCGGCGGAGGCGTCCTTGTCGTCGGCGCGCACGCACCAGATCCGCTTGGCCTCGGCCTCGGCGGCCACGGCGGTGTTGGCGGACCGGTCGTCGGTGCAGGCGTGCACGAGCCAGGCGCCGTCGCAGTCGCCCACTTCGTAGGGGCGGGCGTGCCAGACGATGCGGCCGGCGGCGATGAGATCGTCGAGAGCGGGGGTGACGCCCGGCGATACCACGGTCACCTCCGCACCTGCCTCGAGCAGCGCTGGCACCCGCCGCTGAGCGACGCGCCCGCCGCCCACGACGAGGACCCGGCGACCGGAAAGCCGCAGGCCAAGGAGGTAGGGACCCATTGTCGGGAATCTCCCGTTCGCGAAGGTTGGTGTGCTAGGACGTAAACCTACCGGTTGTCATCGCGTCATTCGCTTCGCATGAGTCAACGCCCGTCAAGAAGGGGCTGCCGAGGGTCCCAGCGCGGCCCGCCTTCGTCGTCCTTACGGCGTCTGGCCATCGCGGAGAGCGCCTCAAGAATAACCCGGTTCCCGAGGAACGCGGTCACATCCGCGTGATCGTACGGCGGCGAGACCTCCACGACCTCCATGCCGGCCACGGGCAGCTCGTAACAGATCCGCCGGACGGCGTCGAGCAGCTCCCTGGCGGTCAGCCCGCCGGGCTCGGGAGTGCCGGTGCCGGGCGCGTGGCCGGGGTCGCACACGTCGATGTCCACCGACAGGAAGATCTGGTCGCACTCGTCGAGCGCGATGCCGAACGCCTCCGTCAGGCACGTCTCCAGGCCGCGGGCGACGATCTCGGTCATCTCGTACGAGCGCATGCGCCGTTCGGCCATCCAGCCGAGGGTCTCGGGCTCCGGCCAGTAGCCGCGCAGGCCGATCTGGAGGAACCGGTCGCCGCGGATCGCACCGGACTCGATGAGGCGGCGCATCGGCTGCCCGTGACCGTACAGGTGACCGAACGCGATGTCGCCGGTGTCGGCGTGCGCGTCGAAGTGGATCATGGAGGTGCGCCCTGGGGCGTGGGCCCGGGCGGTGCCCCGGGCGTCCGGCAGCGCGACCGTGTGGTCGCCGCCGAGCACCAGCGGGATCGCGCCGGAGGCGGCCACCCGGTGCACCGCCTCCTCGATCGCGGCCAGCGAGCCCTCCACGTCGCCCGAGTAGCACTCGACGTCACCGGCGTCGAGCACGCGCAGGTCGCGCAGCGCGTCGACGCGCAGGGCCAGGCTCGGGCGGGAGCCGTCGTGCGGCAGGTAGCACGCCTGGCGCAGCGCCATCGGGCCGAACCTGGCGCCCGGGCGGTTGGAGGTGCCGCCGTCGAACGGGGCTCCGATGATCACCACGTCGGCGTCCGCGTACGTGGTGGGATCGTCGAGGTCGCAGCGCTCCACGCCGAGGAAGGTGATGTCGGGGCCGAACATCGGGCCGTATCGGGACACTGGTCACCTCACGTGCTGGTTGGCGTATCCCCATCATCACATGGGCTTTTCCGTCACTCCCGCCGAGTCGAAGGTGGCCACCTCGTGCAGGACCCGTACGGCGGCGCACACCAGGGGGTGGGCCAGCAGGCCGCCGGTGCCCTCGCCCAGACGCAGCTCCAGGTCCACCAGCGGGCGCAGGCCGAGGTGGTCCAGCGCGGCCGAATGGCCGGGCTCGGCGGAGCGGTGGCCGGCCACGCAGTGGTCGGTGGCTGCGGGGTCGAGCGCGGCCGCCGCCAGGGCCGCGGCGCCGGCGATCACGCCGTCGAGGATCACCGGGACCCGCAGTGCGGCGCCGCCCAGGATGAACCCGGCGATGGCGGCGTGTTCGAACCCGCCGACGGCGGCGAGGATGCGCAGCGCCTCAGCGGGCCCCATCTCCACCCCACGGGGCTCGGGCCCCTCCCGGAGCGCCCCCACCGCACGGGGCCGGGGCCCATCCGGGGAGGAAGCCCCGGCCCCGTGCGGTGGGGGCGCTCCGGGA
>NZ_LAVL01000259.1 GCF_001083785.1 Nonomuraea sp. SBT364
ATGCACTGGCTTTTAACACACTGTTGAGTTCTCAAGAAACGGACGCATACTCCCCGGTCCTGCGAGAGGCGCTCATTTCGTTGTGTCTTAATTCTTTCAGCCGTTCAAGTCCCTGTCAAATTGACTGGACCCGCTCGACCTGCTGGAATTTCGACGCCCCGCTAACTTACCAGCCATCGGGGAGTGCCTTCGCCAGTCGCGCAGCCCATACCGAAATCACCTGAGTGAGAGAGGTTTGGTTGCGCCGCACCGCGTCGGCTCTCAAAGATTAGCAGCGCCCAAGACCGTTCGCGCCGTGTCGTCCACACGACCAGGCCACAAATCGATCACGGCCGACCATAGACTCCCCCACGTGAGCAGAGGCAACACGCCCCCTGTGGCGAAGAAGGTTCCGGCCGAGCGCACGCATCACGGCGACACCGTGATCGACGAGTACGCCTGGCTGACCGACAAAGACGATCCGGAAACGATCTCCTACCTGGAGGCGGAGAACGCCTTTCTCAAGGAGGAGACCGCCCATCTGACCGAGCTCCAGGAGCAGGTCTTCCAGGAGATCAAGGGCCGCACGCAGGAAACCGACCTGTCGGTGCCGAGCCGTAAGGGCGGCTGGTGGTATTTCACCCGCACCGAGGAGGGCAAGCAGTACGCCACCTCCTGCCGGGTCCCCGCCGACGGCGACACGCCGCCGGAGATCACGCCGGGCGAGCGCCTCGACCGCGAGCAGGTCATCCTGGACGGCAACGAACTGGCCGGCGACAGCGCGTTCTTCTCCGTCGGCACCAGCTCCGTCGCGCCCGACGGCACGATGCTGGCCTACTCGACCGACTTCAAGGGCGACGAGCGCTTCACCCTGCGGTTCAAGAACCTGGTGACGGGTGAGCTGCTGGCCGACGAGATCTCCGACATCTTCTACGGCGGCGCCTGGTCGGCCGACGGGTCGGCGTTCTTCTACACGCGCGTCGACGACGCCTGGCGGCCCTTCCAGGTCTACCGGCACACGCTCGGCACCAGCGAGGACGTGCTGGTCTACGAGGAGACCGACGAGCGTTTCTGGGTGGGCATCGGCCTGACCCGCAGCGAGCGCTACCTGGTGCTCGGCTCCGGCAGCAAGATCACCAGCGAGGTGCGCATCCTCGACGCGGCCGACCCGGCCGGCGAGTTCCGGCTGGTGCGCCCCCGCAAGACCGGCGTCGAGTACGGCGTCGAGCACGCGGGCGACTTCTTCTACGTGCTGCACAACGAGAACGCGCAGAACTTCGAGCTGGCCACCGCGCCGCTCGACGACCCCGGCTCCTGGACCGCGCTGATCGAGCACCGGGACGACACCCGGCTGCTGGAGATCGACGCGTTCGCCGGCCACGCCGTCGTGCACTTCCGCCGTGACGGCCTGA
This sequence comes from Nonomuraea sp. SBT364, assembly GCF_001083785.1. GTDB lineage: Bacteria > Actinomycetota > Actinomycetes > Streptosporangiales > Streptosporangiaceae > Nonomuraea. The sequence goes on from NZ_LAVL01000259.1 coordinate 1,392, forward strand.
CCGGGCTGCGGGTGCTGCCCGAGGGCGAAGCCCCGTACGAGATCGGGTTCCCGGAACCGCTGTACGACGTCGGGCCGGCGGGCAACCCGGAGTTCGTCACGAACCGGCTGCGGCTGGCCTACACCAGCATGGTGACCCCGGCCAGCGTGTACGACTACGACCTGGCCACGCGGGAGCTCATCCTGCTGAAGCAGCGGCCGGTGCTCGGCGGCTACGACGCCGAGGACTACGAGCAGTTCCGCGAGTGGGCCACGGCCGAGGACGGCACCGAGATCCCCGTCTCGGTCGTCAAGCGCAAGGACACGACCCTGCCCGCGCCGACGCTGCTGTACGGGTACGGCAGCTACGAGACCTCGATCGACCCGGGCTTCTCGGTGCCGAGGCTGTCGCTGCTGGACCGGGGGTTCGTGTTCGCCATCGCGCACGTGCGCGGCGGCGGCGAGATGGGGCGGCGCTGGTACGAGGAGGGCAAGCTCACCAGCAAGAAGAACACGTTCACCGACTTCGTGGCCGCGGCCGGGCATCTCAAGCAGGCCGGCTGGAGCGGGAAGGTGATCGCCAGGGGCGGGTCGGCGGGCGGGCTGCTCATGGGCGCGGCGGTGAACCTGGCGCCTGAGGAGTTCGCGGGCGTGGTGGCCGAGGTGCCGTTCGTGGACGCGCTGAACACCATCCTCGACCCGTCGCTCCCGCTGACGGTGATCGAATGGGACGAGTGGGGCGATCCCCTGCACAACGCGGACGTGTACGCATACATGAAGGGCTACACGCCGTACGAGAACGTGGACGACAGGGCGTACCCGCCGATTCTCGCCATCACCAGCCTGAACGACACGCGGGTGCTGTACCACGAGCCGGCCAAGTGGATCGCGCGGCTGCGCGCGACGGCGAGCGGTGGGCCGTTCCTGCTGAAGACGGAGATGGGCGCGGGGCACGGCGGGCGCAGCGGACGCTACGACGCCTGGCGGGAAGAGGCGTTCGCGCTGTCGTGGATCATCGAGAGGGGCACGGAATGAGTTACCAGGCGGACGCCGCCCGCTACGAGCGGCAGCCGTACAACAGGAGCGGGCGCAGCGGGGTGAAGCTGCCGGCGGTGTCGCTGGGGCTGTGGCACAACTTCGGCGACGACCGGCCGCTGGAGAACTCGCGGGCGATCCTGCGCCGGGCGTTCGACCTGGGCGTGACGCACTTCGACCTGGCCAACAACTACGGCGTGCCGTACGGGTCGGCGGAGCGGACGTTCGGGCGGATCTTCCGGCAGGACTTCGCCGCGTACCGGGACGAGCTGGTCATCTCCACCAAGGCCGGCTACGACATGTGGCCCGGCCCGTACGGCGAGTGGGGGTCGCGCAAGTACCTGCTGGCCAGTCTGGACCAGTCGCTGGGCCGGATGGGCCTGGAGTACGTGGACGTGTTCTACAGCCACCGGCCGGATCCCGACACGCCGCTGGAGGAGACCATGGGCGCGCTGGACCGGGCGGTGCGCTCGGGCAAGGCGCTGTACGCGGGCATCTCCAACTACTCGGCGGAGCAGACCGCCCAGGCGGCCAGGATCATGCGGGAGATGGGCACGCCGCTGCTCATCCACCAGCCGTCCTACTCGATGATCAACCGGTGGATCGAGGACGGGCTGCTGGACACGCTGGAGGAGGCGGGGATGGGCTGCATCGTCTACTCGCCGCTGGCGCAGGGGCTGCTGACCGACCGCTACCTGAAGGGCGTGCCGGCCGACTCGCGGGCGGCGACCAGCCGGTTCCTCAGCGAGAAGCAGATCGACGTGGAGCTGGCTCGTTCGCTGGACGAGCTGGCCAGGGGCCGGGGGCAGAGCCTGGCCCAGATGGCGCTGTCGTGGACGCTGCGCGACCCGCGCGTGACGAGCGTACTGATCGGCGCGAGCAGCGTGGGTCAGCTTGAGGACAACGTGGCGTGCGTGGACGGCCCGGCGTTCACCGAGGACGAGCTGAAGGCGATCGACGACCTCACAGGGCCTCGTGCCGCTGCAGGTAGGTGAAGGACGCCCAGCCGGGCAGCACCGGCAGCCAGAACGTGAGCAGCCGGTAGAGCAGCACGGCCGAGGTGGCCAGGGTCGGCGGCACCCCGGCCACGCTCAGCCCGGCGGTGAGCGAGAGCTCGACCGCGCCCAGGCCACCCGGCGTGGGCGCGGCCGAGCCGATGGCGTTGGCGGTGAGGTAGACGACCGCGACGGTGGTGAAGTCGATCTCTCCCCTGAACGCGTGCACGCACGCGTAGAGGCAGCCCACGAACGCGATGGTGATCATCAGGGTGCCGATCGCGCCCTCGATCATCTTGCGCGGCGTCTGCAGCACGTCGAGCAGCCGGGGCAGCACGTTGGCGAACAGCCGCTGCATCCGCCGGGTGATGAACCGGCGCACCGGCGGGATGCCGAACAGCACCACGACCAGCAGCGCCACCCCCAGCAGCACCACGACGAGGCCGCGCGAGGGCGTGAAGGTGGTGGCGGTGTTGGACCCGGTGATGTAGGCGAACAGCAGCAGCAGGCCGATGTGGAAGACCATCATGACGAGCTGTGAGGCGCCGACGCTGGCCACGGCCAGCCCGGGGACGATGCCGCGTTTCTGGAGATAGCGGGTGTTGATCGCGACGCCGCCGACGGCGGCGGGCGCGACGAGCTTGACGAACGAGGCGGCGAACTGCACGAGCACCGTGCGCCACAGCGGCAGGTGCTCGGGCACGAACCCGCGCAGCATCAGCGCGGCCGCCACGAAGCTGACGAACGAGGCGAGCAGCGCCAGCCCCGTCCAGGCCCAGTTGGCGGTGGTGACCACCTGGACCACGTCGACCCGGCTGAGCTGGGACAGCACGATGTACGCGGCGAACGTGCTGGCGATGATGGTGATCAGCGTGCGCGGCCGGAAGCGCTCCAGCCGGATCTCCTCCGGCTTGCTCTGCGGCTTGAGCGCGACGATCTGCTCGCGGATCCCGGTGAGCAGGTGCTTGTCCTTCGACAGCGCCGCGCGGGTCTCGCGGGTCAGCGCGATGCGCTGCAGCAGCGGCATGGCGGCGGCCAGGGTGTCGGAGCCCACCACGGCGGTGGCGGCCCTGACGGACCGCTCGGCGCCGACGCGCAGCGCCAGGTAGGTGAGGAGCTGGGCGACGTCCAGGCGCAGCAGCAGGTCCCCGGCGGCGATCTCGCCGCTGCGGGCGTCGGTCAGCACGACCCGGCCGGCCCGGTCGAGGTGGATGCCGTCGCCGGTGAGCCTGCGGTGCGCGAGCCGCTGGATCTGCAGCAGTGAGACCTGCTCCCAGATCTGGGCGAGCACGTCGTCGCTGATCTCCTCGTCGGGCACCTCGTCGAGCGGCCGGGTGTCGAGGTGCTCGTAGACGAGCAGCGCGGCCTCGGTGCCGATCTCGCTGGTGCCGAGCAGGCGGGGCGTGCTGGCGCCGGCGGCCTGCGCGGCGTAGGCCATCAGCGCCTCGCGCTCCAGCTCGGCGCGGAGCGACCTGATGGCCCTGCGCCTGGTCTCGGAGTTGAGGCGGATGCGCCGCCACAGCCGGTACGGCAGGCCGGCCACCTGGCGGTCGCGGTCGAGCACGGTGACGTCGAGGCCGGCGCCGTCGGCCAGCCCGACGGCGTAGCGGCGGCTGCCCTGGTGGTCGTCCTCGATGCGGCGGGCCGACACCGGGGAGAACGAGAGCCTGCGCAGCGTGGCCACCACGGCGTTGCCCGGCGGCCTGGTGTTGGGGCTGCCGATCCCGTACAGGGTGGCGTAGCCCATGGCCATGCCGACCAGGACGGTCACGATGGCGCCGGGGAGCGTGATCTGGCCGCCGGAGTAGAGCGCCAGGATGTCGAGGGCGATCACGGTCCACACGAGCGCCCGCCAGGTCGGCCGGCGTGAGATCCGCACGGCGGTGGCGTAGGCGGTGACGGAGGTGAGGAGGGTGTTGAGCGGCTCGATCGGGCGGCCGCCGGTGAGCAGCCTGCCGAGGTCCTCGACGTTGCCGCCGACCAGCCACTGGCCGAGCAGGAACGCGCCGACCATGCCGACGATCGCGGCGATGAGCCCTTCGGCGACGCGCAGGCCGTCGCGGTGGAAGACCCGCTCGACGGCGAAGGCGACGGGCACGATGAGCACGGCCGCGCCGCCGACGAACGTCGCGACCCGGCTGAGCAGCGGCACCAGGGCGGTGCCCTCGCTGACGTCGCGCTCCAGGCCGCTGAGCGTCTGCTTGGCCACCAGGGCCAGCAGGATCACCGCGCCGAGCGTGAGCAGCGTGGCGAACAGCCGCAGCAGGTCGGAGGGCCGGCGCAGGCGCTGGGGCAGCAGCGGCTCGACCACGTAGACGTCCGCGTCAGCGCGTGCTTCGCCCACGGCTGGATCCCCTTTCGAGAGGTCCTCCGTGTCTTCGCCTTCTCTGATTTCGGCCACCGACAGTGATTCTGCACCTTTCCGGGCGGACCGGACGATCTGCGAGCCCCGTGTCGGTGGAGCTCCAACCCTTCACCTCTGATTTCTACCGCGAACTCCCCCTGACCGCGTCACAGGGACTCCACATAAGCTGTGACGCATGTCGGGCGAACTTAAGGTGCTGGGGGCGTGTCCGCTTGACTGCCCGGACACCTGCTCCTGGGTGGTCACCGTGCGGGACGGCGAAGCGGTCAAGATGCGCGGCAACCCCGACCATCCTTATACGCGCGGCGCGCTCTGCGTGAAGGTCAACCGTTACCTGGAGCAGACCCGGGCGGACGACCGCATCCTCCATCCGATGCGCCGTACCGGTCCCAAGGGCTCCGGGCAGTTCGAGCGCATCTCCTGGGAGGAGGCGCTGGAGGAGATCTCCGTACGGCTGCGCGGCATCGTCGAGGAGCACGGCGGCGAGGCGATCTGGCCCTACCAGGGCACGGGCACGCTGGGCTACCTGCAGGGCTGCGAGGGCGTGGCCGGGCGCCGGTTCTGGAACCTGCTCGGCGCGTCGCGGCACTGGCTGAACATCTGCTCGGCGGCGGGCACCTCCGGCCTGCGGCTGACGAACGGCTCGGCGGGCGGCATGGACCCGGAAAACTTCGCCCAGTCCCGGCTGATCCTGCTGTGGGGCACCAACACGCTCACCAGCGGCCATCACCTGTGGAAGTTCATCCAGGACGCGCGGGCCGGCGGCGCGCACGTGGTGGCGATCGACCCGATCCGCACCAGGACGGCCGACCAGGCGGACCAGCACCTGGCGATCCGGCCGGGCACCGACGCGGCGCTCGCGCTCGGCCTGCTCAACGTGGTGCTGTCGGAGGGCACGCAGGACGAGGAGTTCCTGGCCCGGCACACGGAGGGCTGGGAGGGCTTCCGCACCGAGATCCTGAAGTATCCGGTCGAGACGGCGGCGGAGATCACCGGCATCCCGGCGTCCGCCATCCACAGCCTGGGGATGCGGCTCGCGCACACCCGGCCCACCGCCATCCGCGCCACCATGGGCATCCAGCGGCACGAGGGCGGCGGCACCGCGTTGCGCACGATCGCCGCGATCCCGGCCGTGACCGGCGACTGGCGGCATCCGGGCGGCGGCGTCGCCTACTCCACCAGCGACCACGTGCACGTCAACATCGACACGCGCGACGACCTGCTGGCCAAGCCGGTGCGCACGCTCACCATGACGCGGCTGGCCTCCGAGCTGGCCGACCCCGACTCGGTCAAGTGCCTGTGGGTCTACGGCGCGAACCCGGTCGCCTCGACCTCCGACAGCAACCGGATCAGGCGCGGCCTGATGCGCGACGACCTGTTCACGGTCGTCATGGAGCAGTTCCCGACCGACACGGTCGACTACGCCGACATCGTGCTCCCCGCGACGATGCAGACCGAGCACATGGACCTGCACGCCGGCTACGGGCACCTCTACCTGCTGTGGAACGAGCCCGCGAGCCCGCCGCCCGGCGAGTGCCTGTCGACGACCGAGACCTTCCGCCGGCTGGCGGCGCACATGGGGATGACCGAGCCGTCGCTGTTCGACACGGATCTGGAGCTGGCCGAGAACCTGCTGTCCAGCGGGCATTCCTCGCTTGAGGGGATCACCGTCGACAGGCTGCGCAAGGAGGGCTGGGTGCGGATGAACTATCCCGATCCCTTCACGCCGCACGCCGACGGCTTCCCCACCCGGTCGGGCCGGCTGCGGTTCCCGTCGCCGGGCAAGGCGTACGTCCCGTCGCTGTCGGCGCGTACGGCGGGGCGCGGGCCGTACCCGCTGACCCTGATCACGCCGGCCCCGCACACCTTCCTCAACACCACCTTCGGCAACAACCCGGAGCTGCGGCGGCGGGCGAAGGAACCGGTGGTGCTGGTCAACCCGGCCGACGCACGGGCGCGCCGGCTGGCGGACGGGCAGCGCGTACGGGTGCACAACGCCGGCGGCGGCTTCCTGGCCGACGTCGAGATCAGCGACCGGGTGGCGCCCGGCGTGGTCGCCTCGCCCAAGGGCAGCTGGCCCAAGCTCAGCCCGGGCGGCGCCAACCCCAACAGCGTCGTCGCCGAGCGCGACGCCGACCTGGGCAGGGGCGCGGTCTACCACGACAACCTGGTGGAGCTCAGCCCTTGTGCCGGTCCATGAACGCCACGACCCGGTCGATGACCTCGGTGGCGTAGGGGCCCCGGAACAGCTCCGAGGCGTGCGTGCGCTCGCCCTTGATGACGTGCAGCTGCCGGTCGGGGGCCCGGGTGGCGGCGTCGTGCGCGGCCTGGAGGTCGTCGGCGCCGCCGTAGTCGTCGTGCTCGGTGCCGATCTGCAGCAGCGGCACCTTCAGCCTGGCCGCGTCGGCGGCGTCGATCGAGCCTGACAGGGAGATCACCCCCGCGGCCTGCTTCCCGAGTGCCAGGGCGGCCGTGGCCGACACCGTGCCGCCGATCGAGCCGCCCGCCAGGAAGACCCGCTTCACGCCCTTCTCCCCGGCCAGCCGCCCCGCCATGGCCAGCGCGGTGTCCTCGGGCAGGTCGGTGGACTTGCGCGCGTACAGCAGGACGCGGTAGCCGGCGGCGACCAGCCGGTCGGACAGCGGGCGCCAGGTGCACACGTTGCCGCGGCGCTCGTAGGTGATGACCACGCCGGTCTCGCCCCTGCCGGTGATGACGCCGGGCATGTCGTCCCCGTAGGTGAAGATCTTGCCGTCGTCACGGGTGTAGCAACCGCTCACGTTCGGGCCCTTGGCCTTGGCCTTGGCAGGGGACGGAGAAGGGAGCGGGGACGGGGTGGCGCTGGGC
>NZ_LAVL01000260.1 GCF_001083785.1 Nonomuraea sp. SBT364
GCCGTGCGGCGGGGGCGGAGGCGGCGGTCGAGCAGCATGCCCCAAGTCTTCGGCGCAGCGGGGGCCGCCGGTAGGCATGGGTTGGGTGGGAGGTCATAGCCTGGGGCTATGACTGAGCTGCCGGACCTCGCGTCGCTGAAGCTGCTGGTCGACGTCGGGGAACTCGGCAGCCTGGGACGGGCGGCCAGGGCGGCGGGCATCGCGCAGCCGTCCGCGAGCAAGCGCATCGCCCACCTCGAACGCCGCCTGGGGCTGCCGCTGCTGGAGCGGACGCCGCGCGGCTCCACGCTCACCGCCGAGGGCCGAATGGTGGCCGGATGGGCGGCCGAGCTGGTGTCCGCCGCGCAGGAGCTGGTACGGGCCGCGCAGGCCGTGCGGCAGGGCGCGGCGGCGCTCCTGCGGGTGGCGGCGAGCATGACGGTCGCCGAGTACCTGGTGCCGCGCTGGCTCGGCGAGCTGCAGAACCGCGAGCCCGGCGTGCCCGTCGGCCTGGACGTGGTCAACTCCGCCGACGTGGCCGCGCGGGTGCTGGCCGAGGAGGTGGAGCTGGGGTTCGTCGAGGGGCCGAACGTGCCCGAGGGGCTGGCCAGCCGGGTCGTGGGCACCGACCGGCTGGTGGTCGTGGTGGCGCCCGGCCATCCCTGGACGCGCCGCCGCACCGCGCTGCGGGGACCGGAGCTCGCGGGCACCCCGCTCGTCGTGCGGGAGCGCGGGTCGGGCACCCGCGAGACGCTCGACCTGGCGTTCCTGGAGCTGCGTCAGGCCAGCCCGCGGCTGGAGCTCGGCTCGAACTCCGCCGTCAAGGGCGCCGCCCAGGCCGGGGCCGCGCCCGCCGTGCTCAGCGGGTACGCCGTCGAGGCCGAGCTGGCCACCGGCCGCCTCGTCGAGGTCCCCCTGGCCGGGATCAACCTGGTGCGGACGCTGCGCGCGGTCTGGCGGAGCGGCCGGAACCTCACCCGCCCCGCCGCCGCCCTCCTGGACATATCCAGCCGCCCCTGACCGGCCGGGCCGTCCCCAAGACGGGCCGGCGGGGATAAAGTGCCGCAATGGGTGCGTATGACGTGGTCGTGGCCGGAGGCGGCCACAACGGGCTGGTCGCGGCGGCCTACCTGGCGAAGGCCGGGCGGCGGGTGCTGGTGCTGGAGCGGCAGGATCACACCGGCGGGCTGGCGATCTCCGCCCGCCCCTTCCCGGGAGTGGACGTACGCCTGTCGCGTTACTCCTACCTGGTCAGCCTCCTGCCCTCGAAGATCGTCAAGGATCTGGGCCTCGACCTGGAGCTGCGCCGCCGCCGCTACGCCTCGTACACGCCCAAGGGACGTACCGGGCTGCTCGTGGACGGCGGGGACGCGGAACGGACGAGACGGTCGTTCCTGGAGGTGACGGGCAGCGAGGCCGATCACACGGCATGGCAGGACTTCTACGCCATGGTGGCCCGTACCGCCCGCGTGCTCGCGCCCACGCTGCTGGAGCCGCTGCCCACGGCGGCGCAGGTCGAGCGGCTGGTGGGGGCGCGGGCGTGGGGTGAGCTGTTCGCGCGGCCCATCGGCCGGACCGTGGACGAGCGGTTCGGCGACGACACGGTGCGCGGGGTGGTGCTCACCGACGCGCTGATCGGCACGTTCGCCGACCCGGCCACCGACCTGCTGGCCAACCGGTGCTTCCTCTACCACGTGATCGGCGACGGCACGGGCGAGTGGAACGTGCCCGTCGGCGGCATGGGCGCCGTCTCCGGCGCGCTGGAGACGGCCGCCCGGCGCGCGGGCGCGGAGATCAGGACGGGGGCCGAGGTCGTCGGCATCTCTCCCTCGGGAGAGGTCACCTTCCGTACGGACTCCGCCGAGCACACCGTGACCGGCGGGCACGTCCTGGTCAACCTCCCACCGGCGGTGCTGGACAAGGTGCTCGGCCGGACGCCCGAACCGCCCGAGGGCGCCCAGCTCAAGGTGAACATGGTGCTCAGCCGCCTGCCCAGGCTGAAGGACGGGACCGTGGACCCGAGGGCGGCCTTCAGCGGGACGTTCCACATCAACGAGGGGCGCGACCAGCTCGCCCGGGCCCACGCCCAGGCGGCGGCGGGCGAGATCCCGGAGCTGCCGCCGGCCGAGGTGTACTGCCACTCGCTCACCGACCCGTCGATCCTCGGGCCGGAGCTGCGGGGCAGGGCGGAGACGCTGACGCTGTTCGGCCTCCACATGCCCGCCCGCCTTTTCCGTAAAAATCCGGATCAGGCGCGGGAGGAGGCCCTGCGCGCCACGTTCGCCTCGATCAACGCCGTCCTGGCCGAGCCCCTTGAGGACTGCATCCTGCGCGCCCCCGACGGCACGCTCTGCGTCGAGGCCAAGACGCCGGTGGACCTGGAGAACGACGCCGGCCTGCCCGGCGGCCACATCTTCCACCGCGACCTGAGCTGGCCGTACGGCGACGAGGGCGGGTGGGGCGTGGAGACCGGGCACGAACGCGTCCTGCTGTGCGGCGCCGGCGCCCGCAGGGGCGGCGGCGTCAGCGGCATCCCCGGCCACAACGCGGCGATGGCCCTGCTGAGCTGACCGCCGCGCGTTCATCACCTTCTCAGATTGCTCCTCTAGCGTGGGCGGCATGAGTGAGGCCGCACGGTTGCTGGTGGTGGACGACGAGCCCGCGTTGCGTGAGGCGCTGCAGTCGAGCCTGGAGTTCGAGGGCTACCGGGTCGTCACCGCCGACGACGGGCAGGCGGCGCTGGAGGAGCTGGCCCGGCGCCCGTACGACGCCGTGCTGCTCGACGTGATGATGCCGAGGCTCGACGGGCTGACCGCCTGCCGCCGCCTGCGGGGGACCGGCAACCACGTCCCGGTGCTCATGCTGACCGCCCGCGACGCCGTCGGCGACCGGGTGTCGGGGCTGGACGCGGGCGCCGACGACTACCTGGTCAAGCCGTTCGAGCTGGACGAGCTGCTGGCCAGGGTGCGGGCGCTGCTGCGGCGCGGCGCGCTGAGCGCGGGCGAGCCCGAGCAGACGCTGACGTTCGGCGACCTGCGCATGGACCCGGCGACCAGGGAGGTCACCCGGGGCGCGCGGCGGCTCGACCTGACCAGGACCGAGTACCTGCTGATGGAGCTGTTCCTGGCACACCCCCGCCAGGTGCTGACCCGCGACCAGATCCTGGCCGAGGTGTGGGGGTTCGACTTCGAGCCGACGTCCAACTCGCTGGACGTGTACGTGATGTACCTGCGGCGCAAGACCGAGGCCGGCGGCGAGCCCCGGGTGATCCACACCGTGCGCGGCGTCGGCTACGTGCTCAGAGGCTCCTCGTGAGAAAGCGCAGCCTGCGCGCGCGGCTGACGCTCCTGGTGGCCGCGGCGGTGGCGATCGCGGTCGCGGTCTCGGCGGTCGGCACCTGGTACTTCGTCCGCAGGGAACTGTCGTGGCAGCTCAACCAGTCGCTACGGCAGACCGGCGAGCGCGTCCCCTACGACCGCATGCAGAAGGCCACCCGCGAGTGCTCCGCCGACCCGGTGAGCACGACCGGCTACGGCAAGTACCCGCCGTTCCCCGAGCCGATGCAGATCGTCTTCCCCGACGGCACCCGCTGCGTCATGGGCAACACCGCGATCAAGGTCACCCGCCGCGAGCGGGAGATCGCCGACGGCTACCCCGGCCAGGAGGTCGTCTACGACGGCTACGCGGACGACGGCACCCCGGTGCGCGTCCTGGTCAGGAACGTCGACGAGCACGCCGCCTTCGTCATCGCCCGCCCCACGCACGAGCTGCAGAGCACGCTGCGCAGCGTGTCGATCCTGCTGGCCGCCGTGGCCGCGCTCGGCGTGCTCGTCGCGGCCACGGCCGGGCTGCTCGTCTCCCGCGCCGCGCTGCGCCCGGTGGGCCGGCTGACCAGGGCGGTCGAGCACATCGCGCAGACCGAGGACCTCGACACCCGCATCCCGATCGACGGCAGCGACGAGATCGCCCGGCTGAGCGCGTCCTTCAACGCGATGACCGCCGCGCTGGCCGGCTCCCGCGACCGCCAGCGGCAGCTCGTCGCCGACGCCGGGCACGAGCTGCGCACGCCCCTCACCACCCTGCGCACCAACATCGACCTGCTGCTGCGCAGCGAGCAGACCGGCCGCAGCCTCGACCCCGGCGCCAAGGAGCGGCTGCTGGTCAACGTCAAGGCGCAGTTCGCCGAGCTGTCCACGCTCGTCGGCGACCTGCTCCAGCTCGCCCGGGGCGACACCGACCACGAGCCGCACGCCGAGCTGCCGCTGCACGACGTCGTCACCGCCGCCGCCGGGCGCGCCAGGCTGCGCGGCGCCGAGGTCAGCACCGACCTCAGCCCCTGGTACGTCGTCGGCGGCGCCGCCTCGCTGGAGCGGGCCGTGCTCAACCTCATCGACAACGCCGCCAAGTTCAGCCCCGGCGGCCGGGTCGAGGTCGTGCTCAGGGCGGGCGTGCTCACGGTGCGGGACCACGGGCCGGGCATCGCGGAGGAGGAGCTGCCGCACGTGTTCGAGCGGTTCTGGCGCTCGCCGTCGGCCCGCTCGCTGCCCGGCTCGGGGCTGGGCCTGGCGATCGTCGCGCAGGCCGTCGCGGAGGTCGGGGGAGGGGTACGGCTCGGCAACGCGCCGGGCGGGGGCGCGATCGCGACCCTCGAACTGCCGGGCCGCGCCACCCCGGCCTGATGGCGGGCTTTAGGCCAGTTTTCGGCGGTCGTTGATCAGATGGGCAACGCCTTGACGATCAACAGGAGGACTCGCATGAAGCGTCCGGCCACCGTTCTCGTCGCCGTGCTGGGCGAGGTCCCCGGCGCCGAGCTGCGCGGCTTCCCGCGGCTGCTCGGCCGGCTCGCCGAGGTGAACCGCGAGCACGCGCGACGGCTGTCGGACGACCCCGGCGCGGGCTAGGCGGGCAGCGCGGCCAGCAGGTAGGCGAGCCGGGCGGGGTCGGCCTCGACGTCGTCGGCCGTGCCCAGCCGGTAGCCCCACGAGGTGACGAAGCTGCCGTCGTCGGAGCAGGTGACGTTCTCGGCGAGGGTGGCGGAGAAGCGGTTGCGCACGCACACGAACGCCGGGTCGCTCGCCAGGGAGAGACTCTGGACGGACAGGTCGGCGTGACGACCCGCGAACCAGGCGAACCGCTCCAAGCAGAGCGCGGTGTCAAGCATCAGGCGTCACCTCCGCATCGTCTGGCGTCAGAATTGCACGATCTTGATGAGGAGGGCAAGCAATTGCGCGGATTAATGTGGGGATTGTTTGCGGTATTCGTTAAGAATCCGGATGATGATGTCTCGCCCGGCTTCGCCGAACTTCGCCACCTTCGCATAGTCGTCGAAGGCGCGGACGTAGAACGCCACGTCGTCAGGATCGCGTAGCACCAGGTCCTTGGTCATGGTGGCGACACCCACCATCGCCTCGTTGTAGATCCAGAAGCCGTTGACCGGCGCCGACGGCAGCTCCTCGGTGAACGGGATCACGCCGAACTCGACGTTCGGCAGCGTGCTGACCGCCAGCAGCCGGTCGACCTGGCCGAGCATCACGTCCTGCGGCGCCAGCCGGGTGTGCAGCACCGCCTCCGGCACCACGAACCTGAACACGCGCGTGCGGTCATAGAGGATCTCCTGGCGCTGCATCCGCACCCGCACCGCCGCGTCGATCTGGTCGGCCGCGCTGTAAAGGCGCCTGACCTTGCGGAACACGTGGCGGGCGTACTCGGCCGTCTGCAGCAGGCCCGCCAGGATGCCCGGCTCGAACACGCGGAACAGCTTGGTGCGCGCCTCCAGGTCACGCACGTCCTCCTGCAGGGCGGCCAGGCCGCTGCGGTGGCGCTGCTTCCAGCCGTCGTGCCGCTCCAGCAGGGCGATGGCCTGGGTGATCAGCTCGTCCGTGACCTCGGGGGACGCCCGTACGGCCTGCGCCCACACGACGACGTCGTCCTCCGTCGCGGTCTGCCGCGCGTTCTCCAGGCGGGAGACCTTGGACGGCTGCCAGCGCAGCCGCTCGGCCAGCTCCTTGCCCGTGAGGCGGGCCGCCTCACGGAGCTGCCGGAGCTGCCCGCCGAGCTCGACGCGCGCCTGCTGAAACGACGTCACGTCGCAAGAGGCTAGACCCGTGCCGATCGATCATGCCAGGCCCAGTGGCGCAATCGTGATCAACCGATGGCGGGGGGTGTTCCGTTTCCCGATGGCAGGACGCGGCGGGCGATCTCGGTGATGAGCTCGCGGGGCACCTCGACCGCGGTCTCGCCGTCGAGCACGTCCCGCAGGTCCGCCAGCGCCTCGGCGTCGGTGACCTGGAGGCCCTGCACGACGATGGTGCCGCGGTCGGTCTCGTACAGGGTCGGGCAGGCGCCGGCCTCCGACGTGGAACCCAGGAACCGCATCCGCATGACGATCCTTCCCCGAACAACGCAATTGCGCGCAATTGTAGGGGAGATCGGCGGGCTTATGATCGTTTTTTCGGGAAAAATCGTGATATTGGGCCGTGTGGGGGTTATGTCGATATCGAGTCGCGCATGATGTGCCCGGCGCGTTCGAAGAGGGCCAGCGTGGTGGCGTGCAGGAGGTCGCCGATGTCCTTGGGCGCCTTGCCGGCGAACGCGCGGGCGTGCGTGCCCTCCAGCACGATGCCGAGCTTGAAGCAGGCCATCACCGCGTACCAGTCGATCGCCGACAGGTCGCGGTCGGACAGGGCCGCGTAGCAGTCGACGATCTCCCGTGGCGAGGCCAGCCCCGGCACCATCGCCGCAGCCTGCGGCCACATCGCCACCAGCCAGCCCAGGTCGACCAGCGGATCGCCGATCGTGCACATCTCCCAGTCGACGATGGCCGCCACCCGGGGCCCGTCGTGGGCGAACATCAGGTTGCCGAAGTGGTAGTCGCCGTGCATGATCCCCGGCGTGAACGAGGCCGGCAGGTTGGCCTCCAGCCACGCCGCCGTCTCCGCCAGCCCCGGGATCGCCGGGCCCGGATAGCCGTCGAGCTCCCCGTAGGAGTCCAGCTCCCGCATCCAGCGGGGCACCTGCCGCTCCAGGAACCCCTCCGGCCGGCCGAATCCCGGCAACACGCTCGGGTCGACGCGCCCCAGCTCGGCCAGCGCCGAGGCGGCCTCCAGCCCCATCCGGTGCCGGATCGCCGGGTCGGAGGCGTGCGGCTCGGGCAGCCCGGTCGACGGGTTGAACCCGTCGACCGGCTCCATCAGGTAGAACACCGGCTCCACCGCCGTCTGCGCCGCCACCGGCCGGGGCGCCGCGACGGGCGTGTCACGCAGCGCCTCCAGCACCCGTGCCTCGCGCCGCAGCACCTCGTTGCTCTTGCTGCGGGCGTGCTGCGGGGGCCTGCGCAGGATGTACGGCCGGCCGCCGCGCTCGAAGCGGACCATGACGTTCTGGGTGCCGCCGGGCACCGGCTCCAGGCCGGTGATCGGGCCTCCGGGCAGATCCTGCGTGTCCATCCAGGCGCCGAGTCCGGCGAGGTCGACGGTGTTGACGTCGATGTGGGTGGAGGTCATGGCCGTCCTTCGACAGAACGATATTCTAGTGATCGACTCTATGAGAGCGCCGCTCCGCCGGTCAACCCAGCGCCTGCATGAACGGCAGGAACCGGCGGCCACGGTCGCCCGGCAGCTCGCCGCCCCGGACCATGAGCGACACCTGCCAGGGGTCGCCGATGCCGTGCCCGGCCGCCCACGCGACGAGGGCCCGCTCGGCCAGGTCGAGGTCGAGCCGCACCTCGCCGCCCACGTCGAGCGCCAGATCGCCGATCAGCGCCCGGGCCGTCTCCTCGTCGCGCGCGACGACGGGGCCGATGACCACGTTGTCGTCGTTGCGCCAGCAGTGACCGTAGCCGCCTTCGGCGATGCGCACCCGCTCGCCGAAGGCGAACATCCGGCGCAGCAGCGGCGACCGGTCGGTGCCGAACGCGCCGGCGTCCAGCTCCAGGATCGTCGCGAGGTCGGCCTCGGACGCCGGGCGCGTCCGGCCCGAGTGCGCGCCGAGGAAGGTCCCGGTGTGCTTGGCGACGTGCCCGACCGTGCGGAAGCCGAGCCGCTCGTAGAGCGGGCGGCCGTTCTCCGTGGCGTGCAGCGACACCACCCGGTCGCCGGCCTCGGCCAGCACGTGCTCCATCAGCTGCCGGGCCAGCCCGCGCCGGCCGTAGCGGGAGGCGGTCAGCACCATGCTGATCACCGCGTGGTCGTCGCCGTAGCGGGTCAGGATGGTGGTCGAGGCCAGGCCGTCACCGTCGGGCGCGTCGATCCCGTACACCTCGCCGACCTCGAACAGCAGCGTCCACTTGTGCCGCTCGGGCAGCCAGCCCCGGTCCTTGGCCAGCCGGCCGCAGTCGTCCAGGTCGTCGAGGGTGAGCCGGCGTACGCGCATGCGCGACATCCTCCTTCACCGGTGCCTCCCGGCTCAAAGTGTTTTCCGTCACCAGGGACCATGGGGGGATGCAGTGCGTTATTGCGGTAGATGTCGGCGGCACAACTATCAAAGGTGGACTTGTCGCCCGTGACGGCACAATCCTCCACCACGAGCGCCGTCCCACCCCGCGGGCCGACGGCCCCGCCCACGTCGTCGCCGCCGTCTCCGCCCTCGTCACCGGCCTCGCCGCCCT
>NZ_LAVL01000261.1 GCF_001083785.1 Nonomuraea sp. SBT364
TGGCCGTGAACGGCTTGTCCACCTTGACCCGGTCGGCCAGGCCCGCGCTGATGGCATGGCCGGTGACGAAGTTGACGGAGTTGGCGGCGGGAGCCCGCCCGGTGGCGCCCCACACGGGCCGGGGCAGGACCGGCTGCGGGGTCGGGATGGAGGCGTTGGCGTCGCCCATCTGGGCCCAGGCGACGACGCCGCCCTTGAGCACCAGGTCCGGTCTGACGGCGAAGAAGGCCGGGTCCCACAGGACGAGGTCGGCGAGCTTGCCGGGTTCGACGGAGCCGAGGTCGGCGTCGAGCCCGTGGGCGACGGCCGGACATATCGTGTATTTCGCGACATAGCGGCGGGCGCGCAGGGTGTCGGCGGGGGCGCCCCGCGCCCCCCGCCGCTCCTTCATCACGTGGGCCGTCTGCCAGGTGCGGATGACGGTCTCGCCGACGCGTCCCATCGCCTGCGAGTCGGAGCCGATCATGGAGATGGCGCCCAGGTCGTGCAGGATGTCCTCGGCGGCCATGGTCGACGGCCGGATCCGCGACTCGGCGAAGGCCAGGTCCTCCGGGATGGCCGGGTTCAGGTGGTGGCAGACCATGAGCATGTCGAGGTGCTCGTCGAGCGTGTTGACCGTGTGCGGCCTGGTCGGATTGGTGGAGGAGGGCAGCACGTTCGCGTGCGAGGCGACGCGGATGATGTCGGGCGCGTGCCCGCCACCGGCGCCCTCGGTGTGGTAGGCGTGGATCGCCCGGCCGCCGATGGCCGCCAGCGTCGACTCGACGAACCCGGCCTCGTTCAGCGTGTCGGTGTGCAGGGTGACCTGCACGCCGGCGGCGTCGGCCACGGTCAGGCAGGCGTCGATCGCGGCCGGCGTCGAGCCCCAGTCCTCGTGCAGCTTGAACCCCGACGCCCCGGCGCGCAACTGTTCCCACAGCCCGTCGGCGGAGACCGTGTTGCCCTTGCCGAGCAGCGCGAAGTTGAGCGGGTAGGAGTCGAGCGACTCCAGCATGCGGGCCAGATACCAGGCGCCGGTGACGGTGGTGGCCTTGGTGCCCTCGACGGGGCCGGTGACCACCCCGACGATCGTGGTGACGCCGGAGCCGATGGCCTCGTCCAGGATCTGCGGGCAAATGAGGTGCACGTGGGAGTCGACGGCCCCGGCGGTGAGGATCTTGCCGTTGCCGGCCAGGATCTCCGTCGACGGGCCGATGACGATGTCCACGCCGTCCATCGTGTCGGGGTTGCCCGCCTTGCCGAGCGCGGTGATCCGGCCGCCCGAGATCCCCACGTCTGCCTTGACAACACCCCAGTGGTCGAGGACGACGGCGCCGGTGATGACCAGGTCGGCGGCGCCCTCGGCGCGGGTCGCGCGGGACTGGCCCATCGACTCGCGGATCACCTTGCCGCCGCCGAACACCGCCTCGTCGCCGGCCCCGGCCGGGCCCATCGAGCGGTCCTCGGTGACCTCGACGAACAGGGCGGTGTCGGCCAGCCTGATCCGGTCGCCGGTGGTGGGCCCGTACAGGGCGGCGTATCGGGCACGGGACAGATCAGGCATCCAGGGCTCCAGCCCGCTCGGGCCGCAGCCCGGGCACGATCCGGTGGCCGGCGATGGGCACCAGCGTCACCTCGCGCGCCACGCCCGGCTCGAACCGGACCGCGGTGCCCGCCGGCACGTCCAGGCGCATGCCCCAGGCGGCGTCGCGGTCGAAGTCGAGGCCCGGGTTGGCGGCGGCGAAATGGTAGTGGGAGCCGACCTGCACCGGCCGGTCGGCGGTGTTGACGACGCGGACCGTCACCCGCGCGCGCCCCGGGTTGAGCGGGATCGTGCCCTCGGGGTGGACGTACTCGCCGGGGATCACGGGATCGGCCTGTGGACGGTGACGAGCTTGGTGCCGTCGGGGAACGTGGCCTCGATCTGCACGCTGCCGAGCATCTCCGGCACGCCCTCCATCACGTCGTCGCGGCTCAGCACCGCACGCCCGGACTCCATCAGTTCGGCCACCGTCCGCCCGTCCCTGGCCCCCTCCATCAGGAACGACGCGATCACGGCGGTCGCCTCGGGATGGTTGAGCCGCAGGCCCCTGGCCCGCCGCTCGCGCGCGACCCCGGCGGCGACGTGGATGAGCAGCCGCTCCTGCTCGTGTGGGGTTAGCCGCATGCGCCGGACCCTAGGAACCGGCGGTTTCCACGGTGTTGCCGGGCGATGTCGGCCCGGTTTCCTGTCCGGGGACCTGGTTCGTGTTCTCGGTGAGCGTTCGGCAATGGGCTCTTAACACGCGGGATCTTTCGCGGACATCAGGCGGAGTCACCTTTCTTGCAGAACACGGCCAGCAGGAAGGAACCGCTGTGCGCCTCCGTCATGCGATCGTCTCCGCACTCCTCCTCTTACCGGTCACGGCCTGCGGCTCGGCGCCCGGCGGCGGCGCGCCCGCCGCCGCGGACGAGATCAAGGTCGGCCTCCTCCACTCGCTCAGCGGCACCATGGCGATCAGCGAGGTGACCGTGCGGGACGCGGAGCTGCTCGCCATCGAGGAGATCAACAAGGCCGGCGGGGTGCTCGGCAAGAAACTCGTCCCGGTGGTGGAGGACGGGGCCTCCGACTGGCCCACGTTCGCCGAGAAGGCCACCAAGCTCATCAGGCAGGACAAGGTCGCCACGGTGTTCGGCGGCTGGACGTCGGCCAGCCGCAAGGCGATGCTGCCGGTCTTCGAACGGTACAAGGCGCTGCTGTGGTATCCGGTGCAGTACGAGGGCCTGGAGAGCTCGCCGTACATCTTCTACACGGGAGCCACCACCAACCAGCAGATCATCCCCGGCCTGGACTACCTCAAGGAACAGGGCAAGAAGAGCCTCTTCCTGGTCGGCAGCGACTACGTCTTCCCGCGCACCGCCAACAAGATCATCAAGGCGTACGCCGCCGCCAACGGGATGCGGGTGCTCGGCGAGGAGTA
Source organism: Nonomuraea sp. SBT364 (assembly GCF_001083785.1). GTDB lineage: Bacteria > Actinomycetota > Actinomycetes > Streptosporangiales > Streptosporangiaceae > Nonomuraea. Next base: position 2,940 of record NZ_LAVL01000261.1, read on the forward strand.
CACGCCGCTCGGCCACACCGAATACTCCACGCTGGTCAACAAGGTGACGCAGGCCAAGCCCGACGCCGTCTTCAACACGCTCAACGGCGATTCGAACGTGGCGTTCTTCAAACAGCTCCGCAGCACCGGCGTCACCCCCGAGGCGATGCCCGTGCTGTCGGTCAGCGTCGCCGAGGAGGAGGTCAAGGGCATCGGCGTGGCCAACATCGCCGGCCAGCCCGTCGCCTGGAACTACTACCAGACCACCGAGACACCCGCCAACGCCGCCTTCGTCAAGGCGTTCAAGGACCGCTACGGCCAGGACAAGGTCACCAGCGACCCGATGGAGGCCGGCTACAACGCCGTCTACCTGTGGGCCGAGGCCGTCAAGAAGGCCGGCACGACCGAGGTCGAGGCGGTGCGCAAGGCCGCCGGCGGCATCGCGCTGGAGCGCCCCGAGGGCCTGGTCACCATCGACGGCGACAACCAGCACCTGTACAAGACGGCCCGCATCGGCGTCGTCCAGCCCGACGGGCTGATCAAGCAGGTGTGGGACTCCGGCGAGCCGATCAAGCCCGACCCGTACCTCAAGGACTACCCGTGGGCCGGCGGATTGGCGCAGGGCTGATGGAGGCGTTCGTCAACCAGCTGCCGATCGGGCTGTCGATCGGGGCGGTCCTGCTGCTCGTCGCGCTCGGCCTGACGTTCACGTTCGGGCAGATGGGCGTGATCAACATGGCGCACGGCGAGTTCATCATGGCGGGCGCCTACACCGCGTTCCTGCTGCCCGTCCTGCCGCTGGCGCTGCCCGCCGCGTTCCTGGTCGCGGGGGTCATGGGGCTGCTGCTGGAGCGGCTGGCCATCCGCCACTTCTACGGGCGGCCGCTCGACACGCTGCTGCTCACCTGGGGCGTCAGCCTGGTGCTGCAGCAGCTCGCCCGCGACCTGTTCGGCGCGCCCAACGTGCAGGTGGCCGCGCCGTCGTGGCTGTCGGGCGGGGTCGGCGTCCTGCCCTACAACCGGCTGTTCATCATGGCGCTCGCCGTCGCCGGCGTGGTCGCGGTCTGGGCCTACCTGACCAGGACCGGGCTGGGCCGCCGCACGCAGGCAGTCGTGCAGAACCGGCGGCTGGCGGCCACCAGCGGCATCGACACCGGCCGGGTGGACATGCTCACCTTCTTCATCGGCTCCGGGCTGGCCGGGGTCGCCGGGGTCGCGCTGACGCTCATCGGCCCGGTCGGGCCCGCCCTCGGCACCTACTACATCGTCGACGCCTTCCTCGTCGTGGTCGCCGGCGGGCTCGGGCAGCTGCGCGGGGCCGTGCTCGCGGCCATCGGGCTCGGGCTGCTCAACTCCTACGCCGAGTTCTGGTCCAGCGCGAGCCTCGCCAAGGTGATCGTGTTCGCCGCGGTGATCGCGTTCCTCCAGGTGCGGCCGCAGGGCCTGTTCGTGCTGCGGTCGAGGGCGCTGACATGATCAGACGACACGTGCCGTTCGCGGCCGTCGCGGTGCTCGCGCTGGTCGCCGCCCCGCTGCTGCTCGAACCGTTCCGGCTCAGCCTGCTCGCCAAGTACCTCTGCTACGCGATCGTCGCCCTCGGCATCGGGCTCGCCTGGGGGCAGGGCGGCATGCTGGCGCTCGGCCAGGGGGTGTTCTTCGGCCTCGGCGGCTACTCCGTGGCCATGTACCTCAAGCTGAGCGAGGGCGGCGGGCTGCCCGACTTCATGGTGTGGAGCGGCGTGGAGGAGCTGCCCGCGCTCTGGGTGCCGTTCGCCAACCCGGTCTTCGCGCTCTCCATGGCCGTGCTCGGGCCCGTCGCGCTCGCGCTGCTCCTGGGCACGCTGGTGTTCAGGCAGCGGGTACGGGGCGCGTACTTCGCCATCCTGACCCAGGCGCTGGCCGCGGCCATGGTCATCCTGCTCGTCGGCCAGCAGGGGCTGACCGGCGGCACCAACGGCATGACGAACTTCTTCGAGCTGTTCGGCGCCGACCTGGCCGACGACGGCACCCAGCGGGCGCTCTACCTGGTCGTCGCCGTCACGCTCGGCGTCCTCTACCTGGCCACCCGGCACCTGGTGCGCAGCCGCTACGGCCGGCTGCTCGTGGCCGTGCGCGACGGCGAGGACCGGGTGCGCTTCCTCGGCTACGACCCCGCGACCGTCAAGACCGTCACCTTCGCCGCGTCCGCCGCCATGGCGGGCCTGGCCGGAGCCCTGTTCGTGCCGGTCGTGGGCATCATCTCGCCCGCGCTGCTCGGCGTCGTCCCCTCGCTCGAACTCGTCGTCGCGGTCGCCGTCGGCGGCAGGCACGCGCTGGCCGGGGCCGTGCTCGGCGCCGTCGTCATGGGCTACGCCAAGACGGCGTTCAGCGAGCAGTTCGCCGACGGCTGGCTCTACCTTCAGGGCGCCCTGTTCATCCTGGTCATGACCCTGGCCCCGAAGGGCATCATGGGCATCCTCGGGAGGTTGCGCCATGCTCGAACTCCGTGACGTGCGCGTCGTCTTCGACGGCTTCGCCGCCCTCGACGGCGTCGACCTGACCGTGCCCGAGGGGGAGCTGCGCTTCCTCATCGGCCCCAACGGCGCCGGCAAGACCACCCTCATCGACGTGATCACCGGCCTGACCAGGCCCGCCTCCGGCACCGTACGCTTCGAGGGCCGCGACCTGGCCGGCCACAAGGAGCACCAGATCGTCCGGCTCGGCGTCGGCCGCACCTTCCAGACCTCGGTCGTCTTCGAGGAGCTCACCGTCCTGGAGAACCTCGACCTGGCCGCCAGCTTCCGCCGCCCGCTCTGGTCCCTCGCCAGGCGGCGCAAGGGAGTCTCGGACGCCGTGGCCGAGGCGCTGGAGCGGACCGGCCTGCAAGAGCTCGCCGAGCGTTCAGCCGGCGTTCTCTCGCACGGCCAGCGCCAGTGGCTGGAAATAGGCATGCTGCTGGCACAGCGCCCCAGGCTCCTGCTCCTGGACGAGCCCGTCGCGGGCATGGCCAGGGACGAGCGCGAGCGCACCGGGGAGCTGCTCACCCGGATCGCCGACGACCACACGGTGATCGTGGTGGAACACGACATGGAATTCCTGCGCCGCCACGCCTCCGCGGTGACGGTGCTGCACGAGGGCAGGGTGCTCGTGGAGGGGGCGGTGGAGCAGGTCAGCGCCGACCCCCGGGTGCAGGAGGTCTACCTGGGGAGGCGTACGGATGCTGTCGGTAAGTGACCTCGAGTCCGGCTACGGCAGGGCACGCGTGCTGTTCGGCGTCTCCCTGGAGGTGGGAGCCGGCCGGCTGGTGTGCGTGATGGGCCGCAACGGCGTCGGCAAGACGACCCTGCTCGACACCGTCATGGGCGTGCTGCCCGCGACCGCCGGCCGCGTCGTCTTCGACGGCCGCGACGTCACCCGCCTCAAACCGCACGAGCGCGTACGGCTCGGCATGGGGTACGTGCCGCAGGGCCACCAGTGCTTCCCGCAGCTGTCCGTCCAGGGCAACCTGCTGGTGACCGCCGAGGCGGCCAAGGCGCCCAAGGAGGCCGTGGACGAGGCCCTCGACCTGTTCCCCCGGCTGAAACCGCTGCTCAAGCGCAAGGCTGGGCATCTGTCCGGCGGCCAGCAGCAGCAGCTCGCCATCGCCCGCGTGCTCGTGACCAGGCCCAGGATGCTCATCCTCGACGAGCCCACCGAGGGCATCCAGCCGTCGATCATCATCGAGATCGAGGAGGCCATCGCCCGGCTGCACGCCTCCGGCCTGGCCGTGCTGCTCGTCGAGCAGTATCTGGACATCGCGCTGCGGCTGGCCGACAGCTTCGCCATCCTCGACGGCGGCCACGTCGTCCGCACCGGCGCGGCCGGCGACCTGCACGGCGAGGACGTGCACCGGCTGCTCGCCGTCTGACCCTCAGCCGGCCATCCACGCGCGCGCGGAGCGGACGATCTCCTCCAGGTCGCCGCTGTGCGCGCCGTGCCAGTAGACCTGACCGCACACCCGGCACCGGCCGTAGGCGTCGTAGCTGCGCCGGGTGCCGTCCCGCAGCACCGGCTCGACCTCCCGCTTGGCCACCGGCTCCAGCTCGCCGTTGCAGGCCGTGCACCTCGTCCACGGCCGCAGCGGCGGCGCGAACCGCTCCAGCAGGTCGCGCAGCTGGTCAGGGGCCCGCGTGCCGCGCACGTACGCGCCCAGCCACAGCGCCCGGCGGCGCAGCAGGCCGCGGTCCTGCGTGAGCAGCACCCGCCGCTCCGCGTTCGCCTGCACCACCAGCGACGGGTCGTCCATGTCGTTGTGGTAGGCCGTGTCGACGCCCAGCAGGCGCAGCCGCCTGGCCAGCGTGCCCAGATGCACGTCCAGCAGGAAACGCGGCTCGCCGCCCGGCAGCGGCTGCGGGCGCGGCACCCCGAGCACGTCCACCACGTCGCCGGGCCGCGGCTGGTAGGACGGCGGCACCCCCTGCCCGCCGACCGTCATCGGGCCCACCTCCGTCAGCGGGATGCCGGCCGACTCCACGTGATGGCCCAGCGTCGACGAGCCGTCGGGGATGATCGGCTGTGCCTCCCGCCTGCGGCTCGCCGGCAGGAACATCAGCAACTCCGGCGCGATGCGAAGAAGCGCGTCCATGACGTCCATTCTGTACGGTCGGCCTCCGTACGGTCGGTTCGATGCGGCCGGGTTTGATGCGACCGGCGTTGCGGTCGCGGCGTCGTGCGGTCATCGCAGCGGCGGTACGGCCAGCTCGGCGCGTTGCAGGGCCACCTCGGGCCACCACCTGCCGCCGCCCGGATTCGTGTCGCCGCGCACGGGCTCCTTCCCGCCGCCGATGCCCCGGGCGCCCGCCCCTCCAAGGGGGCCTGCTGCTCTGGGGAGGCCGCCCCTGCCGGGGCGTTCGCCCCCGTGGGGATGCCGTCCCAAACAGGTTGCCCGCTCCGTCGCCGATGGCTGCTCCTGCCCGGGGCGTTCGCCCCTGCCGGGCCGTTCACCCCTGTCGGGCCGTTTCGCCCCCATCAGGGACGCCGCCCCAGGCAGGTTGTGCCCAGGCCGTCGCCGGCGGCTGCTCCTGCCGGGTCGTTCACCCCTGTCGGACCGTTCGCCCCCGTGGGGATGCCGTCCCAGACAGGTTGCCCGGTCCGTCGCCGGCGGCTGCTCCTGCCGGGTCGGCCGCTCCCTCGGGGGCGGCCGACCTGCCGGGGAGCTCGCTGCCTCGGGGAACGATGCTCCGGGCGGGGAATTCGTTCCCCTTGGGGAGGTGCCGGTCGGTCGTCCAGGGGACGGTTCGTCGGGGGAGG
>NZ_LAVL01000262.1 GCF_001083785.1 Nonomuraea sp. SBT364
GGGATATCGCCGGAGGAGCAACGGCGGCGCGAGCGCGAGCGCAAGCGCAAGCGGACGGAGGCGGGCAAGCAGCGCCAGGAGCGCCGCGCCCAGCGCACTCCGATCGCGCCGCCGCCGGCGGCCCGCAGGCCGCACTACCCCGACCCCCGGGACAGATTCCCCGGTGGCCCCCGCAAGCCCGCGCCGATCACGCAGAAGACCAACGACGTCATCAACGACACCACCCAGTCGCTGAAGGACATGAGGAACAGGGCGGTCCAGGAGGCCGGCCCCATCATCGGCCAGACCGGACCGGGCGCGCAGGCGGCACCGGACATCTCACCCGTCGGCGGCGGGCAGGGTCCAGGAAGCGGCACGCCGCCGAAGTCCGGAGGCGGACAGCCGCCCGGCCGGCCGGGATCCGGCGAGCGGGACGACGGCGGCAAGAACAGCTTTGGCCTGCCGCAGCTGAAGCTGCCGAAACTCCAGTTGCCGGACCTCGCCGCGTCGGGCTGCCCCCCGTACGCGCCGCCGACGTGCGGGCTCGGCGAGCTGTTCGACGGCTTCTACGACGGCATGGCCAAGGCGATCGACTACGTGGTCGGACATGTGGGCTTCACGGGAACGGCCTGCTTCGTCGTCTGCGTCAGCGGGACCTTCCAGGATCTGCAGATCTGGGGATCCATCGGCGCCGAGGGATTGAGCTGGAAGATGCTCGCCAGTGGCAAGGTGCGGCCCAGCTTCGGGCTGGCGGCGAGCATCCAGTACACCTCGAAACGCCCCGACGAGCAGGGGTTCTGGTACGGCCAGGCCTGTGGCTACAACGGCGTGGGCGGATGCGTCATGGGCGATCCTGGCAGCTCCGCCGCCGGCCGCGAGGGCTGGTGGGGAGTCAGCGCGGGACGGGGCATCGGATGGTTCGCCGGAGGCATGGTGACGAAGAAGTTCTTCGACTTCCGCTGATGAAGCGTTCAGCGGGTAGCGGGCTTGACCAGGCCACAGTCGTAGGACAGTACGACGGCCTGCACGCGGCTGGTCAGCCCCAGCTTGGCCATCAGGCGGTTGAGGTGGGTCTTGATGGTGCCCTCGCTCACCGACAGCCGCTCGGCGATCTCCTTGTTCGACAGCGCGCGCCCCACCAGGCGCAGCACCTCGGTCTCGCGGGCGGTCAGGCCGTCGAGAGCCGGGGCGCTGGCGGGCGGGGTGACGAACGCCTCGATCAGCCGCTTGGTGACGGCCGGCGCCAGGAGCACGTCCCCGGCGGCGACCGTGCGGATGGCGGAAATGATGCGCTCGGGAGGGGTGTCCTTGAGCAGGAAGCCCGACGCGCCCAGGCGCAGCGCGTTGTAGACGTACTCGTCCAGGTCGAAGGTGGTGAGGATGAGCACCTTGGGCGGCGTTCCCCGGGCCGCGGCCAGGATGAGCTCCATGGCGGTGATGCCGTTCATGCCCGGCATGCGGATGTCCATGAGGATCACCTCCGGCGCGAGCTCGGCGGCCAGGCCGACGGCTTCCTCGCCGTCGGCGGCCTCGCCCACCACCTCCAGCCCCGCGGCCCGTAACAGCGCGGCCAGTCCGGCCCGGATGAGCACTTGATCGTCCACTACCAGGACCTTGATCATCGCCCTGCCTCAGGTTAGGTCGGTACCCTCAGGCGGGTGAGAGCGGAAAGGTCGCCAGGACCTCGAATCCGCCTGTCGGGAGGGGACTTGCGGAGATCGTTCCGTGGTAGAGCCTGACACGTTCAGTCATGCCGATCAACCCATGGCCATCAGAGGTCGCGCCGGACGCCGGGCGGGCCGCACCGTCGTCGGTGACGCGCAAGGTCAGCGTGTCGGGCGCGTACGTCACGCTGATGTCCACCCGCGCGGGCGCGGCGTGCTTGAGCACGTTGGTCAGCGACTCCTGCACGATGCGGTACGCGCACAGGTCCAGCCCGGGAGGCAGCGGCCTGGCCCGCCCGGCGACGTGCAGCAGCACGTTCAGTCCTGCCACCCGCATCCGCGAGGCCAGCATGTCCAGGCCGCCCAGCCCCGGCATGGTCGAGTAGAGCACCTCCTCGTCCGACTCGCCCTCGTTACCGGCCTCGCCAGCCTCCGTGCGCAGCAACGACAGCAGGCGCCGCATCTCGGTCAGCGCCTCGTGGCTGGTGTCGGCGATGACGGCGAGGGCGGAGTGCGCGGTCGGCGGGTCGGACAGGGCCACGTAGCGGCCGAGCCCCGCCTGCACGGAGATGACCGACATGTGATGGGCGACGACGTCGTGCAGCTCGCGGGCGATGCGTACCCGCTCGCCGGTGACGGCCGTGCGGGCGGAAGCATCGCGCTCCCTGGCGACCTGCTCGGCCAGGGAGGCCAGCTTCCTGCCGCGCTCGCCCAGCAGGCGCACGATGGTACCCGTGGTGACCGCCCAAGCCGCCACGATGAGCGACTGGCCGAGCGCCGACCACAGGGCGACGCCGGGCTGGATGTCCGAGGCGTGCGTCCACTCGGCCACCACCAGGGCCGTTCCGGCCGCGGTGGCCCGCCAGGACGCGTGCGCGGCCACCGTGTACAGCGCCAGCAACGGGCCGATGTCGTTGAGCCCCGGGTGGTAGCCGAGCAGGTGATAGATCAGCGCCGCCGCCGCCGAGACGACCAGGACGGGCAACGGCGTCCTCCTGCGCAGCGCCAGCGGCGCGTTGACCAGCGCGGTCAGCGTCAGGGACACGGCGTCGGCCGGGAGCCCTTTGCCCGTCTCAAGCAGCTCCCACAGCCAGCTCCCCACGACGAGCGTCGCCGCCAGCGCGCCGTCGAGCAGCCGCGGGCTCAGCGCGGACAGCCTCCTGGTTAACGATGCGGAGCTGACAGGCAACGCCGGTACGCCCTCGCGAAAATCATGGTCGGTCTCCGGGTCGGGGTGATGGGGGTCCCACCATGCAACGGCGGCCGCGGCCGACGCAACAGGCGTGTGTGCAGGGGGCGGCCACCGCGCGAGGCCCCGCCGGGCATCATGCGCCCGGCGGGGCCCCAGGGCCGCCGCTGTGGACAGTGCTGCTGAGGGTGGGAGCTTTAGGCGGGTGCCGTCGAGAAGCGGGTGCTACTGAGGGGGCGCGGGGAGCTCGCGGCGGCTGAAGGTGACGCCGCCGTCCTGGGCTTCCTGGCCCTCCTGCTCCTGGGCGGCGGCCGCCTGCCCCGTCACCTGGTAGACGCGGGTCTGGTTGTCGGCGGTGCGGAACAGGAACGCCCAGGAGGGCCCGTTGGCGTTGGTGAAAGCGAAGGTGGTGGGATCGGTCGCGCTGGAGTCAGGATCGAAGGTGACCCGCTCCCAGCCGCGCCACACGCCCGAGCCCTGCGCGGTCTCGCCGGTGCTGTGGACGGCTCCGTCCGCGCCGCGGGCGACGATCTCGGTCTTGCCGCTGAGCGGGCTGATCAGGGCCGAGGGCGCGCCCGCGGCGGTGAAGCCGGGCACCTGCTCCCAGGCGTCAGGGAACGTCCCGGCGTCATCCTGCCGCTTGGTGAGCACCGTCCCGTCCGTGCCCCGGGCGAACAGCCGGATCCTGCTGCCGGGATAGACCACAACCGTGGGCGCGGCGGTGAACCCGGGTCCGCTGATACTCGTGCAGCCGGTGACCGCGCCGTTCGCGTAGAGCATGGTCCGCAGCACCCCGGCGGTGTCCACGACGAACACCCGGATCCCGCCGCTGACCGTGGCCACCGCCGGGGCGGCGCCGGACAGCCCGGCCACGCCGAGGCTGATCCACGACGTGTACGGCCCGGCCGCCGCGGTCTGCGGCAGCGCCCACAGCACGCCTCCGGAGTCCACGGCGAAGGCCACGGGCCTGCCGTCCTCCAGCTTCCCGATCGCCGCGTGCGAGGCCATCGGCAGGTCCCCGGGCAGCCATGCCGCCCAGGCCGGCGGGTTCTTGGTGGCCTGCGTGAGCGTCCAGACCGAGCCCGCGGCGTTGTGACCGGCGATCTGCAGCCGACCGTCGGCCTGTTCACCCAGCCCTGGCCGTCCGGTGTGGGCCTCCGCGCCGGAGATCACCGTCCACTGCACCGAGCCGAAGTTGTCCGGGTCGGACTGGTGACCGTGCAGCAGCCGGCCGATGTTGTCGGTGTAGGCGTACTCCAGCGTGCCGACCTGCGCCCCGGGGACAGGCGTGGCCTGCATGGCGGAGGTCGGCGTGTACGACTCCAGCGGCACCGGCGCCGAAGAGGCCGGGACGAGCCGCGACAGCACCACGGCAGTGCCGGAGGCGGGTTGCCCGGCCTGCCGCCCGCCCGCCGCGCCGACGGCGGCCTCGCCCTTGCCGTCGCCGTTGAAGTCGGCGAGGGCGGCGGCTGAGCCGAAGTTGTCGCCGGCCTCGTTGACGTCGCCGGCGTCGATCTGGGTGATGCGGCGGCCGGTCGTGACGCTGACCGTGGCGTTCGCCTGCCGCGGGCCGCCGCGGAACAGGAAGGCGGCGCCGGCTCCCGCCGCGCCGTACGCCTTGCCCGGCGCGCCGATGACCAGATCGGCATGCCCGTCGCGGTCGGCGTCGCCTGTCGTCAACGCCGCGCCGAACCTGTCACCCGAGGCCGCCTGCTCGGCCGCCCCGCTCTCCTGCAGCCAGAACGCCGCCCCCAGCTTGACGGAGGCGCCGGGCAGGATCGCGACCGAGCCGCTCTTCACGTCGGCGCCCAGCACCTCGCCGGGAATGCCGACGGCGAGGTCGGCGTAGCCGTCCTTGTCGAAGTTGCCGACGGCGAGCGCGGCGCCGAAGTTGTCACCGGCCTCGTTGCCGCCGCCGTTGCCCTCCTGGGTGAGCCCGAATCCCGCGGCCTTCCCCGCGGCGGCGCCGGGGATCACGTAGATGCCGCCGCTGCCGGCCGGGTCGGCGCCGGGCGCCTCCGCGGGCGCGCCCACGATGAGGTCGGCGTGCCCGCTGCCGGTCACGTTGCCGGCGGCCAGCGAGGCGCCGAACCGGTCGCCGGCCTCGGTGCTCCCGCCGGCGTCCTCCTGCTTGGCCGCCCAGCCGCCGGTCACCCCTGTGGCGGAGCCCTTGAAGACGTAGATGGTGCCGCCCTTGGCGGTCTCCTGGTACGGGATCTCGCCCGGCACGCCGATGGCCAGGTCGGCGTAGCCGTCGCCGTTCATGTCGCCGGCCGCGAGCGCCGTGCCGAAGTTGTCGCCCGCCTCATTGCCGCCGCCCCCGGTCGCCTGATCGAACCACTTGCCGCTCGACAACCCGCCCGCGCCACCGGGGAAGACGGCGATCGCGCCGGCGTTCGCGGCCGACCCGACCGCCTCGCCCGGCGAGCCGACGGCCAGGTCGGCGTAGCCGTCCTTGTTGAAGTCGCCCACCGCCAGCGCCGCGCCGAAACGGTCGGCCGTCTCGACGCCCGCCCCTGCGTTCGCCTGGGTCAGCCGGGTGCCGGGGGCGACCAGGCCGGTGGCCGAACCTTTGAAGACCGTCACGCTGCCGCCCGCGTCGGCGGGCGCTCCCACGGCCAGGTCGGCGTGGCCGTCCTTGTTGAAGTCACCGCTCACGGACGTGCTACCGAACCTGGCCCCGGCGGCCAGGCCGGCCGGTGTGAGGACGCGCCGGGCGTACACGTCAGCCGGAGCGCAGGGCGTCCCGGCGCGTGAGGTGGCGGCGTGGGCGGCGGGCACTGAGCCCGCCACGACCCCGGACGCGATCATCGTGAGGACGCATAACCAACCGAGCAGGTGACGACGGGCCATGGGGATCCGACCTCCGCCTAGACAGGACAGAATCTCGGCGAAGATATCCAGCCGACCGTGCCCGGGGCGTCTGCTGCAGGGTGGAAACTTCGCTCAACCGATTCGCGTAGCCGCCCGTCCCTTGTCAACCAAAGCGGTACGCGCGACTCGGTCTCCGCGGCGTCGGCCGCGCCAGGGTGCGGTGAGGGGTGGCTCGGCCGATGCCCAGATGCCGGGCGATCGAGCCGGGCCCGGCCACATCAGGTTGGACCATTAACTGCGTCTGGCTGCCGTGTTCGGCATCGATGAAGACCGCCATCCGCTACGCCAACGCCGCCCGCCACCTCCTGCAGAACACTGCGGAAACGCCCGAACCACCGTGACACCATAGGCATCGTGATCTCCGCGGATGAGCTTGTCAGCCGAAGGCTGCTCCAGGTGACGGTGTCCTGGCACATCCACCCCAGCGACGACCACGCCTCACTGGTGCACATGTGGTTGCACCTGAGCGATCTCGGCCCGGTCCGCTTCCACACCGCCCCCGACGCCTCGCTCGAGCTGACGCTCGATCAACCACACGACTCCTATGACATGGACGAGTACGGCCAGGTCACCGTCGGTCCCGCCCCAGACGATTTTCTGATGAGCCGATTCATCGGCCAGTCGATCCGAGCCGTTCACCGCATCATCGACCACCGGATCGAGACCGAGATCGGCCTCCGGCTCGAACTCGATCACGGCGAGGTGCGCATCCTCAACCTGGGCGACGACCTGGTCATCACCGACACTGCTCTGCCGGACGCACTCGAAGCCGCTCTCCGCTGACCCCCTTCGCGACGTTCAGTGCGCTGAACCCACGAGGCACGTGAGTTCCCGCTGAGACACCTTCAGTGCGCGTGAACTCTGGGCTTTCCCGGCCCACCACTCGCGTCCGCGCGACCAGCCCCAGAGTAGCTCTCCGTAATAATCGGCACTCTTCGTGTTCGTGGAAATGACCAGTTCTGCGAGAGGCGGCCGCATCCCGACGGGTGTCTCGATTTGTCCTCGATCTTCGTTCTCAGAACAGCGTCGGCGATAGGTTCTGCGACATGTCGGAGCCCGGGGATCCGGCTGCTGCCGTCGAACAGTTCGATTGCCCGATGTGCGCTCAGCGGGGCCCGCTGCCGGTCGGTCCCGCCACCCGATGAACCGTCAGCGTGCCGCCCGGCAGCATCGGGCGGCGCCGAAGGCTGGACGGTCAGGTCGTCGCCTGCTCGCGAGTCCACTCCTGGTCGGCCCAAGCCGGGTCGAGCGGGGTGCAGGCGATGTGGTTGGTGTAGTTCGACAGCGTCTTCATGCCGACGCCGAGCACGATGTCCAGCACGTTGCGGCGGGTGTGCCCGGCGGCCTGGAACGCCTCGATCTCGGCCTCGGCCACCCAGCCGCGCTGTGCCACCACGGCCCGGGTCAGCAGGCGGACCGCCTCCAGCGCCTCGTCGGCGAGTGGCCGCCCCGCTCGCAGCGCCTCCACCACCTCGGCCGGCACCCGGGCACGCAGCGCCAGGGTGGAATGCGCGGCCACGCAGTACTCACATCCGTTCTCCACGCTGGCCGTGATCAGCACCACCTGCTTGGCCGCCAGAGGCAGCGACGACTTGCCGAACTGCTCGGCCAGCGCGTTGTAGCCCGCCAGCAGCTCCGGCGACTCGGCCATCACCGCGTTCAGCGTGGTCACGAACCCCATCCGCTTCTTGGCCGCCGCCAGCATCGGCCGCGCCGCCTCAGGGGCGTCGCTTTCGTCGTAGGTACGGAAATCGCTCATCATCTCTCCTCGGTAGTGGCGAAACCATCAAGTACGGCGCGCACGCCCGCCGGAGCGCGTCGTGGTGGCGGTCCAGAACCTGGCGCATCTCCGGCAGCCTGCCGCTCGCGGTGGCGTGGGTGTTGGTGACCAGGCATCCCCAGCGGGCGTGCTCGCCCCAACAGCGGGCCGCCACCAGCCGCTCGAAGAACGCGGCGATGGCCGGTAGGCCGCGTTCGTCGGCGGCCAGAGCGTCGAATTCCGGCCGCGACTGCCGCTCCAGGTAGCAGCCCAGCGCGGCGGCCTGCAACTGCGCCTTGCCGCCAAAGGTGGCATACAGGCTGGAGCGGCTGAGCCCGGTCGCCTGGACGACATCGGCGATGCCGCAGGTGTCGGCCCCATGCTGCCAGAACAGGTCCGCCACCTGATCCAACGTCATCTCGGGATCGAAGTGCTCAACATCCGGCATGCCGCAACCTCGCCAAGGATCCTTCAGGCATCCACGGGCTGCGTCGCCGGGACGGCGGGTCTTTCCCCTTGAACGTGGACACCTCGGAGACTGGATCTTGAGGTCCAGGGGAAGAGATGTCCCTGATGGTGATGAAGAACTACCCGCCCGAGTTTAAGGCCGACGCGGTGGCGTTGGTGC
>NZ_LAVL01000263.1 GCF_001083785.1 Nonomuraea sp. SBT364
GGGCGCAGGCGCGGCTGGAGTTGGTGTCGGCGCTGGCGGAGGCGGGGGTGGCGTGCCGGGGGTTGACGGCGCCGGTGTTGCCGTTGCTGAGTGATGCGGCGGATCAGCTGGGGGCGACGGTGCGGCGGATCGCGGCGGCGGGTGCGGTGGCGGTGGAGCCGGTGGTGTTGCGGCTGCCGCCGGGCACGCGGGCGTGGTATTTCGCGTGGCTGGGGCGGGCGCATCCGGGGCTGGTGGGGCGTTACGAGGAGTTGTACGACCGGGCGGGGCTGCCTTCCGCCGGGTATGAGGAGCGGATCGTGGGGCAGATCGGGCAGTTGTGCCGGGCGTATGGGCTGGCGTGTGGTGCTGGGGTGCCGGAGCGGCGTGAGCCGAGGTTCGGGCAGATGGCGCTGGTGTGAGGGCCGCTCCCCCGGTGAGGGGGAGGCGGCGGTTCAGGAGTCGTTCTTGAGGGCGCTGCCCTTGGCCCACTGTTTGAAGGACATCTGCCAGTAGCCCCAGCCGTTGTTCCATTCGAGTTCGCGGTCGGTGCCGGTGATGTCGACGATGTCGCCGCGCTGGAAGTTGTCGTAGTACCACTTGGCCTGGTCGGGGCGGGCGTTGATGCAGCCGTGGCTGACGTTGCGGACGCCTTGGGCCCAGGTGTTGTTCTTGGCGTGGACGTATTCGCCGCTGTTGGAGATGCGGACGGCGTGGTCGATCATGACGTCGTAGTAGCCGGGGTCGCCTTTTTTGCGTCCTGGGGAGATCATGCGGACGGGGTGGGCGCGTTCCATGGTGAGGTGGACGCCGGAGGTGGTGGTGTATTCGCGGGTGGTGGCCATGCCGGCGCTGATGCGCATGGTTTTGACGCGTTTGCCGTCTTTGTAGACGTACATCATGTGTTTGGCGGCGTTGATCTTGCTGATCACCTTCGCGCCGATCTTCATGTTGTAGTCGTAGTCCTTCATGCCGTACAGGCCCTTGCCGGCTTTGACGCCTTCGAGGTCGGCGGAGAAGGTGACCTTCTGGTGCGCGGTCCAGTACTTGGCGGGGCGGTAGATGGCGACGCGGTCGTCGATCCAGCGCCAGGCGCCCTGGTGCGGTTCTTCGGATTCGACGCGCAGGGCGCGCTCGACGGTGGCCTTGTTGGTGACGGCCTGGTTGAAGGTGACCTTGATGGGCATGCCGACGCCGACGGTCTCGCCCTTGACGTTGGGGGTGACGTCGGCGATCTGCAGGACGCGCTCGGGCTTGAGGGTGGTGAAGGTGCCCGTGGCAGTGGTGACGCCCGCGGTGGCGGAGACGTTGTACGTGGCGGCGGGCTTGAGGGGGGCGGTGGAGATCCAGCGGGTCTTGTCGCTGTTGAACTTGCCCTCGACCTGCTCGCCCTTCGCCTCGACGGTGACGTCGTCGAGCGGGCCGCCGGCGGCGGTGACGACGACCTTCTTGGCAGGGTCGATCTTGGCGCCGCCGTCGGCGGGGCTGATCTGGATGGTGGGTGCCTGGGGGGTGGCGGAGGTGGTGGCCTCCGATGCGGCGGGGCCGCCTCCGGCTCCGCCGCCGGAGCATGAGGCCGTCAAGGCTGCCGTGGTGGCCATGGCCACTCCTGCGGCGGTCTTTCTCCAGCCGGTTGCGACGTTCACTCCGTACCTCTCCCCCACTTGCTCATCTGCGCACTAAAAAACCTTAATGCTCCTGCATGTAAGACGCGGATGAGTTTGGGAGAGTTCGGTCACATTTAGATCACTTCTCGGGGTGTAGTCGCTGGTCAAGACGGGTCAAGACCGGCCGAAACCGAGACGGTGGGTGAGGCTGGTGTGGCGGCGCCCTGCCCCCTTCGTCCGTACGGCCTGGGCCAGGGCCCGGCGGGAGCCGACGATGACGACGAGTTTCTTGGCGCGGGTGATGGCGGTGTAGAGCAGGTTGCGCTGCAGCATCATCCAGGCGCTGGTGGCCAGCGGGATGACGACGGCGGGGTATTCGCTGCCCTGGGAGCGGTGGATGGAGACGGCGTAGGCGTGGGCGAGCTCGTCGAGTTCGTCGAAGGCGTAGTCGACGTGCTCGTCCTCGTCGGTCAGGACGGTCAGGGCGCTGTCGTCGGGGCGGATGTCGGTGACGATGCCGACGGTGCCGTTGAAGACGCCGGCGGCGCCCTTGTCGTAGTTGTTGCGCAGCTGGGTGACCTTGTCGCCGACGCGGAAGACGCGGCCGCCGTAGCGGCGTTCGGGCATGCCTTCGCGGGCGGGGGTGAGGGCTTCCTGCAGGGCGGTGTTGAGCGCGGCCGCGCCGGCGGCGCCTCGGTGCATGGGGGCCAGGACCTGGACGTCGCGGCGCGGGTCGAGGCGGAAGCGGCGCGGGATGCGGCGGGCGACGACGTCGACGGTGAGGGCGGCGATCTCCTCGCCTTCCTCGCAGGGGAACAGGAAGAAGTCGTTCATGCCGGCGAGCTGCGGGTGGTGGCCGGTGTTGACGCGGTGGGCGTTGACGACGACGCCCGACTCCTGGGCCTGGCGGAAGATCTGGGTGAGGCGGACGCGCGGGATGTCGGCGGCGGCCAGCAGGTCTTTGAGCACCTCGCCGGCGCCGACGGAGGGCAGCTGGTCGACGTCGCCGACGAACAGCAGGTGGGCGCCGGGGGCGACGGCTTTGACGAGTTTGTTGGCCAGGAGCAGGTCGAGCATGGAGGCTTCGTCGACGACGACGAGGTCGGCGTCGAGGGGGTTGTCGCGGTCGAAGGTGGCCTCGCCGCCGGGGCGCAGCTGCAGCAGCCGGTGGACGGTGGTGGCCTGGTGGCCGGTGAGCTCGGCCAGGCGCTTGGCGGCGCGGCCGGTGGGGGCGGCGAGGATGACCTTGGCGTGCTTGGCGCGGGCGAGGGTGACGATGGAGCGGACGGTGAAGCTCTTGCCGCAGCCGGGGCCGCCGGTGAGGACGGCCACCTTGTGGGTGAGGGCGAGACGGACGGCCTGGCGCTGCTCGGGGGCCAGGTCGGCGCCGGTGCGCTCGCGCAGCCAGGCTTCGGCGGCGCCCCAGTCGACGTCGGCGAAGGCTTTGAGCCGGTCGTGGCTGTTGCGCAGCAGGGTGAGCAGGCTGCCGGCCAGGGAGAGCTCGGCGCGGTGGAAGGGCGGCAGGTAGACGGCGGGCACCACGTTGTCGCCGGCGGGCACGGGTTCGCGGACGGCGCCTTCGCCGGTGACGAGGTCGTCGAGGCAGGTGGTGACGAGCGGCGCGGGCACGTCGAGGATCTTGACGGCGTCGGCGGTGAGGTTGGGGGCGGGCAGGTAGCAGTGGCCGTCGTCGGCGGCTTGCGACAGGGTGTAGCGCAGGCCGGCCTTGACGCGTTCGGGGCTGTCGTGCGGGATGCCGACGGCCTGGGCGATGGTGTCGGCGGTCTTGAAGCCGATCCCCCACACGTCGTCGGCGAGCTGGTACGGGTGGGTGCGGACGACGTCGATGGACCGCTCGCCGTACTGCTTGAAGATGCGCACGGCGATGGAGGTGGAGACGCCGACGCCCTGAAGGAAGATCATCACCTCTTTGATGATTTTCTGTTCCTCCCAGGCGGCGGCGATCAGCTTGGTGCGTTTGGGGCCGAGGCCGGGCACTTCGACGAGGCGGCCGGGCTCGTTCTCGATGACGTCGAGGGTGGTCGTGCCGAAGTGGGCGGTGATCCGCTCGGCCATCTTGGGGCCGATGCCCTTGATGAGGCCGGAGCCGAGGTAGCGGCGGATGCCCTGCACGGTGGCGGGCAGCACGGTGGTGTAGGACCACACCTCGAACTGGCGGCCGTAGCGGGGGTGGGAGGTCCAGCGGCCGGTCAGCCGCAGCGATTCGCCGACCTGGGCGCCGAGCAGCGGGCCGACGACGGTGAGCAGGTCGGCGCCGGTGCGGTCGGTGGCGACGCGGGCGATGGTGTAGCCGGTCTCCTCGTTGGCGTAGGTGATGCGTTCGAGCACCGCGTCCAGACTGGTACCGACGTCTTTGGAACCCGCGCCCGGGTTTCCCTCCGGCCTCCCCACACCGACGAGACTAGAGCAGATCTTCGGCACCGCGACACCTTCCGCGAACCGCCGGGACGGCGATCGGCCATGCGCGAGCTTTACCGAAGGCGCTGTGCGCCGGAAGCCGGCCGGGGCCGCCAGGACGGCGGCGGGTCGCCGCTCCTGCGGCTCAAGGCCGACGCGGGACCCGCGGTGGAGGTCAGGGAGTTCCCCGAGGAGCGGGCGGTCGTCGGAGCCGGGGACCGCGTCGCCGGCTCGGCGACCTGGATGCGGAAGAACATCGACGTCTATCTCCTGCGGGTCTCGCTCGATCGTCCGGGGAGCGGCTGGGGCGTTCAGATCGTCAACGACGGCGCGGACGCGCGTACGTTCCAGTTCATGGGCCTGGGCGGCACCAAGATCCGGTACAGGGACGAGTGGCCGGGTGCCGACCTCGTCTACTGCGGCTCGTTCCCGTGCGCGTGCACGCGTCACGACGGAGACCTCGCGACGGCGTGCAGCTCGTGCGGGCACCGGAGCCGGCCCGCGTGAGGCGTTCCGGCCGGACGTGACGTCGCTCACGCGGCGCCGTTTCGCTGTCACACCCCAGGGCCCCGGGGCGTCTTATGGGCAGGCAAGGTTAGGGGGCCCAAGATGCGTTCGTTCGTGACCGGGCGAGGCTCGTTCCAGTTCTCGCACTGGTCGTTCATGTTCGCGCAGATCGCCGTGTGGTCGTTCGCCGTGCTGACGGTGACCGGGGCGATGTTGATGCTGTTCTACGACCCGGGCATGTCCCAGGTGCGTTATGACGGCTCCTACGGGCCGCTGCGCGGGCTCTTCGTCAGCGAGGCGTTCGATTCGACCATGCGGCTGAGCCTGGAGGTGCGCGGCGGGCTGCTGATCCGTCAGATGCACCACTGGGCGGCGCTCGTGTTCGTGGCGGCCGTCGCGTCGCAGCTGCTGCGCATGTTCCTGACGGGGGCGTTCCGCCGTCCGCGTACCGGTCAGTGGCTGATCTGGGTGACGCTGCTGGCGCTCGGCATGGCCGCGGGCGAGACCGGCAACGCGCTGCCCGACGACGGCCTGTCGGGCGGCAGCCTGTGGCTGATCGTGTCGGTGGTGCAGTCCATCCCCGTGGTGGGGACGTGGGCGGCGTCGCTGCTGTTCGGGCCGGGCTTTCCCGGCGACAGGGTCATCCCGGTCATGTACGGGGGGCATCTGGCGGTCTCGGTCGTGATGGCCGGGCTGCTGATCGCCCGTGAGCTGCTGGTGCGGCGGCGCGGCCACTCGCGGTTCGCCGCCTCGCTGCCGGCGCGGCGCGGCGTGCGCCCGATGATGGCGGCGGCGACGGTCGGCATGCTGATCATCCTCGGGTACGGGGTGCAGATCGCCCCCGTCTGGCTGTACGGTCCCGCGAGGCCGACGCAGATCTCGGCGGGTTCGGTCCCCGACTGGTACATGGGGTTCCTCGACGGCGCGCTGCGCATCATGCCCGCGTGGGAGCTCACCGTCTGGGGTTACACGCTCAGCCTCGCGGTTCTCGTCCCCACGCTGGTGGTGCCCGGGGTGTTCTTCACCGCGCTGGCCGCCTACCCGGTGGCCGAGCGGTTCGTGCTGTCGCGCCGGGGCCGCCGGGACGCGCTGGGCCGGCCCAAGAGCGCGGGCCGGCTGGCGCGTGAGAGGCGCGCGCGGGATCTGCTCGACCGGCCGCGTGACACGCCGGTGAAGACGGGCGTCGCGGCGGCGGGGATCACGTTCTACGGCCTGCTGTGGGCGGCCGCGGCCAACGACCAGCTCGCCCACCAGTTCCACCTCACCCTCGAGGCTGTGACGATCTTCTTCAGGGTCGCGGTGGTCGTGGGGCCCGTCGTCGCCTTCGCCGTCACCCGGTGGATCTGCCTCGCCCTCCAGCAGGAGGAGCGGCACGTGGCCGGGCACGGGGTGGAGACCGGGATCATCACGCGGTCGCCGGACGGCGGCTTCCACGAACGGCTGGAGCCCGCGCGCGGGGAGCCGGCGATCACCGCGGGCCGCAGGGACTGACCGCATCAGCCGGCGCGGCTGATGCGCCGGGGGTAGCGGGCCGGGTCAGACGGCGTAGCCGTACTGGTCGGGCCAGGACGGCCGCGCGCCGAGCTCGCGGGCGGCCCGGCGCGGCCAGTACGGGTCGCGCAGCAGCTCGCGGCCGAGCAGGACGGCGTCGGCGCGGCCGGAGGTGAGGATGTCCTCGGCCTGCGCCGGGTCGGTGATCTTGCCGACGGCGGCGACGGGCATGCCGGTCTCGGCGCGGACCCGGGCCGCGAACGGCACCTGATAGCCGGGGGCGGCGACGACGCGGGCGCGGGGCGCGTTGCCGCCGCTGGAGGTGTCGAGCAGGTCGATGCCGCGGGCGTGCAGTTCCTTGGCCAGCCGTACGGTGTCGTCCACGGTCCAGCCGTCGCGTTCGTCGGCGGGGTTCTCGGTGAGCCAGTCGGTGGCCGAGACGCGGAAGAACACCGGCAGCTCCTCGGGCCAGACGGCGCGTACGGCGCCGGCGACCTCGAGGGCCAGGCGGGCGCGGTTGGCGAAGGTGCCGCCGTAGGCGTCGGTGCGGTGGTTGCTGTGCGGGGAGAGGAATTCGCCGATGAGGTAGCCGTGCGCGCCGTGCACCTCTGCGACCCGGAAGCCGGCCCGCAGGGCGCGCCCGGCGGCGCCGGCGAAGGCGGCGACGACCTGCTGGATCTCCTCGACGGTCAGCTCGTGCGGCGTCGGGTAGCCGTCGTCGAACGGGACGGGGCTCGGGCCGACCGGCTGCCAGCCGCCGGCGGCGGGGGCGACGGGCTTGCCGCCGTGCCAGGGCCGGTCGGTGGAGGCCTTGCGGCCGGCGTGGGCGAGCTGGATGCCGGGGACGGCGCCGTGCAGGGTGAGCAGGTGGCTGACGCGGGCGAAGGCGCGCTCCTGGTGGTCGTTCCACAGACCGAGGTCGGCGGGGCTGATGCGGCCTTCGGGTGAGACGGCCGTGGCCTCGGTGAAGATCAGTCCGGCGCCGCCGGCGGCGCGGGCGGCCAGGTGGGAGAAGTGCCAGTCGTGCGGGACGCCCGCGCCGGGGCCGTCGGTGGCGGCCGAGTACATGCACATCGGCGACATCCAGGCGCGGTTGGGGATCGTCAGGGAGCGCAGGGTGATGGGCTCGAACAGCACGGGGGCACACCTCCGGGAAATGGTACGACAGTCATCGTACTACGAGGGTTGTCGTACGATTGGCGGGTCGAGGGAGGGCCGATGTCCACGAGGGTTCTGGCGCATCCGGACGCCGGGGAGATCCGGCTGGAGGCGGTGCTGCACGCGCTCGCCGACCCCATGCGGCTGGAGGTGGTGCGTTTCCTGGCCGGTTGCGGCGGCGAGGCCGCGTGCGCCGAGATCGAGCTGGGCGTGAGCAAGTCCACCGGCACCCACCACTACCGCGTCCTGCGCGAGGCGGGCGTCATCACCCAGGTCTACCGCGGCACCGCGAAGATCAACTCGTTGCGGCGCGACGACCTCGACGCCCTCTTCCCCGGCCTGCTCGACAGCGTCGTCACCGCAGCCGCCCGGCGGCCCCGCCCGGCGGCCCGCCCTTGACCACCCACCCGGGCGGCAGCCGTACTCAGACGAGCTTCGCCCCCAGGGGCAAGGCTCGGGGCGGCCGGGGGGTCGCGTGGGTGGCGGCCCTGACGGCGACGCTGGGCACGGCCGCGTGCACGGCCACGCCCCCGCGCCCGGCCCCGGCGACGGCACCGGCGAGCGGGAGCGCCACAGCCACAGCCACAGCCACAGCCACGTCCGGGGCGGTGGCGGGT
>NZ_LAVL01000264.1 GCF_001083785.1 Nonomuraea sp. SBT364
CCCCGGCCGCCAAGCCCGACCCGGAGCCCCAGCCCGCGGCCTTGGGGGCCGCGGGCTGGGGCTCCGGGTCGGGCTTGGCGGCCGGGGTGAAGATGACCGGGTCGGGCTTGGTCTTGGAGGTGCCGTTGGGCGAGGCGGCTTCGGGGCGGGGCGCGAAGATGACCGGCTCCCTGCGGGCCGGCTTGTCCTCCTCGACGGCCACCGCGTCGGCGGCCTGCGGGCGGGAGTCGTGCCCCTCCTGCTTCTCCTCTTCTTCCTTGCTCGCCAGCCCCTTGATCGAGTTCTTCACCCGGTCGACGAACAGGAGGGCCTGCCCGGCGATGCTGAGCGTGCCCTGGACGACGAGGAGCGGCAGGTCACGGGCCCTGCCCTTGATCTCGTCCTTGTCGGTGACGGTCTTGGTGATGTTGCGTATCACGTCGCTGAGGGACATGTACGTCTCCCTGGGAGGTCAGTATTGGACGGTCAGTCTGGCAAACGGCGGGCAACCACGCACGCTCGGGCCCGCTGGCCGTTCCACGTAGCATAAGAAGTATGGAGCCCCAGACCACCACTTCCCGCCGAGTCCTCGTGGCCAGGCCGCGCGGTTACTGCGCCGGAGTCGATCGAGCCGTCGTCGCGGTCGAGAAGGCTTTGGAGCAGTACGGCGCGCCCATCTACGTGCGCAAGCAGATCGTCCACAACACGCACGTGGTCAAGACCCTGGAGGCCAAGGGGGCCATCTTCGTCGAGGAGACCGAAGAGGTGCCCGAAGGCGAGATCGTGGTGTTCTCCGCGCACGGGGTCTCGCCCGCCGTGCACGGCGAGGCCAAGGAACGCGGTCTGCGCACCATCGACGCGACGTGCCCGCTGGTGACGAAGGTGCACAACGAGGCCAAGCGTTTCGCCGGCCAGGACTACGACATCCTGCTCATCGGGCACGAAGGGCACGAGGAGGTCGAGGGCACCTCCGGTGAGGCGCCCGACCACATCCAGCTCGTCGACGGCCTCGACTCGGTCGACCGCGTCCAGGTGAAGGACCCGAGCAAGCTGGTCTGGCTGTCGCAGACCACGCTCTCGGTCGACGAGACCACCGAGACCGTCGCCCGGCTCAAGGAGCGCTTCCCCACGCTGATCGACCCGCCGAGCGACGACATCTGCTACGCCACGCAGAACCGGCAGATCGCCGTCAAGGAGATCGCCGCCCTGTCGCAGCTCGTGATCGTCGTCGGCTCCGAGAACTCCTCCAACTCCAAGCGCCTGGTCGAGGTGGCCAAGGACTACGGCGCCGACGCCTCCTACCTGGTCGACAACGCCACGTTCATCCGCGACGAGTGGCTCGACGGCGTCACCACGGTCGGCGTGACCAGCGGCGCGTCCGTGCCGGAAGAGCTGGTCGAGCAGGTGCTCGCGAAGCTGGCCGGCCACGGGTTCGGCGACGTGGAGGAGGTCGAGCCGGTGCACGAGAGCATGCGCTTCGCCCTGCCGCACGAGCTCCGCAAGGACCTGCGCGCGTCCTGACGCGACGCCCGTACGTGATCCGTACGGGCTAGTCGTCGTTGCGGGGGGTGCCGTAGACCTTCGGCTCGAAGTAGCCCTCGGGCTCGGGGACGAACGGCTGGCGCGGGCGCGGCACCTCGGCGCCCGCCCGCAGCTCCTCGCGCAGCTCCCGCACGTTGTCACGCAGCCCGCGCCCCCACGCGACGCCGAGCACGACGGCCGACCCGGCGAACAGCCAGGGCGCGCCGCGTGACAGCGAGCTGTAGAGGCCCAGCGCCAGCGACTGCACGATGCCCACGGAGCTGAGCGCCCGGCCCAGCTCCACGAAGAGGGTCGCCACGAAGAACACCAGCGGCGGCGTGACGACCAGCGACAGCAGCTCGCGCGGGTTGACGAGGATCACCGCGAGCAGACAGGCCACCACGAACGCGACCCCGACCAGCGCCTCGATGCCGGCGACCGCGGCCAGCACGTAACCGGCGAGCGTGGCGAGCAGCGTGAGCGCGATGGCGCCGCGGGCGGTCAGCCTGACGGCAGATCTCTTGCCTTTCCCGGTCACTGGACCCGCCCCCCTTTATTGCGACCCGTTGGCCAACTTACCGTTCGTGTGCGGGAGGAGAGACGTGGTTTCGAGCAGTTCGGGGGAGGCCAGGGGCCTGGGCACGCCCTCGAGCGTCTCGGGCGCGGCCAGCTCGCCGTCGACCACGCCCAGATCGTGCAGCTTGCGCGCGGTGACGAGGACGCGGGTCTCCAGGGAGCCGACCGTCTTGTTGTACGCCTCCACGGTACGCGTCAGCGAGCGGCCGAGCGACTCCACGTTGCGGCCCATCGACGACAGCCTTTCGTACAGCTCCTTGCCCAGCTCGAACACCGCGCGGGCGTTCTCGCTGAGCGCGGCCTGCTGCCAGGCGTACTGGGCGGTGCGCAGCATCGTGATCAGCGTGGTGGGCGTGGCGATGTGCACCCGGCGCGTCATCGCGTACTCCAGCAGCCCGGGGTCGCGCTCCAGCGCCGGCGACAGGAACGCCTCACCCGGGATGAACAGCACCACGAACTCGGGCGACGGGTTGAACGCCTGCCAGTAGCTCTTGGCCGCCAGCCGGTCGATGTGCTCGCGCACGTGGCGGGCGTGCGCGTCGAGGCGTACGGAGGCCAGCGACTCGTCGCCGGCCTCGGCGGCCTCCAGGTAGGCGGCGAGCGAGACCTTGGAGTCGACCACGATGTTCTTGCCGCCGGCCAGCCGCACCACCATGTCGGGCCGCATCGCGCCCTCGGTGACCTGCTCGTCGAAGTCGCAGTGGCGCTGCATCCCGGCGATCTCGGCCACGCGGCGCAGCTGCATCTCGCCCCAGCGTCCGCGCGCCTCGGGCCGTTGCAGCGCGCGGACCAGCGCCGTCGTCTGCGCGCGGAGCTGTTCGTGGCTCTGCCTGACGAACTCCATCTGCTGCGTCAGCTCGGCGCTCGCCGCTCGCCGCCCCGACTCGGTGTCGCGCAGCTGGGACTCCACCCGGGCCAGCGCGTCCTTCAGCGGCTCCACGAGGTGCTCCACGGCCTGCCTGCGCTGGTCGAGGTCGCCGGTCGCCTCGGCGCGGGTGGCCGCCATCCGGGTCTCGGCCAGCTCCAGGAACCGGAGGTTGTTGACGTCGAGGGCCCGGGTGGACAGGGCCTGGAAGCGCTCGGCCAGTTGTTCCTCGACGTAGACGAGCTTGTCGGCGGCGGCCTTGGCGCGCGCGTCGGACTCGGCCACCCGCACCGCCGCCCGGGTCCGGGCCACCAGGAATCCGATGACCGCGCCGACGAGCAGGCCGATGAGGAGCGAGACGACATCCATCGCATCCATGATGGCAGCCCGGCCCCGTCCGGACCGGCGCCGACACGCGAGCAAGTAAACTCGCTGGACGTGAGCCTCTCAATCGGCATCGTCGGCCTGCCCAACGTCGGCAAGTCCACGCTTTTCAACGCGCTGACCAAGACCGGCAACGCCCTGGCGGCGAACTATCCGTTCGCCACGATCGAGCCCAACGTGGGCATCGTCGGCGTGCCCGACGAGCGGCTGCCCGTGCTGGCCAAGATCTTCGACTCGGCCCGGATTCTGCCGGCCAAGGTCGAGTTCGTGGACATCGCCGGGCTGGTCAAGGGCGCTTCCGAGGGGCAGGGCAGGGGCAACCAGTTCCTCGCCAACATCCGCGACACCGATGCGATCTGCCAGGTGATCCGGGTCTTCGGCGACCCCGACGTGACGCACGTCGACGGCGAGATCTCCCCCAAGCGCGACATCGAGACGATCAACACCGAGCTGATCATGGCTGACCTGCAGACGGTCGAGAAGGCGATCCCGCGCCTGCAGAAGGAGTCACGCCACAACAAGGACAAGAAGGGCGCGCTGGAGGCCGCGGAGGCCGCGCTCAAGGTCCTGGAGACCGGCCGGACCGTCTTCGAGGCCCAGCTCGACGGCGAGGACCTGCGCGAGCTCCACCTGCTGACGGCCAAGCCGTTCCTCTACGTGTTCAACCTCGACGCCGACGAGCTGGTCGACGACGACCTGCGGGCCCAGCTGTCGGCCCTGGTCGCCCCTGCCGAGGCGGTGTTCCTCGACGCCAAGATCGAGTCCGAGCTGGTGGAGCTCGACGACGAGGAGGCGCTGGAGCTGCTGCAGTCGGTCGGGCAGCAGGAGTCGGGCCTGTCGCAGCTCGCGCGGGTCGGCTTCGAGACGCTCGGGCTGCAGACCTACCTGACGGCCGGGCCCAAGGAGACCAGGGCCTGGACGATCCGCAAGGGCGCCACCGCGCCCGAGGCCGCCGGCGTCATCCACACCGACTTCCAGCGCGGCTTCATCAAGGCCGAGGTGGTCTCGTTCGACGACCTGGTGGAGGTCGGCTCGATCGCCGGCGCCCGCTCGGCGGGCAAGGCCCGCATCGAGGGCAAGGACTACGTGATGCGCGACGGCGACGTGGTGGAGTTCCGCTTCAACGTCTAGCGTGGGGCCGTGCCTGACGCGATCTTCGCCGAGCCCCGGCTGGCCCGGATCTACGACCCGCTCGATCCCGATCGACGCGACCTCGACGCCTATGTGGCGATGGTGGCCGAGTTCGGCGCGCGGCGGGTCCTCGACGTCGGCTGCGGCACCGGCACGTTCGCGTGCCTGCTGGCCGCGCGCGGGGTCGAGGTCGTCGGCGTCGACCCGGCCGAGGCGTCGCTGGAGGTGGCGCGCGCCAAGTCGGGCACGGTGCGGTGGATCTTGGGGGACGCCACCACGTTGCCGCCGCTGCGGATGGATCTGGCCACGATGACGGCGAACGTGGCGCAGGTCTTCCTCACCGACGACGACTGGCGGGCGACGCTGCGCGGCATCAGGGCGGCGCTGCGGCCGGAGGGCGTGCTGGTCTTCGAGGTCCGCGACCCGGCACGGCGCGCCTGGCGGGAGTGGACACGGGCGCGCACGTTCAGGCGCGCCGGCCTCCCGGGCGTCGGCGAGGTGGAGACCTGGTGCGACGTGCTGGACGTGTCCGGCGGACTGGTCACCTTCCGGCACACGTACGTCTTCGCCTCCGACGGGGCCGTGGTCACCTCCGACTCGACGCTGCGCTTCCGGGAGCGGGACGAGGTCGAGCGGTCCCTGCGCGAGTCGGGCTACCGGATCGAGGACGTGCGCGACGCGCCCGACCGGCCGGGCCTGGAGTTCGTTTTCGTCGCCCGCACAGTTGCCTGAGGGACAACTTCCGCGTCAACCACTTGGCGAGTTTGCGCGTCGAATCGTCACGGCGTTCACGCTGAATCGGGAGGCCCTCATGATCCGTCGCATCATCCGCAGACGTCGTCCGGTGCCCAAGCTCGCGGGCATCAGCCTGGAGGAGGAGCTCGCCCTGCTCAGGGTGGAGCTCATGTACGGCCTGCGGGTCAACCGTGAGGCGTATCTGCGCAGGAAGGTCGACGAGCGGGAGGAACTGGCCACCCGCATGCGCGGCGGCGACGCCAAGGTGATGCTGGCGGAGCTGCGCGGCTCGCTGGAGCGCGCGGTGCCGCCGACCGTGGTGGATCTGCGCAGCCGCCGGCGGCCGGTCGGCGAGCAGGACCCCGAGCCGGCCTGACCCCCTATACGGACGTGCCGCCTGCCCGCTGCCGGGCAAGGCGGCCGTTCCTGTTTTGAGCGAGAAATCGCAGGTCAGAGTGCCTCTGGCGCTATATGGACAGGAATTCGTGGCTGCCGGGTTATGCGTTTTTAGGTCTCTGGCCTGGTCGAATGCCCATTCGGCAGGGAACGCACACAAGTCGGCGCTCCGATGCGTCCCATGCGCACTCGGTTTGCCCCTGGACGGCGATGCCTGCAGCATGGGCGTGGCTTTCCTGGAACAATGGCGGAGACCGGATAGGGTGACTGCTTCACCGCGGATGATGGGGATCGGCAACGGACGACACCGCGCCACCCGGGGGGATTGGCGCGAGCGGAGGCATGATGGCTCGTAGGTCAACCGTCCAGCACGGTCCTCGGATCGCTGG
This sequence comes from Nonomuraea sp. SBT364, assembly GCF_001083785.1. Taxonomy (GTDB): domain Bacteria; phylum Actinomycetota; class Actinomycetes; order Streptosporangiales; family Streptosporangiaceae; genus Nonomuraea. The sequence goes on from NZ_LAVL01000264.1 coordinate 5,977, forward strand.
CGACCCCGAGCTTTCCGTACGCTCAGAGCAAGACTTCGACGCGCCGCCTCCACGCAGGCCGCGACGCGGAGGTTGGTCGGGTGGCGGCGGGCGATGGCTGGTGTGGACCGGGCGCATCATTCTCTGGGCGCTTATTGTGGTTATCGTGGTGAATGGGATCCGTGCCCCTTTTGAGCGGTTTACCGGCCAAAACGCCGCCGCTCCGAATACGGCTGCGCAGCCCAGCAGCGCCTTCCCGGCGGACCGCGGCATGGCGTTCGCCGCGCAGTTCGCCGGGGTTTACCTGAATTTCAGCCCCGAAGACGCCGTGAGCAGGTCGGGCAAGCTGGCCGCGTTCATGGCCGACGGCATGGACCAGCAGATGGGCTGGGACGGCAACGGCAAGCTCGGCGCCGTGGCGATCCAGCCGTACGACATCCAGGTCACCGACGACAACAACGCGGTTGTCACTGTCGCGTTCCAGTCGGGGTCGCGCAGGCTCCACCTGTCCGTGCCGATCTACTACGCGGACGACAGGTTCGTCGTCTCCGGCTGGCCCGCGATCCTGCCCGCTCCCGCCCCGGCCGAGCTGCCCCAGGTGGCCGAGCCCGAGAGCGACGACGTCGCGGCCGCCGAGCTCAAGCCGCAGCTGGAGGGCTTCTTCCGCTACTACGCCCTGGGCAACACCGCGGAGCTGCAGCGCTACGTGACCGCGGGCACGAGCCTGCCGACCTTCGCGGGGGCCTTCACCTTCGGCGAGCTCAAGAGTGTCGTGGTGCCTGTGGGGGGTGCCACCCGTGAGATCCAGGCGGTCGTGGTGTGGATCGTGCCCGACGGCACGCCGCCCGCGGACGAGGCCACCAACCCCGACTCGGTGGCCGGCCGCCTCCAGCAGGCCTATCGCCTCACTGTCGAGAAGCAGGGCGACAAGTGGTACGTCGACGACATCCGCGGTGCCGGTAGGGCCGTTGGGTAGACGCACGACCGCGCTGCTGATCGGCACCCCCCGGGAGGACAAGAAGTGATCTTGAAAACCATAGTGCTCAATCTCATCGAGATGACACCGACACCCGCACCGACGGGCGTCAACACCGAAGGACTCGCCGAGTTCCTGCGCGCGTTCTTCGCCCCGCTGTTCCTCGTCGTCGTGTCCGTGGTCGCGCTGTTTTTCCTCTTCACCCGTGAGATCACGCGATTCGTCCAGTTCCTGATCCTGGCCGTGGCCATCGGCGTGATCTTCTACGTGCCCAACATCATCGAGGTGACCGCCAAGGCGATCGCGGGCGCGCTGGGCATCCAGTGAGGGTTGGGACCGCCTCAACGCGGTCATGAACGAGCGGGTGGAGAGGAGGACCGCGTGGACCTGCCCACGTACACGAACATCTGGCGTATCGAGAAGCGGCTCTACAAGCTGTACGACCTACGGCTGCCCATGCCGCTGCCCATCGTCTGGATCGGCGTGTTCGTCGGCGTGTTCGTGCCGTGGTCGCTCCTGCTCTGGCTGGTCGGCGTGCCCGTGGAGATGCCGTGGCACGTCCTCTTCCTGGTCCCGCCGGGGATCGTCACCTGGCTGTCCACCCGGCCCGTCATCGAGGGCAAGCGACTGACGGAGCTGCTGGAGTCCCAGCTGCGCTACCTGGGGCAGCCGCGCGCCTGGTACCGGCTGTCGCCGGCCGCCGAACCGGAGACGATCACCTTCTCCGGCCGCGTCTGGCACGCCACGCCCAAGCGGGTACGGGTCAAGACCCCCCGCAAGGCCCGCCAGCCCCAGCGCAAGCGCACCGCCGACCGG
>NZ_LAVL01000265.1 GCF_001083785.1 Nonomuraea sp. SBT364
GTGCCGGAGGGGCCGGGAGGGGGTCGCAGCCGAGGCAGCGCAGGACGTTGACGTTCGCGCTGTCCGGGGCGGCCGCGGCGGCGCTGCTGGTGGTGGCCGGGGCCGTGGTGGTCCAGGCGAACTCCAAGCCGCAGACCGTGGTCGCCGTCAGCAACGGCTCGGCGACCACGCCCACGCCCACGGCGGACACGCAGATCCCGCCGGAGGTGCTGGATCCCCCGGAGGCCGTCCCGTCCACGGTCCCGGAGCTGGACATCGACGAGCCGAAGACGAAGAAGCCGAAGCCGGGAACGACGCAGAACGGTGACGGCCTGGCCCAGGTCCCGGACCCGATCACGCAGCCGACGAGGCAGCCCGCGACGCGGCGCCCGCAGCCGACGGCGACGAAGACGGTGACGAAGACCAAGACCCCGCGACCGGTCGACCGCGTGGAGCCGGACGTCGAGCCGACCAACGCGGCCACCCCGGAGCTGTCCCGGCAGCCGACGGGTTTCCCGACGAAGCCCGCCCCGAAGCCCACGGTGAAGCCGGCTCCGAAGCTCAAGCCGAACCCGTACACGGCGGCCAAGGTCTGCGGCTCCGGCTACAAGGTGATCAACTCGCGCGCGCTGAGCAGCAAGGCGACGATCTACCTGCTCTACAGCAGCGGCGCGGGCAAGAACTGCGTGGTGACGATGTCGCGCCTGGTGTATCCGGGCAAGGTGCAGATGAGCGCGCTCCTCCAGGTCAAGGGCGGATCGAGCGGCAGCAACCCGGGCAAGTTCACCGCCTACGCCGGCCCGGTCCGGCTGCCGGGCAAGGGCAAGTGCGTCATCTGGGGCGGCTCCTGGGGCGGTCTGTCCTGGAAGTCGGGCTGGAGCCACTGCGGCTGACCCGGGCGACGGGTTACGGTATGCGTCGTGATCGTCAGCACGCTCGACACGACCGCCACCGACTACGCACGGCGCCGGGAGGCGATGCTGGGCAAGCTGGCCGACCTCGGCGCCGAGCACGCCAAGGCGGTCGCGGGCGGCGGTGACAAGTACGTCCGCCGCCATCGCGACCGGGGCAAGCTGCTCGCCCGGGAGCGGATCGAGCTGCTCGTCGACGCCGATTCGCCGTTCCTGGAGCTGTCGCCGCTGGCCGCGTGGGGCAGCGACTTCCCGGTGGGCGCGAGCGTCGTGACGGGGATCGGGGTGGTGGAGGGCGTCGAGTGCGTGATCACCGCGAACGATCCCACGGTCCGCGGCGGCGCCTCGAACCCGTGGACGCTGCGCAAGACGCTGCGCGCCGCCGACATCGCGCTGGCCAACCGCCTGCCGTACGTCAATCTGGTGGAGAGCGGCGGCGCGGACCTGCCGACGCAGAAGGAGATCTTCATCCCGGGCGGCCGGATCTTCCGCGATCTGACGCGGCTGTCGGCGGCCGGGATCCCGACGATCGCGCTGGTGTTCGGCAATTCCACGGCCGGTGGCGCGTACGTGCCGGGGATGAGCGACCACGTGGTGATGGTGCGGGACCGGGCGAAGGTGTTCCTGGGCGGGCCGCCACTGGTCAAGATGGCGACCGGCGAGGAGTCCGACGACGAGTCGCTCGGCGGCGCGGAGATGCACGCCCGGGTCAGCGGCCTGGCCGACCACCTGGCGGCCGACGAGCATGACGCGCTGCGGATCGGCCGCCGGATCGTCCGCTCGCTCAACTGGCGCAAGCAGGGCGTCCGGCCGTATGCCGTGCGCGATCCGCTCTATCCGGCGGACGAGCTGCTGGGGATCGTGCCGGAGGACCTGAAGGTGCCGTTCGACCCGCGTGAGGTGATCGCGCGGATCGCCGACGGGAGCGAGTTCGACGAGTTCAAGCCGCTGTACGGGGCGTCGCTGGTGACGGGGTGGGCGCGGCTGCACGGCTATCCGGTGGGCGTCCTGGCGAACGCGCGCGGGGTGCTGTTCAGCGCGGAGGCGCAGAAGGCGGCGCAGTTCATTCAGCTCGCCAACCAGTCGCGCACGCCGCTGGTCTTCCTGCAGAACACGACCGGTTACATGGTCGGCAAGGAGTACGAGCAGGGCGGCATCATCAAGCACGGCGCCATGATGATCAACGCGGTGTCCAACTCGACGGTGCCGCATCTGACCGTGGTGATGGGGGCGTCCTACGGGGCGGGCAACTACGGCATGTGCGGGCGGGCCTACGATCCCCGGTTCCTGTTCAGCTGGCCGAGCGCCAAGTCGGCGGTGATGGGGCCGGCGCAGCTGGCCGGGGTGCTGTCGATCGTGGGCCGGGCGTCGGCGCTGGCGCGCGGGCAGGTCTACGACGAGGAGGCGGACGCGGCGATGCGGGCGATGGTGGAGGAGCGGATCGAGGCGGAGTCGCTGCCGTTCTTCCTGTCGGGGCGGCTCTACGACGACGGGGTGATCGACCCGCGCGACACGCGCACGGTGCTGGGGCTGTGCCTGTCGGCGATCAACAGCGCGCCGGTGCCCGGGGCGGCGGGGTTCGGGGTGTTCCGGCCGTGATCACCCGCCTGCTGGTGGCGAACCGGGGCGAGATCGCCCGCCGGGTCTTCCGCACCTGCCGCGAGCTCGGCATCGAGACGGTCGCGGTCTGCTCCGACGCCGACGCGCGGGCGCCGCACACGGCCGAGGCCGACTACGCGGTGCGGCTGAGCGGCGTCACGCCCGCCGAGACGTACCTGGCGGCGGACCGGCTGCTGGAGGCGTGCCGGGCGTCGGGGGCCGACGCGGTGCATCCCGGTTACGGGTTCCTGTCGGAGAACGCGGCGTTCGCCCAGGCGGTGCTCGACGCCGGGCTGGTGTGGGTGGGGCCGCCGCCCGGGGCGATCGCCGCGATGGGCTCGAAGCCGGCGGCCAAGGCGCTGATGGCGGCGGCGGGCGTGCCGGTGCTGCCGTCGCTGCCCGCCGGCGAGGAGCCCGGCCCGGACTGGGAGTTCCCGGTGCTGGTGAAGGCGAGCGCCGGCGGCGGCGGGCGCGGCATGCGGGTGGTACGCGATCCGCGCGAGCTGGCTCGGCAGGTGGCGTCCGCGCGGCGGGAGGCGGAGGCGGCGTTCGGCGACGGCGAGGTGTTCGCCGAACCGCTGCTGGAGGGCGCCCGGCACATCGAGGTGCAGGTGCTGGCGGACCGGCACGGCGGCGTGTGGGCGCTGGGCGAGCGCGAGTGCAGCATCCAGCGCCGGCATCAGAAGGTCGTCGAGGAGTGCCCGTCGCCCGGTGTCACCGCCGCCCTGCGCGCGGAGCTGGAGTCGGCGGCCGTCCGGGCGGCGCGGGCGATCGGCTACACCGGGGCGGGCACGGTGGAGTTCCTGGTCAAGGGCGAGCGGGTGGCGTTCCTGGAGATGAACACCCGGTTGCAGGTCGAGCATCCGGTGACCGAGCTGGTCTACGGGGTCGACCTGGTCCGGTGGCAGATCGAGGTGGCGCAGGGCGCGGCGTTGCCCCCGGAGCCGCCGCGTCCCTCGGGGCACGCGGTGGAGGTGCGGCTCTACGCCGAGGACCGCGACTACCTGCCGCAGGCGGGCGTGCTGCACCGGTTCGAGGTGCCGGGCGGGGTGCGGGTGGACTCCGGGGTGGAGAGCGGGTCGGCGGTGCCGCCGCACTACGACGCGCTGCTGGCCAAGATCGTCGGGTACGGCGCCGGGCGGGACGAGGCGGTGCGGAAGGTGGCCTGGGCGCTGCGGCGGGCCAAAATTCACGGGCTCACCACGAACCGCGATCTTCTCCTCGATATCCTGAAAAATCAGGACTTCCTGCGGGGTGACACCCATACCGGCTTCCTCGACCGGCATCCGGCGGGTGAGCCGGCGCCGCCGTCGCAGCTCGCGGTGCTGGCCGCCGCGCTGGCCCTGGCCGCCGCCAACCGCGAGCGGGCCACGGTGCTGCGCGACCTGCCCGCCGGGTGGCGCAACGTGCGCTCGCAGCCCCGCACGGCCCGCTTCGAGGAGGCCGAGACGGTCTACGACCCGCTGCCCGAGGGCGTGACGGTGGTCGAGGTGGCCTGTCACGCGCCGTCGTACCGGGTGGTCCTGGAGAGCGGCGGGGTGCGGCGGGCGTTCGACGTCGCCCGCTACGGCGGCGGGAAGGTGTACGTGGACGGGCCCGGCGAGGCGGTCACGCTGACGCCGGTGCCGCGCCTGCCGGAGCCCGCCGGGCACGTCGCGCCCGGATCGCTGCTGGCCCCCATGCCGGGCACCGTGCTGCGGATCGAGGTCGAGGCGGGCGCCCGGGTGGAGAAGGGCCGGCCGGTGCTGGTGCTGGAGGCGATGAAGATGGAGCATCTGATCACCGCCCCCGCCGGCGGCGTCGTCTCGGCCGTGCACGTGGAGCAGGGCCGGCAGGTCGAGGCGGGAGCCGTGCTGGCGATCATCGAAGAAGGGGAATCATGACGCGCCTGGTCCACAAGGAGCTGTCCGGCGGCATCGCGACGATCACGCTCGACTCGCCGCCGAACCGCAACGCCCTGTCCACCCGCCTGCTCGCCGACCTGGCCGACCGCCTCGCCTGGGCGCTGGCCGAGCCGTCGGCGCGGGTCGTCGTGCTGACGGGCACCGGGCACGTGTTCAGCTCGGGCGCCGACCTGAAGGAGCAGCGCGCCGCGTCCTCCGACGCGCCGGTGACCGCCTCGTTCCCGCAGGTCATGGCCACCATCTGGGAGAGCCCGAAGCCGGTGATCTGCCGGCTCAACGGCACCGCCCGGGCGGGCGGGCTCGGGCTGGTGGCCGCGTGCGACCTCGCGATCGCGCCGCTGACGGCCTCGTTCGCGTTCACCGAGGTGCGGCTGGGCGTCGTGCCCGCCATGATCTCGGTGCCGGTGCTGCGGCGGCTGGACCCGAGGGCGGCGGCCGAGTACCTGATGACCGGCGAGGTGTTCCCGGCGGCCAGGGCGGTGGAGATCGGCCTGCTGACCCGCGCCGTCCCGGAGGAGGAGCTCGACGCGACGGTCGCCCACTACGCCGGGATGCTGGTCAAGGGCGGCCCCGAAGCCCTGGCCATCACCAAGCGCCTGGTCCGGGAGGTGCCCGCGCTGTCCTTCGAGGAGGGCCTGCGCCGGATGACGGAGCTGTCGGCCGAGCGCTTCACCTCCGCCGAGGGCCGCGAGGGCATCGCCGCCTTCGCCGAGAAGCGGCCGCCCAGCTGGGTCCCCACGGCGCCGTGAGCCCCGCCCTGCGCGTCGCCAACTGCAGCGGCTTCTACGGCGACCGGCTCTCGGCCGCCCGCGAGATGGTCGAGGGCGGCCCCGTCGACGTGCTCACCGGCGACTGGCTGGCCGAGCTCACCATGCTCATCCTGGCCGGCAACCGCCTCAAGGGCCGCCCCGGCTACGCCACCACGTTCCTGCGGCAGCTGGAGGACGTGCTCGGCCCCTGCCTGGACCGGGGCATCAGGATCGTCGCCAACGCCGGCGGCCTCGACCCGGCGGGCTGCGCGGAGGCCGTGCACGAGCTGGCCGCCCGGCTCGGCCTCTCCCCCAGGGTCGCCTGCGTGACCGGCGACGACCTGACCGGGACCGACCTCGACCTGGTGAACGCCGACACCGGCGAGACCCTGGACGCCACCCCGCTGACCGCCAACGCCTACCTGGGCGGCCGGCCCATCGCCACGGCCCTGTCGGCGGGCGCGGACATCGTGGTGACCGGCCGCGTCACCGACGCGGCCCTGGTCACCGGTCCGGGCATCTGGCGGTACGGGTGGCGTCCCGGCGATCTTGACGCGCTGGCGGGCTCGGTGGTCGCCGGCCACGTCATCGAGTGCGGCTGCCAGGCCACCGGCGGCAACTACGCGTTCTTCCGGGACGTGCCCGACCTGGCGCACTGCGGCTTCCCGCTCGCCGAGCTGCACGCCGACGGCTCCAGCGTGATCACCAAGCATCCCGGCACGGGCGGCCTGGTCTCGATCGGCACGGTGACCGCGCAGCTCCTGTACGAGATCGGCGCGCCCGCCTACCCCGGCCCGGACGTGGTGGCCCGCTTCGACACGATCACGCTGTCCGACGACGGGCCGGACCGGGTGCGGATCAGCGGCGTGCGCGGCGATCCCCCGCCGGACACGCTCAAGGTCGCCGTCACCTATCCGGCCGGCTACCGCAACACCATGACCCTCGTCCTCACCGGGCTGGACCAGGAGGCCAAGGCCAGGGTCGCCGAGGAGGCCATCTGGGCCCGGGTGCCCAGGGAGTCGTTCGAGCGGGTGGAGGTCTCGCGGGCGGGCGGCCTGCTGCGCATCACGGTCATGGACCCCGACCCCGGCAGGGCGGGCCGCGCGTTCTCCTCCGCCGTGGTGGAGACGGGCCTGGCCAGCTACCCGGGCTTCCACGCGCTCACCCCGCCCGGCGCGGCCTCGCCGTACGGCGTGTACTGGCCGGTCCTGGTCCCTGCGGCGACGGTGACCCCCGAGGTCCGCCTGGACGGCGAGCTGCTGCCCCCGCCCGAGCGGAACCCGTACGACCTCGTCATCGGCCCTCCCCGCGCCGCGCCCGGCTCCCGGGCCCGCCCCGGCGGTGGCCGATGACGAGGTCGTACGGGTTCCGCTCGGGCGGGTGGCCGGGGCGCGGTCGGGCGACAAGGGCGGCAACGCGAACCTGGGCGTGTGGACCACCACGGGTGAGCGCTACGCCTGGCTGGCGGGCCATCTCACCGTCGGGCGCCTGAAGGACCTCCTGCCGGAGCTGGCCGCCTACCGCGTCGACCGTTACGAGCTGCCCAACCTCAACGCCCTGAACTTCGTCGTGCACGGCCTGCTGGGCCGGGGCGTCGCGGCCAGCGCCCGCCCCGACCCGCAGGCCAAGGCGCTGGGCGAGGAGCTCCGCGCCCGGCAGGTGGAGCTGCCGGCGTCCCTGCTGCCGCCGGACTGAGAGCGTCAGGCGTCAGTCCAGGGCGCGGAAGCCGAGCAGGGCCGCGCCCAGGAGCCCCGCGTGCACGCCGAGCGCCGAGGTGCGCACCGGTGGCGGGCGCCGGAAGGCCAGGCGGCCCGCCAGGTGTTCGCGCAGCGGGCCGAGGAGGTCGTCGCCGGCCAGCGAGAGGCCGCCGCCGATGACGATCAGCGCCGGGTCCAGCAGCAGCGTGCAGGTGGCCAGCGCGGCGGCCAGGGCGGCCATGCCGTCGTCCCAGACCTCCGCCGCCCGGGGATCGCCGGCCGCCCTGCGGCGGACCACCTCGGCCGCCGACGACTCGCCGCACCGGCCGGCGATGGCCGACGCCGACGCGTACACCCCGAGGCAGCCGCGCTGGCCGCACGGGCAGGGCAGCCCGTCCGGCCGCACGGGGATGTGCCCGAGCTGTCCGGCCCACCCCGCCGCCCCGCCGTACAGCGAGCCGCGCAGGACGAGCGCGCCCGCGATGCCGGTGCCGATGGGCACGTACAGCACGTCGCCGGGCGCCGGCGCGGCGGTGCCGTAGGCCAGCTCCGCGTCGCCCGCGGCCCGTACGTCGTGGCCCAGGGCGAGCGGCAGGTCCAGCGAGGTGAAGGCGGCCGCCGGGACGTCGCGCCAGCCGATCGCGGCCGAGAAGACGGCGTGGGAGGGGGTGACGAGGCCGGGCACGGCCAGGCCGATCGCCGCGGGGGCGCCGGGG
>NZ_LAVL01000266.1 GCF_001083785.1 Nonomuraea sp. SBT364
CCCAGGGCCCCCCCGGGGTCCCGCTGCCTGTTCGGGTGTGCCCCCCGGCCCCGGGGCGCCCAGGGGGACGACCCCCGCCACATTACCCCCCCCCGCGGCCGCCCCCCCCCCCCCGGGGGGCGGTAGGCCCCCCACCGCCCGCCACACCGTCGCCGCCGAGGCCCCCACGGCGTAGCCGAGAACGGCCGTGACCGCGCCCATGACCCCCTGGTAGAGCCACGTCCGGGGCAGCAGCGAAGGTGTCAGCGACGCGCAGAAGAACAGCGCGCCGAGCAGAGTCCCCCCGAACCCCAGTTTCCACAACTCAGCGTCCCCCCGAACCCTGACGAGCATGCGACCACTCAGAGTAGCCGGAGGGCCGGGCGCGGGGGCCCTCGGCCGCTCGCTTCGCGCGTCCGAGCCGCGACGACCCGCGCCGGAAGGCGGCGTGTCGCGTACCGGTGCTCGGACGAACGGAGGGACGCGGCCCGGTCCGGGCGGGACGTTCGCCCGCTCCGGGCGACTCGGTGAACGGCATAGGGTATTGCTGTGGAACAGGTATCACTCGAGCTGACAGTTGGTCCGGTCGCCCACGGCGGCTGGTGCGTGGCACGCCACGAAGGGCGCGTGGTCTTCGTCCGGCACGCGCTGCCGGGAGAGCGGGTCATCGCGGAGGTCACCGAGGAGACCACCCGGTTCCTGCGGGCCGACGCCGTGGAGATCCTCCAGCCGTCGCCCGACCGCGTCGTCCCGCCCTGCCCCTACGCCGGCCCCGGCCTGTGCGGCGGCTGCGACTGGCAGCACGCCACGCTGGAGGCGCAGCGCGGGCTCAAGGCGGCCGTGGTAGCCGAGCAGCTGCACCGCCTGGCCGGCATCGAGCGGGACATCGTCGTGGAGGAGGTGCCGGGCGCCAAGGACGGCCTCGGCTGGCGCACCCGCGTCCAGTTCGCCGCCCTGCCCGGCGGCCGGCTCGGCCTGCGCAAGCACCGCTCGCACGACATCCAGCTCATCGACGCCTGCCTGATCGCGCACCCCGAGGTGGAGGCCGTCGCCGCCGAGGACCACGAGTGGCCGGGCGCCGCGTCCGTTGAGGTGATCGCCTCGTCCGAGGGTGACCGAGCCGTCGTCGTCGCGCCACGCCCGCGCCGCAAGGTGGCGGTGCCCGACCTCGATGCCCCCGCCTCGGTCCTGCTCGACCAGGGCAAGGGCCGCACCGTGCCGCGACGCGGCTCCGGGCTGCTGCACGAGCGGGTGGGCGACCGCGAGTTCCGGGTCGCCGGGAGCGGCTTCTGGCAGGTCCATCCGGGGGCGGCCGAGACGCTGCTCGACGCCGTCCTGGCCTACGCGGCGCCGGAGCCGGGGGAGTGGGCGCTCGACCTCTACTGCGGGGTGGGGCTGTTCGCCGCTGGTCTGGCCGAGGCCGTCGGCCCCGAGGGGGCGGTGTTCGGGCTGGAGTCCGAGGCCGCCGCCGTGCGCGACGCCCGCGCCAACCTGCGTGACCTGCCCCAGGCCCGGGTCGAGCGGGGGCGGGTGGAGGAGGCGCTGGACCGCTTCCAGATCGAGCGGGCCGACCTCGTAGTCGTCGACCCGCCCCGCTCCGGGCTGGGCCGCGACGTGGTCGAGCGCGTCGCGTCGCTGGAGCCGCTGCGCGTGGTGTACGTGTCCTGCGACCCCGCGACGCTGGCCCGCGACCTGGCCTGGTTCGCCGAGCGCGGCTACGGGCTCGGCGACCTGCGCGCCTTCGACGCCTTCCCGATGACCCACCACGTCGAGTGCGTGGCGCTGCTCACCCGTTCGTAGCGTGGATCAGGGCCGCCACGCCGTCCAGGATGCGGGCGAGCCCGAAGCGGTAGTCCAGCCGCCGCTCGTCCGCCGGGGTGCCCGCCGGGTAGTCGTAGGCGCCGGCGTCGATCGCGGCCCGCAGCGCGGGGAAGCGCCGCCCGTCGACGAGCCCGCCGAGCAGGTCGCTGTAGGCGGCGATCGACTCGCCGGAGGCGGCCGGCCCTAGGTCGGCGCTCAGCCGCGCCATGGTGTGCATGTGGCTGGCGACCAGCAGAGCCACCCCGGCCTTGTCGGCCTCGCTCAGCCCGGTGCCCTCCAGCGCGCCGAGGGCCCGGTCGGTCCACGCGAGCTGGTTGGGCGTGATGGGCGGCCCGGTGATCGGCAGGTGCACGATCCACGGGTGGGCGTGCAGCATCTCCCACTGCGCGCGGCACCAGCGTTCCAGGCCGGGACGCCAGCCGTCGCAGGGCTCGTCCAGCTCGGGGGGCACGGCCGCGACCCGGTCGAGCATCAGGAGCAGGAGCTCGCTCTTGCTCTTCACGTGCCGGTAGAGCGACATCGTGGTGAAGCCGAGGCGCTCGGCGACCCTGGCCATCGACACGGCGTCGAGGCCGTCGGCGTCGGCCAGCTCCACCGCCGCCCGCGTGACGCGGGACAGGGTCAGCCGGGTCTTCGGCTCCGGTTCGGGCTCGCCGATCCGGGCCCACAGCTCGCCGAGACCTGGCGGCAGGCCGTCCTTCATCGTTCCGTCCTCCTCTTGCCGTCCCGGCAAGTGTATGTCATATATTCGGTGTATGACATACACAACGTTGATCGTGGGCGGCGGCATCGCCGGCACGCTGAGCGCGATCGCGCTCCGCAAGGCGGGCATCGGATCGGTCGTCCACGAGGCCTACGATCGCGACGCCGACAACGTGGGCGCCTTCCTGACCCTCGCGGTGAACGCGCTCGACGCGTTACGCACCCTCGGCATAGACGTCCGGGAGATCGGCTTCGAGACGCCGAGGATGGCCCTCACCAGCGGCTCCGGCAAGAAGCTCGGCGAGCTCCAGTACGGCGCGCCGCTACCGGACGGCACCGTCAGCAGGACCGTCAAGCGCGCCGACCTCTACCGCCTGCTCCGCCGGCACGCCGAAGAACTGGGCGTGCCGATCGAGTACGGCAAGCGGCTCGTGGAGGCGGAGAGCGGGGGCGGCCGGGTGGTGGCGAGGTTCGCCGACGGCAGCGCGGCCGAAGGCGACCTGCTGATCGGCGCGGACGGCCTGTGGTCACGCACCCGCGAGATCATCGACCCGCGCGCACCCGGCGTCCGCTACTCCGGGCTGCTCAACACCGGCGGCTACGCGCGCGGCGTCTCCACGGGCGCCGAACCGGGCCTGATGTGCGCGATCTTCGGCAGGCACGCCTTCTTCGCGCACCTCACCCATCCGGACGGCGAGGTCTGGTGGGCGGCGAACCCGGCCAGGAAGGCCGAGCCCACCCGGGGCGAGCTGGCCGCGATCAGCCCGCAGGAGTGGCGGGGCCACCTGCTCGATCTGTTCCGGGACGACGAAGGCCCGGCCGCCGACCTCGTCGCGGCGTCCGGCAAGATCTTCAGCGCCTGGAAGACCTACGACGTCCCGGCCGTGCCCCGGTGGCACCGCGACCGGATGATCGTCATCGGCGACGCCGCGCACGCCACCGCCCCCTCGATCGGGCAGGGCGCGGCCATGGCCATCGAGGACACCGTCGTCCTGGCGAAGTGCCTGCGTGACAGCCCCGGCGTCACCGCCGCCTTCACCGCCTACGAACGCCTGCGCCGCGAGCGCGTGGAACGCGTCGTCGCCCAGGGCAACAGCACCGGCGGCTGGAAGGGCCTCGGGCCCGTGGCGCGCATCCCGCGTGACTTCATCATGGCGGCGGCGCTGAAGCGCATGGAGCGCAGGGGCGAGGACCCGAGCCGGTGGATCTACGACTACCGCATCGACTGGGACCAGCCGGTCCACGCCGGCGGCTGACCCGTCAGAGCCAGCCCATGCGCTGGGCGGTGCGGATCGCCTCCAGGCGGTTCTGGGCGTTGAGCTTGGTCATGGCGCTCGACAGGTAGTTGCGCACGGTGCCCTCGGTCAGGTGCAACTCGCCGGCGATCCGGGAGATGGCCATTCCGTCGGCCGCCAGGCGCAGGGCGTCACGCTCCCGGTCCGTCAGCGGGCTGTCGCCGGCGGCCATCGCGGCCGCGGCCAGCTCGGCGTCCAGGTAGCGCCCGCCCGCCTGCACCTTGCGGATCGCCATCGCCAGCTCCTCCGCCGAGGCGTCCTTGCCGAGGAAGCCGCTCACCCCGGCGGCCATCGCGCGGCGCAGGTAGCCGGGCCGGCCCAGGCTCGTCAGGATGACGATCTTGCATTGGGAGCTGATCCGCTCGGCCGCGCTGAGGCCGTCCATGCCGGGCATCTCGATGTCGAGCACGGCCACGTCCGGCCGGTGCTCGGCGACGGCGGCGACGACCTCGTCGCCCCTGCCCACCTGGGCCACGACCTGGATGCCGTCCTCCAGGTCCAGCAGGGCCGCGATGGCGCCGCGGATCAGGTGCTCGTCGTCGGCCAGCAGCACGCGCGTGGTCATGCGGGCACCTCGACCCTGAGCAGGTAGGCGCCTTCAAGGGTGGGCGAGGCCGAGAGGGAGCCGCCGGCGGCGGCGACGCGTTGCGCCAAGCCGCCGAGGCCGTTGGGGGCGTGCTCGCCCACGGGCCCGCTGACGCCGTCGTTGGACATCTCCAGGATTCCTTCCCTGATCATGATCGTGCACTGTTCGGCCCGGCTGTGCTTCAGGACGTTGGTGGCGCCCTCGCGGACCACGGTGGCCAGCAGCGTCCGGGTCTCCGGTGCCAGGTCGCCGGTGTCGGCGTCGACCGTGCAGCGCACGTCGGCCGCCTCCAGCACCGCGCGGACGCTGGCGAGCACCTCCTCGAAGTCGAGCGCCCGGTAGTTCTGCACCGTGGCGCGCACCTCGCGCAGCGCCTGCCTGGCCCCGTCACGCACCTCGAACATCACCCGCGCCGCGTCCTCGGGGCTGTCCGGCAGCCGCTCCTGCGCGCCGGCCGTGCGGGCCGCGATGCCGGTCAGGCTCTGGCCCAGCAGGTCGTTCAGGTCGCGGGCGAAGCGCAGCCGCTCCTCCGACACCGCCAGCATCGCCTTGGCCTCCTGTCCCTCGTGCGCCTCCCTGGCGATCCCCCACAGCCACAGGTTGGCCAGCACCCCGCCGCCGAGGAGCACGCTGAACGCCGCCTGCACCGCCAGCAGCGCCGGGACGAACTCGTAGGCCACCGTCACGTACACGCTGGGAACGGCGAGCGAGACCAGCGCCAGCACGGCCAGGGTGCGGCGGCGCACGTACGGCCCGATCAGGGCCAGCCACACCGGCGGCGCCCAGATGAGCGGGAACGCGGTCAGCAGCAGCACGCACACGGTGCCCATCGTCAGCAGCGCGGTCGGCCGGGCCCCGCCCCGCACGGCGATCCGCACCGCCCGGCTCGTCATCACGACCAGGCTCACCAGGAGCACCGCGCCCGCCGCGGCCGGCACGGCCGGCACGCCGTTCTGCCACTGCGCATGGAGGTCGATCAGCCCGATGAGGGCGAGCAGGAGACTCAGGTCGCAGGAGTAGACGACGATCCAGCGGATCTTGTCCAGTTTGGTGGCGCGCCTCATGCGGGCACCCCGGCCCTCAGCAGGAACTCGCCGTCCGCAGTGGGCGCGGCGGAGAACGAGCCGCCCGCCGTGACCATCCGCTCGGCCAGCCCGCGCAACCCGCTCCCGGCGCCCGCCGGCGCGCCGGACCGCACCCCGTCGTTGCGCATCTCCAGCACCCCGCCGGCGATGGTGATCGCGCACCTCGTGGCCTTGCTGTGCTTGAGCACGTTGGTGGCCCCCTCACGCACGACCCAGGCGAGCAGCGTACGGGCTTCCGGGGTGAGGTCGTCGGCGCGGGCGTCGATCAGGCAGCGGGCGCCGGCCGCCTCCAGCGCGGCGCGCACGCCGTTCAGTTCCACGTCCAGGTCCAGCGTGCGGTAGCCGTCCACGGCCACCTGCACCTCGATCAGCGACTCGCCGGCCAGGCGGCGGACCTCGGCCATCTCGGTCCCGGCCTTGGCGGCGTCCTTGGTGGCGAGCTTCGCGGCCAGCTCGCTCTTCAGCGTGATGACCGACAGGCTGTGGCCGAGCAGGTCGTGCAGGTCGCGGGCGAAGCGCAGCCGCTCCTCGGCCACCGCCAGCCTGGCCTTGGCCGCCTGGCTGTCGTTGGCGTCCTTGATGGTCCGCCACAGCCAGCACCACAACCAGGTGGCGCCCGGCAGGAGCACGGCACTCATCACGTGCATCATCAGGATGTTCTGCCAGGGCAGCCCCGCCACGGCCGAGACGTAGGTGGTGAGCACGGTGACGAGCGCGGCGCCCGTGCAGGCGACGACCCACAGCGGCAGGTAGAGCACGGTCGTGGAGAGCCAGATGTAGGCCAGGGTCTCCACGGAGCCGTTGGCCTCGGACGGCATGGGGAGGGTCAGCGCCAGGGTTGCCGCGGTGAGCACCCCGCCGGCGATCAGCTTCCCGGTCGGGCGCGGGCGCTCGTCGTAGGCGTCCCGGAGCACGAGGGAGTACAGGAGCATCACACCGGCCATGGACACCACGGCGGTCACGGCGGAGGCGGCGGACAGCCGGCCCTGGGCGGCGGCGGCGGCGATCAGCCCGGCGAGGAAGACGCCCAGGAGGGCGACCATGCCGTCCAGCCAGTAGAGCAGGAGCTTCTTCGCCGTCTCCGGCCTGGTGGCCACCCGCCCATCCCCCTATCGGACTACAAAACACCCCGTATCCCGACAAGCCTATAGTTTCGGCGGGTGTGCGGCGGGGGGTCAGGCAGGAGCGCCGCGCAGGACGAGAGCCGTCTCCGGGACGGGCGCGGCGCCACGCGTGGAGAGCCAGGCCAGGCCGTATCGGCCGGCGAACGCGGTGAGCTTGCGGGCGTCGCTCCCGGTCAGGTCGCCGGAGCTCGACAGGACACAGGTCACCGCGATCCGCCGCCAGGCGTCGTCCGGCTCCGCCAGGCCGTACACCTCGGCGAGCTGCGTGCGGGCGGCGCGCAGCGCTTCGGCCAGCCGGCGCATCCGGCCCTCGGGCGCGCTCTGCGGCTCGATCGTGGCCAGCAGGTTGACCCCGGAGACGTCGGCGCCCGCCTGCCGCGTGAGCCGCAGCGTCTCGACGTCGCGCGCGGTCAGCCCGTACGGCTTGAGGGGCAGCGTGAAGCCGACCCGCAGCGGCCGCTCCTGCTGCATCGACCGGATCGCCCGCGCCCGCCGCAACGCCGTCGCCTCCGCGGCTTCAGAACCGCTGTCCGAGCCGGCCTCTGTGCGCAGGTCGAAGTCGATGTAGGCGGCGTCGAACGCCCCCACCTTCCGCCGGTAGGCGGCGGCGAGCGCGCCGGGCCTGGTGCAGGTGGCCGCCGCCTCGCGGCCGCCGGGGCCGCCGAACACCAGCCCGGCGTCGCCGCCCCTGGCGCGCAACCGGCCGATCTTGTTGGCCACCGGGTCGTGGCCGAAGTCGAGCCGCCCGGCCCACCGCACGGTGCAGCCGTCGGGCGCGCCGACCAGGTGGCCCAGCGCGTACCAGCGCACCCCGGTGCGGCGCGAGTCGGCGGGCAGGTCGAAGCCCGGGTCGGCGGCGGTGTCGACGAAGGCGACGTACCCGGCGGGCACGGGGGACGGCGACGGGGAGGGGGAC
>NZ_LAVL01000267.1 GCF_001083785.1 Nonomuraea sp. SBT364
GTGTAAAAGAGCCAGCCCCGCCCCCCGCAAGGTAGCCCACCAGCCCCAACCCAAACCCGGACAGGCCCGCCACATGCGCCGTCGGCGGCACCACGTCCACCACCAGCCCGGTGACGAAGCCGATCACCGCTCCGGCCGCCGGCCCGCGCAGCAGCGCCACCGCCACCACGGCCAGCAGCACCAGGTCCGGCGTGCCCCCGGCGGGCAGCGGCAGCCGGTTGACCAGCATGACCTGCAGCAGCAGCGCCAGCGGCACGACCAGAACCGCCGTCATCGGGCCCCCTCCCTGCGCGGCAGCACCGCGTCTCTCGGGTCGCGCGCGGGCCCCTGCACCACCACCCCCACCACGTCCAGCGCGGTCAGGTCCGCGTACGGCCTGGCGTAGGCGATGCGGACGAGTTGCCCGGGCGTCGACTCCACCTGCTCGATCACCCCGATCGGCACCCCCGGCACGTACGGCGCGCCGCGGTGGGAGCCGAAGCTGACCAGGCGCCCTCCCCTGTTGATCGGCGCCGTCGAGTCGAGCAGCTTGAACTGCAGGAGCCGCCCGTTCTCGGCCACCCCGTGCACGACGCCGATCTCCTGGCCGCCCTCCATCCGGGCGCCGGCCGCCGAGGCCAGGTCGCTCAGCAGGACCACGCTGGAAGTGCGCGCCGCGGCGTGCACCACGCGGCCGACCAGCCCGTCGCCGTTGAGCACCGTCATGTCCGTGCGGACCCCGTCCTCGGTGCCGGCGTCGATCTGCACGGCGTCCTCGAAACCCGGCTGGCCGCGCCGGGCGATCACGTTGGCCGGCACCACCTTGTAGCCGCCCAGCCCGGCCAGGCCGAGCATGCGCTTGAGCTCGGCGGCCCGAGCCGCGTCGAGCCGGTCGGCGGACAGGCTCGACCGCAGCCGGGCGTTCTCCGCCTTGAGCCGCTCGATGTCGGCCTGGGCGCCCGGCGCGGCGGCGATCGCGTGCAGGAACCCGCCCACGGGCCTGGCCACGATGCCGCCGGCCTCCTCCGCCGACCCGAACAGCCACGCGCCGGCCGAACGCAGCGGCGTCAGCGGCGAGCTCTCGCCGGCGCGGTGGTCCACGGTCAGGATGATCAGCGCCGCCGCGAGCAGCGTGCCGAGGATCAGCCGGGCCTGGCGCGAGTCCCTCATCAGCGCCGCGACTCCGGCACCAGCACCTGCTGCAGCGCCTCGAAGTCCTCCACGCATCTGCCGGAGCCGAGCGCGACGGAGTCGAGCGCGTTCTCCACCATGTGCACCGGCATCCCGGTCTCCGCCTTGACCCGCTCGTCCAGGCCCTTGAGCAGCGCACCGCCTCCGGTGAGCGCGATGCCCCGGTCCATCAGGTCGCCGGACAGCTCCGGCGGGCAGCGGTCGAGGGTCGTCTTGACCGCGTCGACGATCGCGTTGACCGGCTCCTCGGTGGCCTTGCGGATCTCCTCGGCCGACACGATGATCGTCTTCGGCAGGCCGCTGACCAGGTCGCGCCCGCGGATCTCGGCGTGCGCCTCCTCCCCGGTGGGGCAGGCCGAGCCGATCGCCATCTTGATCTCTTCGGCGGTGCGCTCGCCGAGCATCAGCGAGAACTCCTTCTTCACGAAGGTGATCACCGCCTGGTCCAGCTCGTCGCCGCCGACCCTGATGGACTGGCTGGTCACCACGCCGCCCATCGAGATGATCGCCACCTCGGTGGTGCCGCCGCCGATGTCGACCACCATGTTGCCGGTCGGCTCGTGCACCGGCAGCCCGGCCCCGATCGCCGCCGCCATCGGCTCCTCGACGATGTAGACCTTGCGGGCGCCCGCCTGGTAGCCGGCTTCCTTGACGGCCCGCTGCTCCACGCCGGTGATCCCGCTCGGCACGGCGATGATGATGCGCGGCTTGGCGAAATGACGCCTCTTATGCACCCGCTGGATGAAATATCGCAACATCCGCTCAGTGACGTCGAAGTCCGCGATCACCCCGTCCTTCAGCGGACGCACGGCCACGATGTTGCCGGGCGTGCGCCCGATCATGCGTTTGGCCTCGATGCCAACCGCCACGATCTTCCCGCTGGAGGTGTTGATCGCCACGACTGACGGCTCGTTCAGCACGATGCCGCGGCCGCGCACGTACACCAACGTGTTGGCGGTGCCCAGATCGACCGCCATGTCACGGCCTAGAAAGGCGAGCTTGCTGCCCATGGGGAACGGAGCCTTCCGTAACGTCGTTCGCGAGTGACTACGGATCGAATTCGAATCGTAACGTGACGTACCCACCAGGCCCCGCAACGAGCCCTCGCGCCCCACAAAATTCTCAGGCCCCTCCGCCAACCCCGATTTTGCCCGTATTGCGAGATACCACCCGACCGCGCTGGGTAGGTGTCCGGCAAAAGCGAAAGTGCCCGCCAGGCCGCTTGCCTGACGAGCACTCCGTGGGCCGCCCCCTGGTCAGGGGGCTCGGTCTCAGAACCGGTCCGGGAAGAAGATCTTGGTCTCCCGCGCCGCCGACTCCGGCGAGTCGGACCCGTGGACGACGTTCTCGCCGATCTCCAGCGCGTGGTCGCCGCGGATCGTGCCGGGGGCCGACTTCACCGGGTCGGTGAGCCCGGCCAGCGAGCGGAACGCCTCGACGGCGCGCGGGCCCTCCAGCACCATCGCGACCAGCGGCCCCGAGGTGATGAACTCGACGAGCTCGCCGAAGAACGGCCGCTCGGAGTGCTCGGCGTAGTGCGCCTTGGCGGTGTCGGCGTCGAGGGTGCGCAGGTCCATCGCCACGACCTTGAGGCCCTTGCGCTCCACACGGGCGATCACGTCACCGATGAGGCCGCGCTTCACCCCGTCGGGCTTGATCAGGACAAGAGTGCGCTCGGACACTTGAGGTTCTCCTTTGAACAGGTCGCGGAAACTGCGGCACAGCTTACCGTCCCGTCACCCCCGCTTGCCGTCCTCCGGGGACGGCGCCGGCGGCGGCACGGGCGACACGTCCGCCTCCCCGTCCGCCTGCGGGAGCGGCGGCACCGCGATCCGGGGGATCACCCCGGTCGGCCGATCCTCGTCCTCGACCTCCGCCACGACCTCCGCCACGACCTCAGGCTCGGGAACGACCTCCGGCTCGGTGGCGTTTTCCGGCTCACCGCCGCCTTCCTCGTCCCGTACGTCCTCCGCGACGGGCGCGCGCCTGGCCATGACCGCGGCCAGCACGATCACCGCGACCACGAAGAACCCGCCCGCCAACGCCCACAGATGCAACGCCGTCACGAAGCTGTCGACCAGCTCCTGCCTGGTCCGGTCCCCCTCGAGGGCGACCATCTGCACGCCGGTCCCCAGCAGGTAGCCGGCCAGCACCCCGGGAAGGCACAGCGCCAGCCCGAACATGCCCGCCCCGGCCCCCACCTGGCCGAGCGCCGCCGTGATCGCCACCGCCGCCCCCACCGCGAGCAGCGTGAACGGCACGACGAGCACGAGCCCCTCGGCCGACGGCGCCACGACCCGCACCGAGCACAGCCCGACCACCATCGACAGCAGCCCCAGCTGCGTCACCCACGTGCTCGTGAGGGCCGACAGGCGCACCGCGACCGCCCCGGCCACGGCCAGCGCCCCCGCAACGCAGAACGGCAGCCACAGCCCCCTCAGCCCCGGCCCGCCCAGCCCGCCCATCTCCACGTACGTCACCTGCGCGACGGTCGGCAGCAGCACGACCCCGACCGCCACCATCGTGTACGCGAGCGTACGGCTCTCGCGGGTGCCGATCGAGGCCAGCGCGAGCAGGCCGCCGACCGCGAGCAGCGCCAGCAGGACCACCAGCCCGGCCCGCCAGTCCTCGCTCGCGGTGCTGATGGCGACGACGGCGATGCCGGCGGCGGGCACGGCGGCCAGCAGCAGGCGGCTGCGCTCCTTGGCACGCATGCGCGGATCGTCCGGCCGGCCGCCGAGCATCCACAGCACGAGGTAGGCGGCGGCGAGCACCAGCGCGATGCCGGTCAGCAGCGGATACGGCTGCAGGGTGATCTGCCAGCGGGTCACGCCGTCGAGCGGCCAGAGCGCCAGCGCCTGCGCGCCGAGCATGCTGAGCGCCAGCATGCCGCTCCACAGGGCGCGCAGCACGGGCGGCCGGTCCCAGGCGGCGACCAGCGTGGCGGGCACGAGCAGCCCGGCGCCGACGCCGTGAGCCACCCGCAGCACGCCCACGAGGAACGCCGACCCGGCATAGCCTCCGGCGGCGTCGGCGACGCCGAGCAGCAGCAACCCGCCGAGCATCAGGTGAGCGGCCTTCACCCGGCGCAGCGCCACGGCGGCGAGCGGCACGGTCAGCATCATCGCCGGCAGGGCGAGCCCGTGGGCGCGCATGAGCCCGATCCGGTCGATCTCGGCGGGCAGCAGGTCGGCGACGACGGACACGGTGTTGGGAATGGCGACGATCGCCAGCGGCAGCGCGGCCACGATGAGCAGCCCGAGCACGACGTCGGACAACCATCCGAGCCTCGCGCCTTGGGTCGCGGTGCCGGAGGTCCGCTGAATTGGGGGGACGGCCATGAGGCCCGACTTTAGCGGGAAGTCACGCCCTCGACACGCCGAGCGACGAGAATCGCGGTGATCCACAGCGCCGCGAAGATCGCCCCGAGGAAGAACATCGCGGTCACCACGAACCCCGCGCCGATCGCCAGCACCTGCACGACGCTGCCGACAACATAGCCGGACGGGCGCTTGAGCAGCCCCGCGGCGACCACGCAGAGCACGGCCAGCCCGATGCCGACGGTCACCGCGAGCGCGGGCGCCACACCGCCGACGCTGATGGCCACCGGGGTCGTCAGCCCGGCGACGATGGCTTCCATGCCGAGCACGCTGGCACCCAGCCTGCGCATGCCGGGCGTCACCTGGAACTCCATCAGGCGCCCTCCGCCTTCAGCAGGTGGCGGGCGTCGCCCGCCGTGACCACCGACCCGGTGATGAGCACGCCGGTGCCGCTGAACTCGCCTTCGGAGTCGGCGATCCCGATGCCGAGGTCGATGGCGTCGTCGAGACGCTCGACGACGTGCACCCGGTCCTCGCCGAACAACGGCACGGCCAGCTCCGCCAGCTCCTGCGGCGTCAGCGACCTGGGCGAGGAGTTACGGGTGACGACGATCTGGTCGATCATCGGCTCCAGCAGCTCCAGCAGCCCGCTCACGTCCTTGTCGGCCATGACCGCGACGACGCCGATCACCTTGGCGAAGTCGAACGCCTCGTCGACGCCGTCGAGCGTCGCCTGCATGCCGCCCGGGTTGTGCGCGGCGTCGACGACCACCGTGGGATTGCGCCGGACGATCTCCATGCGGCCCGGCGACGACGCCTGCGCGAAGGCCTGGCGTACGAGGTCGGCGTCGAGCGGGTCGTCACCGCCGGTGAGCGCCTCGACGGCGGCCAGCGCGCAGACGGCGTTGCTCGCCTGGTGGGCGCCGTAGAGCGGGAGGTAGACCTCGTCGTAGACGCCCTTGAGACCGCGCAGGGTCAGGAGCTGGCCGCCGACGGCCACCTCGCGGCCGAGCACGCCGAACTCCAGCCCCTCGCGGGCGACGACCGCGCCGACCTCGGCCGCGCGGCGCATCAGCACCTCGGCGGCGGCGAGCTCCTGCTGGGCGAGCACGGTGGTGGCGCCGGGCTTGATGATGCCGGCCTTCTCCGTCGCGATGCTCTCGATGTCGGGGCCGAGCCTGTCGGTGTGGTCGAGCGAGATCGGGGTGATCACCGACACGGTGCCGTCGGCGACGTTCGTGGCGTCCCAGGAGCCGCCCATGCCGGTCTCGACCACCGCCACGTCGACCGGCGTGTCGGCGAACGCGGCGAACGCCATGGCCGTCAGCAGCTCGAAGAACTGGATCCGCCGCCCCTGCGTGTCGGCCAGCTCGACATAGGGCGCGATCTCCTCATAGACCTCGGTGAACCGCTCCTCGCTCAGCGGCTCGCCGTCGACGGTGATCCGCTCGCGCATCGTCACCAGGTGCGGGCTGGTGAACCGGCCCACCCGCAGGTTGCGCTCCCTGAGCAGGACCTCGGTCAGCCGCGCCGTGCTCGTCTTGCCGTTGGTGCCGGCGATGTGCACGACGGGGTAGGCCCGCTGGGGCGAGCCGAGCAGGTCCAGGAGGGCCGCGATCCGGTCAAGCGTCGGCTCGAAGTCCCACTCGACGCCCCGCTCCAAGATCGCGCGTTCAACCGCACGATAGTCCACGCCCTCAGCCTACTGACCTCGGCAAGCGGGTCATCACCGGGGGAAACATATCGCGGACTGTATAGAACGTTGAAGGGTACTCACCCCGTCCACCAGGTGTCACCTTGGGAAACAGCCTGCCCCACCCCCCGGCAGGCTCCTACGAGGAGGCCATCGTGGAAGGCGAGAACACTCGCGACCCGGACAAGGGCATCACCCGCAAGACGTTACTGAAAGCGGCATTCATAGCTGCACCGGCGCCTCTGCTCATCGGCCAGGTGCCGGCCCTCGCCCGTGACATGAGCGGACCGCTCACCCCCACCCCCTTCTGCGACGACGGCGACGACCCCACGCCGCCCCAGACGGAAGGCCCGTACTTCAAGCCCAACTCCCCCCGCCGCTCGACCCTGCCCGGCAGCGGCACCCTGCTCACTGTCAGCGGGTACGTCTTCGGGCTGGCGTGCCAGCCGCTGGCCAACGTGCTCCTGGACTTCTGGCAGGCCGACAGGAACGGCGCCTACGACAACACCGGGTTCAACTTCCGCGGCCACCAGTTCACCGACGCGACGGGCGCCTACAAGCTCACCACGATCGTGCCCGGCCTCTACCCGGGCCGTACGCGGCACATCCACATGAAGGTCCAGGCGCCCAACCGGCCCGTCCTCACCACGCAGACGTACTTCCCGGGCGAGCCGCGCAACAACACCGACACCATCTTCGACCCGAGACTGCTCATGAACGTCCGCACGGTCGGCTCGGGCAGGGAGGCGACGTTCGACTTCGTGCTGAATGTCGCCGGCGGCCCGACCGATCCCCCCACGACTCCGCCTCCGGGCGGGGGTACCTGGCAGGCAGGGGTGACCTACCAGGCGGGTGCCCAGGTCACCTATGGTGGCGCGACGTATCGCTGCCTTCAGGGGCACATAGCCCAGTCAGGCTGGGAACCTCCCAACGTGCCCGCCTTGTGGCAGCGCGTCTGACGGGCACCCGAACGCAAGAAGGGGCCACCCCGGCTGCTGGGGGTGGCCCCCCTTGCGTCCCGCACCCGCCTTCGGCCTCCGGCGCCCTTTGTCGCCCGCGAGCCCGGACCCACACCGGACCTCAGGGGACGCCTTGACCCGTGCCGCATCGGGGCCCATGGAACGCCTTGAGCCGTGCCGCATCGGGGGCCGGGATAGGGCCGTAAGCCGTCATGACTGCCCGGGTGGGCCATGCCTGTGCGATGCCCCCGTCGTCCACCAGCACCGTCAACGGCCCGGCACCCGCCGCCACGAACACCTCGTCCGCCCCCTCGTCGCCCGCC
>NZ_LAVL01000026.1 GCF_001083785.1 Nonomuraea sp. SBT364
GTGCCGCGGTGAGCGACTACGACCTGGTGCGAAGCGCGATCTTGGGTGGTGCCGACGGAGTTCGGTCGGGTAGAGCCGGACGCCGGGACCCCCTGGACAATGATCTACTTTGTAAAGGCGGGCGGTGGTTTCGCAGCATTGTTCGGTGCGGATTCCGCAGATGGTGAGCTTGGTGGTGCCGCGCTGGGTGAGGAGTTGGTGGAGGTTGGTGGTGGTGAAGGCGTTGTGGGCGGTTTTGGTGAGGGTGGGTTCGCCGGGGTGTGGGTGGAGGCCGTCCATGAGGCGGACGTGGCCTTGGGCGGGGTCGAAGACGGTGCCGGTTCCGGGGCGTGAGCCGAGGACCCAGATGACGGTGTCTCCGGCGTTTCTGGCGGCTGTGGCGAGGCGGTCGACCTGGGGGACGATGTCGGGTCTTGAGGTGTGCTGCCAGTCGGGGAGTTGGAGGAAGGAGTTCTGGACGTCGATGACGAGGAGGGCGCTGGTCATGTCGTTCAGCTTGGTGGCTGGGGGGCCGGCGTTGTAGGCATGGGCTGGTCGGGTTGCGGGCTGATCTGGTCAGTGCTCGCCCTGGTCAGTGCTTGGTGGTGTGGAGCCGCCGGGCGGGCTTCTGGGTTCGTGTGCGGGTGAGCAGGTAGTAGAGGCCGCCGGCGACGAGGCCGCCGGACAGCCATGAGAAGTCGGTGTCGTTCAGTGCCCGGGCGATGGGGCCCTGGGTGAGGGGGACCATGCCGTACTGCCAGCTCCATGCGGCCACGAGTCCGAGGGCGAGGCTGGTCAGGGCGGGCCGGCTGATGGGGCCGTGGGGTGAGGCGTCGGTGTCGTAGAGCGTTTTGACCTCGATGTGTCCGCGGCGGATCACGAAGAAGTCGACGAGCAGGATGGCGGCCCATGGGCTGATCCAGACGAGGATGGAGACCATCCAGTGGTCGAATGCCTGGGCGAAGTCGTCGGCCTGGACGAAGACGGCCAGTACGGCGGAGGCGACCAGGCCGGCGATGAGGGTGAGTTTCCAGCGGGCGATGCGCAGGCCGATGGACAGTGCGGCCAGTGAGCAGGAGTACAGGTTGAGGATGTTGGTGGCGATGGGGCCGTGCATGACGAGGAGGAGTACGGGGACCGCGAGCAGGCCGAACGCGTTGGTGACGAGGTCGGAGGGGTCGCTTCCGCTGCCGCTGCTGCTCAGGTAGGCGCCGAGTGCCGCGAGCCATACGGTGGGCACGTACATGCCGAGGGCTGTTGACCAGAAGACGGAGCGGGGGGAGGCGTCGGTGCGGACGAATCTGCTGTAGTCGGCTGAGTAGGGGAGCCAGCTGATGCCCCAGCCGATGCCGATGGCGGTCAGGAGTTGTGTCACGGCGGTGAGTTTGTCGCCGGTGGTGGCCGCGGTGGCGGTGGTCCATTGGGGGTCGACCTGGAGTACGGCCAGCACTGTCATGATGGCCATGATGAGGACGGTGGCGGGGACGGTGTATTTTTCGAAGGTGCGGATGGCGTAGAAGCCGTAGAGGGCCAGGAAGAGCTGGCCGCCCATGATGATGGCGGCGACGAGGTATTTCAGGCCGAGGTCGCCGTGGATGCCCATGCGGGCGAGCAGGGCGAGTACGAGGTCGAGTACGACCCAGGTGTTGACGCCGACCCATCCCATGGTGAGCAGGCCTTGGACGATGCCGGGGATGATCGCGCCTTTGCGGCCGAATGCGGCGCGGCCGATCACCATCTGGTTGACGCCCGTGCGGTGGCCCATGAGGTTGAAGAGGCCGAACACCGCGCACCCGACGAGGTTGCCGATGGCGATGACGGTGATGGTTTCGATCAGGCTCAGCCCGAGTGTGACTCCGAGTGATCCCAG
This sequence comes from Nonomuraea sp. SBT364, assembly GCF_001083785.1. GTDB lineage: Bacteria > Actinomycetota > Actinomycetes > Streptosporangiales > Streptosporangiaceae > Nonomuraea. The sequence goes on from NZ_LAVL01000026.1 coordinate 1,850, forward strand.
GACCCAGTTGATCGGGGCGATGTTGGCTCCGGTCCAGATCCAGAATTGCTGCCACGGGGTCGAGTCCCGGGATGAGGGTGGGATGGGTTCGACGCCGTGGTCGTCGAAGGGCACGCCTTCGACCGGGCTGGTCGTGTTCGCATGCATGGTGGCCTCCTTGGTGAGATACCCCACACAATCAGGCTGAAGAAGCAAAATGCAGTGGATGAACGTCCAGGGGATGCTCGTGGGGTTGTGTAGAGTCACACCATGTTCACGCTGCGGTCTTTGACGGATCGGCCCTCGCTGGAGTTGCGGGTGCTGGTGGCGGGTCGGCCCGGCGCGTTGGAGGAGCCTGTCGCCTGGGTGCACAACACGGAGCTGCCGGATCCGTCGAGTTATGTGCGTGAGGGCGAGCTGGTGATGACGAACGGGCTGTGGCTCGATCGGGTGCCGGCGGCGCGGTTCGTGCGGAACGTCAAGGGGGCCAGGGCTGCCGGGATCTTGTTCGGGTTGCGTGATGAGTTGCCCCGCACGCCGGAGGAGCTGGTGGAGGCGTGCCGGGCGGAGGAGTTGCCGCTGCTGGAGATCTCCATCGCCGTGCCGTTCACGGCTGTGTCTCAGGCGGCGGCCGAGATGCTGGCCGATGAGCGTAAGCAGTCGCTGGTCGGCATGGTGCGCCGGGGGGATGCTCTGGCCACGGCGATCTCGCGGGGTGCGGGCGCTTCCGGTGTGCTCGACGTGCTGCGGCGTGATCATGATCTTCCGCTGGCGGTGATCGATCGGATGGCGCGCCCGCTCGCGGTGGCCGGCGCCGTTCTCGGCGGTGAGCAGTTGCGTGCGGTGGCGGCGGCGCTGTCCCGTCATCCTCCCGCTTTGGAGGTGGATGTGGGGGAGCCGGGCCGTGCGGCGTTGTTCCCGGTCGGCGCGGTGGGTGACATCGATGCGGCGCTCATCTGCCTGCGTCCGCTGCGTGAGCTCACGGCGGCCGAGCGGGAGGCGTTGGAGCAGTCGGCGAGGTTTCTCAGCTTGGAGGTCGCCAAGCAGCAGGCGGTGCAGGCGATCGAGCTGCGCTTCGCGAGCGAGTTGCTGGAGATGATCCTGTCCGGTGGCCGGCGTGCGGCGGAGGTTCCGGGACGGTTGCGTGCCTTCGGGGTGGATCCGAACGGTCCGCTGGCGGTGTGCGCGGTGGCGTTCGCGCTGGGGGAGGTGGCCACCGTTCATGGGCTGGCGGAGGTGGTCGGGGAGTTCTTCGCGTCGGAAGGCGTTCCGGCGGTTGTGGCGGGCGGTACGCAGGATGTGGTGGCGGTGTTGCCGTGGCGGCAGCCCGAGGGGGAGCTGCCCCGGCTCGCGCAGCGTCTGGTGCGGTCGGTCGAGCAGCGGTTCCCGGGGTTGCGTCCGGTCGCGGGTCTGGGTGGTCTCGCTCTTCATGCGGCTGAGCTGCGTCCTCAGTTGCTGCAGGCGAGGGAGGCGTGCCAGGTGGTGCGGCGCGGCCGGTCGGGGCCGGTCGTGCGGGCGTTCGCGGAGCTCGGTACGCACAGGTTGCTTCTGGGGCTGGTCGAGCCGGAGACTTTGCGGCAGTTCGCGGGCAAGTTGCTGGCGCCGTTGAAGGAGCATGACGCGCGGCGGGGTGGTGAGCTGGAGCTGACGTTGCGGACGTTTCTCGACCATGACGGGCAGTGGGCGGCCACGGCCACGGCGCTGCACGTGCATGTCAACACTCTGCGCAACCGGCTTGGCAAGATCGCCGAGTTGACCGGCAGGGATGTGGGGCGCACGGAGGATCGGGTGGATCTGTTCCTGGCGCTGACGATCGAGGCGATGGATTGAGCCGGGCCCCGGCGTGAGCCCGGGGTCCGGGTCCTCGTTCAGTGCGGGTAGACGTCGGGTTCCGCGGCCGGGGGCTGTGGGTGGCGGATGGTCAGTGCGGGGTCGGCGGCGGCTGTCCGGGCGACGTCGGCGCATCGTGCGAAGGTCACGTCGGCGCGGCTGAGGGCGTACTCCAGGAAGCGTCGCAGTGCCAGGGCGCGGCCGGGCCGGCCGGACAGGAAGGGGTGCAGGCACAGGTTGAACAGGCCGCCGTAGTGGCGCATCCCGTCGAGTTCGGCCCGCCACAGTTCGATCACCTTCGCGGGTGATTCGATGACGGAGCCGATATGCGGGGCGGGCAGGTAGGCGTACTGCTCCCAGTCGTCGAGCGACCAGTGCACGGGCAGTTCGACGACCTCGCCCGCCGGGGTGGCCACCTTGTACGGGCGGTCGTCGCCCATGAGGGAGGAGTCGTAGGTCAGGCCGTGTTCGGCGACGAGGCCGGTGGTCTGCCAGGACGCCTCCCACAGGGCGGCGCGGTGTCCGTGGATCTCGATGTCCTGTCGGTCGAACACGGCCAGGGCGCGTTCGAAGTCGGCGCGTTCCTCCTCGGCCGTCATCGAGGTGGGCGGCCGGTGGCTGTAGGAGTGGTGTGCCACTTCGTGGCCGTGCTCGGCGATCGACGGGGCGAGCCAGGGGCGGTGCTCGGCCACCCAGCCGGGCACGAAGAACGTGGCGGGGACGGACAGGTCGGCCAGGAGGTCGAGGATGCGGGGCAGTCCGACGTCCGGGCCGTAGGCCTGGTGGGACATGGTGCTCGCGTGTTCGGCGAAGTCGCGGCCGTGCGCCAGCACGGGTGTCTCCGCGTCCACGTCGAACGTCAGGGTCACCACCGCGGCGGCCCGTCCCTGCCATCCGTGGCCCGGCTCGTCGGCGTCGCCGGGCCGGCCGTCCGGCTCGCCGGGGTTCAAGCCGGCACCTGGCCCGCGGCGCGCCAGAGGCGGGCGTTGCTCAGGGTGGCCATCGGCTGGAGCATCTCGTGGTCGAAGGCCGCCAGGGGCAGGCTCTGGGCGAGACGGCGGGGCAGGTCGGGGTTGGCCAGCGCGCCCCTGCCGATGGTGACGATGTCGGCGTGGCCGTCCTCGAGGACGCTGGCCGCCTGGGTGAGGTCGTGCATGCCGCCGTTGGCGAGGACGGGCAGTCCGGTCACCTTGCGGGCCAGGCCGGTGATGGTGACGCCGCCGTCGAGAGTCGCGGTTTCCACCCAGTCCCGTCCTTCGCTCGCGATGTGCAGGTAGGTCGCGCCGGCCTCGGCCAGGGCGGCGAAGATGATCTCCGCGTCGCGTGAGCCGCCCGCCCATCGGTGGGTGAAGTCGTTGACCTTGCCCTGCGACAGCCGGATGCCCACGACGAAGCGGGGGCCGGTCGCCGCGCGGATGGCGGAGACGATCTCGGCTGCCAGGCGTACGCGGTTGGCGACCATGCCACCGTAGCGGTCGTAGCGCTGGTTGGTGTAGTCGGTCAGGAACTGGTCGACGAGGTAGCCGTTCGCGCCGTGCACTTCGACGCCGGCGAATCCGGCGCGCTGGGCGCGGATGGCGGCGTCCACGAAGCCGGTGAGGGCGTGTTCGATGTCGTCGCCGGTCATGGCGCGCGGGGTGGGCCAGGGGCCGTGGCCGCCGTATTCGGGCATCTTCTCGCCGAGCGGCCGGACGGCGGACGGTGCGAGGGTGTCGTCGCGGTAGCGGTTGCCTTGTGAGATCGCGCCCGCGTGCATGAGCTGGAGGATCATCGACGCGCCTCGGGCGTGCACGCGTGTGACGATCTCGTGCCAGGCGGCTTCGTGGGCGGCGGTGACGATGCCCGGCTGGTTGAGGTATCCCTGGCTGTAGTGGGTGTCGGTGTAGGTTCCCTCGGTCAGGACGAGGGCGAAGCCGCCGTCGGCGAAGGCCGTGTAGTAGTCGGCCATGTCGTCCGTCGGCGTGCCGTCGGCGGCGGCGGAGACTCTGGACATGGGCGCGACCGCGAGCCGGTTGGCGAGGTCGAGGTCGCCGATTCGGTCCGGGCGCAGGGCAGGATGGTCGTTCATCGTTGTCTCACTCCTTGTCTAGCAGATCGATGGCCAGCGGGGTCGGCTTGTGGCCGTTGATGCCGACCAGGTCCTGGGGGCATGCCGAGAGCACGAACAGGCAGTCCATCGCGGCTTCGAAGGTGATGGCGTCGCCTGGGCGGCTGGTCGAGGTGAGCCAGCTCAGCCGGCCGTCGCCGGCGACGGGGATCCGCATGAACACGTTGACGGGCTGGGGGACGGCCGGGACGGCCAGGCCGAGCTTCGCCAGGCTCGCGGTCAGGTTGTCGGCGCAGGAGGCGTGGCCGGGGGCGCCGAGGTCGCGATAGCGTGCCGGGTCGCAGGCGGCGATGAGCATGTCGTGCTCGCCCGGTGAGGTGTCGGCGGCGAGGGTGAGGATGGGCCTGCGCCGGTCGGTGACGAACGGTCCCCCGGGGGCGGGGAACAGGCGGCTGGTGGTGGCCCGGGTGTGGGAGGCGCTGAGGTGTTCGCTCACGTCGTCGGCGGCGAAGGCGAACACGTCGCCGACCTGGCCGCCTTCGAGGTCGACCACGCGTACGCGCTGACCGGCGCTGACCTTGACCGCCCGCCCTTGTGTGGCAGGCACGATGACTCGCATGCCCACAGCCAATCAGTGGCCTCGTCACCGCGGCCATGGAGATTGGCATCGGATTGTGTTCCGGAGGTGGAGGTTCACACAGTGCGGGTGGTTTCTCCATCGTCGGTGCCAGCGGGTCCCCGGAACCGGTGATGTGCCGATGCCGGCCGGCAAGCCGGCATGTCGAACGGGTGTGTGCGGCGTAGATGTCCGGCTGTGATGATGAGCTGCCGTCAGCTGCCTGTGCGGGTGTCGCCGGGTGATGTCGAAGTGACCTGTTGCGCTGGCTTTGCGGCTTGGGGCTTGCGCAGGGTGCGGGCCACCGCCGCACCGGCGAGGGTCAGTGCGGCCGCCAGCAAGGCAGCGGCTCGTAGTCCATCGGTGGTGGCGGCACCGGCAGGGCCGGTGTTGATGACGGCGACCAGGACGGCCAATCCGACCGCGCTGCCGATCTGCTGGGTGGTGGAGGCCATCGCCGAGGCGATGCCTTGACGTTCTGGTGCGACACCGGTGGAGGCGGCCACGAACATGGCCGTCCAGGCAATGCCCTGTGCGAGGCTGGTCATGACGATGCCGGGCAAGAGTACGGCGTAGCCGCCGTGGGGGGACAGCGCCAGCCCGAATGTGATCATCCCGGCTGCCCCCAGCCCCAGGCCGGTGAGCAGCGTGGTGCGGGTGCCTGTGCGGATCAGCATCCGCTCGCTCACCTTGGTGCCTGCCAGGGCCATGAGGCCCCCCGGCAGGAAGGCCAAGCCCGTCGCCAGAGCGTCGAAGCCGCGCAGGTCCTGGAGGTAGACGGTCAGGATGTAGTACTGCGCGCCGAACGTCCCCATGAAGATGAACGTGACCGCCATGGCGGCGGTGAGACTGCGGTTGATGAACAGCCGCAGCGGCATCAGCGGCTCGGCGGAGCGAGCCTCGATCGTGACGAACAGTCCCAGGAAGGCTGCCGCCGCGAGCAAGGCGCCCACGATGGTCGGGCTGCCCCATCCCGCCTCCGGGCCCTGAACCAGCCCGAAGACAAGCAGTGTGGACCCCAGTGTGGCACTGAGCGCGCCGGGGAGATCGAAACCGCCGCGTCTGTCGCTACGAGGTTCCGTGGGAAACAGGGCAAACGTTGCGGCAATGGCGACGGCGGCGAGGGGAACGTTGACGAAGAACACCGACTCCCAGCCCAGGGCATCGGTGAGAACGCCGCCCAGCAGGGAGCCGAGCGCGAGCCCGACCCCTCCGGCGCCGCCCCAGACCGCCAGGGCTCGGCTGCGCGCGGGCCCCTCGGTGAACGTGGTGTTTATCAGTGACAGCGTGGCCGGCAGAAGCAGTGCGCCGCCGAGTCCCTGCGCGGCCCTGGCCGCGATCAGCAGGGCGGGGGAGGTGGCCAGCCCGCCGGCCAGGGATGCGATGCCGTACAGGGCCAGTGCGGCAGCGAACATCTGGCGCCGCCCCAGCAGGTCGGCGGCTCGCCCGCCCAGGAGCAGGAACCCGCCGAACGCGACGGCATACGCGCTGACCACCCATTGCAGCGTCTGCGTGGAGAATCCGATCTGGCGGCCGATCTCCGGCAGCGCCACATAGACGATGTTGTAGTCAATGGCGCTGATGAACTGGGCGAAGGCCAGCAGCGCCAGCATCAGGCCGTTCCGTGATCTCCAGGATCCAGGCATGGACACCTTCCTCGCACACAAGAGAGAGTGATTGACCACTCACCGTCCAGCCAAAAAACACGGGCCGCCCGCACGCGGCCCGATGACGACTCAGCCGAGCAAGGTGCGCGCCCACCGCGCATCCAGCGCGGCCGCGTCGATGCCGACGAGAACATTGGCCAGCAAGCCGTCACCGAAGAACCGGCGGATCTGCTCGTCGGAGGCGCCCGAGGCCGCCCGCACGTACTCGACCTGCTTGGCATAGCACGCCCGCACCGCCTCACGAATCGCCGGCTCGCTGCTCGCGCACGTGGCGTGCAGCAGCACCAGGAGCAGATCGCGATCGGCGATCAGCTCCGCGTACGCGGCGGCCATCGCGGCCAGCGTTGCGGCAGGCTCGGCCGTGGCGGCGGCCGCCGCACCCTCGGCATGGCATTCGCGGATCCGCGACGAGCAGTAGTCCACGACCGCGACGAACAGCGCCTCCTTGTCGGGGAAGAGCCGGTACAGGTACGCCTGCGAGATGCCTGCGGCCTTGGCGACCTCTGTCGTGGTGGTGCCGTAGTAACCACGTGCCGCGAAGGCCTTGATCGCCGTGCGCAGGACGGTGTGGCGTCGCTCCTCCGCCGTCGACAGCCGGCGCGACCTCGTCATCGTCATGTGAGTAATAAACCACTCACACTTTGCGCGGTCAAGCTCCCCGCAGTTCGTGGGCCGAGCACTCACTCCTGGGGGACGCCGCAGATGGCGGCTGGCGGGACCGCCCTCACCGGCAGGCTGACGTATGCCTCCCGGGCCGACCCGGTCGAGCCGCAGTTCGGGCCGCTACGCACCTTGGTGATCGCCGGTTCCGACCGCCGGCGTAACACCGGCGCCCGCCACTCCGACGTGCCGGCCGCCCAACGTCGTGAACGTGCCCGCAGCCGACCCTGCCCGAGGCCGTGTCGGCTCCCGTTTCGTTCACCTGGGCGCGCCGTCGCGGCCGTGGGGTGAGGCAGCCTCGGCGCGGGCCGCGGCCGCGAGGAGCGCGTCGTCGCGGCCTTCCGCGGCCGACAGCAGGAACCCCGCGCCGCCGGCTCCCCATGCGCCGACCGGGAGGCTGACGCCCGGCAGGCCGAGGTAGCTGAACAGCATGGTGGTGCGCAGCGTGCGCTGGTTGACCCGGTCGTACAGGTCGTCGTCGGCCAGCAGCCCGGCCAGCGGGGGAGCCGGGTGGCAGACGGTGGGGCAGGCCAGGAACGCGTCGCCGAGTTCCGCCGCGATGCCCTCCCGGAGCCCTCGCATGGCCCGGTAGACCGGGGCGGCGTCGCGCCGCCGCCTGTCGTAGCGGGCGAGCCGGCGCAGGACCCCGGGGTCGACGTGCGCGCCGCCGCCCGCTGCGAGCAGGCTTGCGTAGGCGGCGTGGGCTTCCGCCTCGACGATCGTCGCGTGCTCGGCGAGGACGCGCAGCGCGGCCCGCAGGACGGGTACGTCCCGCTCCTCGATGTCGGCGCCCTGCCGGGCCAGGAGCGTCAGGTGGTCCTCGAACGGGCCGCGTACCTCGGGTGCGCAGTCGTCGATCAGCGCGCCCCGGGGGACGAGGAGGCGGAGCGGCCGGTTGTCCGGCGGGCCCGGGTACGGGTTCCTGCCGGTGAGGACGGCGTCGGTGGCGAGGACGTCACGCATGGAGGTGGCGAGGATGCCCACCGTGTCGAGGGTGGGGGCGAGCGGCAGCATGCCGCCGGTGGCGTATCTGCCCTCGCCGGCCTTGTAGCCGATCACGCCGCAGAAGGCGGCCGGTACGCGTACCGAGCCCGAGGTGTCGGTGCCGATGGCGATCGGCACGATCCCGAGGGCGACGGCGGCGGCGGATCCGGCGGAGGAGCCGCCGGGGACCAGCCGTTCAGTGGCGCCGTTCGGGTTCGGCGGCGTGCCGAAGGCGGGGTTGACGCCGAGCCCCGAGAAGGCGAACTCGCTGAGGTTCGTCTTTCCGACGCAGATCATTCCCGCCTCGGTGAGCCTGCGGACCACGGCGGCGTCGTGTGCGGCGGGCGGCAGGGCGGTGCGGGTGCGCGAGCCCGCGGTCGTCACCGTGCCGGCGACGTCGAACAGGTCCTTGACGGCGACGGGTACCCCGTCCAGCGGGCTTCTGGCCCGTCCGGTCGTGAGCCGGTCGCGGGCGGCGGCGGCCTCGCGGGCCGCGCGGCCGGCGGTGAGCTCGATGAAGGTGGCTCCGGCCCGGGGGGAGCGTGCCTCCCGCAGGGCGCGCCCGGTGACCTCGGCAGGGTCGAGTTCGCCCGCGGCCGCTCGTTCGCCGGTCGCGATGCCGTCGGCGGGGTTGAGTGTCAACGCTGGGCTCCTTCCGTAGCGATGTCGACGGGAGCGGTAGAGGCGCGGCGGGTGTCAGGGCCATGAAGGTGAAGGCCACCGTCATGAGCGCGAACGTCCAGGTGAGCAGCGGGCGGCGGCCGATCCGGTCCACCAGGAGCAGCCCGGGCACGCCGTCGGCGAGGATGTCGGGCCTGAAGCTGTAGACGGCGAACAGACGTGCGCGGTGTAGACAGTGGACCACCTCCGGTCGTGCCCCTGTGGGGTGCGGCTTCAGCAAAACAGCGGCATGTCGGCTGGCGGAATGGAGGATGCCACAGAGCATCACCAGCTGCGGTGGAGATGTTGCCAGGGTGTCAGTTTCGCGTGGAGGTCAGTGCGTCGGCGACGAGGCGGGCCATGGCGGTGTAGCCGGTGTCGCCGGGGTGCAGGTGGTCGCCGCTGTCGTAGGCGGGGTCGAGCGTGTCGGCGTCGCCGGGGGCGGCCATGGCGCGGTCGAGGTCGACGACGGCGTCGAAGGCGCCCGAGGTGCGGATCCAGTGGTTGACGGTGTCGCTGACGGCGGCGGCGTGCGCGCCCCAGTGGTCGGAGTGCTTGAAGGGCAGCAGGGTCGCGCCGACGACCTTGACGCCCTTGGCGTGTGCCTGCCGGATGAGCCGGCGGTATCCGGCGATCAGCTCGCCGGCGGAGACGACGGGCGCGGGCTTGTACGTGGGCGTGTCGGACTCGCTGAAGCCGATGTCGTTGACGCCTTGGAGCAGGACGACCGTGCCGACGCCCGGCTGGTCGAGCGCGTCTCGCCGGAAGCGGGCGGCGGCGTGGTCGCCGTACCAGGCGGAGTCGTGGAGGAGCAGGTTGCCGCCGATGCCGGCGTTCAGGACGGGTCTGGCCCGGCCTCTGGCGGCGAGTTGCTCGGCCAGTTCGTCCGGGTAGCGGTCGTCGGCGTCGGTGGTGGAGCCGAACCCGTCGGTGATGGAGTCGCCGAAGGTCACGACGGCGTCCCCGCGCCTGCCGTTCCCGCCGGTGACGTCGACGCCGGACAGGTAGTACCAGGAGTGGGTCACCTGGGTGAAGGCGTGCGCGGTGGTGTCGGCGCGGTGGTCGCCGCGCGCGCGGTAGCTGCTCGCGTACGCCTGGGAGTGGAAGGTCGCCGGTCCGGTGGTGCCGGCGAAGTAGAGCGTGACGGCCACGGACTGGAACGGCCGCACGCGCAGCGGCAGCGGGTCGCTGGCCAGGGTGCCGCGGGCGGGGATGTCGGCGGACGTGGCTCCGGCGAAGGTCAGCTGCCGCACCGTCTCCGGCCGTACCGAGGCGCCCTGCCCGGCGTGGGCCACGGTGGCTCCGGTCAGGCGTACGGCGGAGGGGCCGTAGTCGTTCGACAGGCGGATGCGTACCGACGAGCCGCCGGCCGTCAGCCTGATCACCTGGCGCACGCTCTGGCCGCTGAAGCCTTCCTCCGACCAGTTCGGTTCGAAACCGGTGCTGGCGCGCTGCGGGGCGGCGATCCACGCGGCCTGCCAGCCGGCCTGCCTGCCGGTTTGCCGGTCGGCGGCGGCGTGAGCGGGGACGGCGGCGGCCGCGGGCGCGCCGAGGGCGGTCATGAGCGCGGTCAAGAGCGCGGTCAGCGCCGTGCCGGTCCTGGTTGCGAAGGGGTTCATCACATCTCCTCGGATGAGGTTCGGGCTGGCGGGGAAGGGGGTCAGGCGTGCGCGTGGTGTCGTGCGCGCAGGAAGGCTGCGGCGATGAGGACGCCGAGCAGGACGAGGGCGGCGTTGGCCGCGATGGCGACGCCGACGCCGTGCAGGATCGCTCCGGCGGAGAGCACGCCACCTGTCGCGGCGGTGACGATCGCCGACATGATCGGGGTGCCCATGGTGATGCCGACCTGCTGGGACATCGACGTCAGCCCGGTGGCCAGCCCTTGCTGGTGGTCGGGCAGCCCGCTGGTGGCGGTGACCATGAAGCCGACGATGACCAGCATGTTGCCCACGCCGCCCAGGAAGGTGGCGGGCAGCAGCAGCCCCATGGAGGCCGCGGTGTCGCCGAGCAGGAGCAGGACGGCGGTGAAGACCGCCTGCAGCAGCCCTCCGGCGACCAGTACGGCCGGGGCGGACGTGCGCGCGATGGCCCTGGAGGCGAGCAGGCCGCCCGTCACGGTCCCGAGCCCCAGGACGGTGAAGGCGATCCCGGCGGCGAGCGCGGAGAAGCCGAGGGTCTTTTGCATGTAGAGGGTGAGCAGGTACACCAGGGACGTCTCGGTGACGAAGGCGAGCAGGCCGAGCAGGTTGCCCCAGGCCACGGTGCGCTTCTTCAGGACGTGCAACGGGACGAGCGGCTGCGCGGCCCGGCGCTCCACCACGGCGAAGACCACCAGGAGCGCGGCGCCGGAGAGCAGGCCCGCGAGGGTGGTGGGGTGGGTCCAGCCGTGCTCGCCGGCCTGGGTGAGGCCGTAGACGAGAGCGAGCAGGCCGAGGGTGACGGACACGGCGCCGGGCAGGTCGATCTTGGGGCGTACGGCGGGGCGGGACTCCTGGATGACGACGGGCGCGATGAGTACGACGGCCAGGGCGACGGGCACGTTGATGAAGAAGGCCCACCGCCAGGACAGCAGGTCGGTCAGTACGCCGCCGAGGATGGCGCCGGTGGTGAACCCGGCCGACATCAGCGCGCCGTTGAGCGCCAGGGCTTTGCGGCGCAGTGGCCCTTCGGCGAAGGAGGTGGTGAGGAGCGCGAGGCCCGCGGGGGTGGCGGCGGCCGTCGCGAGGCCCTGCGCGACGCGGGCGGCGATGAGGAGTTCGGCGGTGGGGGCGAGGCCGCCGGCGAGGGAGGCCACGCCGAGCAGGGTGATGCTCCCGAGGAAGATGCGCCTGCGGCCGATGAGGTCGCCGATGCGGCCGAACAGGAGGGTGAACCCGGCGGCGGGCAGGGCGAAGGAGGTGGCGATCCATTGCAGGTTCGCCAGGGAGAAGCCGAGGCCGTCGCCGATCCGGGGAAGGGCGACGTTGAGGATCGAGAAGTCGACGGCCAGCATGAACTGGGCGACCAGCAGGACCGCGAGCGTGACCTTGAGGCGGCCGGTCAGGCGCCGGGGGTGGGTGCCGGGTGTCGGGGTCGTCGACGGGGTTGCCAGGGCGGACATGACGGGGAGTTCCTTCCGGGGCGGTCGGTTCGCGGAGACACCGAACCATAAACGGGCCATTTGTTCCGTTAAGTTGAGGGAACAGTAGCACCCGACGCCACCTAAAGGGAACTCATGTCCCGATAGAGGTTGTGCGGAAGGAGCCCGGACCGCGCGGCCGGGCCGGTCGGCACCCGCGAGGCGCACGCGAGGCGCACGGGGCGGAGCCCGTCATCGCGTGTCGCGGATCCCGAGAATGTAAGTCGCGGTGAGCGCGACGGCACGGTCTTCGTCGTGTGACAGCTCCGCGAGGGCCCGTGAGGCCGTGGCTCCCGGGATGCCCGCCAGCGCCTGGGTCAGGCGCCGGCGCGCGGCCGGTCCGGCGGCATCGCCGCCCAGGCGATCGACGAGCCCGGAAGCGATCTGGTCCGCCGAGGCGGGACTGCTCGCCAGCGCGCTCAGGGCGTCGGCGGCCTCGACGTCGTTCGTCCCCTCGACGACGATGTCGATGAGCGCCGGGATCGCCCCGGCGACCCCGCGTGCCCCGAGCTCCAGCGCGGCGTGCCTGCGGACGACGAGGTCGGGGTGCGTGAGGGCGTCCCGCAGCAGGGTGGTCGCCGCGTCGTCGGCGAGCTCGGCGATGGACCGGACGGCACGCTCGCGCACCTCGGCCGCCGGTGAGCCGAGTCCCTCGGCCAGCAGCGCCAACGCGTCGTCGCCAGATCGCGCCAGCCGCGCCAGGGCCCAGCGCAGCGCTCCGGCGACGTTCGGGTCCCTCTCGCTCAGCGCCGCCTCGACCAGCGCCTCCACGGGCATCGAAGCCTCCCCGGCCGAGGACAGGGCCGCGCGCTGGCGCCCGCCGGCGCTCTTGGATCCCAGCGCGTGCAGGAGTGCGACGATCTGCAGGACGTCCTCCCAGCCGGCGGGTTCCGCGGCGTCGATCCGGCGCAGGCGCGTGAGCAGTTCGGTCTCGGCGGCGATGCGTTCGCGCGTCTGGCGGATGAGGTCGTCGACGAGCTGCGCGGGGGCGAAGCCCGGATCGTCGAGGGCGCGCCCGGCCTCGCGCAGCGACAGCCCCAGGGACCGCAGGCTCTCGATCTGGAAGATCCGCCGGATGTCCTCGCTGGAGTATTCCCGATAGCCCGCGTCGCTACGGCCCGTCGGCCGCACCAGGCCGAGCGCGTCGTAATGCCGGAGCATGCGGGCGCTGACCCCGGACCGCCGGGCCACCTCACCGATCAGCACGGCCCATCAGTCCTCCCCTCCGGTGCCGCCGAGCGCCACGATGCGCTTGGCCTCCTCGATCGCGTACTCGAACCCGGTGCCGGGGTCGTCCAGCAGCCGTCGCGTGGCGATCGCGTGGGCGCGCACGCGCGGATCGGGGTGCGCCGCCGCGGCGCTCAGCATGGGTGTGCTCACCTCGCCGAGCGCGGCCAGCGCCCGGCTGAGGCTCAGCTGCGTCTCGCGTCCGCCGCGCCCGAGCTGTGCCGACAGCGCCGCCGCCAGCCCGGGCTTCTCGTCTTCGGGCACGAGCACGACCGCCGCCCGCCAGGCGCTCCTGGCGACCTCGTCGTCGGCGTCGGCCAGGAGCTCCCGCGTGATCGCGGGCCATGCCCGCCGGTCCCCGATCTTGGACAGCGTGTGCAGCGCCTGGCTCCGCGCCTGCGCGCCTTGCGAGCCGAGCTCTCTGAGCAGCTGCGGAACGGTCAGCGAGGCCGCGTGGCGGGTGAGCGCCCACGTCAGCATGTCCCGCACGGGGAAATCCGGTTCGATCGCGCACCGCCGGACGAGCGGGCCGACGTAGCGCGGGTCGGGGGCCGTGCCGACGGCCATCGCCGCCCGCAGCCGCACTGACGCGTGGCCGTGCTCCAGAGCCTCCAGAGCCCGGACCGGATCGATGTCCTGTTCTCGCATGGTCATCGGGACCACCTCCTCGGCATCAGTGAAGGCCTTGTCATTGTGTCAAGGTCAAGCGAGGAGGTGGCGGCCCGTCAGTTCACCTCCGTGACGGGCTCGGCGAACTGCGCCGAGTAGAGCCCGGCGTAGGCGCCGCCGGCGGCCAGCAGCGACTCGTGGGTGCCCTGCTCGACGATCCGCCCGTCCTCCATGACGAGGATCAGGCTGGCGTCGCGGATCGTCGAGAGCCGGTGCGCGATCACGAAGCTCGTACGCCCCTCGCGCAGGGAGTTCATGGCCCGCTGGATGAGCACCTCGGTGCGGGTGTCGACCGAGCTGGTGGCCTCGTCCAGGATGAGGATCGCCGGCTCCGACAGGAACGCCCGGGCGATGGTGATCAGCTGCTTCTCGCCCGCGCTGACGCTCGCGCCCTCCTCGTCGAGGACCGTGTCGTACCCGTCGGGCAGCGTGTGCGCGATCCGGTCCACGTGCGCGGCCTCGGCGGCGGCCTCGACCTGCTCGCGGGTGGCGCCCTCCGCGCCGTAGCCGATGTTCTCCGCGATCGTGCCCCCGAACAGCCAGGTGTCCTGGAGCACCATGCCGAGGGAGCCGCGCAGTTCCTCCCGCGACATGGCCGCGATGTCGACGCCGTCGAGCGTGATGCGGCCGCCGGTCACCTCGTAGAAGCGCATGATGAGGTTGACCAGCGTCGTCTTGCCGGCTCCGGTGGGGCCGACGATGGCCACCGTCTGGCCGGGCTCCACGGTGAGCGACAGGTTCTCGATCAGCGGCCGGTCGGGCGCGTACCGGAAGGACACGTTCTCGAACGCCACGCGGCCCCTGATCCGCGCCGGCCGGGCCGGCTCGGCCGGGTCGGGCGACTGCTCGGGAGCCTCCAGCAGCTCGAAGACCCGCTCGGCCGAGGCGGCGCCCGACTGCACGATGCCCGCCATGCCCGCCACCTGGGTCAGCGGCTGGCTGAACTGGCGCGAGTATTGGACGAAGGCCTGCACGTCGCCGAGCGAGATCGAGCCCGACGCCACCTTGAGCCCGCCGACGACGGCCACGAGCACGTAGTTGAGGTTGCCGATGAACATCATCGCGGGCTGGATGAGCCCGGAGATGAACTGGGCGCGGAAGCTGGAGGCGAACAGCGCGTCGTTGTGCTCGGTGAACGTCTCGGCCGCCTCCCGCTGCCGGCCGAACACCCTGACCAGCGTGTGCCCGCCGTACATCTCCTCGATGTGGCCGTTGAGCCGGCCCGTCGACGACCACTGCTCGATGAACTGCGGCTGGGACCGCTTGCCCACGACGGCCGTGACGTAGATCGACACCGGCACCGTGACCAGCGCGATGAGCGCCAGGACCGGCGAGATCCAGAACATCATCGCCAGCACGCCCACCACCGTGAGCACCGACGAGATGAGCTGGCTCAGCGTCTGCTGCAGCGACTGGGCGATGTTGTCGGTGTCGTTGGTGGCGCGGCTGAGGATCTCGCCGCGCGGCTGGCCGTCGAAGTAGCTGAGCGGCAGCCGTCCCAGCTTGGCCTCGATCCGCTCGCGCAGCCGGAACGCGGCGCGCTGCACCACGGTCGTGGTGAGCCGGAACTGCGCGATGCCGAGCAGCCCGGCCAGCAGGTAGATCGCCAGCACCCAGGCGAGCACGCCGGCCAGCGCGGTGAAGTCGATTCCGTGTCCCGGCACGACGCTCATCGACGCCACCATGTCGGCGTAGGTGCCCTGCCCCTGGGCGCGCAGCCCGGCCAGGGCCTGTTCCTTGGTCAGCCCCGCGGGCAGCTGAACCCCGACGATGCCGGCGAAGATCAGGTCGGTGGCGTGGCCGAGGATCTTGGGCCCGATCACGGTCAGCGCGACCCCGGCCACGCCGAGGAGCAGCACCACGACCAGCAGCGGGCGTTCGGGGCGCAGCAGCCGCATCAGGTGGCGGAGGGTGCCGCGGAAGTCGGAGGCCTTCTCGGCGGGCCCGGACATCATCCGGCCGGGCCCGAAACCGGGCTGCGGCCGGCGCGCGGGCGTCTGCGTGGTCATGCCGCGGCCTCCTGTTCGGTGAGCTGGGACAGCACGATCTCGCGGTAGGTCGGGCAGGTCTCCATCAGCTCGGCGTGGTCGCCGATGCCGGCGACGCGGCCGTCGTCGAGCACGACGATGCGGTCGGCGTCACGGATGGTGTTGACCCGCTGGGCCACGATGACGATCGTGGCGTCGGCGATCTCCCCGGCCAGCGCCGCGCGCAGCCGGGCGTCGGTGGCGTAGTCCAGGGCGGAGAAGGAGTCGTCGAACAGGTAGATCTCGGGCCGGTGGACGAGTGCCCGGGCGATGGCCAGACGCTGGCGCTGGCCGCCGGAGACGTTCGTGCCGCCCTGCGCGATCGGCTCGTCCAGGCCGCCCGGCATCGCCTCGACGAACTCGCGCGCCTGCGCCACCTCCAGCGCCCGCCACAGTTCCTCGTCGGTCGCGTCCGGCCGGCCGTACCTCAGGTTGGAGGCGACGGTGCCGGTGAAGAGGTACGGCGACTGCGGGACCAGGCCGACCGCCCGGGAGAGCGCCGCCGGGTCGAGGTCGCGTACGTCGACGCCGTCGACCAGCACCTCGCCGGCGGTCGCGTCGAACAGCCGGGGGATGAGGTTGAGCAGCGTCGTCTTGCCGCTGCCCGTGCTGCCGATGATCGCGGTGGTGCGGCCGGGCCGCGCCGCGAAGCTCACGCCGGACAGCACCGGCTCCTCGGCGCCCGGGTAGCGGAAGCCCGCCGCGCGCAGTTCCAGGTTTCCGTCGTGCCTGTCCGGGGTGACCGGGTCCGCCGGCGGGTGCACGGTCGGCTCGGTGCCGAGGACCTCCTGGATGCGCTCGGCGCAGACCTCGGCCCGCGGGATCATCATGAACATGAACATCGCCATCATCACCGACATGAGGATCTGCATCAGGTAGGAGATGACCGCGGTCAGCGCGCCCACCTGCATGGCGCCGCCGGCGATGCGGTCGGCGCCGAACCACACCACGGCGACGCTCGACAGGTTCACCACCAGCATCACCGAGGGGAACATCAGCGCCATCAGCCGCCCGACCCGCAGGGACACGTCGGTGAGCTGGTCGTTGGCCACGCCGAAGCGCTCGCGCTCGTGCCGGTCGCGGACGAACGCCCTGATGACGCGCATGCCGGTGATCTGCTCGCGCAGCACCTGGTTGATCCGGTCGATGCGCTCCTGCATGGCGCGGAAGAGCGGGCGCATCCGCATCACGATCACGCCCACGATGACGATCATCAGGGGCAGCACGACGACCAGCAGCGACGACAGCGCCGCGTCCTGCCGCAGCGCGAGCACGATGCCGCCGACGCACATGATCGGCGCGGCCACCATCATGGTGAACGTCATCAGCACGAGCAGCTGGACCTGCTGCACGTCGTTGGTGGTGCGGGTGATCAGCGACGGCGGGCCGAACGCGTTGACCTCCTGGGCGGAGAAGTCCTGCACCCGGTGGAAGATCGCGGCCCGCAGGTCGCGGCCCAGCGCCATCGAGGTGCGGGCGCCGTAGTACACGGCCACGACCGAGCAGATGATCTGTATGAGGGTCACGCCGAGCATCACCAGCCCGACGCGCATGATGTAACCGGTGTCGCCCTTGACGACGCCGTCGTCGATGATGTCGGCGTTGAGCGTGGGCAGGTAGAGCGTGGCCAGCGTCTGGACGAACTGGAAGAGGACGACGAGCGTGATCTCTTTCCCGTACGGCCTGAGCTGGACCCGCAGCAGACGGAGCAGCATCAGGGAGCGCTTCCTGTCGAAGGGTCGGGGGAGTGGCGGATGAGCAGGCCGTCGAGCAGCATGGAGACGATCTCGTCGTCGTCCACGTCGCCGAAGCCGCCGTCGTGCCCGAAGCCGCGGTGCGCGCTGACCGCGATGAGCATGAGCAGCAGGTGTGCGGCGTCCTCGGGGGAGCGGCGCAGCCGGTGGCGGTCGGGCGCCATGAGGGCGGCGAGCCCGGCGGCCATCCGCTGCCGGCCCCGCATCATCCGCTCGCGGAACTCGGCGTCGCGCGCCATCAGTTCCCCGGGCGCGGTGAAGAGGTTGGCGTTGGCCCGCATGCCGGCGCGCAGCATCGCGACCGCCTCGCGCAGCCGCTCGCGCAGCTCCGCACGCGTGCCGATGGACGCCATCGCGTCGATCGCGGGCTGCGGGTCGAACGCGCTCATCAGTGCGGCCCGCAGCAGCGACGCCTTGTCGGGGAAGACGCCGAAGATCGTGCCCTCGGCCACGCCCGCGGCCTCGGCGATCTGACGGGTGCTCACCGCGGTGCCGTGCTCGCGCAGCAGGGGGATCGTGGCCGCGATGAGCGCCGCCCTGCGGTCTTCGGGCGCCATAGCGGGCACTCTGCGCCTTTTGGTCATAGGGGACAACCTACTGAGCGAGTACTCACTCGCTCAACCGGTTTTCGCCCTCGGCGTCACGCGCACGCCACGATGGGCGGGGCCGGGCCGTACGTCCGCGTCATCCGGCCGCGTACGTCTCGTGGCCGGGGAGTGCTCCTCGCCGGGTCCGGCGCCGGTCATGGCGGAGCAGGATGAAGATCAGGCGTTGTCCACCTGCCGCAGCTCCGCCAGCGGCTCCGGAGCGCCGCCGGTCTGGCCCGGAGTGATCTCGGCGGCGGCGGGATCGGCCGCCGCCACAGTGTCCTGCCGGGCGTCCTGCCGGGCGTCCTGCCGGGTGTCCTCCCCGGCGGGCCGGGGCGGGCCCGGCTCACCGGCCAG
Organism: Nonomuraea sp. SBT364; assembly: GCF_001083785.1. Lineage (GTDB taxonomy): Bacteria > Actinomycetota > Actinomycetes > Streptosporangiales > Streptosporangiaceae > Nonomuraea. Next base: position 20,032 of record NZ_LAVL01000026.1, read on the forward strand.
CTCGGCGATCTGCTCGGCCAGCGCGCTCAGCTCCTTGGGGCCGAGCCTGCGCACCCGCTGCGCCGAGAGCTCGAACTCCATGCCGTCCGCCCGCCGCAACGTGATCTTGGTGTCGGCGGTCCGATGCCTGAGCCAGGCGATCGTGGCGGCGGCGAAGACCACGCCCGTCGATCCCAGGAGCTCCAGCACGATGGCGGAGACAGGCTGGCTCATCCCGGGTGCCGGCCGGCCCGCGCCGGTCAGACGTACTCTGCCGCGCAGCTTTTCCTGACTGTTCAGATAGCGGGCCAGGTCCGATTCGAGATTGCCGGATTTGCCCGCACTTCGTACCCGAACGGTAACTCTCAACCTGAGCTCCTCTCACACACGCCACGGCGTCTTGGGGAATTTAGCGGACTCATCATCGTCAGGTACGGCATACTTCCGCATTGCCCGGAACCCCTCCCATCCGGAATTTGGTCAAATATCATGCAGTCATCCGAAATGTCATCCCCTGCGCCCATCAAGTCGAGCTCGCCGTTCATCGAACGGTTGCTGGGCGGACGTCCCCCCGGCTTCCCCAGCCTGCTGGTCTGGCTGGAGCTGGGAATCCTGCGCAACCCGTACGGAATGCTGACCGCGCTCGTCGCGGCCTGGCTCTACATTCCCGCCGCGCTCGCCGCGGCGGTCTCCCTCGGCCTGTACGGCGCCCTGCTCGCCACCATCTTCTCCGTCGTCTCCGGCGATGCCACTATTTTCGCGTCGAGGGTGGACATTCCGCTCTTTGGTGATGCCATAGCAAGTTTGTCGGCAAAAACGAGCGGCGTCGGTGCGGCCGTGGCCGGTGCGATGGCGGGAATGGCGATCGGCCTCATTCTCGGGCTGCTCTGGATCTTTATCGGGCCCTTTCAGGACGGTCTGATCGACGGGCTCGCGGTCATCCTCGCGACCATCGCGATGGGCATCGGCGTCGGGCTGCTCTACACGCTGTACCGGGTGCTCCTCGAGAGGCGGCTGCTGCAGATCACGGGTGCGCGCCGGCTCAGCCGGAGGGAGGCGGAGCTGATCCTGCCGCTCGTCGAGGAGGCCGCCGCCCGGCTGAAGCTGGCCGGCCATCCGCCCGTACTGATCGACGACACCGACGACCCCGGCGCGTTCGCCTACACCCGGCACATCGTGATCACCCGCGGCTTCCTCGAAGACTTCGCCTACGACCGCGAGGCGATCCGCGCGGTGCTCGCGCACGAGCTCGTGCACTGGCACAACGGGGACCCCATCTCCGCCCTCTTCATCCGGGGCGTGGCGCTGCCGCTGTACCTGGTGCAGGCCGCGGCGGGCTTCCTGCTCAACCAGACGGGCAACTCCCTGCTGCGCTTTCTCGTCTGGACGGTGTTCTGGCCGGTCTTCGTCACCGTCCGCTACCTCGTCGTGCCCGCGCAGGCGGTCGAGTCCCGGCAGGCGGAGTACCGCGCCGACCAGGGTGCCGTGCTGGCCGGGTACCGCTCGGGCATGCGCCAGGTGCTCAGCCGGTTCCGCCGCTCCTTCGAAGGCGGGCGAAACGGCTGGGCCGCGGCGATCTGCGCCTCGCATCCGCCGTTCGAGCTGCGCCTGGAACGGCTGGAGGAGCCGGGCGGCGCCTACCCCCTGCCGGAGGACGAATCATGACGACCACGTACCCGCAGGGCGACCTCTCGACGGCGCTGGTCGACCACAGGTCCAGGCGGCGGCCGGTGGCCGTCGGCGCCGCCGTCTTCATGACGCTGGTGCTTCTGGTGCTCGTGCTGAAGATCGTGGAGGGCGTGCTCTTCCAGCCCGCGAACACGGTCCGCGCGTTCTTCCAGGCGCTGAACGACCGCGACGCCGACGCGGCCGGCGCCCTCGTCGTACCGGACCCGGAGCGGGACCTCACCGGCACGGACCTGCGCGGCGGCGCCGTGCTCCGATCGCCCGGCTACACCCCGCCGACGGCCGTCGAGGCCGGACCGGTCGTCCCCGCCGAGGACGATCAGGCGACCGTCGGAGTCAGCTACTCCGTCGGCGGGCAACGACAGCAGGTGATGCTGACCCTCGAGCGCGACGAGCGGGCGACCGTGGCCGGGCTGTTCCGCGAATGGCGGATCGTCAAGGGCGCGATCGGCGAAGCGTACACGCAGGTCGAGACGGCCGGCCCGGTCCTGGTGGCCGGCGCGTCGGCGAGTGCCGAGTACGACGTCCTGCGAGCCTACGGGTATCCCGGCGGCTACCGGGTCACCCTGCCCGAGCAGCCGCTCCTGGAGGCTGAGCCGGTCATCGCCTACACCGGCGCCGACCGGTACGCGGAGCCCGGCGTGCTGCGGCCCGTGGTCAAGGCCACGGTTCAGGACGAGGTCGACAAGCAGGTGCGCACGCTCCTCGACCGGTGTTCGAAGGGGACGGAGATCACCCGCGAGAACTGCCCGTACCCGTGGTCGAACCACCCCGGCCCGGAGCAGGTGAAGATCAAGGTTGTCAGCTATCCCACCTGCGAGATCACCGTCTCCCGAGGTCAGGTCACCGCCCGCGGGACGGGCCAGGTCAGGATTCGTCAGCCGTCGTTCTTCGGCGTCGACGAGAGCACGACCGAATTCACCGTCTCGGGCGACGTCACCGCCCTGGACAACGCTGTGACCTTCCAGTACGTGCCCCAGTGATCGTCAGGGGGCGTCGCCCAGTTGTCCGGCCAGCCGCTCCAGGCCGCCCCTGATGAGGTTCCCGTACTCGTCGTCGCCGAGCGCGCCGATCCCGGCCCGCGCCCGGCGGAGGTGGTCGCGGGCGCGGTCGAGATCGCCCAGCTTGCGATAGCACTCGCTCAGGTTCAGGTGCAGCGACGGATACAGGCCGGCCACCGAAAGCGGCACGCCGGCCTGCGCCACCCGATCGTCGGTGACCTGATCGGCGGCGGCGAGCGCCCGCAGATCCCACGTCAGCTCCTGGCGCACGTCGTCCTGCACGTCGGCCATCGAGTGGGCGAGGACGCAGACGTGCAGCGGGTCGCCCCGCTCACCGCCGATGTCATCCCAGATCTGCGCGAACAGGTCACGGGCGGCTTCACGTCGGCCCTGGTGGTGGTGCAGCTCCACGCCCTGGCCGATCCGGGTCATCGTCGGGTCGGTGGTCATCATCGGCGCTCCTTCGCTGTCGCGGTCAGCCTATGGCCCGGCGCGCCTTGACGGCCTTCGAGCGGCTGGGCGCCGCGCTGTCAGCCGCAAGGGGGCTGGTAGGGCACGCCGGGGATGTGCCGGGCCCACTGCGCGCGGGTGATCGCCGGGTGCGCGCGCTCGCACACCCGGCCGGCCACCCGCCCCGGATCGGTGTCCCACAGCCGCGCCGTGGCGTCGACGCCGCCGGAGGCCAGCAAGCCGTCCGGGCCGTACGCCACCGTGTAGATCCGGTCGGTGTGGCCGCTCAGCACGGCCGGGGCACCCGGCCGGCGGGGGTCTTCGAGCTGCCACAGCCGCAGGGTGCCGTCGAAGCTCGCCGTGGCGAGCGTCCGGCCGGTCGGGGCGAACGCGACGCCCGCGACGGCGTTGGAATGGCCGGTCAGCGTGGCCAGGGGCACCGGGCGGCGCGGGTCGGCGACGTCCCACAGCCGGGCCGTGCCGTCGAAGCCGGCGGACGCGAGCAGGTTCGCCCGGCTGCCGAACGTCACGGCGTTGACGGCGTTGGTGTGACCGGAGAGCGTGGCGAGCGCGACGGGCCTCCGGGGATCGGCCACGTCCCACAGCCGCACGATGCGGTCGGCCCCGGCGGTGGCCAGCGTCGTCCCGCCCGGCCCGAACGCCACCGAGTAGACCGTGTCGGCATGGCCGGTCAGCGTGGCGAGCGCGACGGGCCTCCGGGGATCGGCCACGTCCCACAGCCGCACGATGCGGTCGGCCCCGGCGGTGGCCAGCGTCGTCCCGCCCGGCCCGAACGCCACCGAGTAGACGTTGTCCGCGTGGCCCCTCACCGTGGCCAGGAGGGCGGGTCTGCCCGGCACGCCGACGTCCCACAGCCGCACGGTCCGGTCGAGACTCGCCGTGGCGAGGGTCCGCCCGCCGGGGTCGAACGCCAGCCCGACGACGCCGTCGGTGTGCCCCGGCAGGCCGGCCAGCCGGACGGGCCCGCCGGGCGCGCCGACGTCCCACAGCCGGACCGTCCGATGGCTCGCGGCAGCCAGCGTGCGGCCGTCGGGGCCGAACGCCGCGGCGTACACCGTGCCGCTGTTGCCCCCGAGCGCCGGGCCGGGGACGTCCCAGAGCCGGGCGGTGGCGTCCCTGCCGGCGGAGGCCAGCGTGCGGCCGTCCGGGCTGAACGCCACCGCGAAGACCGTGTCGGCGTGCCCGCTGAGCGTGATCGGATCACCGGGGTCGGGGCCGCCGGTGACGTCCCACAACCGGACGGCGAAGTCGTAGCCGCCGGTGGCCAGCGTGCGGCCGTCGGGGCTGAACGCCGCCGCGGCGATCCCGCCGCCCTCCTCGGTCAGCGTGGCCAGCGGTTCCGGGCGGCGCGGGTCGGCGACGTCCCACAGGCGCAGCGTGTCGTCGAAGCTGCCGGTGGCCAGCGTGCGGCCGTCGGGGCTGAACGCCGCCGACAGGACGGGGCCGGTGTGACCGCGGAGCGTGGCCAGCGGGACGGGGCGCCGCCGATCGCCCAGGTCCCACAGGCGGACGGGACCGTCGGATCCGGCGGTGGCCAGGGTGCGCCCGCCGGGAGCGAGCGCGACGGTGGGCGAGGCGTCCTGCCCGCCGTCCAGTTCGGCCAGAGGCTGCGGATTGTCCGGATCGGTCACGTCCCACAGCCGCACCAGCCGGTCGTGGCCGGCGGTGACGAGCGTGCGCCCGCCGGCGAACGCCACGCGCCGGACGTCGCCGGTGTGCCCGGCCAGCGTGGCCAGGTGCCGGGGACGAGCGGGGACGCTGACGTCCCACAGGCGCGCGAGGTCGTCCTCCCCGCCGGTCGCCAGCACCCGGCCGTCCGGGCTGAACGCCGCGGCGAGCACGCCTGCCGTACGCGGGCCGGACGTGGACAGGAGCGCGGGGCGGTGCGGGGCGGACCGATCCCACAGGCGCAGCGTCCCGTCGGTGCTCCCGGTGGCGAGCAGCCGCCCGTCCGGGCTGAACGCCGTGGCGTAGACGGCGTTGGTGTGGCCCGTCAGCCGGGTCGCGTAGGGGCCGGCCAGTGCGCTGAGCAGGCTGCCGCGCGCCTCCGGGCCGGGGACGAGGCGGTAGGCGGCCAGGCTGAGCTGGGCGGCCAGCGCGGGATCGGTGGCGCGCAGCGCGCCGGTCTCGGCGCTCAGCTTCAACGACAGCGCCTCGTCCCGTTGCTGGACGGCCGTGCGCTGGGCCTGTAAGGCGAGGCCGGACGCCCCGAGCGCGAGGACGAGCAGGATGCCCAGGGCCACGATCACCTGGTGCGTACGCCGGGTGCGGCGGCGCGCGTGCCGGGTGCTGGCGTCGAGGAAGGCCCGCACCGGCGGCGGGAGGGCGCGTCCGGACGCCCATTGCTGGGCCGCCAGCAGGCGGGCGCCGCGGTAGAGGGCGTCGGGGTCGTGGTGGTCCCGTTGCCAGGCGGCGGCGGTGGTGGCGAGCTCGCGGCCGGCGACGAGCCCCGCGCGGTCGGTGCCCAGCCAGCCCCGCAGCAGGGGCCAGGCGGTGAGCAGGGCCTCGTGGCTGATCTCGACGCTGTCGGCGCCGGCGGTGACGAGCCGCTGGGCGATGAAGCGGTCGAGCACGTCCTCCGCCTCGGCCGGCCGGTCGCCGCCGTGCCTGGCCAGCAGTTCGGCGGTGGCGACCCGGCGGCGGGTGTCGGCGGTGCCGGGGGCGACGTGCACCAGATCGAGGAGCAGGCGGCGCGCCGTCTCCCGCGCTGCCGGCGACAGCGCGTCGTAGACCAGGTCCGCGCTGGCGGCCACGGCGCCGTCGAGGCCGCCGACCTCGTGGTACCCGGCGACGGTGAGCTTCCTGCCGTGCCCCTGACGCCAGGTGGCGTGCAGGACGTGGGACAGCAGCGGCAGGACACCGGCGTCGTGGGCGGCCCGGTCCGCGCCCCGGGGGGCGACCTCCCTGATCAGGAGCTCGACGAGCCCGTCCTCGAGGTCGATCTCGGCCATGCGGGCGGGTTCGGTGATCGCTTCGCGCAGTTCCGCCTCGTTCATGGGGCCGACGGCCAGCTGGCCGTCCTGCACGGCGGCGACCAGCTCCGGGAAGCGCAGCAGGGGCGCGTAGAAGTCGGCCCGCAGCCCGAGGACGACCAGCGCGCCGGCCGAGGCGGCGGCGCGGAGCGCGCCGACGAGGGCGCGCCGCTCGTCCTCGTCGGCGCAGAGGGTGAACACCTCCTCGAACTGGTCGATCACCAGGACGAGCGGCCCGCCGGGCGCGGCGGCCCGCCGGGCGCGGCGGCCCGCCGGGCGTGCGCGGAGCAGCGCCGGGGGTCCTCGCGGATCGTCGCCGCGATCTCGTCCGGGGAGAGTCCGGTGAGCGCCGCCAGCCTCGCGGCCAGTTCGTCCACCGGCCGCGCGCCGGGCACGCAGAGCACCACGGGCCAGTCCCCGGAGCCGGGCAGCTCTCCCGCGCGCAGCGCCGCGATGAGGCCGGCGCGCAGCAGGGACGACTTGCCCGACCCGGACGACCCCACGACGACCTGCACGCCTCCGCCCAGGTCCCGCAGCCGGCCCACGCGGGCGACCAGCCGGCGGGTCAGCTCGCGCCTGCCGAAGAACCACCGGGCGTCCTCGACCCCGAAGGAGGCCAGTCCCCGGTACGGTTCCGGTCCGGCGGGGCGGCGGCCGGGCGAGCGCCGCGTCCTGCGCCAGGCGCTCAGCCACTCCTCGAGTGACGGCGCGTCGGTGACCCCGCACGCCAGCAGCACCCGCGCCAGCAGGTCCCGGGACGCCGCCGACGGCAGGCCCCGGCCGGCGAACCAGTCGCCGACGGTGCTGTGCGCGCCGTACCCGCCGGCCTTCGCCGCGACCTGCCGGACCGTCAGGCCCGCCCGCTCGCGGAGCAGGGAGAGCTCGCGGGCGAAGTCCCGCCTGTCCCGTATGCGGCTGGGGTCGGGCCCGTCGGCTTCGGGGGCGGAGGCGTCGGGCAACGTCGAGCTCCTTCACAGGTCGGCACACCAGTACGTCGCCGGGAGGTGGCGGAGGGTTACAGGGGCGGGCGCTCACGGGCATCCGCCGGGTTCGCGGTCGTCCTGCTCGCGGCCGCCGCCCTGGCGGGCCTGTCACCGCTCGCCCCCGCCGCCGCTTCGACCACACCGGAGCGCCGGTGACCTCGCCCCCGCACGCAACGACGGGACGTTCGACTCGGCCGGCCTGGTCAGCCACGTCCGCCACGAGGGGACCGGCCGCTACACGGCGGTGCTCAAGGGCGCGCCGTACGCCGCCGACAGGGGATACCTCCAGGTGGGCGCGTACGGGACGGGAACGCCCGCGCGCTGCCCCCCGGAAGGGACGTCCGCTGCCGGTGAGAGCCTGGAGGTGACCGTAGGCTGCTACGCGATCGGCGAGGATGCCACGCCCCGCCGGATCGACTCCCCGTGGGTCCTGTCCTACACGCAGGAGACCGGGCTGCACCGCGACGCGTCGGCCCCCGCCGCCTACGTCACGACCACGGGCGATCCGGGAGGCCCGCAGGTCGACACCCGCCGCTCCCACAGCACCGGCGGCGAGACCCCGGCCGTCACCCGCCTCGGGACAGGCTGGTACCGGGTCGCGTACACGGGGATCGGTCAACTCCCATGCGGCGCCGCCCGGGCTCCTGATAGACGTCTACTGCCACTCCGGGGCGGGCACCCCGGCCGACGCCCACTTCGGGGCCGCCTACCTCCGGGCGCCCTGACCAGCTGCGGATCACCCCTTCGGGGGACAGGGCCGCGCGCGGCTCAGCTGCCGCCACGGAGCCGAACGTCGCCGCCGTGCGGGTCGCGGAGATCTCCGGGCCCGGCGGCATCGCGGTGTCCTGCGTCTGCGGCGGGCCTGGGCGCGGCCGGCCGGGCCTACGGCTTGACGGGGCGCAGGCGCCCGGTCTCCACCTCCCAGACGAACCCGCGCACACGATCCCGATGCGGGATCAGCTCGTCGGCCTTGATCCGCGCGATCGACTGCACGACGTCACCGTCGACGTCCTTGGGGAACGCCTCGGCGGCCCAGTCGGGCCTGATGCCGGTGTCACGGTAGACGGCCTCGCGGAAGGCGTCCTCGGTGATCTTCGTCGCGCCGCAGTCCGTATGGTGGATGATCATGATCTCGGTGGTGTCCAGCAGCCGCTGGCTGATGGCCAGGCTGCGGCGCGTGTCGGCCGTGACGACCCCGCCGGCGTTGCGCAGGACGTGCGCGTCCCCGTCGGCCAGCCCGAGCACGCGCCAGACGTCGAAGCGCGCGTCCATGCAGGTCACGATCGCCAGCCCCAGGCGCGGCTCCGACGGCAGCCCCCAGTGCTCGTGGCCCGCGGTGTGGCGCCCGGCGTTGGCGATCAGTTCGTCGATGACACTCATGAGCCCTCCCCGTTCCACAGGAGATCATCGCGCGCCGCCGCCGCCACGCCGCGCGGGACGGCCGAAGATCTACCTACGGGCAGGAGCCGTGCCGCGCTTCAGTGCACCTGGATGCCGAGCAGGCAGGTGTCGTCGTCGGTGTCGGAGTGGCTGTGGGTGAGCAGGTGGTCCAGGCGGTGGTCGAGCGTGGTCACCGGGTGCTGCACCGTGGTCAGGAGTTGCCGCTGGGAGTGCTGCAGTTCGCGGTCGCGGCGCTCGATCAGCCCGTCGGTGTACATCAGCAGGGTGTCGCCGCTCTCCAGCTGGACGTGCCCTTCCTCGTAGTCGGCTTCGGAGATGGCGCCGAGCATGATGCCCCGGACCAGCGGCAGTTCCTCGGCCCAGCCGCCGCGCACCAGGATCGGCGGCAGGTGCCCGGCCCTGGCCCAGCGCAGGGTCCGCGTTCCCGGGTCGTACAGGCCGCACACCGCGGTGGCGGTGAGGCTGTTGGTCAGGTGATGGGCGACCATGTTGAGCCAGGTCATCAGCTGGCCGGGGCCCGCGCCCGTGACGGCCAGCCCGCGCAGGGCGTTGCGCAGGACGACCATGCCGGTGGCGGCCTCTATGCCGTGGCCCGCCACGTCGCCGAGCGAGAGCAGCACCTGCTTGGAGGGCAGGACGACGGTGTCGTACCAGTCGCCGCCGACGAGGTGCTCCTTCTCGGCCGGCCGGTAGCGAACCGCGATGTGCAGGCCGGACGCCTCGACGAACCGCTGGGTGGACGGCATGATGGCCCGCTGGAGCTGCAGGGTCAGCCTGTTGCTCTCGGCCGCCTGCTGCTCGCTGTGGGCGAGCTGGTCGCGGGTGGCGGCCAGCGCGACCTCGGTCCAGTGCTGGGCGGACACGTCCTGGTACGCGCCGCGCACCGCCAGCATGCGCCCCTCGGCGTCGATGACCGGTTCGGCGACGACGCGGGTGTGACGGGCGACGCCGTCGGGGCGCTGAAGGCGGAAGGCGACCGAGGCGGGCAGCCGGTGGTGCAGCACGGTACGCAGGAAACGGCCGATGGCGGTGGCGTCGTCCGGGTGGGCGTGCTCGCTCAGATGATCCAACGGGATGGGACGCTCACCGGGCGGCATGCCGTACAGATGGAACAGTTCGCTGTTCCAGATGATCTCGCCGGTCTGGAGGTCCTGTTCGAAGCCGCCGATGCGGCCCAGGCGCTGGGCGTGCTGCAGCAGGCTGGCCAGGCGCACGGCCTCGCCCTGGATCCGCCAGATCAGCAGGACGCAGTCACCGTGGCGGGTGATGCTGACGTCGGCGACGGTGGTGAGCGACACCTGGTCGACCAGCGCGGTGAGCGGCACCCGCTCGGCGCGGTACGGCTCACCCGTGCCGTAGACGTGCTCGATCTTGCCGAACAGGCCGTCGTCGTGCGCCGCCAGCGGGTACGCCTCCAGCATGGTCGCCCCCGTCAGGGCGGCGCGGGGCCGCCCGGCGGGATCGGCGAAGCACCTGTTGGTGTGCTGGATGAGGAAGTCGACCAGCAGGCCGTCCTTGTCGAACGCCGGGCACAGCAGCAGCGCGGAGTCGTGCAGCCCGTCGGTGAGGTTGACCAGCTCGGCCATCCCCGGCGCGGACGTGGGCCCGTCAGGCGTCTCCAGCGTATGGGCGCACAGCTCCGCCAGCGCTTCGACCTGCTTGTGGATCTGGGGCGGCTGCGGCTCCAGCGCGTGCGGCCAGCCGATCTCCAGCACCCCCAGCACCCGGCCCCCGGTACCGGCGGGGACGGTGACCCGGCCACCGGCCAGGTGATGGTGCCCGATGGACGGCAGGCCGGTCTCGGAGAGGTCCGGGAACCAGACGGTCCGGCGCTCGACCAGCGCGCGGCGCGCCGGCGTGGCCACGCCCGGAGGGACGTAGCGCCACCGCCTGGCCTCCTCGGCGCTGTAGCCGGCATAGCCGGTCAGCGTGAGGGAGGCGTCGGGGCCGGCCGCCCACACCGCGACCGCGGTCGCGCCCAGCGGGGCCAGCGCGTGCTCCAGGAGCGACTCGGCGACGAGCTGGCTGTCGGCCGCGTCCAGCGCGCCGCTCTCCGCCGCGCGCAACCGCACCGTGATGGAGGTGTCGTCGCCGGGGCCGGCCGGCTCGCTCGCGGTCCTGGCGAGGAAGGCGCGTGAGACATCGCTCAGGCGGTCGTGGGCGGCCTGGTCGATGAGGTCGGCGGCCAGTTCGAGCTGGGAGACCCCGGCCTTCTCCGCGAGGTCGGCCAGCTGCCGGGCCGCCTCGGCGGGACCGCACTTCAGCCGCTCGATCAAGATGCCCTTGGCCAGTTCGATCAGCGCCCGACCCTCGGCCGCGTGCTGGGCCTGCCTGATCTGCTCGCGCAGCCGCTCGATCGTGGCCGCGAGCCTGCCGACGTTGGTGACGGCCCGCGCGGGGACGGCGCCCGCGTCGGGGGTGGCAGGCTCGTCGCCCGGGTGTTGCTGGGTGAGCACAGCGCGCTGCTCCTTCTGTACGTGGCGCGATGACGTTGCGGCGTGGCGTGGCGGCTACGGCGTCATCCACCGCTGGATCAGCCCGAGGAGATGGTCGGCGTCGACGGGCTTGGTGACGTGGCCGCTCGCGCCCGCCGCCATGCTCTTCTCCTGGTCGCCCGGCATCGCCTTGGCCGTGACCGCGATGATGGGCAGCTCCGCGTACTGCGGCATGGCCCTGATCGCGGCGGTGGCCGTGTAGCCGTCCATCTCCGGCATCATCACGTCCATCAGCACGATGTCGATCTCCGGGTGCGCCATCAGCGTGTCGATGCCCTTGCGGCCGTCCTCGGCGTGCAGCACCCGCAGGCCGTGCATCTCCAGGATGCTCGTCAGCGCGAACAGGTTGCGCGCGTCGTCGTCCACCACCAGGACGGTGCGGCCGGTCAGCGTGCCGTTCACCTGCTGCTCGACCGGCAGCTCCGCCTCCTCCGAACGCACCAGGGGCAGCACGTCGCCGGGCTGCTCGGCGGTCAGGTGCAGGGCGATCCGCTCGCGCAGCTCGTCCAGGCTCGACAACAGCTCCAGCGGCTGAGAGGCGTCGCGCGACTGCAGCGCCTGCTCCTGCGCCGAGTCCATCCGCCAGTTGTTGTAGGCCAGGACGGGCACCCCGTGCAGGGCGGCGTCGCCGTCGATGGCCTCCAGCAGGCCGTACCCCGCCCTGCCCGGCATGTCGAGGTCGAGGACGATGCAGTGGCAGGGGGCGGCGGCCAGGATCGCCGCCGCCTCCTGGCCTCCCACGGCGGTCACGATCTCCACCGGCGAGTGCGCGCCGCCGGAGTCGCGGTGGGCCAGATCGGCCAGGACGCTCTCGGCCACCAGCGAGAGCAGGCCGCGCGACCGCTCCTCCACCACCAGCAGCCTGCGCTGCTGGTGGGGCGGCGCCGGGGCCGCGGGCTGGACGTCAGCCCCGCCGGCCGGGGTCTCGGACGTGCGCTGAACGGGGGCCGACGCCGTGCCGGCGCCCTGCTCGGCGAAGTCGGGCCTGGCGGCGGGCAGGAAGAGCGTGAACGTGCTGCCCTGACCGGGCGAGCTCTGCGCGCTGATCGCGCCGCCGAGCAGGTAGGCGATCTCCCGGCTGATGGACAGGCCCAGGCCGGTGCCACCGTACTTGCGGCTGGTGGTGCCGTCGGCCTGCTGGAACGCGCCGAAGATCGTCTCAAGCTGCTGTTCGGCGATGCCGATGCCGGTGTCGATGACGCGGAAGGCGACGGCCGGGCCGTGCGGCCGCACGGAGGGCGGCAACTGCGCCGGGGAGGCCGGTTCGATGCGCAGCTCGACGCTGCCGGTCTCGGTGAACTTGACGGCGTTGGACAGCAGGTTGCGCAACACCTGGCGCAGCCTGGAGTCGTCGGTGAGCAGGCTGTCGGGCACGCCCGGCGCCGTCGTGATGCGGAACTCCAGGCTCTTCTCCGTGGTCATCGGCCGGAACGTGGCCTCGACGTAGTCCAGGAGCTGCCGCATCCCGACCCGTTCGGGGCTGATGTCCATCTTGCCCGCCTCGACCTTCGACAGGTCGAGGATGTCGTTGATCAGCTGCAACAGGTCGGAGCCGGCCGAGTGGATGACGGTGGCGTACTCGACCTGCTTGGGCGTCAGGTTGCGGATGGGGTTCTGGGCGAGCAACTGCGCGAGGATGAGCAGCGAGTTGAGCGGCGTGCGCAGCTCGTGGCTCATGTTGGCGAGAAACTCGCTCTTGTACGTCGAGGCGAGCGAGAGCTGCTGGGCCCGGTCCTCCAGCTCCTGACGGGCCTGCTCGATCTCCAGGTTCTTGGTCTCGATGTCCTGGTTCTGCGAGGCGAGCAGCGCCGCCTTCTCCTCCAGTTCGGCGTTGGAGCGCTGCAGTTCCTCCTGCTGGTTCTGCAGCTCCGCCGAACGGGCCTGCAGCTCGGCGGTCAGCCGCTGCGACTCCACCAGCAGCTCGTCGGTGCGCGCGTTGGCGACGATCGTGTTGACGTTGACGCCTATCGTCTCCATCAGCTGGTCGAGGAAGGCCCGGTGCACGGGGGTGAAGGAGTTGAGCGAGGCCAGCTCGATCACGCCCAGCACCTGCTCCTCCACCACGATCGGCAGGACGATCAGCGAGCGCGGAGTGGTCTGGCCGAGCCCGGAGGAGACCGTGACGTAGCCGGGCGGGATGTCGTCCACCGCGATGGTGCGGCGGGCGCGCGCGGCCTGGCCGACCAGGGTCTGGCCCATCGCGAACCGGGTGTCGGCCTCGCCCGCGGGGTAGCCGTAGGCGTTGATCAGCTTCAGCTCGGCGCCCGATGGTGATTCCTCCGCCAGGAAGAACGCGCCGAACTGGGCCGACACCAGCGGCGCCAGCTCGCTCATCACCAGCTCGGCGACCGTCGCCAGGTCCCGGTGGCCCTGCATCAGCCCTGACAGGCGCGCGAGGTTCGACTTCAGCCAGTCCTGGTCCTCGTTGGCCTTGGTGGTCTCGCGCAGCGACTTCACCATCGAGTTGATGTTGTCCTTGAGCTCGGCCACCTCGCCCGAGGCGTCGACGGTGATGGAGCGGGTCAGGTCGCCCGAGGTGACGGCGCTGGTCACCTCGGCGATCGCGCGCACCTGCCGGGTGAGGTTGCCGGCCAGTTCGTTGACGTTCTCCGTCAGCCGCTTCCAGGTGCCCGAGACGCCCTCGACCTCGGCCTGGCCGCCGAGCCTGCCCTCGCTGCCCACCTCCCGGGCGACCCTGGTCACCTCGGCGGCGAACGATGACAGCTGGTCCACCATCGTGTTGATCGTGGTCTTCAGCTCCAGGATCTCGCCGCGCGCGTCCACGTCGATCTTGCGGGTCAGGTCGCCCCTGGCCACGGCCGTCGTGACCTGGGCGATGCTGCGCACCTGGTTGGTCAGGTTGGAGGCCATGAAGTTGACGTTGTCGGTGAGGTCCTTCCACGTGCCGGACACGCCGCGGACCTGCGCCTGGCCGCCGAGCTGGCCTTCGGTGCCGACCTCGCGGGCGACCCGGGTGACCTCGTCGGCGAACGCCGAGAGCTGGTCGACCATCGTGTTGATCGTCTGGGCGAGGGCCGCCACCTCGCCCTTGGCCTCGACGATGATCTTCTGCGACAGGTCTCCCTGGGCCACCGCGGTCGCCACCTGGGCGATGCTGCGCACCTGGCTGGTCAGGTTGGAGGCCATGAAGTTGACGTTGTCGGTGAGGTCCTTCCACGTGCCGGACACGCCGCGGACCTGCGCCTGGCCGCCGAGCTGGCCTTCGGTGCCGACCTCGCGGGCGACCCGGGTGACCTCGTCGGCGAACGCCGAGAGCTGGTCGACCATCGTGTTGATGGTCTCCTTCAGCTCCAGGATCTCGCCCCGCGCGTCGACCCGGATCTTCTGCGACAGGTCGCCCTTGGCCACGGCCGTGGTCACCTGGGCGATGCTGCGTACCTGCGCGGTGAGGTTGTCGGCCATGACGTTGACCGACTCCGTCAGCGCCTTCCAGGTGCCCGACACGCCCTTGACGTCCGCCTGACCGCCCAGGCGGCCCTCGGTGCCGACCTCGCGGGCCACGCGGGTGACCTCGTCGGCGAAGGAGGAGAGCTGGTCGACCATCGTGTTGAGGGTGTTCTTCAGCTCCAGGATCTCGCCCTTGGCCGAGACGGTGATCTTCTGTGACAGGTCGCCCTTGGCCACCGCGGTGGCCACCTGCGAGATGTTGCGCACCTGGGCGGTGAGGTTGCCCGCCATGTAGTTCACCGAGTCGGTCAGGTCGCGCCAGGTGCCCGCCACCCCCTTGACGTCGGCCTGGCCGCCGAGCTGGCCTTCGGTGCCGACCTCGCGGGCGACCCGGGTGACCTCGTCGGCGAAGGAGGAGAGCTGGTCGACCATCGTGTTGACGGTGTTCTTCAGCTCCAGGATCTCGCCCCGCGCGTCCACGGTGACCTTCTGCGACAGGTCGCCCTCCGCCACCGCCGTGGTCACCTCGGCGATGCTGCGTACCTGGTCGGTGAGGTTGCCGGCCATGGCGTTGACCGACTCGGTGAGGTCCTTCCAGGTGCCCGACACGCCCGGCACGTCGGCCTGGCCGCCCAGCCGCCCCTCGGTGCCGACCTCCCTGGCCACCCGGGTCACTTCGGAGGTGACCGTCGAAAGCTGGTCGACCATGCCGTTGAACACCGAGGCGATCTCCCCGAGCAGGCCGTCGGCGTCGGCGGGCAGTCGCGTGCCGAAGTCCCCGTCCCTGACGGCGGTCAGTCCGGTCAGCAACTGCCGCAGTTCGAGTTCTCCCGCGTCGCCGACCCGCCGTGTCCCCGACCGGCTGCCACTCACGCTGTCGCCCGCCTCTCAGAATGATTGCCATAGTGCAAATAATTGGCTTGGAGGCTAGCGTAGGCGCACGCGGCTCGACAACCGCATCGCGCACTCTCAGCCCGTGAGGAATGGCCCGGTGACCACCGAAAACGACATGAGCGCCGTCTATCGCGAGCTGCGCGCGGCACAGCCCTACAATCTCAGTGAGGTCGCCCGCGACGCGCTGATCGCCCATACGGCCGCACGCGGCGTCGAGCTGCTGCTCGCCGACTACGCGCTGACCGTACTCAGGCCCGTGCTCGACCCGCCCGGTCCGGGCACCCCCGAGATCCGCATCGACTCCAGCGAGCCGGGCCGCGTGTTCGCCTCCCAGCAACCGCTGTGGGACGAGGAGCGCGACACCCTCCACCTGCCCATGACAGCGTCCGGCGAGCGCCTTGGCGTCCTCTGCGTCCGCCTGCCATCCCCGGCGAGGACGGCCCAGGTCGAGGAGCTCCGCGAACTGGCCTGCACCCTCGCCGCCGCCCTGTGGGGCGCCGGCCGGGTCACCGACCGCTACCGGCGGGCCCGGCGCTCCTCCCGGCTGACCCTGGCCGCCGAGATGCAGTGGGAACTGCTGCCCGGCTACGGCCACCGAGGCGGCCGCTACGAGATCGCGGGCCAGCTCGAACCCGCCTACGCGGTTCACGGGGACAATTTCGACTGGAGCTGCGAGCACGACTCCCTGACACTCTCGATCACCAACGGCATGGGCGAGGGCCTGCGCGCGGCGCTCCTCACCTCGCTGGCCGTCACCGCCATCCGCAACGCCCGCCGCTCCGGCGCCGACCTCGTCGAGCAGGCCGGCCTCGCCGACGAGGCGGTGCACGCGCAGTACGGCGGGCGAGAGCACGTCTCCACGCTGCTGCTGCGCTTCGACGCCGTCACCGGCGAGCTGGCCGCGGTCGAAGCCGGTTCCCCCCGCATGATCCGGTTGCGCGGCAACGACGTCGACACCGTCAAGCTGGACGCGCAACTGCCCCTCGGCATGTTCGGCACCACCGGCTACACCGAGCAGCCCATAGCGCTGCGACCGGGCGACCGGCTGGTCATCGTCAGCGACGGGGTGTACGGCGCGCGGTCCCCGGCCGCCGTGGAGTTCGGCGAAACCCTCCTGGAGTCGACCGTCCGATCCACCCGCCTGCAGCCCGCGGGAGAGGCCGTCCGGACGATCGTCCGTGACATGCTGGCCTTCCGAGCCGTGGGAGACGTCGTCGACGACGCCGTCGTGGTGTGCCTAGACTGGGCCGCCGCCGGGGCAGACCCTAGCCGGCCTCTCCCGTGACTGGAGGCGCCGTGCCGAGCGCACGCGCGCAGTCCTGCTTCCCAACCTGGAAACCAGTATGAATCACCACCGCGAACTGGGCCATCTTCCCCCCTCCGCCACCCGAACCCCCAGCTCGGCCACGTCCGGGGCCGTCGTCGAGAGTGCCGCCGCCGCCCTGGTCGCCGTCTGGGCGCACTCCAGGCACGCCGCGGTCACCAAGGTCTCCTCCATCCAGCTTCAGGCGCTGCTCACCCTCGAACCCCACGAGCACATCAACCTCGCCACGCTCAGCGAGGCGCTGGGGGCACTGCCGTCGTCCACCAGCCGCCTCTGCGACCGTCTGGAGGCCACCGGCTGGGTGCGCCGCTCGGCCTCCCAGGGCGACCGCCGCGAGCTGACCATCAGCCTCACCGCTTCCGGAAGAGCCCTGCTGGCGAAGCTGCGCGCACGACGCCAGGCAGACCTCGCCCAGGTCATGGACGAGATGCCGCAAGGGGCACGGGCGGCCCTCATGCTCGGGCTGAGCGCGTTCACCGCGGCCGCGAGCCGCGTCGGGGCCCAGCGCGAGGACCACACCGATGACCCGTGGACCGTCATCGCCGGACGATTCATCGCCTGATAGGCAACATTCGTGCGATCCGCCGCCGTCCGGCGTCGGCGACAGTGGCCTCATGACCCTTTCCGACGGCGGCGCGCAGTCGAGCCTGGCGCTGGACGGCGGCGACATCCACGTGTGCCAGGACGGCCCC
The DNA here is from genome assembly GCF_001083785.1 of Nonomuraea sp. SBT364. GTDB lineage: Bacteria > Actinomycetota > Actinomycetes > Streptosporangiales > Streptosporangiaceae > Nonomuraea. The sequence goes on from NZ_LAVL01000026.1 coordinate 37,338, forward strand.
CGCGACGCCCCCGCACTCCTGCTCATCCACGGGTCCGCCTCCTCGGTCCGCTCGTGGGACCCGCTGGTCCCGATGCTGACCGGATCCCATCACGTCATCCGGATCGACCTGCTCGGGCACGGCAGGTCGGCCAAACCGGCCGACGGCGGCTACGGGATCCCCGACCAGGCACACCGGGCCGGCGTGGTGCTGGACCGGCTCGGCGTCGAGCGCGCCATCGTGGCCGGCCACTCCTCCGGCGGCTGCACCGCCACGGCCCTCGCCGGGCAACGACCCGGCCTGGTGACCGCGCTCGCGCTCATCAACACCGGTCCCAGCCTGGACGCCCTCATCCCCCAGGAGCCCGCCGCCATCGGACCGGCGCAGTGGCCTCCGACCGACGAGCAGATCCGCCGGCTGGCCGCCACCGGGTTCAGCCGCGCGGGCTACCGGATCCCCCGGGAACTTCTGGACGAAGTGCGCAGCATGACCTTCCACACGTTCACCATGACCATGCAGGCGTCCCGCGACTACCTGGAGCAGCAGGCGCTCCCGGATCGGCTGACGCCCCTCGGCAAGCCGCTGCTGGTGATCTTCGGCGAGGAGGACCGCAGGTGGCGATCCTCGTCCGCTGCCCGGTACCGCGCCGTTCCGGGGGCCAAGGTCGAGCTGCTGCCCGGCCTCGGGCACTCGCCCCAGATGGAGGACCCGACGCGGACCGCCGCCCTCCTCCTGGCCTTCACCGATCCACGCGGCACCGGCGATGGACGGTGAAACTACCGATGCCGGGCGCCGCATCCTTGTACATGATCCGTGGGTACGGCCGTCGCGTCCGGTTCCGCGCGGCCCTCGCGGAAGGTGTCACATGCGCATGCCGACCTGTACGAGATCGACCCGGCTCATGATCGCGGGCGCGGTGACCGCCCTGGCCGCCATGCTGCCGGGCGCGCCCGTCCTGGCCCAGGCGCCACGACCGGTCCCGGCCCCGCTCGTCGAGGGCCCCGTCCCCGGCACGCCGCCCGGCGACCCGGCCGCACCGGAGGTGACGGACACCTACCCATGGCTGGCGACGGACGCCGACCTGGCCTCCCTCGGCTACGTCGAGCAGGAGTTCTACCTGTCCGGCAAGGCCGACGCCTACAGCGCCACCGGCGAGACGCTCGCCACCGCCGTGCCGTACCGGACCCGGGTGATCGTGCGCCGTCCGCTCTCCCCGGCGAGGTTCAACGGGACGGTGCTGGCCGAGTGGCAGAACGTCTCGGCCGGCTACGACCTGGACGCGCTGTGGAGCGTCGACCAGATCACCCGGGCGGGCTACGCGTGGGTCGGCGTCTCCGCGCAGCGCGTGGGCGTCAACCAGCTACGCGCCTGGAGCCCGGCCCGTTACGGCGCGCTGGACGTGACCGGAGGCGGCCAGTTCAACGCCGACCAGCTCTCCTACGACGTCTTCGCCCAGGCGGGCAAGGCGATCCGGGCGCACGGCGGCGTCCTCGGCGGGCTGCGCGCCCGTACGGTGCTGGCCATCGGCGCGTCGCAGTCGGCGGGCAGGCTGAGCGTCATGTACGACGCGGTACTGCCTCAGATGGAGCCCGTCTACCACGCGTACGCGCCGATCGTCGGCCCGGCGCCCACCCGCGCGGGCGCCGAGAAGGTGTTCCAGATCATGTCCGAGACCGACGTACGCTCACCGGTGCGGCCCGCCGACACCGACCGGTTCCGCCGCTGGGAGGTCGCGGGCACGGCCCACTCCGGCTGGCACGGCCAGCAGCAACGCCGGACCCTGCTGGAACGGGATCTCGGCGCGGCGCCCACCTTCGACTGCGCCAGACCGCCGTGGAGCCGCGCCCCGCTGCACCACATGATCGCCGCCGGTTATCTGCACCTGACCCGCTGGGTCGAGCGCGGCATCGCCCCGCCCACCGCGCCGCCGCTGCTGTTCAACGCCGACGGCACCAAAGCTCGCGACGAGCTGGGCCTGGCGCTCGGCGGCATCCGGCCTTCCCAGGTGGAGGTGCCGACCGCATTGAACACCGGCGACAACTCAGGTGAGACGTTCTGCGTCCTGTTCGGCACCCACATCCCCTTCGACCAGGCGCAACTGGACGCGCTCTACCCGAGCCGGGCCCGGTACGTCGCCGCGGTGAAGGCCGCCGACGCGCACAACCTCAAGGCGGGCTACCTGCTGCCCGCCGACGCGCTGCGGAACCTCGCCGACGCCGTCGGGCCGTCCCGCCCATGACCCCGCGGGCGCCGGCGGTCAGTTGAACGGGTTGTCGTACGTGGCCGAATTCCTTCTCCAGGTCGCCTGATTCTGCCCGTTGAAATTCACTCCCTCGACCTCGAACGTCACGTTCGTGACGGTGCTGCCGACATAATCGGTCCTGCTGTACAGCCTTGCCGGGTATTTGCACTGGGCGATTTTCGTGTCGCCGTAATTCAAGCTGTGGGAGGCGCGCTGGACGGTACGGTCATTGATCCGGACGTAGCCGCCGGCGGCGCTGTAGCTCGACTCGCGGCACAGATAGAACTGATACGTGTACGTCGTGCTGTCGTTGAACTCGACCCAGCCGTACATGCCGGACAGCTTCTGCCCGTAGTCCCCGTAGACCTCCAGGGTGATGGGCACCTGCGCGCTGGAGGTGGCGGCGTGGGCCGGCACGGAGGCCGTGGCCAGCAGCGCGAGAACGACGGTCAGGAGCCGTGCCGCGACGCGGCGCCGCGAGGTGGTGGATGGCAATTCTCGTCTCCTCTGCCTGAAGTGACGTCCGTTTCGACGACGTTATTGGCGGCGCCTGGGAACCGTCCAGCGGGACATTCTCCGGCACCGAATCGGATGGGCGTTAACCAGGCGGAGTGCCGCCTGATACGGCACTCCGCCGGATGATTGATTTCCGGCTACCGGTGTATTCGGCCGCCGGCGCCACGTAGCGTTCCGGCCCGCGTACCGTGAAATTTTCAGCGTCGAAAAGTTTCGCCGCTCGGCGTTCGGTTGTCGGTCCGCGACGTGCCGGCCACGGTCGCGGACCATATGTGGCCCATATGCGGGCGTTGCGATACTGCCCGGATGCGTGTGCTCCTGGTCGAAGACGAGCAGCCCCTCGCCGGATACATCGAGGCCGGGCTGCGCAAGCACGGTTTCACCGTCGACGTCGCACTGGACGGGCGCAGCGCGCTGGACAAGTGCGAGCTCACCCCGTACGAGGTGGTCGTCCTGGACCGGGACCTGCCGCTCGTGCACGGCGACGCGGTGTGCCGCCGGCTCGCCCGGCGGGGCAGGTCGCGGGTGCTGATGCTGACCGCGTCCGACGCCGTGGAGGACCGGGTCGGCGGGCTGATGCTGGGCGCCGACGACTACCTCGGCAAGCCGTTCGCGTTCTCGGAGCTGGTCGCCCGCGTGCACGCGCTCGTGCGGCGCAGCGCGCCGGCCCGCCCGACGGTGCTGCGCGCCGGCGGCGTGGCGCTGGATCCGGCCCGTCGCAGCGCCGAGCGGGACGGGCGGCTGCTGCGGCTGACCCCCAAGGAGTTCGGCGTGCTGGAGCAGCTGCTGGCCGCCGGCGGCGCCGTCGTCAGCGCGGAGACGCTGCTGGAGATGGCGTGGGACGAGCACGCCGACCCGTTCACCAACGCGGTCCGGATCACCGTCGGCACGCTGCGCCGCAAGCTCGGCGACCCGCCCGTGATCGAGACCGTCATCGGCGCCGGTTACCGGATCAGCCCATGAAGCTGACGGCCCGGGCCCGGCTCGCGTCGCTGCAGACCGCCCTCGTGCTGGCCGCCGGGGCCGCGCTGACCGGGCTGACCTACCTGCTGATGCGGCGACGCCCCGCGCTCGTCACCCACCTGGACCCGGGTGGCCCCGACCCGCAGGGCACGCTCCGGCTGATGCCGCCGCGGGCGCGGGACCTGCACGATCTCGTCGGCCAGGTGCGGGCCGACACCCTGTCCGCGCTGCTGCCCCAGGCCGGTCTGGCGCTCGTGGTGGTGACCGTCCTGTCCGCCGTGCTGGCCTGGCTGGTGGCCGGCCGGGTGCTGCGGCCGATCCGCGTGATCTCCTCGGCCGCCCGGCGGCTGTCGGCCGAGAACCTCACCGAGCGGGTCCCCGTCACGACCCCGGCCGACGAGCTGTCGGCGCTGGCCGGCACGGTCAACGACATGCTGGACCGCATCCAGCGCGGCGTCACCGAGCGCGAACGGATCCTGGACAGCCAGCGGCTGTTCACCGCCAACGCCGCCCACGAGCTGCGTACGCCGCTGACCACCGCACGCACCGCGATCGACGTCACCCTGGACGGCCGGCCCAGCCGCGACGAGCTGTTCGCGATGGCCGGTGACGTCCGCGACGCCGTCGAGCACATGCAACGCGTCCTGGACGGGCTGCTGCTGCTGGCCCGCAGCCAGGCAGGGCTCAGCGCGCGGGAACCGGCCGACCTGGCCGCCATCGCGGCCACCGCCCTCGGCGCGGCCGAGGGGCGGGCGGCGACCGCCGGCATATCCGTACGCGCCGGGCTGCGGCCCGCACCCGTCACCGGCGAGCCAGTGCTGCTCGAACGGATGATCGGCAACCTGGTCGACAACGCGCTCCGCTACAACCACACCGGCGGGCACCTCATGATCGAAACGTACGCAGCGGCCGGACGCGCCGTCCTGAGGATCAGCAACACCGGCCGCGAGATCGCGCCGGAGGAGGCGCGGACGCTGCTGGAGCCGTTCGTGCACGGGCAAGGCGCCCGCGTCCGCACCGACGGCCTGGGCCTGGGGCTGTCCATCGTGCGCGCGATCACCCTCGCCCACCGGGGACGCGTCGCGGTCGCCGCCCGCCCCGGCGGCGGCCTCGACATCACCGTCGACCTCCCGGACCCCGATGCCCCGGGCGGAAGGGCGCCGGATCACGGCGCCGGCACCTTGGCGCCGGCGCAGCCCTTGTCGATCAGGCCGCTGGCGAAGTAGGCGACCACGTCGGCGGCGCATTCGCGGAGGGCTGAGGAGTGGGCGTCGTCGTCGACGGTGTAGACCCTGCCGCCGATCTTGGCCTGCATCTGAGCCGCGTATTCGTACGCGGACATGAACTCGTGACGGTGCCCGGCCAGGACGAGCGACCCTTCGCCGTGGCGCAGCCGGGTCGTCTGTGCCGGCAGCGGCCAGCCGGCGCATCCGGCGCCGAAGTGCGAGGCCCGGCCGGTGACCGGATTGCGCTTGAGGAGCTTCTGGTAAGCGGACCAGGCGGCGGAGAAGCTGAGCCGGCTATGGTCCTCGTTGCACATGACCGCACGGTTCATCGTCATGTTGACCCACTCCGTCGCGCCGGGAACGGGCGGGGGCTGCCGGGCGCCGAAGATCTGCTTGACGGTGGGCGGCGCGGTGCTGCCGGTCGCATCCCGCAATTCGGCGAGCGCCTTGCCCGCCTGCGGCCAGTCGCGTGAGGTTCTCGCGGCCAGCCCGGCGATCGAGCCGCCGTCGATGGTCGCCTTCAGGTCGGTGAAGGACCTGGGGTTACGGTCGTGGTCGCGGCCGAGCTTCAGGACCGCGGCGCGCACCTGCCGGCCGGTGGTGCCGAGGCCGAAAATCTTGTGGTGACGGGCGAGCCAGGCGGCGAAGCGCGAGAAATTGCGTTCGGTGGCCCGTACGCGCGCCTGTTCGTGTTCGGCGAGGCTGTTGCCCGAGAAGGCCACGCTGTCGAGGAAGACGCGGCCGGTCCGGTCGGGGAAGAGGCTGCGGTAGACCGCGCCGAGCCAGGTGCCGTAGGACACGCCGAGCAGGTTGAGGTCGGCCTGGCCCAAGGCGGCTCTCACCAGATCCAGGTCCCGGGCCACGTTCACGGTGGTGAGCCGGCCGAGGAAGGCGGGATCGGTCCGCCCGCAGGCCAGGTTGCCGGCTGCCCCGGCGTCGTAGTTCCGCCTGGCCGCCGCCTTCGTCAAGGGACCGGAGTTCCCGTGGATCTGACCTGAACCTTCGCAGTTGACCTTGGTGCTGTAGTTCACGCCACGGGGATCGAAGCCGATGAGGTCGAACCGGTCGTTCAGCCGCGCGCTCTCCTTGTTGGCGAGCGTGACCCTGAGGGGATCGAGGTACCCGGGCTGCCCCGGCCCGCCGGGGGCGACGGCGAGGGCGCCGAGCCGGTGCTCCTGGTCCACGGCGGCCAGCCGGGTGATCGCGATGGTGATCTTCCGGCCGTCAGGGCGGCTGTGATCCAGTGGGACGCTCACCGTCCCGCAGTTCAGGCGCTTCATCTGGGCGCGGAACGCCGCTATCCGCTCTCGGGGATAGCCCATGTTGACGATCGCGGCATCGGAGTAGGAGGGGCAGGCTTTCCAGTCGACAGCGGGATCGGCCCGGTCAGCGACAGCGATGCCCGGCAGGGCGGTGCCCACCATCGCGCAACTCAGCACCCCGAGGCGCGCCCTGGTCCAACGGTTCACGGCAACGATTCCTTCCTGGTCGGGACGTGGAGGAGGACCGCCAAGGCCTCCGGCAGAGGGCAGGCGGACGGCTCCGGTCATGGGCCGGGGCACAGCACGGCTTCGGCAGCCCTGTTCACGGCCTCGCCGACGGCCGTCGCCTTCTCGTTGTCGACCTTCAAGGTGGCGGCCACCGCGAACTGGATCCGGCCGTCGGCCGAGGAGAAGGTGGTGGAGGTGATGCCGGGCATGCCGCCGGAGGCCGAGGAGACCGTTCCGCCGCACAGGCCGGGGAACGGTCGTGGCAGCTGCCGTTGCAGATCCGCGGGGACCAGCTTGCCCTGGCCGAGCGCGCGGTAGAAGGCGCTGACGTCGTGCGCGGTGGAGATCGCTCCTTCGGCGCCGTAGCTGGTGGCGTTGAGCCGGTCGACGTCGCGGGGCCGGCCCTTGGCGTCGGGGGAGTAACCGTGTCCGTGCGGCCCCTTGATCCGGTCGGAGACCCTGGTGGCCAGGTAGGTGCTCTTCATGCCGAGGGGGGCGAACAGGCGCCGCTTGAACTCGACGGCGCGATCGTGGCCGGTCACCCTTTCGATGATCATGCCTAGGAGGACGTAGTTGGTGGTGGAGTAGCGGTACCGGCCAAGCTCGCCCAGGGGCAGGGTGTATGCGGCTTTCACCAGGTCGATCGGCTTGTAGGCGGTGGTGAAGTCGAAGACGTCGAACGCCCCGCTTTCGAGGAAATCGGGAATGCCTGAAGTGTGCCGGATCAGATCCCGCACAGTGATCGTCTCGGCCCCGTCCGGGAAGTCGTGCTCGGGCAGCAGGTCACCGAGCTTGCCGTCCAGGCCGAGCTTGCCCTCACCCACGAGTTGCAGGACGACCGTGGCCTCCATCAGCTTGGTCTGGGACGCGATGCGGAAACGGGAATCCGAGGGGATGCGCCCGCCCTTGCCGCCGAGCAGACGCGAGCCGGCCGTCCCCTTGCCCACCCGCTCGCCGCCGACGTACACCTCGCCGATGGCGCCCACCACGCCGTCGGTCTTCGCCAGGTTCGTGATCGCCCGCTGGACGTCTCCCAGCTTGACCTGCTCGGCGCCGGCGGGTGCGGGGACGCTGAGCGCCAGCACCGCGCATGCCACCCCGGCGGCCGTGCCGGCAGTCGTGCCACGCCTCATCGATGTGATCCTCTCGCTGGGGATTTTCGAGGGTCCACATCTACTGGCCGGCACCGATCGAGGGCCGATCGACGGACCATATCCCTTCCATAGGGGCGTTGCGCTATTGATCTCTGTTCGTGACGACGTCCATCCCGACGGTTCGTTCGACGAGGAGAGATTCCATGACAGGACGGGTTCTACGCGCGCTGGTCACGGCACCGCTCGTGCTCACGCTGGGGCTGACCGGCTGCGGTTCCGGCGATCCGGGCGGCGCGGATGTGGCCTCGGCCGGAGACCGGACCGGGGCCCGCGCCGCACCGAGCGCGGACTCGCAGGAGAGGGCGCTGAAGTACGCCCAATGCATGCGGGAGCACGACATCGACATGCCGGACCCCGACCCCAGCGGCAGGCTGACGATGACGCTCGACGCGCCGCAGGACAAGGTCGAGGCTGCCCAGGAGGCGTGCAGGCAGTACGCGCCGACCGGCCGGCAGCGGGTCCGCAACGACCCCAAGATGGCCGAGGACCTGCGCAAGATGGCCCAGTGCATGCGCGACAACGGCGTCGAGGCCTACCCCGACCCCGAGGGCGGCATGATGCGCATCACCCAGGAGGCCGGTGAGGACCCGGATTTCAAGGCCGCCGAGAAGAAATGCAAGCAGGTGTCCGCCGAGGCACCGGCCAGTCCGCGGCAGTGAACAGCGCGGGACGGCCGGACGCGACGGCGGGCGATGCGTCGGGATCCGTCGACTTCGCCCCCGTGCCGGAGCTGTTCAGGCTGACGGCGAGGGCCCCGGACCCGCTGCCGACAGGCCCGTGAGGACGACGCCGATGGCGCGGGCGAGGACGTCGGGGGTGGGGGCGGACGCCTGGGACAGGGCGCGTATCAGCAGGTAGACCTCCGGCCCGCGGCGTCCCAGGCCGCCTCGATCATCCGGAAGATCTCGTCCACCGCGGCCTCCGGATCGGCCGCCTCGCGAGCCAGCGAATGCGCGTCGATCACGAACCTGGCGATCGTCCGGCAGGCCGTCGTGATCGACGGCAGATCAAGGTCGGCGGCGACGGCCGCCGCCAGTGACTCCGCATGGCGCAGCCTCATCGCCACCTCGTAGTCCCGCAGGGCCGGTGACTCGTCGATCATGCGCCAGATCGGGGCGGCACCCTCCGCCGTGCAGTGTCGCACCATGGCATGGATCTCGCGGCGCAGCGCAGGAATGAGCGGCTCGCCCGGCGGCCGATCGGTGACCGCCTGGGTGAGGCGGTGCTCGAAGGTTCCGTCCTGCTCGAACACCAGGGCCTCTTTCGAGGCGAAGTGAGCGAAGATCGTGGTCACCGCCACGTCGGCCTCGGCGGCCACGTCACGCAGGCCCACCGCGTCGTAGCCCCGCTCGAGGAAGAGCCGCAGGGCGGTCTCGGCGATGTTCTGGCGGGTCGCGGCCTTCTTGCGCTCCCGGCGTCCGAACAGCACGGTCATGCCCTGATGCTAGCAAATACAAAAGACCATCCGTTTCGAAACGCTAACCGTTAGTGCTACGGTCGGCCGCATGAAGAAGGTGAGCTTCGCCGAGTTCGGCGGCCCGGACGTTCTGCAACTCATAGACGCCGAGGAGCCCCACGCGGGCCCCGGCCAGATCCGCATCGCCGTACGGGCGGCGGGCGTGAACCCCGTCGACTGGAGGGTGCGCGAAGGCCAGATGCTGAAGGCCCATCCGATCACGTTGCCCGCCGGGGTCGGGCTGGACGCCTCGGGGGTGGTGGACGAGGTGGGCGAGGGCGTCGAGGACGTCAAGGCCGGCGACCACGTGTTCGGCGAAGGCTCCAGCACCTATGCCGAGTACGCCGTGCTGTCCGCCTGGGCCCGCATGCCGGAAGGTCTGACGTTCGAAGAGGCGGCCGGCTACCCCTCGGTGGTCGAGACCGCGCTGCGCATCATCCGCGAGGTCGGGGTGCGGCCCGGCCAGACTCTGCTGGTCAGCGGTGCGTCCGGGGGCGTCGGATCGGCGGTGCTGCAGATCGCCCGCGACCGCGGCATCACGGTGATCGGCACGGCCGGGGTGGCGAACCAGGACTATCTACGCAACCTGGGCGCCCTCGCCACGACGTACGGGGAGGGCTGGGTCGAGCGGGTGAGGCAGCTCGGCCACGTCGACGCGGCCCTCGATCTGGCCGGCTCGGGCGTGATCCGCGAGCTCGTCGAGCTGACCGGCGACCCGCGGAAGGTGATCTCCATCGCCGACCTCGGCGCACCGGAGTTCGGGGTGCGATTCTCCGGTGCGGCCGGGAGCGTGCCGGCAGCGCTCGCCGAAGCCGTCGGCCTCATCGAGCGGGGAAGACTTCACATCCCGGTCGAGCGGTCGTACACGCTCGCCGAGGCCGCGAAGGCGCACATCGACAGCCAGGCCGGTCACGCGCGCGGGCGGCGCGTGGTGGTCGCCTGAGCCGCCGCCGGGCCCGCCGGGCGGTCGTCGGACGGGGGCGGTGCATCGCGCTCGCTCGTCTGCGTCCTCGGCCCGAATGATCCACGAACGCCCTGCCGCCACAGGGGCCTCAGCCCGCGAGCAGGTGGCGCAGGACGTAAGGCATGATGCCGCCGTGCCGGTAGTAGGCGGCCTCGCGTGGCGTGTCCAGGCGAAGGCGGGCCTGGAAGGTGATGGCGCCGGCGGTCACGGTGAGCGTGGGCGGGCGGTCCGGCCCGTCGAGTGCCGCGAGCCCGGCGACGGTGATGGTCTCGTGGCCGGTCAGGCCGAGCTCGCCGGGGCCCTCCCCGGGGAGGAACTGCAGCGGGAGCACCCCCATGCCGACCAGGTTCGACCGGTGGATGCGTTCGAACGACTTGGCGATCACGGCTTCGACGCCCAGCAGCGCGGGCCCCTTGGCCGCCCAGTCGCGTGAGGAGCCGGCGCCGTAGCCCTCACCGGCCAGCACCACGGCGGGCACCGAGGCGGCCCGGTAGGCGCAGGCGGCCTCGTACACGCTGGTGACCCGGCCGCCGTCCAGGAAGTTGGGGGTGAGACCGCCTTCGGTGCCGGGGGCGAGCTGGTTGCGCAGGCGGACGTTGGCGAAGGCGCCGCGCATCATGACCTCGTGGTTGCCGCGGCGGGAGGCGTAGGTGTTGAGCTGGTGGCGGGGGACTCCCAGCCCGGTGAGGTAGCGTCCGGCGGGGCTGGACGGCAGGATGGCGCCGGCCGGCGAGATGTGGTCGGTGGTGATGAAGTCGCCCAGCTTGACCAGGACCCGGGCGTCGCGGATGTCGGTGACGGGCGGCGGCTCCGCGGGCATCCCGTCCAGGTAGGGGGCGCGGCGTACGTAGGTGGAGCCGGGGTCCCAGGGGTAGGTGGCGGAGGCGGAAGCGTCCAGGCGCTGCCAGCGCTCGTCGCCGTCGAGGATGCCGGCGTAGGCGCGGGTGAACATCTCGGGGCGGATCACCCTGTCGATGACGGCGCGTACCTCGTCCGGGCTGGGCCACAGATCCCGCAGGTGGACGGGGCGGCCGTCGGCGCCGGTCCCGAGAGGCTCGACGGTGAGATCGACGTTCACGGTGCCGGCCAGCGCGTAGGCGACGACGAGCGGCGGGGAGGCGAGATAGTTGGAACGGACCTCGGGCTGGATGCGGCCCTCGAAGTTGCGGTTGCCGGACAGGACCGCGGCCACGTCGAGATCGTGCTCGGCCACGGCGCGCGACACCTCGTCGACGAGCGGGCCGGAGGCGCCGATGCAGGTCATGCAGCCGAACCCGGCCAGGGCGAAGCCGAGCCGCTCCAGGGCCGGGATCAGGCCGGCCTCGGCGTAGTAGTCCATGACAACGCGCGAACCGGGTGACAGCGTCGTCTTCACCCAGGGTTTGACGCGCAGGCCGCGTTCGGCGGCCTTCTTGGCGAGCAGCCCGGCGGCGACCATGACCGACGGGTTGGAGGTGTTGGTGCAGGAGGTGATGGCGGCGATGGCGACGGTGCCGTGGCCGATCTCCTGGCCGGCCCGGGCTTCGACGGGCGGATGGTTCTGGGCGCGGAAGGCCGCCTTGACGCCGTCCAGGGGGATGCGGTCCTGCGGCCGGCGGGGGCCGGCGACCGACGGGACGACGCTGGACAGGTCGAGGTCGAGGTCGGCGGTGTAGGAAGGCGGCGCGGCGGGGTCGTGCCACAGGCCCTGTGCCTTGGCGTAGGCCTCGACCAGGTCGGCCTGCTCGTCGGAACGGCCGGTGAAGCGCAGGTACCGGATGGTCTCGTCGTCGACGGGGAACAGCGCGGCGGTGGAGCCGAACTCCGGGCTCATGTTGGAGATCGTCACCCGGTCGGTGACCGGCAGCGCGGTGACGCCGGGCCCGTGGAACTCGACGATCTTGCCGACCACGCCGTGCTCGCGCAGCCTCTCGGTGAGGGTGAGCACGAGATCGGTCGCCGTGGCGGCGGTGGGGAGCGCGCCGTGCAGGCGCACGCCGACCACGTCGGGGACGAGGATGGACACCGACTGCCCGAGCATGGCCGCCTCGGCCTCGATGCCGCCGATGCCCCAGCCGAGCGTGCCGAGCCCGTTGACCATGGTGGTGTGCGAGTCGGTGCCCAGGCACAGGTCCGGGTAGGCCGCACCGTCGTGGGTCATCACCACGCGAGCCAGGTACTCGACGTTGATCTGGTGCATGATGCCCTTGCCCGGCGGCACCACCGTGAAGCCGCGCAGTGACGCCTGCCCCCAGCGCAGGAAGCGGTAGCGCTCGGCGTTGCGCTCGTACTCCAGCTCGGCGTTGCGCGCCAGGGCGTCCGGGCGGCCGAAGACGTCGGCGATGATCGAGTGGTCGACGACGAGTTCGGCGGGGACGGCCGGGTTGACCCGCTCGGGGTCGCCGCCGAGTGCGGCCATGGCGTCGCGCATCGCGGCCAGGTCGGCGAGGGCGGGCACCCCGTTGGTGTCGTGCAGGAACACGCGGGCCGGACGCAGATCCACCGCCGCGGTGCGGTCCCCGCGCGGCTGCCATCCGGTCAGCGCCGCCACCTGCTCGGCGGGCGCGCGATGGCGGAGCAGGTTCTCCAGCATGATGCGCAGGCTGTACGGCAGGCGCGCGGGGGAGTGGACGGGATGGATGCGGTAGCGGCGGGCTCCCGCCGTGAGGTAGTCGGTCACGAGTCCTTGCCTTGCAGCGAGACGGGATGGCAGAAGGTGTTGCGATGCTCGGTCACGCACTCCTCGGCGATCTGCCGCCAGGCGGCGTAGTGCGCCGCGGAGCGGTGCTCGGTGAAGAAGGCCGTCCGGTCCCGGTAGATCTCGTACAGGATGAACCGGTGCGGGTCCTCGTCGGCGCGCACGACGTCGATGCGGAGGCAGCCGGGCTCCCGCCGGGTGGCGCGGGCGTTGGCCTCGATGCCGGTGAGGAAGGTGCCGAGACGGTCGGGCCGCGCCCGCAGATGGACGATCACGACGAACATGCGGTCATCCACCCGGGATGCGGCAGTCCGCAGGCATCGGCGAGGCGTTCGAGGCCGCGCAGGGTCTTGCCGGGCAGGCGCACACCGGTTCTGGCGGCGTTCCTGTCTTCGATCTCGCCGGGGTAGAAGATCTCGTCGAAGCCGGGCGCGAGCGGCACGGCTTTGGTGCGGTCGATGAGGTCGTCGAGGCGGCGGGCGTAGTCGGCGGGGTCGGCCACGGCGTCGAGGCGCAGGGCCAGGAGCAGGTGGCCGCAGCCGCTGCGGCGGTCGGGAACGTACGGGCCGGCCACGTCGGTGGCGTAGGAACTGCCGGTCAGCACGCCGGACAGCACGTCCATCATGAAGGAGATGCCGTAGCCCTTGTGCCCCGACATGGGCAGGATGAGCCCGTCGACGGCCTGGGCCGGATCGGTGGTGGGGCTGCCGTCCGCGGTCTGGGCCCAGCCTTCGGGGATCGCCTCCCCGCGCTCCAGGGCGGCGTAGATCTTGCCTCGGGCGACGGTGGTGTTGGCGATGTCGAGCACGACGGGGCCGCGCCGCCCGCCCGGCACCGCGATGGACCAGGGGTTGGCGCCGACGCTCTTCTCCGTGCCGCCCCAGGGGGCCATGGCGGGGCTGCCGTTGGTGGTCAGCAGGGCGACGTAGCCCTCGGCGGCGATCATGCGGGTGAAGTAGGCGGCGGTGCCGAAATGGTTGCTGTTGCGCACGGCCACCGCGCCGATGCCGTGCTCACCCGCCCGGCGTACCGCGTCACGGGCCGCGTACGCGGTGACGACCTGCCCCACGCCGTCGCGGCCGTCGAGCACGGCGACGGCGCCGCCGTCCACCACGGTCGCCACGTCGGTCACCGCGCGCATGGCGCCGGAGCGCAGGCGGTCGGCGTACCACTCCAGGCGCAGCATGCCGTGCGAGGGGTGCCCCCACGCGTCGGCCGTGACCAGGCTGTCGGCCACCAGCCGGGCATCCCGCTCGGGGACGCCGAGCGCGGTCAGGACCGCGACGCCGAAGCCGATCAGTTCGGAGGAAGGGATCATGACAGGCTCCTGACCTGGCCGGGAGTGAGCGGCCGGACGGGACGGTCACGCAGCAGCAGCCACAGCCGCGCCGTCTCCTCCAGTTCCTCGATCGCGTCGGCGGCGGCGGCGAGGCCGGCGCCGGCCACGATCGGGCCGTGGTTGGCCAGCAGCAGCGCGTGCGCGGTACGGGCCGCCCGCTCGGCCAGCGGTCCCAGCGCCGGGTCGCCGGGCGCGTGGTAGGGCAGCAGCGGCAGCCGTCCGACCCGCATCACGTAGTAGGCGGTCAGGGGCGGCAGCACGTCCTCGGGGTCGAGCCCGTCGTGACAGGACACGGCGACGGCGTGCGTGCTGTGCAGGTGGACGACCGCGCCCGCGTCCGGGCGGGCCCGGTAGAGGGCGGCGTGCAGGAACGCCTCCTTGGACGGGCGCGGCCCGTCCAGGTGCTTTCCGGCCAGGTCGACGACGGACAGGGCGCCGGGCGTCACGGTGCCGAGCGAGCCGCCGGTCGGCGTGATGAGGAACGTGTCGCCGGTGCGCGCGCTGATGTTGCCGGTGCGGCCGTGGGTGAGCCGCCGGTGGAACAGGGACGCGCCCAGGTCGGCGACCTGGCGTGCCAGGCTGGTCATGGTGTCTCCGTGGCTCGGACGAGGAGGTCGGGACGGCCGAAGTTGCCGGACTTGAGCAGCAGCGCCAGGCGCGGTTCGCCGGTGGTGAGCAGCCACGGGACACCACGGTCGGCCTCCGCGCCGACGACCGCGGCCGTCACGCCGAGCGCGTTCACCACGGCGCCGGAGGTCTCGCCGCCGGCCACGACGATGCGGCGCGCGCCCAGTTCGGCGGCGCGGGCCGCGACGGCGGCCAGCGCCCGTTCGAGGAACGCGGCCGCGCCTGGCGAACGCCGCTCCGGCGGGGCCGAGGAGTAGACCAGCATCCGCTCCTCCCGGGCGAGCCGGCTCTCCAGCCAGCTCAGCGCCTCGGCCTGACCGTCGTCGTGCGCGTGCAGCCGGTGGGCGGGCATGCGCCCGCGCGCCACCGCCACCTGCTCCAGCGTGGCCGCCGAGCAACTGCCCGCGAGCACCACGGACGGCCCCGGCGGCAGCGCCGGCACGCCGTCCCCGGCGGGAAGGTCCGTGGCGGGAAGGTCCGTGCCGGCGAGAGCGCCGGTCGCGCGGGCCAGCCCCGCGGCGCCCGTGATCACGGGCAGGTGCGCGGCGGCGCGGGCGATGATGTCGAGGTGGCCGTCGCTGACGGCGTCGGTCACGGCGTGGCGGACGCCGCGCGCCTCCAGCTCGTCCAACGCGGATCGCACCGCGCCGGCGCCGCGCTCCACCGTCCGCAGCGGGATCAGCGCGACGCCGTGCGGCGTCTGCCGTCCCAGGACGCGGACCAGGTCGGAGTCCGTCATGGGGGTGAGCGGGTGGTGCCGCATCGGCGACTCCGACAGCAGCCGGTCACCGACGAACAGGTGCCCCTGGTAGACGGTACGGCCGTGTTCGGGCGAGGCCGGGCACACGACGGTCAGGCCGGCCCCGCCCGCCTCGGCCAGCGCCCGGGCGACCGGGCCGATGTTGCCCTGGTCGGTGGAGTCGAAGGTGGAGCAGTACTTGACGTAGAGCCGCCGGACGCCGGCGCCGGCCAGCCAGTCCTGGGCGGCGCGCGAGGCGGCCACAGCCTCCCCGGCCGGGACCGAGCGGGTCTTGAGCGCGACGACGACCGCGTCGCAACCCGGCAGGACCGCGCCGGGCTCCGGCGGCCCGAACAGCAGGACCGTACGCAGCCCCGACCGCCGGAAGGCCGCGGCCACGTCGGTGCCGCCGGTGTAGTCGTCGGCCACGCAGCCGAGCAGCGGGCTCATCGCAGGGCCTCGCGCAACGCCCTGGCCGCCGCGAGCGGCGGGCTCAGCACCGGCACGCCGAGCCGGTCGCCCAGCTCGGCATGGACCGGGCTGATCGAGTACTGGCCGAGCAGGACCAGGTCGGCACCGGGCAGGGCGGGCCCGGCGGCCCGCGCGAGCACGTCGGTCAGGTCCGGCCAGTCCTGGGAGGCCGCCGCGGCGGCGGCTCCCGGCGCCGCGACCGCGCGGATCTCGGCGCCGCCCGCCACCTCTTCCAGCCGCCGGGCCGAGTCCGCCGCCGCCGAGCCGAGCGAGCCGAGCACCAGGACCGTGCCGGGCCGGCGCCGCCCGGCTTCGGCGAACATCGCCTCGTCCGAGCCCGTCACCGGCACGTCGTGCAACCGCCGCGCCAGCTGGGCGGCGGGGCCGTACATGGAGCAGGACAGCAGCACGGCGTCCGCGCCGCCGCGGACCGCGTGGTCGACGAGCGCCAGCATGCGTCGCGTAAGCGCGGGCGTCATGCCGCCGGCCGCGTCGGCCTCCGTCACGAGCCGGTCGTCCAGCAGGTGCCAGACGGTGGCCTCGGGGAACCCTTCGGCGAGCCCGTCGGCGGCGGGCTGGATGGAGGCCGGGGTGGCGTTGACGACGGCGACCGTGAAGGTCATCGCTTCACGCCGGCGGCGACGGCCTCCGCGAAGGCCCGGGTGCCGGTCGTGCCCCCCATGTCCCGGGTACGGATGCCGGCGCGGACGGTGTCGGCGACCGCCGCCTCGATGCGCGTGGCGGCCTCGGCCAGGGCCGAATCCTGGTGCCGGGCGCCCAGCCAGTCGAGCAGCATGGCGCTGGACAGGATCATCGCGATCGGGTTGGCCAGGTCGCGGCCGGCGATGTCGGGGGCGGAGCCGTGGGCCGCCTGCGCCATGGCGCGCTCGTGGGAGGAGTTGATGGACGGGGCGATGCCGAGCGATCCGGCGATCTCTCCGGCCAGGTCGGACAGGATGTCGCCGAACATGTTCTCGGTGACGATCACGTCGAAGTCGTTCGCCCGCCGCACCAGGTGGACGGTCATCGCGTCGATGTGGAAGTCGTCCACGGTCACGTCCGGGTAGCCCGCGGCGACCTCCTGGCAGACGTCGCGGAACATGCCGGTGGTGAGCTTCAGCACGTTCGCCTTGTGGACGACGGTGACCTTGCCGCGCCGGCGGGAGGCCAGCTCGAACGCCTCGACGGCGATCCGCTCGACCGCGGGCCGGGTGATGATGCCCATGGCGATGGCCACGTCGGGCGACGGCATGAACTCGCCGGTGCCCTTGTAGGTGCTGCGGTCGGCGTAGAAGCCCTGAGTGTTCTCCCGCACGATGACCAGGTCGGTGCCGGGGACGATCGCGTCGGCGCCCTCGAACGACTTGGCCGGGCGGATGTTGGCGAACAGGTCGAAGTGCTTGCGGATGGTGCCGCTGGGGTTGAGCTTGGAGCGGTGCGGCTCGGGGTAGGCGGCGCTGTCGTGCGGGCCGAGCAGCCAGGCGTCCAGTCCCTCCAGCGCCGTCAGCGTCGATTCCGGTACGGCATCGCCGTGCGTGCCGATGGCGGAGGCGCCCAGCGGCAGCTCCACCCAGTCGGCGGGGGCGGCGCCGGCCGCCGCGAGCGCGGCGTCCACGACCAGGACGGACGCGGGCACGATCTCGGGCCCGATGCCGTCGCCTTCGAGCACGCCAAGACGGTAGGAAGTCACAGAAGTCCTCACTGTGCGATGGTGATGAGCGCTTCGACGTCCTGGGGCAGGGCGTCGGTGGTCGGATAGAGCAGGAACGCGGCGGGCTCGGCGACGAGCGTCACCTCTCCGGCCAGACCGGGGCGGGAGGTCTCGGCCTCGCTGACGTGGTCGCCCAGGCGCAGGTCGTACTCGTGGCGGGCGCCGACGTAGGAGCTGGTGAGCACCTGGGCGGTGAGCACGTTGACGTCGGCGGGCGCGGTGCGGCCGGGCGGGAGTATCTCCAGCCGTTCGGGGCGGATCGCCACGGTGACGCGGGTGCCGGCGGTCACGGCGGTGCCGGGGACGGCGACGGCCTGCCCGGTGCAGTCGAGCCGCACCTCCCGCGGGCCGGTCGCGGTGCCGGTGAGGAAGTTGCAGCGGCCGACGAAGGCGGCGACCTCGGCGGTGGCCGGCCTCTCGTAGATCTCTTCGGGGGCGCCGATCTGCACCATGTCGCCTTTGGACATCACCGCGATGCGGTCGCTCAGGGCCAGCGCCTCCTCCTGGTCGTGGGTGACGTACACGGTGGTGATGCCGAGTTCGGTCTGCAGCCGCTTGAGCCAGGCGCGGGCCTGGTCGCGCAGTTTGGCGTCCAGGTTGGACAGCGGCTCGTCGAGCAGCAGGACGCCGGGGGAGTAGACCAGGGCGCGGGCGAGCGCGACGCGCTGCTGCTGGCCGCCGGAGAGCTGGTGCGGGTAGCGGTCCCTCAGCTCGGCCAGTCCCACCTTGCCCAGGGCCTCGGTGATGAGCGTGTCCTGTTCGCGCCGGTCGACCTTGCGGATCTTCAGCGGCATGGCCAGGTTCTGGGCGACGGTCATGTGCGGCCACAGCGCGTACGACTGGAACACCATGCCGAGGTTGCGGCCCTCGGGGGGCACGAACGTGCCCGCGTCGACGAAGGTGGCGGCTCCGACGGCGATGCTCCCGCTGGTGGGCTGCTCCAGGCCGGCGATGCAGGCCAGGGTGGTGGACTTGCCGCAGCCGCTGGGGCCGAGCAGGGTGAAGAACTCGCCGTCGGCGATGGTGAACGAGATGTCGCGCAGGACGGCGTTGTCGCCGAAGCGCTTGGACAGGTGGGCGACCTTGACCTCAGGCATTGTCGTCTGCTTTCTGGTGGCGTCCCTTGAGGAGGAGTCCGGCGAGCCCGACGAAGGTCGCCGTGATGGCGATCTGCAGGCTGGCCAGGGCGGCCACGGAGCCGGTGTTGCCCTGCACCCACAGTTCGAGCATGGTGGTGCCGATGATGTTGGTGTCGGCCGAGGCCAGGAAGACCGCGGGCGAGTACTCCTTGAGCAGCGTCACGAACGTCAGGATCAGCGCCCCGGCGAAGGCCGGCCGCAGCAGCGCGGCCAGGATGCGGGTGAACGTGCGCACCCAGTCGGCCCCCGACACGCGGGCGGCGTTGTCCAGCTCGCGGCCGATCTGCATGATCGACGGCGAGATGGAGCCGAACCCGCTGGGCAGCGCGCGCAGCCCGAACCCGATGATCAGCACCCACAGCGTGCCCTGGAGCAGGCTGCCCAGCCCGAAGGGGGCGAAGGCCAGCGCCCAGAACAGGCCGATGCCGACGATGATGCCGGGCATCGCCTGCGGGGCGAGCGCCAGATACTCCACCGCGCGGCCGAAACGGAAGCTCGACCGCCTGGCCACCATGACCGCCGCCAGCGACAGCACGCTGACCAGGACGGCGCCGATCGCGGCCACCAGCAGGCTGTTGACGATCGACTGCACGTACACCGGATAGGTGAAGATGCGCTCGTAGTTGTCGCCGGTGAGGCTCTTGAAGGGCGACTGCAGCGGCGTGAACACCTGCGTGAACGAGCGGAACACCAGCCCGCCGATGGGGATCAGGGCCCCCATGACGACGTAGAAGGCGATGGCGGCAGCGCTGATCCACTTCAGCCACCCCAGGTCCAGCGGCCGCGGGCGGGTGGCCTTGCCACGTACGGAGACGAACCGCTGGGCGTTCTTCAGCAGTTTGGCCTGCAGCGCGACCAGGGTGATCGTCACCACCAGGATGATCGCCGAGGCCGCGCCCAGCACGCCGTAGTCCGGATTGATCGACTGCAGGCCGTTGCGGTACAGGAACGTGGAGAAGACGTCGATGCCGACCGGCTGGCCGAACAGCAGCGGCACGCTCAGCGTCTCCACCGACATGCTGATCACCAGGATGGAGCTGTAGACGACGGGCGGGCGCAGCAGCGGCAGGATCACCGAGCGCAGGACGCGCAGCGGTCCCGCACCGCACACCTGCGCGGCGGCCTCCAGCGAGGCGTCGCTCTGGCGCAGGGCGTTCGCGCAGAAGGTGTAGACGATCGGGGCCAGCGCCACGGCCTCGGTGAGTGCCATGCCGGGGATGGTGTACAGGTCCCACGGCAGGAAGCCGAGGACGCGGCGCACCTCGACGCTGACGAACCCGGCCGGGCCGTACATGGTGATCCAGCCGAAACCGAGGATGAGCGAGGAGATGAAGAACGGCCACTGCATGGCGGCGGCGAAGACGCGGCCGCCGGGCAGCTTCGTGCGCACCACGATCACCGCCATCGGCACCGCGATGAGCAGGCTGAGCACGGTGGTCAGCCCCGCGAACAGCGCCGTGTTGAGCACGACGCGGCCGAATCCCGCCTCGGTGAACAGCCGCACGTAGTTGCCGGCGCCGAGCACGCCGCCCGCCTCGTACAGGGGACGGTCGAGGAAGGACTGGTACAGCGTCGGCACCACCGGTGCCAGCACCAGCACGGCCAGCAGGAGCAACACGCCGTACTGCAGCCAGCTCTCCCGCGTCAGCCCCAGCGGCCTGCGGTAGCGGGGCGGGGGATGCGCCGGCGCCGAGCCCCGGCGCGGCGGTGACAGGGTGGTCATCGCATTCCTCTCAGCGGCCGAGCAGGCCGTTCCACTTGTCGGTGAACGTCTTGACCTCGGCGTCCGGGAGCTTCTCGTACGCGGCGAGAATCACGTTGCTCTCACCCACGGCCGTCACCAGCTCCTGGTAGGTGTGCAGTCCGTCCGCGGCCGGGACGTCGTCGCGGTAGGAGGTGAGCCCGCCCTCGGCCACCGCCCGCTGACCCTCCTGCGACAGGATGAAGTCGACGAACAGCTTCGAGGTGGCCGGGTGCGGCGCCTTGGCGGCGATGCCGATGCCGCGCGGCAGCGCGACCGTGCCGTCGTCGAGGAAGGAGATCGCCAGCAGGCCGCCGCTCTTCTCGACCACCGGGTACGCCGGGGCGGCGCTGACGAAGAACCCGGCCACGTACTCGCCCGCGATGATCTTCTCCATCTGGGTGCCGGACGAGGTCTCGGGCCTGGCCAGGGGGAGCACCGACTGCAGGGAGGCCCAGGAGTCCGGGCGGGCGTCGGCGAAGGCGTGCGAGACGGTGAAGCCGAACGCGCCGCTGACGTCCCGTGTAGTGATCTTGGTCTTGTACTGGGCGGGGTCCTTGGGCCAGGATCGCCGCCAGGCTCTTGAGCCCGGTCGGCTTCTCCGGCAGCAGGGCGGTGTTGTACGCGATCGACAGCGGATCGATGGACATCGCGTACACGTTGGGCAGCAGCTCACCGAACTCGGGAAGCTTGTCCTTCTCCGGGGAGGCGTACTCCATCAGCGTGGCCGGCCGTCCGGCGAAGTCGGCCCACGCCTGGGCGGCGTTCGACACGACCAGGTCGGCCGGCGAGTTGCCGGTGGCCTGCTCGCTGAGTACGCGCTGGAACACCTCGTCGCTGTCCAGGTTGTTGGCCGCGATCTTCGTCACCCAGGGGTACTTCTTCTGGAAGTCGCGGAAGATCGGCGCCCAGTTCTCCTGGTCGGTGTTGGAGTAGATGGTGAGGGTGCCGCCCTCCTTCCTGGACGCCTCGATCAGCCGGCCGTACTCGGCCGGGTAGTACGACGGGGCCTGACCCGTCGCGATCTGGTTCGGCGGCGGCTCGTTCGGCGCCCCCTCGCCGCTACCGCCACCACCGCCGCATGCCGTGAGCAGACCGAACGCGAGCACGGCGGCGCCGATTGCCCGGAAAGGGGGGTGGAAGGTGGTCATGTGCTTCCTCCTAGATCAGGCGGGGCCGACCAGCCGCCGCCTGCGATTCCGCACACTCTGCTTCGTTATAACCTATGACGTCAACCCTCCGTTTCCGGAATGTGACGTGGCTACGACTGGCATCGCCCTGGTGGCGCCGGGTCGGCGCTGAGCAGGCCGCTTGCCGACAGGCCAGGCGAGAGGTGTAGGTTATAACCGTCATCGGGCAACGAGACAGGACAACGATGAGCGAATCAGCGGCCGAGCTCTACACCACCAAGGCGGACTACGCCTACCTCCGGGTCAAGGAGCTGATCCTGTCCGGGGCGCTGCTGCCCGGCTCGGTCATCGCCCAGGCGCAACTGGCCCGCCAGATCGGCATCAGCACCACTCCCTTGCGCGAGGCGCTGCGGAGGCTGAAGAGCGAGGGGCTGGTCGAGCTCGACGCCCACCGCGACGCCCGCGTCGCGCCGCTGGCCGCCGAGGAGGCCCGTGACCTGCTGGAGCTGCGCCGTTCCCTTGACCCGCTCGCGGTCGCGCTGGCCGCCGAACGCCGCACCAAAGCCGACATCGCCGCCATGCGCGCCGCCCACGAAGGTCTCAGGCCGCTGCCCGGCAACCCCGCCGTCGAGCAGCTCGTCGCCCACCGCAAGTTCCACACCGCCCTCTACTCCGCCTCCCACAACGACCTGCTCATCCAGACCCTCGACGGGCTGTGGGACAAGGCCGACCGTTACCGCCGCCTCGCCCTGGAGGTCGAGCGCGGCCAGGCGGCCCGCGACCGCAAGGCCGTCGAGCACGAGGCCCTGCTGGAGTACGTCATCGCCGGCGACGGGGAGTCGGCCGCGGCCGTCATGCGCGAGCACATCGACACCAGCCTCGGCGCCCAGGCCGCCTGGCGGCTGCGCAAGCACCACCCGGCGGAGGGCTCCGCCGCCGAGGGCGAGGCCGATGCCTGACTTCCGGCATCGGCACGCCGTCCTGCCGGCCCACTCCGCCGGCACCCAGATCATCACGTTCGTGCTGCGCCCCACCATGTCCTACCGGGCGATCGAGCTGGACGTGCCGTCCGCCTGGCTCGGCGTGCTCGGCGCCAGCTTCGCCCTCGCGCCGCTGCTGCTGGCCGTGCCCGCCGGGCACGCCGCCGACCGTTACGGCGAGCGGCGCATGGCCGTGGCGGGCGCGCTCTTCCTGACCGCCGCCGCGATCGCCTTCACCACGATCGGCCACACCGTCGCCGGTCTGGTCGTGGCCGGGATCCTGCTCGGCACCGGACATCTGGGCAGCGTCATCGCCCAGCAGGCGCTGGTCGCCAACACCACCGAACGCGGCCGCCACGACACCGCCTTCGGCCACTACACCTTCGCCGCCTCGCTCGGCCAGGCCGCCGGCCCGCTGCTGATCGCCGCGTTCGGCGGCGAGGGCGCGATCCCCGACACCGGCCGCATCTTCGCCGCCTCCTGCGGCCTGGCCCTGCTGCTGCTCGCGCTGTCGGCCCTGCTCCCGAACCACCCGATCGGCCGCACCGAAGCGGACGGCGGCGACCTGCGGACGCTGCTGAGACTGCCCGGACTCGGGCACGCCCTGCTGACGAGCTGCGTGGTGCTGGCCGCGGTCGACATCACCCTGGCCTACCTGCCCGCGCTCGGCACCGAGCTCGGGCTGACCGCGGGCGCGGTGGGGCTCCTGCTCACGCTCCGCGGACTGGCGTCCATGATCTCGCGCTTCTTCCTCGGCCGCCTCGCCCGGGCCGTGGGCCGGCGCCGGCTGCTGGTCGTCAGCACGCTGGGCGCGGCCGCCGGCATGCTGCTCACGCCGGTGCCCATGCCGTTGTGGCTGCTGGCCGCGCTGCTCGTCGTCGTCGGGTTCGGTCTCGGGGTCGGCCAGCCGCTGACGATGTCATGGCTGGCCGAGTCCGCACCGGAGGGCATGCGCGGCCGGGCCATGTCGCTGCGACTGGTCGGCAACCGCACCGGCCAGCTCGTCATCCCCGGCGCGGCGGGCCTCGTCGCCGCCGGCCTCGGCGCAGGCGGAGTCCTGCTCGTGGCCGCGCTCAGCCTCGGCTGGGCCGGCGTGGCCGCCCGGCGGCTTCCCGTCGATCCGCGCAAGGGGTTCGACCCATGACCTCGTCACCGTCCCCTGTCCGTGGACCTCGGCGACAGGGCCCCTAGGATGGTCGGCCGGATCCGGTCCCCGTCCAGCGGGGCCGGCGGCAACCCCGTACGACCCGAGAGGCGGAGCACCATGGCGAGCCGGGACGCCACCGCGCTCGAAGACCCGGTGGGCGCATCGCTGCGCGGTCACCACGCGCACCTCGCCCGCCGGCGCGGCAAGGCCGCCACCTACCAGCCGGGGGTCGCCACCTTCTCCGCGGTGACCGCCGACGCGGACGAGGGGGAGTGGGCGGACCTCGCCCGGCTGCTCGGGCGGGGCGAGGTCGCCGACATGTTCAGTGGCGCGGCGACACCGCCGCCGGACTGGGAGCCGGTCTTCGTCCTAGACGGTCGGCAGATGATCTGGACCGGCGGCGGCCTCCCCGACGACCTCGCCACCGACGTGGCGGAGCTGGGGCCGGACAACGTGCCCGAGATGCTCGACCTCGTCGCGCGGGCCCAACCGGGGCCGTTCTGGCCGCGCACCCGCGAACTCGGCACCTACCTCGGCATCCGCGACAACGGCATCCTGGTGGCGATGGCGGGTGAGCGGCTGCGGCCCCCGGGGTGGACCGAGATCAGCGCCGTCTGCACCGCCCCCGAGGCACGCGGGCGCGGACACGCCGCCCGCCTGGTCAGCGCGCTCGTCGCCCGCATCGTGGCGCGCGGCGAACGCCCCTTCCTGCACGTGGCCGAGGCCAACGCCGGCGCGATCGCCCTCTACGAGCGGCTCGGCTTCGACACCCGCCGCCCCGTCACCTTCCGCGGGTTCCGCACCCCGTGACGGCCCGGTCGCGTGCGTCGAACATCCGGAGGCAGCCGAGCGCGGGCTGCCGCGGCCGGGTCAGGTCGGCGCGGGGACCGGCGGGGTCTTCGCCCGCGCGATGCGCGCCTTGACGTCGCGGAAGTGCAGCCGCATCGCCTCCCTGGCCGCCTCGGAGTCCCGGGCGCGCAGCGCCTCGACGATCCGGCGATGGTTGACGACGATCTCCGCGGTCCGCTCCTCCGGCGGGCCGAGCGTCGGCTCGACCTCGTGGTAGACGTCCCAGAACAGGCCGATCAGCTGCAGCACCAGCTCGTTGCCGCACGACTCGTACAGCAGCGCGTGGAACGCCCGATCGGCTTCCCGGTCCCGGTCCATGCCGTTGACCAGGGCGTCCAGTACGGCGAGCCGGGTGGGGCTGGTGCTCTGGGCCACCTGGCCGATCAGCCCGGTCTCGAGCAGCTCGCGGACCTCGACCAGATCGCGCAGCGCGCGGATCCCGCCGCCCGGCCCCGAACGCACCCGGAAGGCGAGTGACGGGGTCATGACGTCGAGCGACGCGTGCCCGACGAACGTCCCATGTCCGTGCCGGATCTCGACGATGCCCAGGGCCACCAGGGCCCGGACGGCCTCGCGGACGCTGTTGCGGCTCACCCCGAGCAGATCCATCAACTGCACTTCGGTCGGCATCGGTGACCCGGGGGCCAGTCCGCGCTCGTGGATCAGGGCGACGATGCGCTCCTGAAGCGACGCGCCGTCACGCGTAGGCATGCTGCCTCCAGGCTCATCGAGGACCTTGCGTCAACATCCCACCTCTCGGTCCCGGAAGGCCAGGCGGTGTAGGAGATTTTACGCTGACTACACGGTCGGGCCACCGAACGAGCGAGCCTCGTTCGCCGCCCGTTCAGTACAGGGGAGGTCCAGCGGGTCGCTCCGGACGTAGGATGTCCTTCGACGGCCGGTCGATGGATGCCGTCCACGGCGGCGACGGCGCCCACGGGGTCCCGGGAGCGCCGCCGCCAGGCGGTTCGCGAGTTCCTCAGCTGACGTGGTCGAACGGCAGCCGCAGCCCGAGCCGGCCGCCGATCGGCAGGTTGCGCTCCCGGATCAGGTCCAGCTCGGCGCCGGAAAGAGCGCGCCGGTAGAGGCGTACCTCGTCGAGCGTGCCGCGGAAGCGGTCCGCGCCGTCCAGCCGCTGTCCGACGTGGATTCCGTCGAGCCCGAACTCCTTGCCGAGGGTCACCGAACCGGCGGGCGCCTTCGCCGAGGAGACCTGTACGCCGTCCACCAGCAGCCGGAGCTCACCGCGTACCCGCTGGAGCGCCACGAAATGCCACTGCCCGTCGTTGTACGCGCTCGGCGACTGCACGGTCACGTCGAACCGGTCGACGGCCAGGACCGCCCGGATCCGGTTGGCGGCCGGCTCGGCGCGCAGCCACAGCGCCGGCGGGTTGGTGCCGCGGTCCACCCGGTGGAACCAGAGGATCGCGTGCGAGCCGGTCTTCTCCGAGTAGCGGATCCAGGAGGTCAGCGTGAAGTCCCTCGCGCCCAGGTCGATGGAGTCGTCGAAGGCCACCTCCACCCGGTCGTCCACCCGGTCCAGGGCCAGCCCGCCGCCGAACCGCCCGTCGGTGGTCCGCGCGCCACCGCGGACGTACGCCTCGTTCCGGCCGGGCGACGCGTCCGGAGTCGTCGGGCCGGGCGCCGGGGGCCCGGGGATGCCGGGCGGGGTGCCGTTCGGCGTCTCCAGGAACGCCTCGTTGAAGCGCGCGTACCGGATCTGCTCGTACGGCGAGATGTTGCCGGCCTCGTACATCAGGGCCGCCTCGTCGCCGTCCAGACGCACCATGTCGGAGTACGCCGACGGTCCCCAGTGGAAGACCTTGCCGTCTTCCCAGCTCTCGAAGTGGTCACCCTCGTCGTAGGACGACCGGATCCCCATCGCCTCACGGGCGCCCGGGTGCATCGGCGAGGAGAACAGGACACGCCTCTCGCCGAAGCGCAGCAGCGACGCCTGGACGTCGGTCGTCGCTAGCGCCGGCATGGTGCGGAACGGCTCGTCCCACGTCGCGCCGCCGTCGCTGCTGGTCGCGTACGCCCGGCTGCCCTCGTCGGTGCCGCGCTCGCGGGCCGAGGCGTAGATCCGCCCGTCGGCGAGCTCGACGACGGTGACCTCCTGGGCGATGACCGTGCCGTCGTCGTGGAACGTCTCGGCGCCGATGTCCCAGGTCACCCCGCTGTCGTCGCTGTAGAGCAGGTGCGTGCCGTACACGTGCTTGCCGACGCGGTCCCAGCTCTCGAAGCTCGCCCCGACGACCAGCCGGCCGGCGTGCGGGCCGTGTTCGAGCTGGATGCCGTGCATCGGGCCGGTGGCGTACCAGAAGTTCCACTCCGGGCGCTTGCCCTCGGTCATCTCCCTGGCGGCCGACCAGGTCGCCCCGTGGTCGTCGCTGACCTGCACCCAGGGGTCCCGGTCGCAGCCGTTCGGGCAGGGCTCGGCGCCGTTGTGGGTGCTCACCAGCACGACCCGCCCGGTACGCCGGTCGACGACCGGCACCGGGTTGCCGTGCGTCGTGCCGTTGCCTTCCGAGACCACCTGCAGCGGCCCCCAGGTCCGGCCGCCGTCGGCGGAACGGCGCAGCACGAGGTCGATGTCCTCGTCGTCGCCGCAGTCCTTCACCCGCCCCTCGGCGAACGCCAGGACCATGCCGTTCGCGGCCCGCACCACGGCGGGGATCCGGAAGCAGGCGTACCCGAACTCGCCCTGCTTGTAGAGCACCTGTTCGTCCACGAACGGCGCGTTGCCGCTGGTGCCGCCGGTGCCGCCGCTCGCGCCGGCCGGCGTGCCGAGCGCGCTGATGAGTAAGCCCGCGAACGCCATCGCGGCGGCCGCCCGGCGAAGCCGGAAGCGCCCGGTACGGCGCTCTGGGGGGTAACCGTCGTGCATGTCATCGCCCTTCCTGACAGGAGGCTTTGACAGGACATCCTACGTCCAACGTTGGATGTTAAATAGGGAGTGAACAGAGAATGTTCATCACAGGGCGATCGGCTGCCCTCCCAGCCCGCCGGCCAGGATGTAGTTCGCGGCGACCTTGATCACCTGGTCGTCGGTCACGGGCCGGCCGTTCAGCGTGATCGCGGTGACGGCGCCGTCCTCCACGGTGTGACGCAGGCCGGCGGACGGGGTCAGCACGCCGCGCCGGTCGTTCGCGTGCCCCAGCAGCCACTTGAGCTGGCGCCCGTTCATGGACCAGGTGTCGACGTGGAGCCCGGCCGGCTGCGTGGCGTACAGCTGCGGCCTGACACCTCGTGGCGAACAGGCAGGACTACGGCAACCGGATCGACCGCGCCGTCGACATGCCGCCGATCAACGCTTCGGGACAGTCACATGCGCGATCTCAGCACGTCGACCTCGCAGCCCGGCGAGAACGGGTCGAAGCCGTGCTCGACCAGCCACCGGATCGCCACCAGGCTGCGCAGCGACCACCACGCGCGGATCACGTCGAGGTCGACGCCGGTGCCGTAGCCGGCGACGACGTCGCCCAGGTGCTCCTCGTGCCCGAGTGTCAACGTGGCGAGGTCGTACAGGGCGTCGCCCCGGCTCGCCTCGGTCCAGTCGATCACACCGGTGATCTCGTCACCGTCGGCGAACACGTGGCTGATCTGCAGGTCGCCGTGGATGAACGCCGGTGTCCACGGGCGCAGCGCGGCCTCGGCGACCCGGCGGTTGCGCGTGACCAGGTCGGCGGGGAGGACACCGTTCGTGACGAGCCACTCGCATTCGCCGTCCAGGCGCGCTGCGAACTCGTCGACGCTCCGGCCGGGCCATGGCGGCAGCGGCGCGTCGTGCAGCTTCCGTACGGCGGCACCCGCCGCGGCCCACGCCGCCGGCGACGCGGTCGACGGTTCGCCGAGGCGGCCGAGTGCCGTCCCCGGGAGGGCGGCGAGCGCGAGGACGGGCGGCCTGCGCCACAGGATCTCCGGAGTCGGGACCGGCGCGACGGCCATCGCCTCGACCTCGACGTCGGTGCGCGCCTGATCAGCGTCGATCTTGAGGAACACGTCACCGACCCGCAGCGTCGCGCACTCGCGATGGGCGACGACGACCTCGACCTCCTTCACGTCGGCCATTCTCGCGGACCCCGGCCACCGGCGTCACCCGGGTTTTCGCGGCCGAAGGCGGTGCTGCCGGGATCGTCTTGAGCGCGAACAGGGCCAGTCGGACGCGGTCCCGCCTTTGCTCCCCGCCGTCACCCTCATCGCGATCTCGATCAAGCTGCGCCAGTTGAGCGCCCTGGTCAGTGAGACTCCGGGGGCGTGCGTTCTCCCTGATCGGAGGTCAGCCGGGCAGGGCCGCCCAGACCGGCGAGCGGCTCGCCGCGCGCCGGCTGTGACAGCGCCTGGTGAATGGGCTCGTCCCGGCGGTTGGTCTCGTCCTCGCTCTTCCGCTGCGCGTCGGCCCGGTGGTGGCGCAAGGCCCCGGCGGCTGGTCAGGCGCAGCGCCGGGGTGGCGTCGAGCGGCTCGTGCACCGGGGCCATCGCCAGGAACGCCGGGCCACCGGTTCCGCGAGCCGTGGCACCACGGTGAGGCCCGGCATCGTCTCGACCGGCTTCCGGTCCCAGTACTCCACGGCCCAATCGCCGTACGCGCGCTGCACCGCCGGCGCCAACGCCCGGCCGAGCGCGGTCAGCCGCCACGTGCCGTCGCGATCGACCTCCGCCACCCCCTGTGCCAGCTCGCGGCCAGGTCCGAGCCGGAGTACGTGGTCGCCGCCGCGAAGCCTTCGGCGGACCTCGGGAGGGCCGGCAGCCCGAAGGAGAAGCCGCTCTCGAAGCCCGGCCTGATCTTGAGCTCGTCGCAGACCGCCCGGAGGACGCCGGTTACTCAAGTTGACACTTTATAAAGCGAATGCTTGTATAGCGGCATGGGAACCATGGTCGAGGATCAGCAGCTCGATGCCCTGTTCACGGCGCTCAGCGACCGGACCAGGCGCGACATCGTGGCCCGGCTGAGCACGGGCGAGGCGACGGTCAAGGAACTGGCGGAGCCGTACGCCATGAGCATGCAGGCCGTGTCACATCACATTCGGGTGCTTGAGCGCTCCGGCCTGATCAGCCAGGGACGGCACCGGCAAACCCGGCCATGCCGCCTCGAACCCGCGGCGCTCGAAACGGCGCTCTCCTGGATCGAGGAGAGCCGGCGGGCCTGGTCGGACCGGATGGACCGGCTGGAGGCCCACCTCGCCCACCTACAGGAAGGGGAGAACCCGTGAACGCCGACGAACTCGTCTACCGGCGCGTCCTGCCCGCACCGCGTGAGCTGGTGTGGCGCTGCCTCACCGAGCCCGCCGAGCTCGCGTGCTTCTGGGGCCCGAGCGGCATGGTCACGCCGCCCGACGGCATCGTCGTCGAGCTCCACCCCGGCGGCCGGTTCGAGACCCTGATGATCGGCGAGCAGGGCAGCCACCGGATGGTCGCCACCTTCACCGAGATCGTCCCGCCCGAGCGGATCGCCTGGGTCGAGCCGGCGACCGGGATGCACACCACCAGCACACTGGAAGACCTCGGCGACGGCACGACCGCGGTCGTCATCCACCAGCGCAACGTGCCCGAGACGATGCGCGCTCCCGAGGCCCGCGCGGGCTTCCTCACCTCGCTCGACAAGCTGGAGCAACACCTCGCGCACCTCGCACAAGGGGACCGGTCATGACCGGCCCGCAGTCCTGGGTGGCGCCGACCTGCACCGGGCTCGCCGACTTCCTCGCCGCCGCGCCCGCCGAGACGTGGGACGCCCCGTCGCTGTGCGACAAGTGGCTGGTGCGCCACGTGATCGCGCACGTGACGATGCCGGCGCGGCTGACTCCGGAGGGGTTCGGGGCCGAGATGGCGGCGGCGGGCGGCGACTTCACCGTACTTTCCGACACCGTCGCCTCGCGGGACGCCGCGCTGCCCGTCGCCGACCTCCTCGGCCGGCTCCGATCGCCGGGACTGCACGCGTGGCAGCCGCCGGGCGGCGGTGCGGCCGGTGCGCTGAGCCATGCCGTCATCCACTCCCTGGACGTGACGGTCGCGCTCGGCCGTCGCCCGGTCGCCCCGGCGGAGGCCGTGGCCACCGTCCTCGACCAGCTCACCGCCGCAGACGGCAGCTCGTTCGGCATCGACCTGACCGATGTCCGGCTCGAGGCCACCGACACCGGCTGGAACTGGGGAAACGGCCGGCTCGTTCGCGCCGACAGCGGCTCACTGGTTGCACTCCTGAGCGGCCGAGCCCTGCCCGACGGCCGGGCCCTGGCGCGCCGCTGACACGTCCCCGGCCGTTCCTGGCTGCTGCGGTGATCAGATGGCTTTGCCCCGGGCGACGTAAAGGTTCATGTCGGTGAAGTCGAGGGTGACGTTGTAGGGCTTGAAGAAGCAGTGGGCGAAGTGGCCCAGCCCGTCGAACCCCGGCCCGTACGGCCAGGGCACGTTGACCGGCATGTTCGGGTCCGTTTCGCAGTAGACCTCCTCGGCGACGGCGTTGCCGAGGCGGATCTCCTTCGGGTAGCAGGGGTAGGTGATGGTCGGGTGGCTGTGGGCGAACGTCTCGATCGGGCGGTCGCGGTCGGTGCGGATCCGCAACCGCTCGGCCGTTTCCCCGGGCATGCCCGCGGCGATCTCGCCGATCCCGCCCAGGTTGACGCCCACGACCCGTGGGCCGGAGCCGGCGATGCTGCCGAGGCTGTGGATGCCGTGGTCACGGGCCAGCCACATGGGCAGGGGCTCGGCGCCCGCCCGGACGGCGGCGGCGCGTACCTGCCCGGCCACCTCGGGGGTTCTGCGGCGCAGGATCAGCGACCGGCCCGCGTAGTCGAAGGTGGTCAGCAAGTGGTAGAAGACCCACGTGCCGATCAGGCCGTCGTCGTCCGTGCCGACATCTTCGCCCGACTCCGTCGACGACCAGCCCACGGGGACGTTGCGCAGTTCGATGCCGCCCAGCTTGAAGGAGTCCAGCACCCCGTAGTGCACCCATATGGGGGTGCCCTCGAAATCGCTCTTCTGGCTGACGACGGGGTTCAGCCCGGCCTCCTTGGCCGCCGACGCGGTCAGGCTCAGGTTCGGGGCCCCGGTGTAGAACGTGAAGCGCTTCGGCGGTCCGCCGTTGACCGAGGCCTCCACCAGCGGCCTCGGGTCCATCTCCCGGATTCGCACCCGGGCAATGTCGCCGTGGACCTGGTACGGCTCGCCGCTGATGGCCGCGAACCAGGTGGCGTAGTCTTCCGCGCCGGCCGCTCGCCAGCATGGAGCGGACAGGGCGAATTCGTCCTGCCGGATGTAGCAGTCGCCCAGGAGCTCGTTGGCCTCCTTGTCGTCGGGGGCCAGCTTGACGGCCATCTTGAGGTACTTCTCGGCGTCGGGGAACCGGTTGGACAACAGCCCGACATAGCCACGCTGGCGAGCCGCGCGCAGGTTGCCGGGGTCCTTCTTCAAGATCTCCTCGTACGCGTGGCCGGCCTGCTTGAACTTGCCGGCCTTGAACAACGCGTCCGCCTCACCGGTGGCGGCGGCCGGCGCCGTGGCCGCCCCGCCCAGCAGCGGCGCCGTCGCGGCGGCACCGGCCAGCACAGCGGCGCCCCGCAACACCGAACGCCGGTCCCATTTTCCGTCATCAGCCACGCTTGCCCCTTTTCGCTATCGCCTTCGCCGTACCGCTCCGTCCCAGCGGACGACCCCGTCCACTGTCGACCGGCCGCGTCCCCGCCTCGTTCGCGCCGCGTCATGGTTGCGTCACAGTCGCGCCTACGGTGTGGGGTCCACGCGTTCGAGCTTGGTCCAGCCCGTCCAGCCTCGCTGCCTCAGCAGTTCGATCAGCCGGCGCGCCGGCGGCACTGTGGCGAACGCCAGCGTGTCCATCAGCTTGGCGAGCGGCAGCTCGATGTCGATGTCGTCGACATAGTCCTCGCCCCGCTCGTCGGCCATCCGCGTGATGTAGGCGGCCAGCTCGTCCGCCAGCTCGACCAGCCGCGGGTCGTCGTCGGCCCGGTCGAGAGCCTGGCTCAGGGTGAGGAAGAAGTCGACGAGCTGCGGGTGGTCGAGCTGCTCGCCCTTGCGCGCCATCCACTCCGGGACCCGCTCGGGTGACTGCGCGACCAGTGGAATCCAGCCGTCGCGCTCGGCCTGGACGATCCGCTCGTCGACCCCGAGCGCCCGCAGCCGGTCGAGATACGCGACCACCTCCGGAGGCAGCACCAGGTGTTCGCCCGCGACGAGGCGGGCGATCCGCTCGCGATGCCGCTGCCGCTCGCGGATCTCCGCCCGCAGCCTCCTGTCGATGTCTGCGATCGCCGCGGCGAACTCCTCCTCGCCGGCCCCCAGCAGGCTCCGCACCCGCGCCAGCGGGACCCCGGCCTCGGCGAGGGTCCGGATTTTGATCAGCTCGACCACGGCGCCGGCGTCGTATCTGCGGTAGCCGGAATGGTCGCGCTCCGGCTCCGGCAGCAGCCCCTTGGCGTGGTAGTGCCGCACCGTGCGGACCGTCACTCCGGTGTACGACGCGAGCTCGCCGATCGTCAGCATGACAGCAGTCTCCAGGAGTCGCTCAAGAGGTCGCCTCCGTCCTGCGGATGATCCGGGCGACTTCCCGGGCATGGGTGAAGACCAGTTGGTGGTCCGCGTCGAGCCAGCTGGTGGCGATGTGCGGGTGCTCGCGGACCAGCCGCTCGACGCCGGCACGCCAGTTCTGGTTGAACTTCGGCGCGGGTCCTTCGTCGCCGTCGCCGGCCATCGACGTCGACATGATCATGGTGATGGGGCGATCGATCTTCCCGTACCGGTCGAGGATCCCGGACCGGATCAGGTCGATCTCGAGGTTCAGGCCGAGGATCTCCCGGGCGGTGAGCAACACCTGACGCTCGGTGCCCCGCTCGGTCTCCTGCCGCGCCGCCAGTTCCTCCCACATGGCGCGGAACTCCGGCAGGACGGCCTCGGTGATGAACGGTTCGGGCACCGGGTTCGCCCCGTCGATGAGAACAAGCTCGGCAACGGCGCCCGGATGCTCGGAGGCATAGTGCACGGCCAGGTCAGCGCCCAGCGAGTACCCCACCAGCACAGGCGGCTCGGGCAGGCCGCGGTTCTCCAGCTCTGCCATCACCGCGTCGAGATCGCCGAGAAACGCCTCGAAGGAGTACCGGCCGGCGGCCGAGGCGAGGCCATGGCCCCGCAGGTCGAAGGTCACCACGTCGTGGTCGCGTCTCAGCAGCCCGGTCAGCTCGCGCAGGCCGGCCTGGGTCGAGTTCAGGCCAGGGCACAGGACCAGCGGTCGTCCCCGGCCACCTTGAGAGACCGGGATCGTGACGCCGTCGTGGTGAATCGTGAAGTGCCGCATCGGGGGGACCTCGATCGCACTGTTTTCCGTGGTCATGCCGCCATGCTGAGACCTTGCCCCAGCGTCAGGGTCAAGCGCGCGGCGATCGGGACCAGCCGGGCCGCGCAAGCCTGGTTTGACGTTGACGTTGCGTCAACTTCTAGCATCTGGGCCATGTCGATCACTGTTCTTGACACCTACTCCGCCATGCGGCAGATCCTGCTGGCCCCGGTCGCGGACCGCGCCGACCTGTTGCGTTCGATGCTGGACGCCAACAGGGGCATGTACCGCTACCACCCCGGCGAGCTCGACCTGGTCGCCGTGCACCTGCAATCGTCCGGGTTTCCCATCGACCGCGACGAGGAGCGTTGCCTCGACGCGCTCGAAACCCTGGCGGCGGCCGGGGCGTGGGAGCGGATGCAACGCGCCCTCGACGACGCTCTCGCCGTACTGCTTGAGGCGACGCCGGGGCTGGAGGCACCGGACATCACCGTGCTGTTCGTCCTCGGCGACCCGAGCGACGAGCACTTCATGGGGCCCTGCAAAGGATTGACCGGGTTCGGCGGCATCTCGGGCAACATCTCCATCACGTTCTGGCCCTTCCCCGAGAACGTGGAGCGGCTGGAGGCCACCGCCGTGCACGAACTGCACCACAACCTGCGGTGGAGCCCGGGCGGGGTGGTGTGGGACCCGATGACCGTCACCGTGGGCGAGCACATCGTCGGTGAGGGCCTGGCCGACGCCTTCGCCCGGCAGCTCTACGGCGACGAGCTCGGCCACGCCCGCATCGGCGTGCCGCACCTGCACGACGACGAGGTCTTCGCCAAGGTGCTCACCGGGCTCGACGTGACAGGCATGCAGAACTTCACCGCCTGGGTGCACGGCGACGCCGGCGCCGAGCACCTCGGTGTCACCCCGGTGGGGCTGCCGATGGGCGCCGGGTACGCCGCGGGCAACCGGCTGGTCGACGCCTACCTGGAGGCGACCGGCCAGACGGCGGCGCAGGCCCTGCACGCCGACAGCTCGGAGATCATCGCAACCGCGCTTCGCCGCAGGTAACACTGCAGCGATGGAGCGGTTGCGCTCCTCCGGCGCCCGCGACGGCCTCACCCCTGGCGCGGGTTCACGGGGTCTGCCGCAGGACGTAGCTGCCGCCGGTGACGGAATGGTGCGCGTTGTCCTTGGGGCAGCGGCCCGAGGCGCCGGGGGAGTTGCCGTCGAAGAACAGGCCGCCGCACTTGACGCACCAGCGCCACTGCTCCTGGCCGCCCGGGCCGTCCCGGTTGCCGATGTCCTCCAGCACGTAGTAGGAGGATATGACGGGGAATGGTCCGAAGGGCCAGTGGCCGGAGGAGCCCCGGCCCGGGCAGTGGCCGAGCGAGGGGCCGCCTCCGTACCACAGTCCCTGGCAGGTGCCGCACCAGCGCCAGCCGGTCTGTCCCTGGCCGCCGTCCTCGATCGTCTTGATGACGTAGTCGCCGCTGCCGGTGCTGTGGTGGCCGCCGTCGAACAGGTCGCCGGCGGGGCAGCTGCCCCGTGTCCCGTTGGCGGAGTACCACAGGCCGCTGCACCGGGCGCACCATCGCCAGCCCAGCTGGGCGGCCCGTGCGGGCGGGGAGCCGGTGACGGCGAGCGCGGCGCCCGCTCCGAGGAGCACCGAGGCGCGGGCGGCCGTCCGCAGGACCGCCCTGCGGGTCGGTTGTTCGATCATGATCGTCCTCCATGACGTCGTCGGGATCCCGGCAGGCGGGTCAGGGGGCGGGCGCGCGACGCGGTCACCAGCTCGTCATCCACGCGTTGGTTACCGCCGACGTCGACAACCCGCAGGTGTCGACCTGGACGACGACGCCCGGCTGGCTGGGCGCCGCGTAGGTGACCTGGCTGGTCAGCGTGTACTCGAAGGACTGGCCGCGCACCAGCTGGCACGTCACGTGCAGCTGGTAGAAGCTGCCTCCGTTGGTGGCGCCTCGGCAGCTTCCGACGCCGCCCGTGGCCGTGATGCCGGCCCAGCAGCTCGGGGAGGGTGTCGCCCGGGCGGGCGCCGTCATGAGCGCGGTGATCACGACGCCGGCGCCCAGGAGCGCCGCGCCCGTGCGGGTCCGCCGTACGAGCCTGCCGCTTCGGCCGGCCGGGTGGCGGGGGGAGGTGCCGGCGGTCATCCGGGAGAGCGGACCGCGGGACGGTCGTCCGATCGGGGGCCCATGGTGTCCTCCGTGACGTCGAGGGGCTCGGCCTCGACTGTCACCGCGAAACCGGGCCACCGGAAGGCGTCACCGGACAGTCCGTACAAATCCGTACAGCCGCGAACGCCGGGCGCGACTCGCCCAGGACCGGGCTCAGTCGACCCTGACCACGTACTTGCCCCGCACGCCGCCCGCCTCCAGTGCCCGGTGCGCGGCCCCCGTCTCCTCCAGGGAGAAGATCGTGTCCACCGCCGGGCTCAGCTTCCCCTCGGCCACGTGGCGGGCGAGGTCGTCGAAGGCCTCCCGTCCGGGGTTGCCGCTGAAGAAGCGCACCCGGCCACGCCCGTGGACCGTGCTGAACGCGATGTAGCCGAGCGACGCGGCGGGCCGGGTCAGGTCGAAGGCGATGGTGACCATGCGCCCGCCCGGGTTCAGCAGGCGACGGAAGGTCTGCAGGCCGGTCCCCGCCGTGTCGAGGACCACGTCGAAGCGGCCCAGTTCCGCCGGCGGAACCGTCCGGTGGTCGACGGCCTTGTGCGCGCCGAGGTCACGCACGAAGCCGAGGTTGGCGGCGCGGGCGAGTGCCGTGACCTCGGCCCCGTACGCCCGTCCGAGCTGGACGGCCGCGTTGCCGACGCCGCCCGCCGCGCCCCGCACGAGGAGCCGTTCCCCGGGGCGCAGCCCGGCTTTGTCCCGCAGTGCGGTGACGGCGGTGGTGGCGACCGGAAGCGCGGCGGCGTCCACCAGGTCCAGTCCGGCGGGGACCCGGCCGAGCCGCCCGGCGGGCACGCTCACGTACTCGGCCGCGCTGCCGAACCCGGACGTGCGCCCCATGACACCCCATACGCGGTCACCGATCGCGATCCCGGTCGTGCCGGCGCCCAGCGCGGCGATCTCGCCGGTGAAGTCCAGGCCGACACGCTTGGGGAAGGTCCGGCCGGTCAGGAGGCGGAGCCGCCCGGCACGGGCTGCCAGTTCGCCGCCGTTGACGCTGAACGCGCGTACCCGCACGAGCGCCTCGCCACGGGCGGGCTCGGGGCGCGGCACCCGGCCCGTGTAGAGCACCTCGGGCGGGCCGTAGCGGTCGAACAGAACTGCCTTCATCGTGCGGTCGTTCATTGATCCACCTAGCGACTGGGACCGTACAGGGAGCTGGGCTCGACCGTAGGCTCCGGAGTGGACCCGATCGTCCGTTCAGACCGGAAATGAGAGACAGTGATGGCGCAATCCTCTCGGATCAAGGACGCCGACGGCATGCGGGCGGACGCCCGGCGCAACCGGGAGCGCGTCCTCGTCGCCGCCCGGGAGGTTCTCGCCGAGCACGGGATCGACGCGCCGATGACGGCGGTGGCCCGCCGGGCCGGGGTCGGCGTGGCGACGCTGTACCGGCACTTCCCGACCCGGGACGCCCTGGTGCGGGGCGCGTTCCAGCGGCAGATGGAGATCTGCACGCGGGTGCTCGCCGAGGCTCTGGCCGCCTCCGACCCGTGGTGGGGCTTTCAGCGGCTGGTCGAGACCCTCTGCAGGCTGCAGTGGGAAGAGCGCGGGTTCCCGGCGGCTTTCCTCGCGACCTTCCCCGACAGCGCGGCCGAACACGCGCGGTCCCGGGCCCGTGCCGAACACGACCTCATGACCCTGGTGCGCAGGGCCCAGGCGTCGGGCGCGCTGCGGGCCGACTTCCACCCTTCCGACCTGATCGTGGTCATGCTCGCCCACGGCGGCCTGGTGGCAGCGGTGCCGGACGACGGTGCGGCGTCCCGGCGGCTGGTGGCCTACCTGCTCCAGTCGTTCCGCGCCGACCCGGCCGGCGCGGCGTTGCCTCCGCCGGCCTCGCTCTCCCTGCGCGGCCTGCCGATCACAGCGGCTCATGTCAGGGGGCGGCGGCCCTCCCGGCCGTGACGCGGATGACCGCGGCCGCCGGGCGGGCGGCCGCGGTCACCTCGGTCAGCGGAGGTCGAACGCGCGGAGGGTGGTCTGCTTGACGCGGTTGCCCGCCGCGTCCCACGCCTCCACCTTCAGGCTCACCGCACCCTTGGTGGCGCGGTAGGCCGGGTACTTCGCGCGGGCGGTGTAGCCGCCGTCCCGCCCCCGCCTGAGGTCGGCGCGCTGCCAGGTGGCGCCGTCGTCGGTGCTGGTCCACAACTTCACGCCCGAGATCGCCGGCATCTTCGCCGCCGACGGCCCGTGGTAGGCCTCCAGCTCGAACGTGTGCCTGCGCCCGGCCGCGACCGTGTTCTCGACGGACAGGCTGTCACCGAGGTCGTAGCTGACGTAGACCGCCGGGGTGGTGCGGCACTGCTCGACCGGCCCGTCGATGAACCAGGCGTAGCAGTTGAAGCCCGGCATCAGCTGGTCCCTGGCCGGCGGGGCGGTGAACGTCCACTCGATGTCCTGCAGGTCGTTCTTGGCCGTCAGCCGGTAGGTGCCCTGCCCAGCGGGCAGCGGGTAGCGCGGCAGCTTGTCGAACCCCGCCACGGGGGCGTTCGGCAGCTCCTTGCCGTCGCGGTAGAGGTGCAGGTCGTACTGCGGAGCCAGGTCGCCGAACGCGATGCCGTCGTCGCGCCGTTCCCCGACCCCGTTGACCATGGACGGCGTCACCCACAGGTTGCCCTCGTGCACGCAGATCGCGCACGGCACCCCGATCACGAGCTTCTTGAGCGGGACGTCCTCCGGGTCGCCGCCGAGCGCGTACACCTTGTCGGAGGCCGTGGAGGCGCCCGGCGTGCTCGGGGTGGCGAACCACTTCTGACGGGTGCTGCCCGGCCGGTCGAAGACGTCGTTGCGGTAGCGGGTGTCCTGCACCTCCGCGCCGGGCTCGGACGGGAGGAGCGCGGACATGCCGGACTGGCTCACGATCGTGGGGTCGAGCGGCCACACCCACTGCGACCTGCGCTCGGGCATCGGGGACGACCAGTGCAGCATGTTGGTGCCGGTCCCCGTGTAGGTGATGTCGTCGGTCCTCCAGGTGCTGCGCCAGTTCATGTACTTCGTGTACGGCCCGGCGTGCACGTCGAGGTCGACCCGGTGGAGCTGGCGCTCGGTCACCTTGTAGCGCATCGACGCCGGGATGCGCTCGTCGGCGTACGGCTTGAACACGTAGGAGTACGGGGTGTTCGGGGTGCCCTTGACCCGGACGGTCACCTTGCCCCGGGCGGCCGCGTCGCGGATCTTCGTGCCCTCGGCGTTGGAGACGTAGGCGACGGGGATGTTGACCGGCAGGTACGGGCCGCTGAACGGCTTCTGCGTGATGGGCAGCGGGATCGGGCAGACGGAAGCCTTCTCGTTGAAGGCCAGCACGCCGGCGGCGCCCGCGTCCCTGATCGGGCCCACGCGCTCGATCTGGAGGCCGCACGCCGTCCCGAAGATCCCCTCGGCGGGCTCGGCGTCGATCAGTACGAGCGCGCCGCGCAGGTCCTTGCCCGCGAGGTCCTCGGGACGGCCCTTGCCCGCGTCGACCACCCGCAGGTCCTTGACGCCGTCGAACGGGACGTACCCGGGATGCAGCTCGCCCGAGTCGACCATGTGGACCCGGGAGACCGGGTGCAGGGTCGTCCGCCCGGGTGTGCGCATGGTCATGGTGACCTCGGGCACGCCCAGCTCCCACTGGCCGGTGAAGCGGAAGCGGCCCTTGGTGACCTTCTCGGTGGGCAGCGCCCACACCTTCTCCCATCCGCCGAGCGGGCGGTTCGACAGGAGCGTGCCGCCGAAGACCTTGCCGTTCGGCAGGGTGCGCTGGAAGAAGAGATCGTAGGTGTTGTTCAGCGGCTGCGCGGTCTTCGGGGCGCTGAAGCTGATCTCGGTGGCCTTGCGGGCGTCGAGCGTGACCTCGGTGTCCCCGGTGACGGTCAGCTCGGGCTCGAACAGCCAGGCCCGGTTGGCGCGGTCGTCGCCGTCCACCCAGTCGAGCACCTGCAGCAGGCTGACGGTGCCCGCCGGGACCCGGGTGACGACCAGGCCGACGTCGTCAATGCGGTGGGGGCCGAGCTCACCCTTGTCGCCCTCGACGTCCACGACGCTCATGGCCGTCGGGGTGCGCGGCTTGCCGTCCCGGTCGAAGGTGCGGATGGTCAGGTCGTACTTGGGGACGTCGCGCACGGCGCCGAGCGGCGTGGTGAGCCGAACGCCGTCGGCCTCGGCCGTCACGGCCCCGCTGTAGGTCCCGATGGCGAGCTCGGCCGGGTCGAGGGTGACGGTGGTGCCGGCCGTGCCGCCGGCGGGGACGGTCAGCGTCGCGTCGGCCAGGACCGGCTTCGCGCCGCCGCTCATCGCCGCCGTCAGCGTGAGCGTGACGGGCTGGTCGCCCAGGTTGCGGTAGGAGAGCTGGCCGGTCCTGGGCGCGCTGCCGGTCTCCAGCAGGCCGAAGTCCACCCCGCCGCTGGTGGTGAACACCTGCTGCCGGGTCGCGCGGTCCAGGTCCACCCGGCCGGCGCCCTGCTCGTAGACGGTGAAGCCGTCGTCCTTGGCGGTGGACATCAGGGCCGACTTGAGCTGCTGCGCCGTCCAGTCCGGGTGCCGCTGCGCCATGATCGCGACGGCTCCGGCGACGTGCGGCGTGGCCATGGAGGTGCCGGAGGCGCCGGTGTAGTGCTCGTCCACCGGGGAGCCCATGGTGGTGCCGGCCGCCCGCGCGGCCACGATGTCCACGCCGGGCGCGGCGATGTCGGGCTTGAGCCCGCCGCCGGGGCGCGGCCCTCGGCTGGAGAACCCGGCGAGCTGGTCGTTCTTGTCCACGGCGGCCACGGTGAGCGCGGCGTCGGCCGCGCCGGGCGTGCTGATCGTCTCGGCCTCGTACAGGTTGCCCGCGGCGACCACGAACAGCGTGCCGGTCTCGGCGGTCAGGTCGTTCACGGCCTGGCTGAGCGGGTCGGAGCCGTCGCTGGGCGGGCCGCCGAGGCTCATGCTGACGGCCTTGGCGCCGCTGCGCGCGGCCCACTCCATGCCCTCGATGATCCACGACTCCTGGCCGGAGCCGGTGTTGTCGAGCACCTTGCCGACGACGAGCTGCGCGCCGGGAGCGACGCCCTTGTGCTTGCCGCCGGAGGCCGCGCCGGTGCCGGCGATGGTCGAGGCGACGTGCGTGCCGTGCCCGTGCCCGTCCTGGACGGCCTGCTCGGGGACGAACGACTTGCTGTCGGCGATCTTGCCGGCCAGGTCGGGATGGCCGGCGTCGGCGCCGGTGTCCAGGACGGCGATCTTCACGCCGGTCCCGTCCTGGCCGCGCTCCCACGCCTGGGGGGCGCCGATCTGGGGGACGCTCACGTCCAGGTCGGCCTTGACCTTGGCGTCCAGCCAGAGCTTGGCGATGCCGCCGCGCAGCGTGCCCGGCGCCTTGGCCAGGCCCTCCCCGGCGCCCTGCCCGCCGCGTACGGCCTCCCAGAACGTGCCCGCCTCGGTCTTGGCGACGTCGAGGGCGGAGGCGTGGATGCTCTCCAGCGTCCGGGTGGGATCGCTGGCGGGGACGGCGGCGGCCGAACGCTTGACCGCGGCCTCGGGCTGGTCGCCCGGGTACTGCACGATGACCGGCAGCCGCTTGGCCACGTCGTCGGCATAGCCGTTCTCGGCCAGGTATTTGACGTCGAACAGCCGCCTGTCCACCAGCCCCGCCTGGACGGCGGCGACCGCGTCGTCCGGCAGCACGTAGACGCCGTCCGGGGTGAACTGGGTGAACAGGTTGATCCGGCGGCCGTCCTGCCGGGAGCCGGGGGCCGCCTGGACGCGGTACTGGCCGGCGGCGGAGCGGGTGAGCTGGACCTTGTCACCGGTGATCAGTGTGACGACGACCTGCTGGGCGCGCACCCCGGACAGCGTGACGTCCTTGGTGGCCTGCGGGGGAGTGGCGGGGGGGGGTCTCTTTTTAAAATGTTCCAGCCCCCGGGAACGGAACAGATATAGTATGGCGTTTTTTTGTTGGTAAAAAAAAAAAAAACTGAGAAATGTTAATAGATTGACAGTTACACTAAACGAGACAACAGTAGCGCGTAGAGGCATCTAGAAAGA
>NZ_LAVL01000268.1 GCF_001083785.1 Nonomuraea sp. SBT364
GGTGGCGGCGGCGCTCGCGGCGGGGAACGAGCCGCTCGACGGAGAAGCCGCGGCGGGGAAGGAGCCGCTGGACGGGTATGAAGGGCCGGTCGGCTCGGGACGGGCCGTCGGCACCGGCTGGGCGCCCGCGCCGAGGATGCTCATCACGTCGGCGGTCGGGGCCGCGAAGGTCATCGTGCGCTGGTCGGCCATCTCGGCGCTGGAGCGGGCGGGCCGCTGCGCCGGCTCGACCAGATCGGCCAGGCCCGAGGAGGCGGCGGCCGGAGCCGGGGCCTTGGCGGGCCGCTGCGGCAGCGGCGCCTGCACGGTGGCGGCGTTGGGGTCGGCGGCGACGGGCTCGCGCTTGGCCCGGCGGGAAGGGCGCTCAGGGCGCCCGGCGGGGCGCTCGGCTGCGGGCCGGTCAGCGGGCCGGTCGGCCGAGGGACGTTCGGCGGCCGCGGGACGCTCTGCTGGGCGGTCGGCGGGACGCTCGCGCTCGACCGGCCGGGAGGCGCCCTTGCGGGCCGCGACCGTGCCGCCGGCGCCGAAGCCGCCCTCCTCCGCGTCACTGCGAATGTTGGCCCAGAACTCCTCGTCCTCGTCGTCGGAGTGCGGGTTGCCCCACTCGTCGACGCCACGCTTGCCACGCTGGCCCGTACGCACCGGTTTGGTCTTCGGCTCGTCGATCGGGCTGAAATCCGGGCTGAATTTACTCATTCGCGGCTCGTGCGCGGCGAACTCGTCCGTCGACCGCGCGTGCGTCTTCTCCTCCTTCTCGGCCATCTCCT
The DNA here is from genome assembly GCF_001083785.1 of Nonomuraea sp. SBT364. Taxonomy (GTDB): domain Bacteria; phylum Actinomycetota; class Actinomycetes; order Streptosporangiales; family Streptosporangiaceae; genus Nonomuraea. Next base: position 768 of record NZ_LAVL01000268.1, read on the forward strand.
TCAGCCGTTCGGGAGGGAGAGAACTCTCCCGCCGGTTCATGGAACGCATGCCCAGTGCCACGACGACGAGCACGAGGAGCACGACAGCGACCAAGCTCACGATAACCGCGGTCATTGCACCACCCTCAAAGCCATGGCCTCCCTGTGGCACCGGTGAGATCGCGCGGCCATCGACGCGATCTGCCCCCTTTGATCACCAGCGCCTAACAATTGGATCTGATTCTGGCGGACCACTACGAGCGTTGTCACACCCTAAGTGAAGAATTGGTAACCAATACTACCGACTGCTTTCGGGCCGTCACTCAATGTTGACCGCCGTGAGCCGTCCGCGGGCAATGGTCCGGTCCGCGATCTGCTTCAGGATCTCGGAAAGGGGGGCGCCCTCATCGTCCGTGACCTTTCCGCTCAGCGTGTAGACACTGAAACGGTAGCTGCCCCCGGGCTCGCATGGGGGCTGATAGCCCGTCTTCCCACTGGTGACCTTCGCCTGACCGGAGCCCTCCGGCGGGCTCTCGGCCGCGCCCGGCCCCAGCTCGGTCGTGGTGGCGGGGATGTTGTAGATCACCCAGTGCACGGCCGGTTCGGATGGGGTGTGGGAGTCGACCACGATCGCGATGGACTTGGCGTCCGGCAGCGGCCGGCTCGACCAGCGCAACGCCGGACTGCCGACGGTGCCCTTGCAGGAGTGCTGACGAGGCAGCGGCTTGCCCTCGCGCAGATCCGGGCTGGATACGTTGATCCTCGCGATGTCGCTGGCTTCGGACCTTCCGAAGATGGCGGAGCAACCGGACAGCGTGAACGCGCTCGTCACCGCAGTCACCATGACGGCGATGCGTCGCACGCGTCCAGCCCTGTTACGCAGCCCCATGCCGGATGATGCTACGCGGGTCTCGGCGGTGCGCCGACCGTTTCGGCAGGGTCGGTGGCCGGTGAAGAGCCCGAAATCCGCCACAATCGAGGGATGCAGCGGGACACCAGCATGACTTTCGCCGTCCTCGGCCCGCTCGAGGTCCGGCGAGACGGCGAGGTCGTGGACATCGCGGGGCGCCGCCTGCGTACCCTGCTTGGCCTGCTCGTTCTCGACGCCGGCCGGACCGTTCCCGTGGAGCGGCTCGTCGCCGGGATTTGGGACGGCCGTGAGCCGGCCGGCGTCACCAACGCCCTGCAGGCGCTCGTCTCCAGGCTCCGCGCGGCACTCGGAAAAAACTGGGCGCGCCAGCTCGTGGTGGCCGATCCGTCCGGTTACCGGCTGATGGCGGATCCGGATCAGGTGGACGCGCGCCGCTTCTCCGTCCTCGCCGGGCAGGGGCGGACGGCCCTCGCGGCCGGCGACGCCCCCACGGCTGCGGCGCTCCTGCGCGAGGCCCTCGCCCTGTGGCGCGGCCCCGTGCTCGCCGGGTTGCCCGGCTGCGCCGCCGCGGGCTCGGCGGCGCGGCTCGAAAGCCTCCGGCTGTCGTCCGCCGAGGACCGCATCGAGGCCGAGCTGCGCCTGGGCCGGCCCGGCGGCCTCCTCGACGAGCTCGCCGGCCTGCTCGCCGCCCACCCGCTCCGCGAGCGTCTGCACGGCCAGCGCATGCGCGCCCTGTACGACGCGGGCCGCCGGGTCGAGGCGCTGGCGGCGTACGAGGAGGCCCGCCGCACCTTCCGCGACCAGCTCGGGACCGACCCGTCCCCGGCCCTGACCTCCCTCCACCTCTCCCTTCTGCGCGGCGCCCCGGGCCCCGGCGGGCAGACGCCGCCCTCCGGCTCCGGGGCGGCGCCTCCCGGGCGGCCGGGACCGTCCCCTGCCCCGGAGAGCGTGAACCCGCCGGCCGGCCGGCGGGGGAACGTGCGGGCGCGCCTGACCAGCTTCGTCGGACGGGAGCGCGACCTCGCGCACACCGCCGCGCTGGTGAGCGGGAATCGGCTGGTGACGCTGATCGGCCCCGGCGGCGCGGGCAAGACGAGGCTGGCCATGGAGGTGGCGGGGAACGCCGACCTGCCCGACGGCGCGTGGCTGGCCGAGCTGGCGCCCGTGCAGGACGAGGCCGGCGTGGTGCAGAGCGTCACCAGCGCGCTCGACGTGCGCGACGGGCTGCCGCAGGCGTCCGGGCTGGGGCCGAGGGAGCCGCTGGACCGGCTGGTCGCGGCGCTGCGGGGCAAGCGGATGCTGATCGTGCTGGACAACTGCGAGCACGTCGTCGAGCAGGTGGCCCGGGTGGCCGACCGGATCCTCGCCGACTGCCCCGGCGTGCGGATCCTGGCCACCAGCAGGGAGCCGCTCGGCATCACCGGCGAGGTCACCTGGCCGCTGCCGCCGCTCGGCCTGCCGCCCGCCGGCGCCGGGCCGGGCGAGGCCGGCGCGTACCCCGCCGTGCGGCTCTTCGCCGAACGCGCCGCCGCCGTACGGCCCGGCTACGAGGTGGGCGCGGACGGCGAGGCCGTCGTGGCGATCTGCCGGGCGCTGGACGGGATGCCGCTCGCCATCGAGCTGGCCGCGGCCCGGCTGCGGTCGATGACCGCGGCGGAGATCGCCTCCCGGCTGGCCGGCGTGGGCCAGTTCCAGCTGCTCAGCAGCGGCAGCCGCACCGCCCAGCCGCGCCACCGGACGCTGCGGGCGGTGGTCGGGTGGAGCTGGGACCTGCTGGACGAACAGGAGCGGATCCTGGGCCGGAGGCTGTCGGTGTTCGCCGGGGGCGCCGGGCTCGCCACCGTCGAGCGGCTGTACGGGGACGTGCTCGCGCCGCTCACCCGGCTGGTGGACAAGTCGCTCGTGGTATTCGACGCCGGACGGTACCGGATGCTGGAGACGATCCGCGCGTACGCCCACGAACGCCTCACCGAGTCGGGCGAGCTGGAGGACGTGCGCGGCCGGCACGCCCGGTACTTCACCGAACTGGCCGAGGCCGCCGAGCCCGGCCTGCGCACCGGCGACCAGCTCGACCGCCTGGCCGATCTGACGGCGGAACACGAGAACCTGACCGCCGCCCTGCGCTGGACCACCAGCGCCTCCGGGGGCGCGGGGACGTGGGCGCTGCGGCTGGTCGGCGCGCTGGGCTGGTACTGGTGGCTGCGCGGGCACCGGCTGGAGGGCGCGCTCAGGGCACGCGAGGCGCTGGAGGCGGCCCCGGACGCGCCGGGGCCGGCGCGCGCCCTCGGCCTGGCCGTGTACGTGCTCAACGGCCTCGGCACGCTGCTGTCCTGGGAGGAGGCGGCGCGGGCCCAGGCGGAGATCGGCCGGCTCAAGGGGCCGCCGCCGCACCATCCGCTGGTGGCGATGGTCGGGCCGATGTTCGTGATGTTCGGCGCCACCCAGACGGCCGCCACCACGCTGATGGCGGAGATGGCCCGGCACCCGGACCCGTGGGTGGTGGCCGCCGGGCGGCTGTGCGGCGGGCTCGCGCACTACGCGGCCGGGCGCATCGAGGAGGGCGAACGCGACCACCTGGCCGCGCTCGACGGCTTCCGCGCCGCCGGCGACCGCTGGGGCGCCGGCACCGCCCTGGCCGGCCTGTCGGACGTCCACCTGCTGCGCGGAGAGACCGGGCGCGGCATCGACGTCATGCGCGAGGCGTTGCGGGTGATGGACGAGCTCGGCGCCCAGGACGACACCGCCTACATGCGGGCCAGGCTGGCGCTGGGCCTCAACCAGCTGGGCCGGCGTGCCGAGGCGGAGCGGATCCTGCGCGAGGTCGTCCGGCTGGTCACCGAGAACGGGGACCAGGTGGGCGAGGCGGGAGTGGTGGGCGCCTGGGGCGAGTTCGCCAGGCAGGACGGCGACGTGGCCGGGGCCCGCGACCACTTCGCGCGGGCCGCGGAGCTCATGGAACGGGCGACCGGGGTGCCGATCCAGATGGTCTCGGCGGTCAACTCGTCCCGCGGCCTGCTGGCCGTCGAGGAGGGCGACCTCGCGGGGGCGCGGCGGCTGGTCGCGCTGGGGCTGGAACAAGCCGCGGAGTCGGGCGACGCGCAGCTCATCGGGATCGCCGTCATCGCCGCCGCCGCGGTCGCCCTCGCGGCGGGCCGGGGCGGGGACGCCGCGATGCTGCTGGGCGGCGCCGAGGTCGTCAAGGGCATCGCCGCCGTCGTGGACTTCGACCATGTGCGGATCACCGCCGACACGAAGGCCGCGCTCGGGGAGGCGGAGTTCAGCCGCCACCTCGAACGCGGCCGCAGGCTCGACCGGGACGCCGTCATCGCCATGGCCATGCGGGTCTGACCAGCTCAGCGCCGGTTGAGAGCCAGCTCAGAGCCGGGTCAGAGCCGGGTCCGGAAGACCCTGATCGCCAGGGGCGCGAACACCACCACGAAGCCCGCCGACCAGAGCAGCGACACCAGCGCCGGGGACGCCACGTCGCCGCCGATCATCAGCCCGCGGATCGCGTCGGACAGGTGGCTCACCGGGTTGACGTCGGACCACGCCTTCAGCCAGCCGGGGAACGTGTCGGGCGACACCAGCGCGCTGCTGGTGAACGTTAGCGGCATCATCACCGAAAAGGCGATCATCTGCACCTTTTCCGGACTGGACGCCTTCAGCCCGATCAGCACCGACATCCACGACATCGCCAGCGCCACGACCACCAGCAGCGCCAGCGCGCCCAGCAGCCCGGCCACCCCGGTCGTCAGCCGGAACCCCAGCACCATGCCGAACCCGACCAGCAGCGCGAACGCCCACACCTGCTTGAAGGTGTCGGCGATGACCCGCCCGGCCAGCGGCGCGGTGCGCGCGATCGGCAGGCTGCGCAGCCGGTCGAAGACGCCCTTGGTGATGTCGGTGTTGAGCCCGATCGCCGTGGACAGCGTGTAGAACAGCGCGTTCTGCACCAGCAGGCCGGGCAGCGCGAACTGCAGGTAGTCGCCCGTCGAACCGGAGATCGCGCCGCCGAACACGTACGTGAACAGCAACAGGAACATGATCGGCTGGATGCTGAGATCGAGCAGCTCCCACGGGTTGTGCTTGATCTGCACCAGGCTGCGCCACGCCAGCGTCATCGTCTGGCTGACCGTGGCGCCGGGGCTCACCCGCCTCGGCGGCGCGGGCAGGGCGGTGGTCGCGGTCATGCGTAGGTCTCCTCGTCGGTCTTCTCCGGCTCCTCGGCGCGGTGCCCGGTCAACGCCAGGAACACCTCGTCGAGGCTGGACTTGCGCAGCGCCAGCTCCGAGGCCACGATGCCGAGGTCGTCGAGGCGGCGCACGACGGCGGGCACCACCGCGGGGTCGCGCACGGCGGCGGTGACCTTGCCACCGGCCACCACGGGCGGCTCGTCCACGACATCGGTGACGACCTTGGCCACCAGCTCCAGCTGATGCTCCGCCAACGGCCGCACCTCCAGCACCTGCGCGCCGGTGGTGGCCTTGAGCTGGTCGGAGGTGCCGGTCGCGATCACCTTGCCGTGGTCGAAGACCACGATGTCGTCGGCGAGCTGGTCGGCCTCCTCCAGGTATTGGGTGGTGAGCAGGACGGTCACGCCGTCGGCCATCAGCCCGCGCACCACGCCCCACAGCTCGGTGCGGCTGCGCGGGTCGAGGCCGGTGGTGGGCTCGTCGAGGAACAGCACCTTCGGCCGGCCCACCAGGCTCGCGGCCAGGTCGAGCCGCCTGCGCATGCCGCCCGAGAACGTCTTGGCGGCCCGCCCCCCGGCCTCGGCCAGGTCGAACCGCTCCAGCAGCGCCGTCGCCCGCTGACGCGCCCCGCGCCGGGGCAGGCCGAGCAGCCGGCCGATCATGAGCAGGTTTTCCACGCCGGTGAGCATCTCGTCGACCGCGGCGTACTGCCCGGTGAGACCGATCAGCGACCTGACCTGGTGCGGCTGCCGGCCGATGTCGAAACCGAGCACCGACGCGCGGCCGGCGTCGGGCACGAGCAGGGTCGCCAGGATGCGCACGGCGGTGGTCTTGCCGGCGCCGTTGGGCCCGAGGACGCCGAGCAGCCGGCCCGGCGGCACGGCGAGGTCGACGCCGTCGAGCGCCTTGGTCTCGCCGTAGTGCTTCACCAAGCCTTCGGCTTCAATCGCGTATCCCATGGGCTCACCCTGCCCGAGGCCACTGACACTTTCCGTACGCCGTCCACCGGCCGCTGACAGATCGCTGACGTGGCGCGAGCCCTAAGCTGGAGGCGTGAACTCACCTGGCCCCCTCCGCGAACCGGCGAACCGCGTCTCGCCCAGGGCCCGAGGGCTCTGGCTGCTCGAGGCGCTGATCGGATTCGTGCTGCTCGTGGGCGGGTCGATCCTGGTGGGCGGATGGGTGGGCGGCAGCGGATGGTCGTGGGTGCCCGGCTGGTTCGCCGACGCGCCATGGCTGCTGCCGGTCGTGGTCGGCGTGCTGACGACGCCGTTCCTGGTGGCGGAGCCGTTCGTGCGCTACGCGGTGCACCGGTGGGAGCTGTCGGGTGATGTCGTCTACGCCCGGCAGGGGTTCCTGACCAGGGAGTGGGTGTTCGTCCCGGTCAGCCGCATCCAGACGGTGGACAAGGGGCAGGGCTGGATGGAGCGGATGCTCGGGCTGGCGACGCTGGAGATCCGCACCGCCTCGCACGCCGGCTCCTCCACGATCAAGGGGCTCGACCACCAGGTGGCGGCCGGGCTCGCCGACGAGCTCGCCCGCCGCGCCGAGCAGCTCAGGGACGACGCCACGTGACCGCCGCCCCGGGTGCCGCTGCGGTTGAGCCCCAAGGTGCTGCTCAT
>NZ_LAVL01000269.1 GCF_001083785.1 Nonomuraea sp. SBT364
GGGCCTCGGGGCTGGGGGGTGTGAAACCAGGCGGCTCGGCAGATGCGGCCGCCTCCTCGGTCGTAGCCCAGGGCGCGGGCTCCGCGCGGTCATCCGACGGCGCCGAATCGCCCGCTGCGAAGAACGGGTGCGCGGTTCGGGCTACCTCGGATGACGCCGCTGCCTCTGGCTGAGGAGCGGCCGGGCCCGCTTCTGCGGACGGTGCCACGACCGGCCTGGAGCGGCGCCGCTCCTGCCATTCGTCGGGGGACGGCCAGCCGCCACCGTCAGGAGAGCCGGCCGGCCGCGAGCCGCGAGCAGCCCCCGGCGACCAGCCACCGCCATCACGCCCACCACCGGATCTCCGACCGCCGCCACCGCGGTCGTCACCGGATCTCCAACCACCGCCACCGCGGTCGTCGCCGGATCGCCGGCCGCTGCCGTCGCGGTCGGTGCCAGGCTGCCCGCCTTCACGATCACCATCGGACCACCGGCCGTCGGCGGCCGGTAGTCCGGTGCCGTCGCTGTCCTGGCCGTCGGGGGAGCCCCAGCCGCGCCCCGCGAGGCGGCCGCCGCGGCGCCCCGAGGCCGGGGGGCGACCGGAGGCACGTGCGGGCGGCAGGCCGGGAGCCCCGTCGGACGGCCAAGCCGGGCTCTCGGGGGTGCTCGGCTTGCGGCGGCGGCGGGACGGCGTGGTGGGGAGGTCTGGCCAGGCGCCCCAGTCTCGGGAGTGAGGCGCCTGGTCCGGGTCCGTGTCACTCATGCGACGACCGATCAGACGTCACCGGGCTTCGGCGTGGACTTGGAACCACGACCGGTGGGAGCCGCGGCGGCCGCGGGAGCGGGGGCGGGAGCGGCCTCGGCCGGGGTGTCGAGGCGGGGGCCGACGCCCAGCTTGTCCTTGATCTTCTTCTCGATCTCGTTGGCCATGTCGGGGTGGTTCTTCAGGAAGTTGCGGGCGTTCTCCTTGCCCTGGCCGAGCTGGTCGCCCTCGTAGGTGTACCAGGCTCCGGACTTGCGGACGAAGCCGTGCTCGACGCCCATGTCGATGAGGCCGCCCTCGCGGGAGATGCCGACGCCGTAGAGGATGTCGAAGTCGGCCACGCGGAAGGGCGGGGCCATCTTGTTCTTGACGACCTTGACGCGGGTGCGGTTGCCGACCGCCTCGGTGCCGTCCTTGAGGGTCTCGATGCGGCGGATGTCCAAGCGGACGGAGGCGTAGAACTTCAGCGCCTTGCCGCCCGTCGTGGTCTCGGGCGAGCCGAACATGACGCCGATCTTCTCGCGCAGCTGGTTGATGAAGATGGCGGTGGTGCCGGTGCTGCTGAGCGCGCCGGCGACCTTGCGCAGGGCCTGGGACATCAGACGGGCCTGGAGGCCGACGTGGCTGTCGCCCATCTCGCCCTCGATCTCGGCCTTGGGCACCAGAGCGGCCACCGAGTCGATGACGATGATGTCGACGGCGCCGGACCTGATCAGCATGTCGGCGATCTCCAGCGCCTGCTCGCCCGTGTCGGGCTGGGAGACCAGCAGCGCGTCGGTGTCGACGCCGAGCTTCTTGGCGTATTCGGGGTCGAGGGCGTGCTCGGCGTCGATGAAGGCGGCGATGCCGCCCGCGCGCTGGGCGTTGGCCACCGCGTGCAGGGCGACCGTGGTCTTGCCGGAGGACTCCGGGCCGTAGATCTCGACGATCCTGCCGCGCGGCAGGCCGCCGATGCCGAGGGCCACGTCCAGGGAGATGGACCCGGTGGGGATCACCTCGATGGGGGCTCGGGCGTCGTCGCCCAGGCGCATCACGGACCCCTTGCCGAACTGCCGCTCGATTTGAGCGAGTGCGGTCTCGAGGGCCTTCTCGCGGTCGTTGATTGCCATGGAACTCCCCCTGGAGAGTCTTGGGTCCGAACAGTCGAGTGCAAGCTATGGCCTGCCACCGACATTTTTGGCCGCCGCCGGGGAAGAAGTGGCCCGGCGAGGTCCATGGTAGCCGAACGACTGTTCGATCACACGCGGAACGCGCCGTCGTCAGGTGGGCGCGTCCCAGATCTGGCGGATCTCGACGCCCGCGCCGATCGGGCAGTGGCGGGCGATCTCCTCGGCCTCGTCCAGGCCGGCACATTCGACCAGGTAGAAGCCCGCGAGATCCTGCCGCGGCGGGACGAACGGCCCGTCCGCGGCGACCGGCAGGTCCCCCGGCGGCCCGGGGCGCAGCGTGCGGGCCGCCGGCCGCAGCGCCTCACCCGTGAACGGGACCCCGCGTTCCCGCAGATATCGCGCGAACGCCTCGTGCTCGGCGAGCGCGGCCTTCATCTCCGCCTCCGTGACGGACTCCCCGTAGCCCTCCGGGTCGAACAGCAGCAAAGCGAATCTCATCGTCGTACCTCCTCAAGAAGCATGACGAACGAGCCGGCCCGCTATTCGACAGGGGAGTGTTGTCAGCGGCCGTGAGCTGGGGAGACTCACAGAAAGACGTCAGGAGGCCGCGACGTGGCGAGCGCGTACACCGGGGAACGGCGCACCCATCTGGAGACTCTCGCCGCACTGCTGAAGGCTCAGGGCCTGGTGAGCCGGCTGGTCGGCGGCGACGAGCCGGTGCTGTGGGCGTGGCATCCGCGTACGGGACGCCGCACGCTGGTGTTCGCCACCCCGTCGCAGCAGGGCTGGCAGTTTCTGTGGTCGCCCGGCGGCCAGTGCGACGCCGCCGACCCGGAACGGGCCGCCCGCGCGCTGAAGGAGGAACTGGACTCAGCGGAGCCGGGATGAGACGTCCTCCACCTGGCAGACCGCTCGCCAGACGGACTTGGCGCTCTCGCCCTCGGCCAGCGCCTGCACGACGGTGCGGCCACCGAGCGGGGCCAGCACGTAGTCGCGCGCCCACGACTCGGCGTAGGTGTCGCCGAAGTGCTCGCGCATCCGTCTCCAGAACTCGGTCAGGCGCATCCCCCAAGTATGGGATGCCCCCGGGAGTGGGTAGGACATCCGCATGCCGAAGACCCCCAAGTCCTCACCCCCCAGATCCGCCAAGGTCAAGGCCAACAAGGCCAGGCGCCGCCGGTTACAGCTGGACCAGCGGCTCGCCGTACGGAAGGAGAAGGCAGAGCGCGCGGAAAGGCACGCGGGCATCAGGCAGGAGCCGCGCGCGGGCACGCCGCGTACGCGCAGGGCGTCGCGGCGTTAGTCACAGCACGCGCGCGCCGTACATCTCCCCGAGATGGTCGGCGAGCAGCTCCAGCCGGGCGCCGTCGGGGTCCTTGAAGTAGATGGAGGCGCCGCTCTCGATCTGGTGCGGCACGCCGGCCATCTCCAGCTTCCCGCGCAAGCGCTCCCAGGTGGCGGGGTCGACGGAGATCGCGATGTGGTGCAGGCCGCCGAGCACTTCCTGGTACGGTCCGAGGTCGAGGCCGGGGAAGTCGAAGAACGCCAGCAGGTTGCCGTTGCCGATGTCGAAGAAGAAGTGGCTGGAGCCTTTGTAGTCGCGGTTCTCGAAGATCTCGGTGAGCGGGAACTCCAGCAGCTCCTGGTAGAACTTGATGGTGCGCTCCACGTCCGACGAGACCAGGGCGATGTGGTGCAGGCCGCGCGCGCTGCTCGAAGGACGGTGCGGTAAAACGTACCGCTCCCGGATCTCCTCGCGGCGAGCCTCGATGGCTGCGTGGTCGATGGTCACGGTCGGTGTATGTCCGCCTGAGCGGCGGCTCAATCACGGGGCGCGGTGGCAAAGCGTTTTCTGTCGGTGCGGCGAGGCAGTATGAGCGCGTGAGCTCGCTCGACCATTTCAGCCAGGTGACCAGCCAATGGTTCGCCGGGGCGTTCGCCGCGCCCACCGCCGCCCAGGACGGCGCGTGGGAGTCGATCGCGCGCGGTGACAACACGCTCGTGGTCGCGCCCACCGGGTCCGGCAAGACCCTGGCGGCCTTCCTGTGGTCGCTCGACCGGCTGGCCGCCGAGCCGCCCGGGGGCGGCGGCACCAAGGTCGTGTACGTGTCGCCGCTCAAGGCGCTGGCCGTCGACGTGGAGCGCAACCTGCGCGCGCCGCTGGCCGGGCTCAAGCAGACGGCGCGGCGGCTGGGGCTGCCGGTGCCGGAGATCTCGGTGGCGATCCGCTCGGGCGACACCCCGGCCGAGGACCGGCGGCGGTTCGCGGCCCGGCCGTCCGACATCCTGATCACCACGCCGGAGTCGCTGTTCCTGCTGCTCACCAGCCAGGCGCGCGAGGCACTGCGCGATGTCCGCACGGTGATCGTCGACGAGGTGCACGCGGTGGCGGCGACCAAGCGCGGCGCCCACCTGGCGCTCACGCTGGAGCGGCTCGACGCGCTGCTGGAGCGGCCGGCCCAGCGGGTGGGGCTGTCGGCCACGGTGCGGCCGGTGAGCGAGGTGGCGGCCTTCCTCGGCGGCTCCCGGCCGGCGACGGTGGTGCAGCCGCCGTCCGACAAGCGGATCGAGGTCGAGGTCGTCGTCCCGGTGGAGGACATGACGGAGGTGGAGTCCCGGCCGCCCGACGCCGAGGACTTCGCGCCCGACCCGGCCAACCGGTCGATCTGGCCGCATGTGGAAGACCGGCTGTTCGACCTGATCGAGGCGCATTCGTCCACGATCGTGTTCGCCAACTCGCGGCGGCTGGCCGAGCGGCTCTGCACCCGCCTCAACGAGCTGGCCTACGGCCGTCAGCAGGGCACGGAGGCGGTCGACCTGTCGATCTGGGAGACCGGGCCGTCGCGCATGCCCGCTGAGGTGATGGCGCAGGCGGGGTCGAGCAAGGGCGCGGTCACCGAGATCGTGCGCGCGCACCACGGCTCGGTGTCCAAGCAGGAGCGGGCGCAGATCGAGGAGGCGCTCAAGTCGGGGCGACTGCCGGCCGTGGTCGCCACTTCCAGCCTGGAGCTGGGCATCGACATGGGCGCGGTCGACCTGGTGGCGTGCGTGGAGGCGCCGCCGAGCGTGGCGAGCGGGCTGCAGCGCATCGGCCGGGCCGGTCACCAGGTGGGCGCGGTGTCCAAGGGCGTGATCTTCCCGAAATACCGGGGCGATCTGGTGCAGACGGCCGTGGTCGCCGAGCGGATGAAGAGCGGCCTCATCGAGGAGCTGCGCTATCCGCGTAATCCGCTCGACGTGCTGGCCCAGCAGATCGTCGCGATGACCGCGCTCGACGAGTGGACGGTCGACGAGCTGGAGACCGTGGTCAAGCGGGCCGCCCCTTACTCGACGCTGCCCAGGAGCGCGCTGGAGGCGACGCTCGACATGCTGGCCGGCCGCTATCCGAGCGAGGAGTTCGCCGAGCTGCGGCCGCGCATCGTGTGGGACCGGGTGACCGGCACCCTGCAGGGCCGCCCCGGCGCGCAGCGGCTGGCCGTCACCAACGGCGGCACCATCCCCGACCGTGGCCTGTTCGGCGTCTTCCTCGTGGGCGAGAAGGCGTCCCGGGTGGGCGAGCTCGACGAGGAGATGGTGTACGAGTCCCGCGTCGGCGACGTGTTCGTGCTGGGCGCGACGTCGTGGCGGATCGAGGACATCACGGCCGACCGGGTGCTCGTCTCGCCCGCGCCGGGGCAGCCGGGCAAGCTGCCGTTCTGGCACGGCGACACGCCGGGCCGCCCCGCCGAGCTGGGCCGCGCCATCGGCGGCTTCCTGCGCGAGCAGGCCGCCCAGGAGTCGCCCGACCGGCTCAGGGAGGCCGGGCTCGACTCCTACGCCGCCGCCAACCTGCTGGCCTACCTGCGCGAGCAGCGCGAGGCCACCGGTTACGTGCCCGACGACCGGACGCTGCTGGTCGAGCGCTTCCACGACGAGCTGGGCGACTGGCGGGTGGTCATCCACTCCCCCTACGGCGCGCGGGTGCACGCCCCGTGGGCGCTGGCGATCAACCGGCGGCTGCGCGAACGCTACGGCGTCGACGTGCAGGCCGTGCACTCCGACGACGGCATCGTGCTGCGCATCCCCGACACGCTGGCCGAGCCGCCGACCGACGTGGCGGCCTTCGACGCCGACGAGATCGAGCGGATCGTCACCGAGGAGCTGGGCGGGTCGGCGCTGTTCGCATCCCGGTTCCGGGAGTGCGCGGGGCGGGCGCTGCTGCTGCCGCGCCGCGTCCCCGGCCGGCGCAGCCCGCTGTGGCAGCAGCGCCAGCGGGCCGCGCACCTGCTCGGCGTCGCCTCCCAGTACGCCTCGTTCCCGATCGTGCTGGAGACGATGCGCGAGTGCCTCCAGGACGTGTTCGACGTGCCGGGCCTGGTCACGCTGATGCGCGACCTGGCGGCGCGGCGGGTGCGGCTGGTGGAGGTGGAGACGTCGCAGGCATCGCCGTTCGCCGCGTCGCTGCTGTTCCACTACGTGGGCGCGTTCATGTACGAGGGCGACGCGCCGCTGGCCGAGCGGCGGGCGCAGGCGCTGGCCCTCGACACGACGCTGCTGGCCGAGCTGCTCGGCCAGGCCGACCTGCGTGAGCTGCTCGACCCCGACGTGATCGCCGACACCGAGCGGGAGCTGGCGCGGCTCGACCGGCCGCTGCGTGACGCGGAGGACCTCGCCGACCTGCTGCGCTCGCACGGGCCGCTGCTCGCGCCCGACGTGAGCGTGCGCGGCGGCGATCCGGCCTGGCTGGAGGAGCTGGAGCGGGCGCGCCGCGCCATCCGCGTACGGATCGCGGGCGAGCCGCAGTGGGCCGCGATCGAGGACTCCGCCCGGATGCGCGACGCGCTCGGGGCGCCGTTGCCCGTGGGGATCCCGCACGTGTTCCTGGAGCCGGTCGCCGATCCGCTGGCCGACCTGGTGGCCCGGCACGCGCGCACCCGGGGGCCGTTCCTCGCGGCCACGGCCGCGGAGCGGTTCGGGCTGGGCGTGGCCGTGGTGACCGACGCGCTGCGCAGGCTGGCCGTGCCCGGGCGGGTGGTCAACGGGGAGTTCCGGCCCGGCGGGCGGGGTGAGGAGTGGTGCGACGCCGGCGTGCTGCGGACGCTGCGGCGCAGGTCGCTCGCCAGGCTGCGCAAGGAGGTCGAGCCGGTCGCGGCGGAGACGCTGGCCAGGTTCCTGCCCGCGTGGCACGGGATCACCGGGTCACGGGGCGGCGCACCGTACGAGAGCGGCGGCCGGGCGATGGACTCACTGGTGCGGGCCGTCGAGCTGCTGCAGGGGGCGGCGGTGCCGGCCTCGGCGCTGGAGACGCTGGTGCTGCCGTCGCGGGTGCCCGGCTATCACCCGGCGCTGCTCGACGAGCTGACCTCGTCCGGCGAGGTGATGTGGGTGGGGCAGGGGTCGTTGCCCGGCGGTGACGGGTGGGTGTCGCTGTACTTCGCCGACACCGCCCCGCTGCTGCTGGCCGAGCCGGCGGAGATCACGATGACGCCGGTGCACGAGCAGGTGCTGGAGACGCTCGGGGGTGGCGGGGCGTTGTTCTTCCGGGGGC
>NZ_LAVL01000270.1 GCF_001083785.1 Nonomuraea sp. SBT364
GACCACAGCCACGCCCGCCACCGACAGTCCCCCCGATCCAACGGCTGACCCGAAGAGGGGGCCGGACACGCGCCCGATGGGCGGCCCCGACAGGGAACCCCTCGGTGGCGCGGACGGAAATCCGCGCGGTGGCGCGGACGAGGCCCCGCTCGGTGGTGGTCCGGCCAGGACTCCGCTCAGCGATGACCCGGAGAAGGGACCGCATGCCGATCCGGCCAGGAAGCCGCTCGGCGGTGCGCTCGGCGGTGGTCCGGAGGGCAAGCCGCTCGGCGGTGGTCCGAAGGGGAATCCGCCCGGTGGTCCGGCCAGGACCCCGCTCAGCGGTGATCCGGAGAAGGGACCGCTCGGTGGTCTGGAGAGGGGACCGCTCGGCGGTGGTCCGGAGGGTGAGCCTGAGGCGGGGGCAGGAGGCGACAACATGCCCCGCGGGAGTCAGCGGGCAGGAGTGGGGCCGTGGGACTTCGGCCTCGCCCTGCTCGTTGACTCAAGCGCGTACCCGCCTGACTTGAAGGCCATCCACCGCGTCATCCCGGGGCTGCCTCTGGCGGAGGCCGCCGCACGCGCCAAGGGTTCGTGGCGCGTGCACGACCAGGAGGATCTCGCCGAGGGCTTGGCCGCCCTCGATGCCGCCGAGAACCCGGCCTTCCTGCTGGCCGGGGCCGACGGTGTCCACCTGCTCACCCATCCTGATCCCGTACAGCTCGCGCTCGCCATGCCCGCTGACCGCTCGGACCGCTGGAACTCCCTGAACACCTCCATCCTCACGCAATTCGTCCTGCCCAAGGTGTGGGGCCTGCAGGACGACGAGGAGACCGTACGCATCGTGCACCACGACCCGCACGCCGCCCTGCGCCTGGCCGTCAGAACCGGCGGCACCGCCGTACTGCTCAAGCCGCTGGCCGTCGACGACGTGCTCGTGGTCGCGGCCAGCGGCGAACGAGTGCCCCGCAAATCCACTTCCTTCGGCCCCAAACCACGTACCGGCCTCGTCCTGCGAACCTTCGCCATCGACTGACCCACCACAGCAACCAACCACGGATGCCGCCACACCGCACCGCACCGCCAGCGCCCGGCCCATACGGCCCCAACGCATGTCCAGCGCAGCCTCGGGCTGACCAGGTGACCACCTAGCCATTTGGCCACCTAGCCATTTGGCAACCTGGTCACCTGGTCGCCTGGCCATTCGGCCATCTGCCATTTGGCGACCTTGCTCCGCCCGACGTCTGGGCCGACTAAGGCAGCACGCCTCGGGCCTACGCCGAACCCCCGGGCCGCCGAAAGTCCCGACCCCAGCAAAGGCGCGAGCCTTCGGAGCCCCACCCGGCCTTCAAAGGGCCGGACCTCCAAACACCCGGTGCTCCGGAGCCCGGCCCCTCCGAAGGCCGGGTGCTCGAAGGCCGACCTTCGGAGGCCGGTGCTTCGGAGGCCGGGTGCTTCGGAGGCCGGGTGCTTCGAGACCCAGGCTTGGCGGAAGGCTCGAACTGGCGAAGCTTGGGCCCCGATGAAAGTCTGGGACTGATACAGGGCCGACGCCCAATGGGGGCTCGGTTAGCGCAGGACGTGGTCGGTGCCCATGGCGGCGACGTGCTCCACCTGCGGAGGGCAGCACGCAGCGTCAGGCATGCATCGCATGCCCTGGCAACCCGCCCACTGCCATGCGGCGGCCTCCGCTCCCTCGGGAAGGCGTCAGCCGACCTCCGCGAGGAGGGCGATGGGGCGCGGCGCCGTAGGTTGGGGTGGCTCGGGAGGCTCCTGGGGAAGGGGGGCGGCTTCGATGGCCCTGGCTGAGGAGACCTCCACCTCGTAGCTCCAGACTTTCGCCTGCGCCGGGCCGAAGATACGGCAGCGGAACGCGCCGGTGAGCTCCAGGGGGTCGCGCGGATTGAGGCCCCGGACGAGCTCGGCCACCTCGGCGTCGAAGGTGACGCACGGGATGCTGTCGGTCATCGTGCCGTTGCGCCGGTGTCTGCGTCGGCGCACCAGCAGGCGCCACTTCGTCATGGTGTCGCCGCTGGGCAGTTCGCGGTCTTCGACGCCCGCCGACAGCCGGCCCACCAGCAAGACCTCGTTCCGGTCCACAGTCGTCCTCCCATTGGTGTTCGGGTGAGGATCACTCTCTACGATGAGGACGAGGCCGGTACGGCTGGAATGCCGTTCTGGGGATAGCGGACACGGCTCGGGAGTTGCCTGTGGACAACATCACCGCCCTCGGCGGCGACGTGTATGAGATCGACACGAAGATGGCCGGCTACTCCGGCATCACCGCCGGCTATCTGATCCTGGGCGATCGCCCATGCCTGGTGGAGACCGGGACGTCGACCTCGGCGCCGGTGGTGCGGGACGCGCTGGCCTCGCTCGGCGTCGGTCCCGGCGACCTCGCGACGGTCGTGGTCACGCACATCCACCTCGACCATGCGGGCGGCGTGGGGGATATCGCGAAGTTCTTCCCGTCCGCCCAGGTGGTCGTGCATGAGAAGGGGGCCCGGCATCTGGCGGAGCCGTCCCGGTTGATGGCCAGCGCCCGGATGGTGTGGGGAGATCGCCTCGACACACTGTTCGGCGAATTGTCCCCCACCGAGGCCGAACGCATCGTGGCGCTGGGCGATACCGGAGCCATCGACCTCGGCAACGGCAGGACGCTGAGCAGCCACTACTCCCCCGGCCACGCCAAGCACCATGTTGGCCTGATTGATTCGTACACCGGTGACCTGTACGTCGGGGATGCGGCCGGTGTCTACCTGCCCCAGACCGGCGACCTGCGCCCGGCGACACCGCCGCCGGACTTCGACCTGCAGACGGCACTCGACTCGATCGCGCTGTTCGAGGCGCTCGGCCCGCAGCGGCTGCTGTTCAGCCACTACGGACCCGTGGACGCGGTGCGGGAAACGCTCGAAAGGTCGGCGGAAGAACTGCGCATCTGGGTAGATCTCACCCGCCAGGCGCATGCGGAGGGCATGGACCTCGACCATGCCGTCGCCATGGTCCGCGACCGGACCAAGGAGCGCTACACGGCGCTCGCCGCCGACGACGAGACGGCCGAGCAGTTCGAGCTCCTCAGCGGCGCCCCGTCGAACGTCGCGGGCATCCTCCACTGGCTCGACCGCGTCTCACCGTGACCTTCGTGCGGGTACGGGACCCGTACCCGCACAAGGTGTTATTCGTCGCGCTTGGCGCCTTCGTCGCGCCCGTCGAGGTCATCACCGAAGTCCGGCTCGATGAAGGCAGGGCTGATACCGGTCACAGTGGCCGAATCGCCCGACTTCACCGGCTCAGAACCGGCCGTTCCCTCCGTGTCCTCGGACGCCGTGTCCTCGGACGCCGTGTCCTCGGACGCCGTGTCCTGGGGCTCCGCGTCGCGCTCGGCGACTTGGGGCTCCGACGGCTCGGCAACCTGCGGCTCGGCATCCTGGGGCTCCGGCTGAGTGCCGGTGTCTGCGGAATCCGCCTCGGACGTCGCCCCGTCAGCATCGGCCGATTCTTCCGCGTCGCCGTCCGATTCCCCATCGGCTACGACAGAGCCGGCATCCCGTGTCTCGGCCGGGGCATCGTCCGCATCGGCCGACGCCTCTTGGAGGTCCTCGAGTTCGGCGTCCACCGTGTCCTGCGGCGGGCTCGCGAGCAGGTCGCCCGCCTCGGCGAGGGCCTCGGCGTCGTCCGGCTCGTCGTCCTCCACGGACACGGGTGACGCCGCGCCGGCGTCGTCGAAGTCGTCCTCGTAGTCGAATTCTTCCTCGACGTCCTCGATGACCGCGCCGGTCAGTTCGGCGTACCGCTCGGCGGCGTCCGTCTCACCGTCCTCGTCGAAGGCCATCGCCCGGCCGAACCAGTCCGTGGCCGCCTCCTGGTGCCCGGCCTCGGCCAGCGCGTCGGCGTACGCGAACGCCAGCCGCGCCGACCAGGGCCGCGGCTGCGGGTCGCGCAGCTCGGGCAGGCGCTGAAGCGTGATGACCGCGGCGTCGTGCTGACCGAGATCACGTCGGGCACCGGACTCCACGATGCTCAGCTCGATCCGCTCTGCCCTGTCGAGGCGTTCGGCCTCGGGCGAACGCACCAGGTCGAGCGCCCGCTCCGGCCGCCCCATCCCGCGCTCGCAGTCGGCCATGACCGGCAGGTACGCGTCCGAACCGGTCATCCTCCTGGCAGCACGCAGATCGCTCAGCGCCTCGGAGAAGTGCCCGGCGCGGTAGGCGACGATCCCCGCCGCCTCCCGTACGACACCGATGCGGGCCGCGAAACGGCGAGCCACCTTGGTGTGTTCGTGAGCCTTATCGGGGTCGTCCGCTTCCAGTGCCCGCTCGGCGGCGACGAGGTGCCTGCCCACGAGCTCGGCCAGGTCGCCCGGCAGGGAGCGCAGCTCCTCGCGAACTTCCTTCTCGAGCTCGTCGGCGGTGATGTCGGGCTCGACCTCGGGCAGCCTCTCGCGCTGCGGGGCGTCGCCCTCGTCCTCGGGCCGGCCGAACCGCGCCCGCGTCCCACCCGGCCGCTCGTCACGCGAGAACGGCCTCGACCGGTCATCCCGGTATCCACCCTCGCGATAGCCGCCGCCGGTGCGGGGACCTCGATCGTCCCTGTCCCGGTACGGGCGGCGCTCGCCACCGTCACGCGGCCCACGATAACCACCCTCGGAACGCGGCCCACGATCATCACGGAAACCGCCCTCACGACGAGGCCCACGGTCGTCCCGGTCCCGGAACGGCCTGCGCTCGCCACTGTCGCTGCGCGGCCCACGATCATCACGGTACGGCCGACGCTCGCCACTGTCGCTGCGAGGTCCACGGTCGTCGCGGTCCCGATACGGCCTGCGCTCACCGCTGTCGCTACGCGGGCCCCGGTCGTCACGATCCCGGGACGGGCGGCGCTCGCCACCATCACGCGGCCCACGATCATCACGGAACCCGCCCTCACGACGAGGTCCCCGATCGTCACGGAAACCACCCTCGCGGCGCGGCCCACGGTCGTCCCGGTCCCGGAACGGCCTGCGCTCACCGCTGTCAGTGCGAGGTCCACGGTCGTCGCGGTCCCGGAACGGACGACGCTCGCCGCTGTCGCTACGCGGGCCCCGGTCGTCACGATCCCGGAACGGACGACGCTCACCGCCGTCACGCGGCCCACGATAACCACCCTCGGAACGCGGCCCACGATCATCACGGAACCCGCCCTCACGACGAGGCCCACGGTCATCACGGTCGCGGAACGGCCTGCGCTCGCCACTATCGCTACGCGGCCCGCGGTCGTCACGATCCCGGAACGGACGACGCTCACCGCTGTCGCTACGCGGGCCCCGGTCGTCACGATCCCGGAACGGACGACGCTCACCGCCGTCACGCGGCCCACGATAACCACCCTCGGAACGCGGCCCACGATCATCACGGAAACCACCCTCGCGGCGCGGCCCACGGTCGTCCCGGTCCCGGAACGGCCTGCGCTCGCCACTATCGCTACGCGGTCCCCGGTCGTCGCGGTACGGCCGACGCTCGCCGCTGTCGCTGCGCGGCCCCCGGTCGTCGCGATCCCGATACGGGCGGCGCTCGCCACTGTCGCTACGCGGTCCCCGGTCGTCACGATCCCGGAACGGACGGCGCTCGCCACCGTCACGCGATCCACGATAACCACCCTCGGAACGCGGCCCACGATCATCACGGAACCCGCCCTCACGACGGGGTCCGCGGTCGTCGCCCTCGCGGAACGGGCGGCGGGGGCCGCGATCGTCCCGCGACCCGCGGTCGCCTGAATTGCGGTCCTGGTAGGGCCGCCGGTCATCCCCGCGCGTCCCGCTACCGCCCTCGTCACGGCGGCCGCCGCGGTCATCCCGCCCATGCGACCGCGATTTATCGGCATCGGCGCGGAACGGACGGTCGCTCCGGGAGTCACGCTCGCGGGAGCCCTGCCCGCCGCTCCTGTCGCCTTCGTATGAGCGCCTCTCCCCGTAGTCGCCGCGCTCGCGCTGTCCGCCGTCCGATCCGCTATCACTGTTCACTTCTGGTCCATTTCGTTGGCTCACTCAGCGGACCTTTGCTCTCTGTACGGCGGTCCGCCGTGGCTGGTCGCCGCCTGTCCAAGGCCTTACGCGACGAAGGCCACCCGTGGTGGGGTGGCTCGGTACCCACAAGCCTAGCAAGCCACACCGTGTCCCTTGGCCGACACATATTCGATCGCGCGCGAACAGGCCCTTGGGCAGACTCTTCACATGTCACTGCGCTTTCACGAGATCGCCGAATCCCGTCACCACATACTGAACCCCCTGGCCGAGTCCAAACTCCGTCTGCTCGGCGAAATCTGCCGCATGACCCCCGGTATGCGCCAGCTGGACCTCGCGTGCGGCAAGGGCGAGCTACTGGCCAGCTGGTCCGTCGCGTACGGCCTGCACGGCGTGGGCGTGGACATCAGCAAGGTCTTCCTGGATGCTGCGAGAGCCCGCGCCGACGAGTTGGCCGTGTCCGACCGGATCCGCTTCGTCGAGGCCGACGCGGGGACCTACGAGGACGAGTCCGACGCGTACGACATTGTGTCCTGCCTGGGCGCCACCTGGATCGGCGGCGGCCTGGCCGGCACCCTCGACCTCATGCGCCGCCCGCTCCGCCCCGGCGGCCTCGCTCTGGTGGGCGAGTGCTACTGGATCACCCCACCGCCGCCGCAGGCGTACGACTCCCTGCAGGTTCCGGAGGGCAGCTTCGGTTCACTCGCAGACACGGAGGAAAGGTTCGACGCCGCTGGCTTCGAGCTGCTGGAAATGGTTCTCGCCAACCAGGACGATTGGGACCGGTACGTGGCCAGTCAATGGTGGACGCTGAGCGACTGGCTCCGCGCCAACCCTTCAGACCCGGATCACGCCGCCGTGCGCGACTTCCTGACCCGCGCCAGGCGATCCCATCTGGAGTACGGCCGGCAGTATCTGGGCTGGGGCGTGTTCGTACTCCGGCAGAAGGAAGCCTGACGGAAAGCCCGCTCACAACGCGAATAGGGCCCCTGGTGAACCCAGAGGCCCTATAACGCGAAGAAGGCCCCGACACCAGGTGTCGGGGCCCTCTCACGAAAGATTGTCCGGCGGTGACCTACTCTCCCACACCCTCCCGAGTGCAGTACCATCGGCGCTGAGAAGCTTAACTTCCGGGTTCGGAATGTAACCGGGTGTTTCCTTCCCGC
>NZ_LAVL01000271.1 GCF_001083785.1 Nonomuraea sp. SBT364
CCGGCGGGCCGGCGGGGGCGCTTGGTGGCGACCCAGAGGTACGTGGGCACGAGCGGGAGCAGAAGCCGCAGCACCGCCCTGGGGGTACGGGCCAGGACGGTCTGGGCGAGACGCCCGGCGGCCCCGGGGAACAGCTCGGACCCGGCGAACCGGGTCGGCGTCGCCAGCACCGGGAACGTGTAGTCCCACACGTGGAAGGCGCGCAGCATGCGGCGCAGCCCGCGCCGTGTGCGGAAGCGCTCGTAGTAGTGGTCGGCCCGCCCGGAGGCGCGCACGTAGCGGTCGGCCAGCGCCGGCGGCAGGTAGGACAGGAACGGCAGCTTGTAGTGCGGTTCCATGATCCCGAGCCGGTTGCCCAGCCCCAGGTAGAGGACGCCGTCGTCGGAGAGCACCCGGTGCATCTCGGCCACGACCGCGTCGGGGTCGACCACGTGCTCGTAGATGTGGTTGAACACCAGCACGTCCACGGACCCGTCGGGGAACGGCAGCGCGGTGCCGTCGCCGCACACGAAGGCCACCCGTTCGCCGAACCGGTCGGCGGCCTTGCGCAGCCCCGGCACGTCGATGTCGATGCCGAGCGTGTGCCCGGCCCCGGCGGCGGCGAGTTCGTCGGCGATGAACCCGGCCGAGCAGCCCACGTCGCCCACTGTCAGCCCGCCGAGCGGCCCGTGGAAGTGCTCAAGCACCGCGATGATCTTCGCGGCCTTGCGCCTGCGCTTCGCCTCGTCGAGCATCGCGGACTGGAACTCGGAGTATTCCAGCTGCGCGACCCGTTGCTTTCCCACGCCGCCCAACAGTACCCGCGCTCGCCGCCCCCGGCCGTCGAACCGGCTTTGGTACGGTGACCCGCCTGGGGCAAATGACAATGAACGGGGCCGCGATGGAGCTCTTCACCCGGATCCGTGACGAGTTCCTTGACATCGTCGAATGGCTCGACGACAGCCGCGACACCATGGTGTGGCGCTTCCCCCGGCACGACAACGAGATCAAGATGGGCGCCCGGCTCGTGGTGCGGGAGTCGCAGGTCGCGGTGTTCGTGAACGAGGGCCGGATCGCCGACGCGTTCGCGCCCGGCACGTACGAGCTGCGGACCCGCAACCTGCCGGTGCTGTCGACGCTCAAAGGGTGGAAGCACGGGTTCGACTCGCCGTTCAAGGCCGAGGTGTACTTCGTCAGCACCAGGCAGTTCACCGACTTCAAGTGGGGGACGCAGAACCCGGTCATGCTGCGTGACCCGGAGTTCGGGCCGGTGCGGCTGCGGGCGTTCGGGGCGTACTCGGCGCGGGTGACGGACGCGCCCAAGCTGCTGCGGGAGCTGGCGGGGACCGATCCGCGCTTCCGTACCGACGAGGTCGAGGGCTACCTGCGGCAGATGATCGTCGGCCGGCTGGCCGGGGCGCTGGCCACGGCCGGGGTGCCGGTGCTGGACATGGCGGCCGACCAGCACGCGATGGGCCTGCGGCTGGCCGAGCTGCTGACGGCCGACCTGGCCGGGGTGGGGCTGGCGATCCCGGCCTTCTCCTTCGAGAACATCTCGCTGCCGCCGGAGGTCGAGAAGGCGCTGGACAAGCGCGCCCAGATGGGCATCCTGGGCGATCTGGACGCGTACACCCGCTTCCAGGCGGCGGGCGCCCTGGAGAACGCGGGAGGCGCCGCCGACGGCATGGGTCTCGGTCTGGGCGTCGCCGCCGGTCAGCACCTGGCCGCCGGGCTGTCGCGGAGCGCGCCGCCGCCGCTGCCGCGACAGGAGCAGTGGTATCTCGGCGCGGGGGGCGAGCGGCGCGGCCCGTTCGACCGGCCGGGGCTGGCGGCGGCCGGCCTCACGCCGGACGCGCTGGTGTGGCGGCCGGGCCTGGCGCGGTGGACGCCCGCGCGGGACGTCCCCGAGCTGGCGGCCCTGCTCCACGACACCCCGCCCCCGCTCCCGCCTTCCTGACCGACGACCGGAGGCCGCGTTGACCTCACCCACCACCACCCGCCCGTGCGGCGGATGCGGCGCGAGCGTGGAGTACGCGCCGGGCACCGGGGCGCTGCGCTGCCCCTACTGCGGCCACCAGGAGGCGGTCGCCGCCTCCGGCCGGGAGGTGCGCGAGCACTCCTACGACGCGTTCCTCGCCAAGCCGCGGACGCCGTCGTCCGGAGGGCACCGGTTCTCCTGCCCCGGCTGCGGGGCCAGGACCGAGAGTGACGCGATCTCCACGAGCTGCCAGTTCTGCGGCATCGCGCTGGTCGCCGACACGGGCTCCGGCGACCAGATCGCCCCCGAGGCGGTGCTGCCGTTCGCCCTGGACCGGAAGGGCGCCCGCAAGGCGCTGCGGGCCTGGACGCGCTCGCGCTGGTTCGCCCCGAACCGCCTCAAGAAGGTCACCGAGGCCGAGTCCATGAAGAGCACCTACCTGCCGCACTGGACGTTCGACGCGGGCACCGTCTCGGACTACACCGGCCGGCGCGGCGAGCACTACTGGGTCACCCAGACCTACACCTCGAACGGCGAGACCAGGACCCGCCGGGTCCGCAAGACGCGCTGGTACCCGGCGAGCGGCCGGGTGGCGCGGCACTTCGACGACGTCCTGGTCGCCGCGACCGGCCACGTGCCGAGGGAGCGGCTGGACGCGCTGGAGCCCTGGCCGCTGGACCGGGCGAAGCCGTACGAGCCCGGCTACGTGTCGGGGCACCACAGCCTGCGCTACGACACCGGGCCGGAGGGCGGGCTGGAGCAGGCCAAGGCCAAGATGGCGGAGGTCGTGGCGGCCGACTGCCGCCGGGACATCGGCGGCGACGTGCAGCAGGTGAACTCCGTGGACACGAGCTACTCGGCGGTCACGTTCAAGCTGGTGCTGCTGCCCGTGTGGGTGGGCTGCTACCTGTTCGGCGGCAGGTCGTACCAGGTGCTGATCAACGGGGACAACGGCGAGGTGCAGGGCGACCGGCCGTACAGCGCGGTCAAGATCGCTTTGGCGGTGCTGGTGGCGGCGGCGCTGGTCGCCGCGCTCGGCTGGCTCTACCTCGCCCATCGCGGCTGAAGTAGCCTTGGGCGGGTGATCCGCCGACTGCTGCGCGTTGTGCTTGCCCTGGTCGCGCTCGGTTTTCTGGGCTACGGCCTGGCGAGCAACTGGGAGGCCCCCCGCGCCGCCGTGACCGGGATCTCGCCGTGGGCGGTGGCGGGCGCGTTCGCGGCGGTGCTGGCGGGCCAGTTCTGCATGCTGCTGGCCTGGCGGCAGGTGCTGGCGGGACTCGGGTCGCCGCTGCCGGTCCGGGTGGCGGGGCGGATCATGTTCGTCGGGCAGCTCGGCAAGTACATTCCTGGCGCGGTGTGGGCGTACGCGGCGATGATGGAACTCGGCCGCGACCACGGCAGCCCGCCGCGCCGGACGTTCGCGTGCATCTCGCTGGCGCTGGTGATCAACCTGGGGGTGGGCCTCGCGATCGCGGCCGCCACGCTGGCGACGCAGGAGGCGGTGCGCCAGGCGTGGTACCTGCTGCTGCTCGTGCCGGTGATCATCGTGTGCCTGCACCCGAAGGTGCTCACGTGGGGTCTCAACCTGGCGTTGCGCCTGGCGCGCCGCGAAACGCTCGACAGCGTGCTGCCCGGCCGTACGGTGCTGGTGGCGGTGGCGTGGACCACGCTGGGCTGGCTGGTGTACGGGCTTCACACGTGGCTGCTCGCGGGCCGCTGGGACCTCTACGTGATCGCCACCGGCGCCTACGCGTTCGCCTGGGCGACCGGGCTGCTCACGTTCGTGGTGCCCGCCGGTGTGGGGGTGCGCGAGGGCGCGCTGGTGCTCGTGCTGCAGCCGATCATCGGCACCGGCGCCGCGCTCGCCGTGGCCGTGGTGTCGCGGCTGGCGTTCACGCTGGCCGACGCGACGGCCGCCGGGCTGGCGTTCCTGCTGGGCCGTCAGGCGTCGAGAAGCGTGGCCGTGTACGCCGACCAGAACGGCGCCGGGTCGACCGCCTTGACCCCCGACCGCAACCTCTCCGGCTCGCCGGAGGCGTAGAAACGCTCGATCGCCGCCCGCAGCGCCCCGGCGTCACCCGGCTCGACCAGCAGTCCGTCCACCCCGTCGGTCACGTGGTCGGCCAGCGCGCCCACCCGGGTGGCGATCACCGGGACGCCGTGCTCGTGCCCGAGCCACACGTTCTGGCTGGCGGTCGCGTTGCGGTAGGGCAGCACCAGCGCGTCGGCCTCGGCGAACAGCTTCGGCACGTCGTCGGCGGCCACGTAGCCGGGCCGCAGGTCGACCCGGTCACCGATGCCCAGCTCGTCGATCAGCGCGCGGGTGTCGTCCAGGCCGCCCCAGAACTCCCCGGCGACGGTCAGCCCGATCCCCTCGGGCAGCGCCCGGAGCAGCAGGTCGAGCCCCTTGTACGGGCGGACGATGCCGAAGAACAGCAGCCGCCGGTGCACCTCGTCGGAGCGCCCGGCGTGGCTGGAGGGCAGGTGCGGCGGCAGCGCGGCCACGCGCACCGGCCCGTCGGTCAGCCCCCGGGCCAGCCCGGCCTGCTGCTCGGAGTGCGTCAGCACCCCGTCGACCCGCTTGAGCAGCGCCTTCATCAGCGGCTGGTCGTACGGCTTGCGCTCGTGCGGCAGCACGTTGTGGCACAACGCGACGGTCCGGGCCCTGCGGCGGATGCCGTACAGGATCCCGAGGTAGGCGGGGACCTGCACGGGGCTGAGGACCGCGAGGATCACCAGGTCGGCCGAGCGGAGCCGCCGCCCGGCGGCGACCCACCCGTCCGGCCGCCGCCAGTCGAGGTCACGCCGGGTCTTCGGGTACGGGACGCCTTCGGGCGCGGAGATCGTCTGCTGCCCCGGGTAGAGGAACGACGGGTACTGCGCCCGCCACGACTCGATCACCACGTCGTGGCCGAGCGCCGCGAGCCGGTGCGCCAGCTCGGTGGTGTGCTGCGCCCCGCCGCCCTTGTACGGGTAGGTGGGGCCGACGATCGCGATCCGCACGCTATTCGCCGCGCGAGCGCACGATCAGGTCGGCCAGCAACGCCACCGAGCCGATGAGCAACCCCGACAGGAAGATCATCACGGTGTTGGACGGCAGGTAGAACGGCGTGTCGATCATGTCCCACACGCCCTTGGCCACCCCGATGCCCACCAGCCACAGTGCCGGCGGCATGAGCACCTTGAGCGGGTTGAAGTACATGATCATCCGCAGCACCTGCAGGATGTAGCGGTAGGCGTCGGAGATGAAGCTGAACTTCGACTTCCCGGCCCGCTTGGCGTAGTCGATCGGCAGGTAGTAGACGTCGTGCTGGTTGGACAGGAACGACAGCGTGATCGTCGTGACGCAGGAGAACCCGGGCGGCAACAGCCGCAGATAGGGCTTGGCCACCGACTTGCGGAAGGCGCGCAGCCCGGAGTTGAGGTCGGGGATCTTCTGCCCGGCGAGCATCTCGGCCACCTTGCGGATCACCCACTTGGCCGGGACGCGCAGCAGCTTGTGCGAGCCTTCCTCGCTGGTGCGCGCGCCGACCACCTGGTCGATCGTCTGATCCTTCTCCAGGATCTGCACCAGCTCGGGGATGCGCTCGTTGGGATAGGTCATGTCGGCGTCGGTCCAGACGACGATCTCGCCCCTGGCCTCCTGCGAGCCGATCCGCCGCACGGTGCCGGAGCCGCCGTTGCGGTGGAAGGCGCGGATGCGCAGGTGCGGGTAGGCCGGCGCGGCCTCGCGCAGCCTGGCCAGCGTCTCGTCGGTCGAGCAGTCGTCGACGGCGACGAGCTCATAGGTGTAGCCGCTGGAGTCCATCGCCTTGGTGATGCGCTCGACCTCGTCGATGACGTGGTCCTGCTCGTTGTAGCAGGGCAGGACGATCGTGACGTATGGCGCTTCTTCCACGGCGTTTCCACTCTGGGGGGTCTCGGGCGTGCTCACGTGCGTCGAGGGTACTCTGCCCCGCAGAAAGGCGGGTCCACATCACGTCAAGGGATGGCCATCCAGACGTTGACGCGCAGTGACCAGGTGCCGTCCGGCCTGCTGGTCAGCGACCGCTCGTCCTGCCGCGTCACCAGCCCCATGACCTGCGCCGGCGTGCCGTACGGCGCCACCTGCCCGGCCTCGGCGGCCAGCACGACCGGGGTACGGCCGGCCGCGCGCACCCGCGCGATCAGGCGGCGCACCTCGTCCGCGGAGGCTCCGGGGACGACCTTGGCGGCGGGCACCCCGCACATGCCGCGCACGAGCTGGGTGAACCGGTCGCCGGTGACCCGCTCGACGATGAGCACCGAGGCGTCGTCCGGGATGCGCGCGCACATCCGCGCCACCGCCGCCGCCTCGCCGCGCTCGACCGGGGTGAACGCGGTCCCGATCGACGTCACCACCGGCGGCGCCAGCACCAGCAGCGCCGTCAGCGGGGCGACCCACCGCCGGGGGAACCGCCCGGTCAGCCATCGCGCGCCCCACACCGCCAGCAGGATCAGGCCGGGGATCACCACCGGCACCAGGCGGCGGGCCGCCCACGGATGGTCGGGGGTGATCTCCGGCCGGAGCAGCGTGGTCACCGTCGTCCAGCCGATCACCGCCAGCGGCAGCAGCCAGCCGAGGTCCCGGCCGCGCAGCAGGCGGCGCAGCAGCACCGCCCCGGCCAGCGTGGCCAGCACGACCGCCGGGATGCCGATGTACCAGGCGACCCAGTGCAGCGAGTTCTCGAAGTAGAGCCGGGAGCCGTCGGCGGGCAGGCCGTTGGCCTTCTGGATCTGCTCGATGAAGATGTAGGTCCGCTGGTCGTCGACGTTGTCGGGGTCGCGGCGCACGGTCTGTATCCAGGGGCGTACGGCCAGGCCCGCCATGACGAGCACGACCAGGGCGGCCCCGGCCGACGGCACCCGGCGCGGCACCCGTACGCGGGCCAGGACCGGCGCGGCGGCCGTGCCCGCCGCGATGAGCACCAGCACGCCGCCGCAGATCAGCAGCAGCGGCTCGACGGAGCGCGACAGGTAGTTCAGGTACGGGCGGGCCACCACATAAGCCGCCAGCAGCCCCGCACCGGCCCCGGCCGACGGC
>NZ_LAVL01000272.1 GCF_001083785.1 Nonomuraea sp. SBT364
CCCGGCCCCGCCCCCCGTCGGCCCCCCCGCCCCCCCCCCCCCGATCCCTCGGCCCCGTGCCGGCGCCGCCGGTGACCCGTACCGCGGCCGGGCCCACCCCGCCCGCCCCCCGCCCCCAGCGCGCCGTAGGCGGCGGCGCCCGCCACCGGCTGGGAACCCGATCGCCCGGCCGGGCTGCTGGTGGAGCTGCCCGGCCGGGCGATCGGGTTCCCGGAGCCGCTGGCGGGCGCCGCCGCCTACGACGCGCTGGGCGCGGGGACGCGGGCGCGGCTGCACCTGGCCGCGGTACGGGTCACCGGCGACGCCGGCACGGCGCTGAGGCATCGGGCGGCGGCGGCCGGCGGGCCAGACGAGGCGCTGGCCGGGGAGCTGGCCCGGTACGCGGCCAAGGAGGCGCAGCACGGGCTGTGGCACGAGGCCGCCGCGCATCTGGAGCTCGCGGCGGGGCTCAGCGATTCGCCGGTCCGGCGTGACGAGTTGCGGACCGCCGCGCTGGAGCACGTGCTCGCGGGCGGCGACGCCGTACGGGCGGCCGAGCTGGCCGAGGCCCCGAACGGCGATCCGCGGCCGGTGCGGCGGCACGTGCTGGGGCGGCTGGCGCTGGCGTGCGGACGGCTGGAGGAGGCGGGGCGGCTGCTGACGGAGGCGTGGCCGCGCCGCGAGCCGGGGTTCGCCGCGGACGTCGCCGAGCAGCTCGCCTGGCTGCACCTGCTCACGGGGGAGCGGGCCGAGGCGGCCCGGTGGGCGCGGGTGGCGATCGAGCAGCCGATCCAGGGGCCGGTGGGCAGGCCGTACGACGTGCTGGCGCTGAGCGGCAGGCCGTGCGACGGCGCGCCCGGCGACAGCCTGGCCACGGCGGTGGAGCTGATGCGCGCCGACGAGGTGGGCCGGGCCCGGGCCGTGCTGGAGCGGGTCGTGGCGGCGGCGGGCAGGGCGGGGCTGCCGTGCCACCGGCTGCTCGCCGAGGGGCTGCTGGCGGCGGCCGAATACCGCGACGGGCGGTGGGAGGACGCGCTGGAGCGGGCGGAGCGCGCCGCCGCCGAGGCCGCCGAGCTGGGGCAGCTCTGGCTGGTGCCGAGCCTGGAGGTGGTGTGCGTGGCGCCGCTGGCCGCCCGCGGCGAGCACGAGCGGGCCCTCGCGCACGTGCGCACGGCGCGCGCGGTCGCCCGTCGGCAGCACAACGCGCTCGGTGAGGCGCAGGCCGATCTCGCGCTGGGCCTGCTCGGGACGGGGCTGCCGGACGCCGGCGACGTGTTCGTGCCCGACACGCGTCCGCAGCTCGTCGAGACGTTCGTGGCGGAGGGGGCGCTGGGCGAGGCCGAGGCGGTGCTCGCCGGGATGGACTCCGGCGCCGTGTCCGACGGGCCGCGGGCGCGGGCCCAGCGGGCCAGGCTGGCGGGCGTGCTGCTGGCCGGCAGGAACGTTCCAGCGGAGGCGGAGAAGAAGTTCGCCGAGGCGCTCACGCTGCTCGCGGGCGGCGTGAACCCTCTGGAGGAGGCGCGGGCGCTGCTCGACCTGGGGCGGCTGCTGCGCCGTACCGGCAGGAGGCGGGCGGCGGCCGAACGGCTGCAGGCCGCGCGGGCGATCTTCGCGTGGCTGGGGGCGCGGCCGCTCGTGACGCGGTGCGCGCGGGAGCTGGAGGCGTGCGGGCTGGAGCCGGCGGTGACGGCGCGGCTCGGGCTGACGCCGCAGGAGTTCAGCACGGCCACGCTGGTGGCCGACGGGCTGACCAACCGGCAGATCGCGCGCGAGCTGCTGATCAGCGTCAAGACCGTCGAGTATCACATCGGCAAGATCTACACCAAGCTCGGGATCGGCTCCCGCGTGGCGCTGGCGGCCAAGCTGGCCGCCTACGGCGGGCGTTCCTGAACACGACCCGGGCGCGTGCGCGACGCCGCCACGCACGCGCCCGGGCTCACCCCCGCCCGCCGCTTCGGGGTGCAGGCCGGTGGCCATGCCGGCGGCGTACGGGGGGAGCTCACGTCACACGCGGATCCACGAGGTGACCACCGGGCCGCCCTCGCGCGGGGTGACCCGCAGGCGCAGCGGGCCCGGCGGGAGCGGCGCGGCGGTGAAGCGGCCCAGGTCGTCCGAGCGCAGGCGCAGCTCCGAGTCACGGCGCTGCACGCCGATGTCGGCCGCCTCACCCGGCAGGACCCGCCCCACCAGCCGCGACCCGGACACCTCCAGCTCCACCACCACCTCCCCCGCCCGGAACGTCAGCAGCCGCGGGCTGGCCGGGCCGCGCACCCGGGTGGCCGGCTCCTCGTCCCACGAGTCGAACTCCAGCAGGGCCAGCTCCGCGTCGAGCGTCCGCAGCGTGAACGCCTGCATGGCGTCGTCCAGCAGCTCAGGCGGCACCGGGTCGAGCAGGTGGGCGATGTTGCGCAGCTCGTCTTCCAGATCGAAGCCGTCATCCATGTCGTTCACCCCGAACTCACCCCGACATCACTCGAAATCACGGGAGGTCCCCGTCACCCCGCGGCGCGCGACCAGCACGCCGAGCCGCTTCAGGCAGCGCCCCCGCATGGGGCCGACGCTGCCGACCGCGATGCCCAGCCCGGTCGCGACCTCCTGATAGGTGGGCCGGGGCGAGGCGATGAGCACGCGCAGCAGGCGGCGGCAGCGCTCCGACATCTCCTCGAACGCCGCCCACACCTCCCGCGCCCGCTCGGCCTCGGCATCGGCCTCCTCGGCGTCCAGCAGCAGCCGCTCCGGCGATCGTTCGTCCACGTCGAAGCCCATCAGTCCCACGTCGCTGACGGGGATGACCCTGCCGCTGGTCCTGATGACGCGTAACGCCTCGTTCCTGGCCGTGCTGGCGAGCCAGGCGCCGGTCTTGTCCGGATCGCGGATCCGGGTGAGGTGCTCGGCGAAGCGGAACCACGTCGTCTGCGCCACGTCCTGGGCATCGGCGGGGGTCGGCAGGTAGGCGCGGGCGACGGCCCACACCAGCCCGCTGTAGCGGTGGTAGAGCTCCTTCCACGCGCCGGCATCCCCATCCGCTGCTGCCCTGACGAGGGCTGCGGTGTCGTCCACGGCGGTCCTTCCCTGTCCAGGGGCGGAATGCTCACGATGATATTTCGTGAGCCGCTCAAGGACAGAGGGGCCGCCCCTCACCGCAGGTAACCGGTCAGGTCCGGTACGGACAACCGCGTCTCGACCAGCTGCCGGGCCGCCTCGCGTGAGGAGATCCCGGCCTCCGACATGCGCGCCGCGATCAGCCCGGCGATCACCGGGGTGGCGAACGACGTGCCGCTCCACATCGCCAGCCCGCTGAAGGTCGCCTTGTCGCCTTCGCGCAGCGGCGCCACGCAGGTGCAGCCCGGGTAGAAGCCGGCCGGATGGAAGCGGCAGGTGGTGCGGTGCGGGTAGCCGTACTCGTACGGCCCGGACGTGAAGGCGTTGACCATGCGCTCGCCGGGAGCGTAGACCTTGACCCAGCTCCCGTGGTTGCTGAAACAGGCTCTGCCCCGGCCGTCCTCGCGCAGCGCGCCCACCGACACGACCACGTCGCCGGTGGCGTTGACCGGCTCGCCGGCGTAGGCGGCGGGCCAGAACGGATCCGTGGTGCCGTCGTTGCCGGCGGCCGCCACCAGCACCGTCTCCGGGTGCAGGGCCAGCTCCGCCATGAAGTCGGCCAGGCCGAGCAGGGTCCGCGCGCTCTCCGTCTGCGTGCCCGCCGACAGGGAGATGATGTCGGGCCAGCCGTGGGTGTCGAGCGCGTCGCGGATGATCAGGCCCAGCTGGTCCTCCATGACCGCGCCGCCGAACGGGAAGGCGTTGTGGACGCGCACGTCGGCGGCCGGCGCGGTGCACCGTACGACCCCGGCGATGAACGTGCCGTGCCCCACGTACGGCTTGATCAGCCCGTTGGCGTCGAGCTCGTCGCCTGACGAGGTGACGTCGCCGTGGACCTTCGGGATGCCGGGCACGCCGTCGCTGGCGGCCAGCCACTGGTGGTCGAGGTAGTCGTGCACGAGGCCGGTGTCGATGACGGCCACCCGCACGCCCGAGCCGCGGTCGTCGCCCGCCCGGGGAGGCTTGAGCGCCTCGGCGCTCGGCACCGGCTCGTCGCCCGGGCACAGGTTGACCCCCGCCACGGTGACGAAGTGCACCGGCGTGGACGGGATCCGCCGGCTCGTGAGCCGGTCGGCGACCAGCCGCGCGTCCCGGTCGCCGACGTACAGCCTGCGCACCGACACCCGCCCGGCGTCGCCCTCCGGCGGCCAGGTGACGCGCAGGTCGGCGTCGCCGGGCACCAGCTCCTGGACGAGATCCGCGCCGCGGTCCAGCTCGGCGGCCGGGACCAGCACGTGGTCGGCCAGGTGCGCGAAGGACGGATGGACGCCCGAGCCCGGCGCCGCCCCGTCAGGACCGGCCACCGCCCGCAGGCCGTCCGGCAGCGCCTCGTTGAGCATGTCGAGCTGCGCCCAGAAACGGGTGTCGCGGCCTGGGTCGGGTGTGCTCATCGTCTGCCCTCCTGAAGGAAGAAAGGGGCCTATGCCTCTATGAGCGGCCACGGCCGCCGTTGATACACGCGCGGAGCCGGTTCTACCATCGATGGGTGCCCGGAGCCGGTGTTCCCGACGATCCGCACGACCTGCTCGACATGGTGTTCGCGCGCCCGCAGGAGGCGCTCAAGGCCGCCAGGGCGATGCTCGACGCCGGTCGCGGCCCCTACGACTGCTCCATCGCCCGGCAGGCGATCGGCATCATGCGCCGCGACTTCGGCGACCTGGAGGCGGCCATCGCCGAGCTGCGGCAGGCCGTGCGGCTCGCCCGCCGGGCCGGCTCGCCCGACCGCGAGGCCGACGTGCTGGCCACGCTCGGGGTCGCGCTCGTGCAGCACGGCCGCACCCGGGCCGGGCTGGCGACGCTCGACCAGGCCGCCGCGCTGTCCGGCGGCACCACGCGGGCGCGGGTGCTGTTCCGGCGCGCGGGCGCCCGGTGGATCCTCGGCTGGCACCGGGAGGCGCTGGACGACCTGAGGGCCGCCGCGCCCACGCTCCGCCGGGCCGGCGACACCGTGTGGGCGGCCCGCGCGCTCACCCTGCGCGGGCACGCCCAGCTCGCGCTCGGCTCCGTGCAGGCCGCCGACGCCGACTTCCGCACCGCGCAGGGCATGTTCGCCACCACCCGGCAGGAGCACGACTCGGTCGTCGCCGTGCAGAACCGCGGCGTCGCCGCCTTCGCCGCCGGCGACCTGCCCGCCGCTCTCGACCTGCTGGAGGAGGCCGACGAGGGGTTCCGCAAGCTCGGCACGCCGATGCTGGACCTGGTCGCCGACCGGTGCGCCGTGCTGCTGGCCGCCGGGCTGTCGCGGGAGGCGCTGGAGCAGGCCGACGGCGGGCTGCGGCTGCTCGACCGGCTGCGCGGCCAGGCCACCCGGCGGGCCGAGCTGCTGCTGCTCGCCGCCCGGGCCGCGCTGCTGGCCGCCGACCCCGGCACCGCCGGCGAACGCGCCGCCGAGGCCCGCGCGCTGTTCGCCGGGCAGCGGCGCGCCTGGTGGGCCGAGCACGCGCGGATCATCCTCGTCCAGGCCGAGCTGGCGCGCGGGGCGGCCACGCCGCGGCTGCTCGCCGACGCCCGGCGGCTCGCCGGGCGGCTGGCCAGGCTCGGCTCGCCCGAGGTGTGGCAGGCGCACCTGCTGGCCGGGCGCACCGCGCTCGCGCTCGGCGACGCCGCCGGCGCCGAACGCCACCTGTCGGCCGCCGCCCGCGTCCGGCACCACGGCCCCGCGACGTCCCGGGCCGGCGGCTGGCTGGCCGAGGCGCTGCGCGCCGACGCCGCCGGGCAGCCGCGCCGCCTCCTGCACGCCTGCCGGTCGGGGCTGGCGCTCATCGAGGAGCACCGGCTCACCTTCGGCTCCTCGGAGCTGCGCGCGCTCGTCACCGCCCAGGGGGTCGAGCTCGCCAGGCTCGCGCTGCGGCACCTGCACGCCGCCGGGCGCAGCCGCGAGCTGCTCGCCTGGACCGAGCGGTGGCGGGCCACCGCGCTGGCCGTGCCGCCCGTGCGGCCGCCGGACGACCCCGAGCTGCTCGCCCAGCTCGCCGCCCTGCGCAGGCTCGAC
The DNA here is from genome assembly GCF_001083785.1 of Nonomuraea sp. SBT364. Classification (GTDB taxonomy): domain Bacteria; phylum Actinomycetota; class Actinomycetes; order Streptosporangiales; family Streptosporangiaceae; genus Nonomuraea. The sequence continues at coordinate 6,074 of NZ_LAVL01000272.1, forward strand.
CAGCTGCTCGGCCGGGCCCGCTCCGACGGCGCCGCCTCCGCCGCCACGCTCGAACGCGACAGGGCCCGGCTGGAGGCCAAGGTACGCGCCACGACGCTGCGCATCCGGGGGACCGGCGCGGGCGAGGCGCGCGGGCCCGGCTGCGACCAGATCCTCGGCGCGCTCGGCCCCGGGGGCCGCCTGGCCGAGCTCGTCGTCATCGACGGGACCCTGCACGTGCTGCTGTGCGCGGGCGGGCGGGTGCGCGCCTACGAGGCCGGGCCCGCCGCGACGGCGGTGGCCGAGATGGAGTACGCCCGCTCCCGCCTGCGGCGCTTCGCCTACGACCGCGAGCCGCCCCGCGACGAGCTCGCCGCGCTCGGCGGCCGGCTGGAGGCCGCGCTGCTCGGGCCCGTCGCCCGGCTGCTCGGCGGCGGGCCGTGCGTCGTGGTGCCGCCCAGCGTCCTGCACGCCACCCCGTGGGGGTTGCTGCCGTCGCTGCGGCGCACCGCCTTCAGCGTCGCGCCGTCGGCCGCCGCCTGGCTGCGCGCCCCCCCCGCCGCGCCCCCCTCCGGCCGTGTCGTGCTCGTACGCGGCCCCGACGTCCCCAACGCCCGCGCCGAGCTGCACGCCATCGCCGCCCTGTACGGCCACCCCGGCACACCGGACGACCGTCCCCCACCGCCGGCCCGGCCCGGCGGGCAGTCCCCAAGATCAGGGGAACGGGAGGCAGAGGCCGGCCGGGGGTCGGCGTCCTCCCGAGAGCGGGCCGCGGCGGCCGCGGCGGGGTCCCCCGGCGCTTATCCACATCCGACGCT
>NZ_LAVL01000273.1 GCF_001083785.1 Nonomuraea sp. SBT364
CCCCCGATCCCGCCCGCACCCACAACGGCCGCCCGTTCACACACCACCGGTCCAGCGCCCGCATGGCCGGCCCCCCGAACGGCACCGACCGCTCCTTGCGCCCCTTCCCCAGCACCCGCACGACCCGGCGCTCCCGATCCACGTCATCGACGTCGAGCCCGCACAACTCACTGACGCGGATCCCCGTGGCGTACAACAACTCCAGCAGAGCCTGATCACGCAGCTCTTTGGGCTCCCCCTCCGACGCCACGTCAAGCACCCGCCGCGCCTGCTCCTGATCGAGTACGGCGGGCAGCGGCCGTGGCGCCTTGGCCGTCCCCAGCAGCAACCCCGGATCGCTCTCCAGCCACCCCCTGCGATGACAGAAGGCCGTGAACGTCCGCACACATGCGGATCGCCGGGCCAGCGTCGCCCTCGCCTTCCCCGCATCATGCTGCGCCGCCAGCCACCCCCGCAGAGCGTCGACATCGACGTCCGCCAACCGCCCGCCCACATACGCAAGCAGCTCCGCCACATCCCCCAAATAAGCCCTCACCGTATGGGGCGACAAGTCCCTCTCAAACCGCAGATAGGCCTCAAACTCCTGCACAACCTCATCAGCCTTTACGCCCTCCCCCACCGCCGCCTCCTCCACGCGTTCAGCCACCACACCAGCCCACTCCCCAGTGTGCCCACCCTCACGCTTCGGCAGTTCTCACTCAGCCGGCCCCGCTGCGCGGCGCCACCCCGCGACGCCGCAACAGCGCGGCCCCAAGTCCAAGACCAAGGCGTACGGGATCCACCGCGACACTCGCGCCAGGTGATCAACAAGACGAGCAGAATCGGACGCATGGAATACCCGCGCCCTCGCCGCCTGGACAGCAGGGCAACGTGATTTCACCCGTTTGATTAGCCACTCTGTTCGCATGCAAGTCCGAAGCAGCTTGTATCAGGCACCGTCTTTCGCGTCGTCGGCCCGGCGCTGGGCCTGGCCAGGCACCTTGTCGGACCGCAAGGCCCCAGCGGAACGTCTCGGCGACGGAGCCGTACAGCTCCTGAATGGAGTCTCACAGCGCGGCCACGCCGCAGTAGCCGTCCAGAGGGCTGAGCTCGCCGCCGCCCCGGGTCTCCTTGGCGGCGTCCCACATCGCATCGGCGCAGAGCCGCGGTGCGACCCGCCCTGCGACCCGCGCCTGGCAGGCCGGCCCCGGCAGACCGGACCCGGCGGAGCAGACCCGGCGGGCCGGACCTGGCAGACCAGACCCGGCAGGCCGGCCCCGGCAGACCAGACCCGGCGGGCCGGACCTGGCGGGCCGGGCCGGCCGTATCCGCAGTGGGCGAACGTCCGGCGATAGATGATCTTTCGCTCGCCGTTACGGATGGGCTGGTTTGGTGATCCGCGAAGGCGACCCTGATCATCGACGTGAGGAGTGAAGTGGGAGTCGAGCGCACGGATTCCGGGATGTCGCGGCGCCAGGCGTTGCGCGCCTCGCTGACGGCCGCCTCCGCCCTGGCGGTGACCCACGCGGGCACGACACCGGCCCAGGCGATCCCCCAGGAGGGCACGGCACCGGCCCGGGCGGATGACGGCCTCGGGGCGGATGCGGTGGTGGCGGGCCCGCGCGGCCAGTACGCCCGCAATGTGGAGGTCGTCGGCTACACCGACATGGATCACCGGCCTGCCTTCAAGCTGGCGATCCGTCGCGTGGGCGATCGGTGGTACCTGTACACCGGCCACTTCTGGCATTCGGGCTGGAGCGTCGTGGACGTCACCGACCCGCGGCGGCCGGAGGTGGTTGCGTTCGTGCCAGGGCCGAAGGACACCTGGACCCTGCAGGTCGATCTGCACGGCGACATCATGGTGACCGCGCTGGAGCGGATCTTCCCCAACTTCGGCGGCGACCCGCAGGCCCCCTTCGAAGAAGGCATCTACATCTGGGACATCAAGAACCCCGTGAGGCCGCGCCGCCTCGGCCACTACACGACCGGAGGCACCGGAACCCATCGCAACCTCTATCCAGGCGGGCGCTACGTACATGTGGCGGCGGGCGCGAAGGGATTCAGCGGCAACATCTACACGATCGTCGACATCGAGGATCCGTCCCGGCCCAAAGAGGCGGGTCGGTGGTGGGTGCTGGGACAGCGGGACGGCGAGGAGGGCATGCCCGCGCCTGAACGGCCGCACCTGCACGGATTCTGCTGCGCGAACGGCGCGGACGTGTCTCTGCATGGGCCCCCGTACGTCGTCGGTGACCTGGCGTACCTGCCCTATGGCGCGGCCGGGCTGGTCGTGCTGGACATCTCGGACGTGAGCGCGCCCAAGCCGATCGGCGGCCTGAGCTTCAGCCCGCCCTTCCACTCCCGCTTCGGCGTGCACGGCGTGCTGCCCATCCCGGACAGGAAGATCGCCTTCGCGAACTCCGAGGACGTCTCCTACGGCAAGGGCGCCGCGCCGCACGCCTCCATCGTGGACATCTCGGACCCGGCCAAGCCATGGCTACTGTCTCTGCTGCCGACGCCCGAACCGCCGCCCGGAGCACCGTACGCCGACTTTTCCAGCAGGGGCGGCTGGAGCGGGCCGCACAACATCAACCACCACCAGCATCACCCCGACGTGCAGAAGCAAGGCGACCTCTTCTACGTCGCGCACTTCAACGCCGGTCTGCGCATCTATGACGTGTCGAACACCCGCCTGCCGCGCGAGATCGGCTACTTCGTGCCACCGGACCCTGTCCGCAGGTACGGCCCCATGCCCGAGGGCGAGCTGGTGGCCCAGACGGAGGACGTCGTGGTCGACAGCCGCGGCTACATCTACGTCTCTGACAAGAACCAGGGCGTCTACGTCCTGCGGTACACCGGTCGCGGCAGGAACTGACGGGTGTGACAGGCGTGCATGGGAAAGCGGGGCTGGTGGCCGGATCGGCTGATCCCGCCGCAATCACCAGGCGCCCGTGACCGAGGTCGCACCGATCAGCGATCGGAGCACAGGCCTCGATCGGAGCACGGGGATCAGTGATCGGAGCAGATCGTTCAACCGGTGGGACGTGCGTCACGAGCGGCACCGGCTACGGACGCGCCACCGCCATCCCCGGCCAGTGGTCCGGCAGCTCAGGCGTCGCCGTTGTCTCCACGCAGAGCTGCCGCGAAGCGTCGACCCGGCGCCGGGTCGACGCCGAAGCGCTCGGCGTAGCGTTCGTGCACTTCCTCCCACTGCTCGTGGGCATCCTCCTCGGAGAGGTCCCTGCCGGCGAGATGAGGTTCGAGCCGCGAAAGGTAGGCCTCCCAGCCGGTAGCGGTCTGCGCCGAGAGTCCGAGGTCGTCGATGACGTGGATGAAGGTCAGGCGGCAGCCGCCTTCGTGAGCGGCCAGGTCGAAGCTGTAGAGCTGGCCGGCGAAGACCCAGGCCAGGCGATGGGGCGGGTCGACCTCGGTCACCTCACCGGTAGCGCCGGCCGCCTCGAAGGTCTCACCCACCGCCGGTGTCCAGTCGGCGGCGGCGGGGAACCAGCGCCCGAGCTCTGCCGGCACGCTGACGGCTCGCCACACGCGCTCGACCGGGTACGGCAGTGTGCGCTCGAAGCGCAGCGCCGGGCGGCCGTCGATCGTTTCCAGAGTTCCGTGAATCATGGGTTTTCCTCCAGGTGTTGTTCCAGGGCGTCCAGGCGCCTTGACCAGTACATGCGATAGGGCTCCAGCCACTGGTCGACCTCGGCGAGAGGCTCTGGGCGCAGCGCGTAGACACGCTGCTTGCCTTCCGTGCGCACCATGACGAGCCCGGCCTCGCGTAACACCTTGAGGTGCTTGGACACGCCGGGCTGACTGAGATCAAGGCGTTTCACCAGCTCTCCGACAGGCCGCTCCCCCTCACGCAGCAGGTCGAGAATCTGCCTGCGGTGTGGCTCAGCCAGGGCTGTGTATGCGCTCACGTGCTCATATTGCCAGATGGAAATATGAACTACAACCCAGGGCCTCGGTGTGTGGGTGGTACACGGGACCACGCTGCCCGTGGTCTGGCGCTCACGGCGGCTCCATGCGGGGCGCCGGGATCGTCCAGCCTGCCGGGGAACCCGGTTCGGCCGGTGTCGGGGAGACGTGGTCGCGGGGCGGCGGCTCCAGAGGGTCTAGGAGGGGCGCGGAGGGCTCCTCCGATGACGGCGGGGTGGCCGACGTAGGCGACGGGACGGAGGGCGCTCCGCCCGACGGAGAATCGCGCATCGGCAACGGAGGCGGGCCCTGAGCCATCGATGCCGACGAGCCCTCCAACGCCTCAGGGCTGGAGGCAGGGAAGGGCTCGAACGAAGCGGAGTCCCCAGACAGAGCGGAGAACGTAGCTGACGCCGCAGACAGAGCGGAGGACGCAACCGACCGCCCAGACGGAGCGTGGGGCGGCTCCGGTGGGGCGACGGGCAGCGCATCCGATGAAGCCGACGACCCGGACGAGGCGAAGGGAGCGCCAGAAGAGACAACCGGCTGCCCGGACGAGCCGAGGGACGGCGCCGATGAGGCGTCAGCCACCTCATGCGAGGCAGCAGGCGGCTCGGCATGGGCGACGGTTGGAGCAGGCAGGGAAGGGGGCAGGGAGACGGAATCGGGAGCTTTGCGGTAGACCGGCGACGGGGCTTTGCGGATGCGCCAGCCCTTGGGGACCCGTTCGACGTAGCCGGCGGCTGCCAGGGAGCCCAGGGCGCTCAGGGCGGTGTTGAGGGAGACTCCGGCGGCTACCGCGATGGAGGCCGGGCCGGCGCCGCCCCGGGCGGCGACGGCGTCGAGGACGGCGCGGGTCTGCGGTGACAGGGCGTCTCTGGGGAGGGCGGGAGGCCGCACGGGCGGAGCGAGGTCGTCGCCCATCGTGCCGACGAGTTCGATCAGTTCTTCCGGGGAGGTCACGCAGACCGCCTTCTCCTCCCGGAGGAGGCGGTGGCAGCCCGCCGACTGGGCCGAGGTGACGGGGCCGGGGACGGCTGCCAGGTGCCGGTCCAGGGCGAGGGCGTGGGCCGCGGTGTTGAGAGCGCCGCTGCGCAGGGCCGCTTCGATGACGGCCGTGCCCCGGGAGAGGGCGGCGATCAGGCGGTTGCGAATGAGGAAGCGGGCACGGGTGGGATGGACGCCGGGCGGGCACTCGCTGACGAGCACGCCCTGGTCGCGGGCTGCGGCGAAGAGGGGCTGGTGTGCCGCCGGATAGGGGATGTCCACGCCGCAGGCCAGGACGACCACCGTCGGGGAGCCGGCGGCGAGGGCGCCTCGGTGGGCGGCGCCATCGATGCCGATCGCGCCGCCCGAGATCACGGTCCAGCCTGATTCGCTCAGCCCTATGCCGAACTGGGCCGCGACGTGGGCGCCGTAAGGGGTGGCCGCCCGGGCGCCGACGATGGCCGCCGAACGCAGGCAGGAGAAGCGGAGGTCGGCGTCGCCGTGGAGCCACAGGCCCAGGGGACGGCCGGGGCCGAGCTGGTCGAGCTGTGTGGGCCACTCGGCGTCACCGGGGATGACGAGCCTGGCTCCGGCCTGCCGCCCTGCGGCGAGATCCGCTGGCGGGTCGGCGGCGGCGAGGCGCGCCTGCCAGGCGCCGAGGCGGCGACCCAGGTCCTTCGGGCGATCTAGCTCGGCTGGTTCGAAGTCGTCCGGGAGGCGTTGGCAGCGGATGGCCTCGGCGGTCTGGGCGGCGCCGTATCGGGAGACCAGGCGGCCCATTGTGCGGTCGCCGGCGTCGGCGGCGCGCATGAGGGCGGCCCGGGCCTCGTGTTCGGGGGTGTTCATGAAGCTCGGCTCCTTGCGGTGGAAGGGGGGCGGAACACGGGCTCACGGCGGCTCCGTGAACGGCTCGTCAGGCGTCCATGCCGAGCCACAGGGCGAGGGCGGCGGAGGTTTCGTCCTGGCCGGGGCGGTCCTTCTCGGCCAGATCGGCGAGAGTCCAGGCCACCCGGACGACGCGGTCGAGGCCGCGGGCGCTGAGAGTGCCGGAGTCCAGGCAGCCGGTGATGGGCCGCATGGCGGCGTCCGGCGGGCGATAGTCGGCGTGCAGGGTCGAGGAGGGGATCTCGGCGTTCGTCCGCCAGGGGGTGCCGGTGAAGCGTTTGGCGGCGCGCTCGCGGGCCAGGAGGACGCGCTCGGCCACCGTGCGGCTCGATTCGACGAACTGGCGGTCCGCCAGGAGCTCGCGCCGGGTGGAGCGGGCCATGGCGACCTTCATGTCTATGCGGTCGAGCAGCGGGCCCGAGAGCCGGCCCAGGTAGCGGCGTTTGACCGTGGGCGAGCAGTGGCAGCTCTCGCCCTGCTCCTGGGGCTGGGCGCAGGGGCAGGGATTGGCGGCCAGGACCAGGATGAAACGGGCCGGGAAGGTGACCGAGCCCGCCGATCTCGCCACCGTGACCTGGCCGGACTCCAGAGGCTGGCGGAGCGAGTCGAGCACGTGACGGGGGAACTCCGGCGCCTCGTCCATGAACAGGACGCCCCGGTGGGCCAGCGAGATCGCGCCGGGGCGCACGACCGAGCTGCCGCCGGCGATGATGGCGGCCGCGGACGCGGTGTGGTGGGGGTTGACGAAGGGCGGGCGGCCGACCATGGGGCTGTTGGGCGGGAGGACGCCCGCGACCGAATGGATGGCCGTCACTTCCAGGGCGTGGTCGAGCTCAAGGTCCGGCAGCAGGGTGGGGAGGCGTTCGGCCAGCAGGGTCTTGCCGGTGCCGGGCGGCCCCAGCATCCACAGGTTGTGGTCGCCGGCGGCGCAGACCTCCAGGGCGCGCCTGGCCATCGGCTGGCCGACCACGTCCGCCAGGTCGAGGTCGGGGCGGACGGCGGTCGCGGGGACCGACAGGACCTGGCTCTTATTCACGTCTGGCGCCGCCGTCGAAGACGACTGCAGAATGACCGGCGAG
>NZ_LAVL01000274.1 GCF_001083785.1 Nonomuraea sp. SBT364
GGGCGGCACGGGCCGCCAGCAGGGAGGCGTGGGTGGGCGCGTCCGGCACCTCCGCCGGCCGCCCCTTGGCGAACTCGGCGCGCAGCACCGGCACGACCTCCTCGCCGAGAAGGTCGAGCTGCTCCAGGACCGTCTTCAGCGGCAGCCCCGCGTGGTCCATGAGGAACAGCTGGCGCTGGTAGTCGCCGAAGTGCTCCCGGAACTCCAGCGTCCGGTCGATGACCTGCTGCGGGCTGCCGACCGTGAGCGGCGTCTCGGCGGTGAACTCCTCCAGCGACGGCCCGTGACCGTACACGGGGGCGTTGTCGAAGTACGGCCGGAACTCGCGCACGGCGTCCTGCGAGTTCTTGCGCATGAACACCTGGCCGCCGAGCCCGACGATGGCCTGCTCCGGCGTGCCGTGCCCGTAGTGGGCGTAACGCTGCCGGTAGAGGGTGATGAGCCGGATGAAGTGCTCCTTCGGCCAGAAGATGTTGTTGGCGAAGAACCCGTCACCGTAGTACGCGGCCTGCTCGGCGATCTCCGGGCTGCGGATCGAGCCGTGCCACACGAACGGCGGCACGCCGTCGAGCGGCCGGGGCGTGGACGTGAAGCCCTGCAGCGGGGTGCGGAAGCGGCCTTCCCAGTCGACCACGTCCTCGCGCCACAGCCGGTGCAGCAGCGCGTAGTTCTCGATGGCCAGCGGGATGCCCTGCCGGATGTCCTGGCCGAACCACGGGTAGACCGGCCCGGTGTTGCCGCGGCCCATCATCAGGTCGACCCGGCCCCCGGACAAATGCTGCAGCATCGCGTAGTCCTCGGCGATCTTGACCGGGTCGTTGGTCGTGATCAGCGTCGTGGCGGTGGACAGGTGCAGCCGCTCGGTCCTGGCGGCGATGTAGCCGAGCATGGTGGTGGGGGAGGACGGCACGAACGGCGGGTTGTGGTGCTCGCCCATCGCGAACACGTCGAGCCCGACCTCCTCGGCCTTGAGCGCGATCGTCACCATCGCCCGGATCCGCTCCGCCTCGGTCGGGGTGCGGCCCGTCGTCGGGTCCGTGGTCACGTCGCCGACGCTGAAGATCCCGAACTGCATCTTAGTCACCAGCCTATACTGTTGAAGTTTCAACAGCCATCTCAGCAATCGAGCGTGCCTGTTTATTCCGGCTGTCACCAGGTGTCGACGCCGGCCGCCGGGAGGATCCGCCGGGGGGCTCCCCGCCCGGCAACGGCGATCCTAGCCCGCCCCGATCGCCCGGTCACGATCGCTGTCACCGGTGTTCCCCCACCAGGTCCCTGGCGGCCTCGCGCAGCACCGACGGCGCCCACGGCGGGATCTCCAGGCCGAGCGTGGAGATGCCGAGGGTCCACCGGCCGTCCGGGTTGTCCCCGTCCTGCGGCACGGCGATGGCCGCGCACGCCACCTCTTCCCGATACTGGCCGTGCTCCTCGACCACCTGGCCGGGACGCAGGCCGTACAGCTCCCTCTCGACGTCCTCGGCGGTGGCCGGGGTGCGGGAGGTGAAGCGGCGCAGCCCCGACTCCTCCAGCACCGCGCGCCGCGCCCGGGGCGGCAGCGTGACCAGCAGCGCCTTGCCGAGCGCGGTGGCGTGCGGCGCGGCCTCCAGCCCGGCCTGCAGGTCCTCCAGCCACGGCGAGTACAGCCCCTCGGCCACCTCGGCGATCACCAGCCGCCCCTTGGCCAGCCGCGCCAGGTAGGCGGTGTGCCCGGTGCTGGCGGCCAGGTGCCCGAGCACGGCCCGGGCGTTGGGCGGGCGGCCCAGCGCGCCGAGCATCTCGTGGAAGCGCTCGGCCACCTGCGGGCCGGGCAGGTAGTCGCCGCTGGGCAGCCGGAGCAGGTAGCCCTCGTAGCAGAGCGTGCGGACCAGGTGGTAGGAGGTGGACAGGTTGAGGCCGCACCGGCGCGCGATCACCTTGACCGTCAGCGGCCGGTCGGACTGGGCGACCTCCTCCAGCACGCGCAGGGCGCGTGAGACGCTGCGGATCAGGTCGCTGGGTTCGTCGCCGCTCATCCCCCCAGCATCCGCCGCACCCGGCCGGTGCGCCATTTGAAAATGAGCCTTCCGTCAGTCACGAACCCGGTCATGGCGGTACGGAGCTTCGCGCCGGCTCGTACACGGCCCGCTGCCGTCCGGCTGACTGCGCCGCCGCGCCACCTCCGCGTGCGGGGTGAACTCCTCCAGGGTGCCGAGCAGGAGCACCAGGTCACGGCCGGCCGCGGAGCCGCACGCGCCGCCCGATCAGGCGGACGGGCTCCCTGATGAGGTCGTCGGCGATCTCGCATGCGGCGCCGGGGTGGCGGGCGGCCCCGCGGGCCACGGGCCGGGTCCGCAGCGGAGGGACAGCGCGAGCGCGTGGGACAGGGGGCTGGGGCGATCGTCACCGGGCATCCGGATGCCGGGCCTCACCGGCCGGGGCGGTAGGCGCACTTTCCATGAGCCAGGTCAGGCATGACAGCCTGAACAAGATCGTGTGGACGATACTGGGATTGAACCAGTGACCTCTTCCGTGTCAGGGAAGCGCTCTCCCGCTGAGCTAATCGTCCTTGGAGCGGAAGACGGGATTCGAACCCGCGACCCTCACCTTGGCAAGGTGATGCTCTACCACTGAGCCACTTCCGCGCCCGCCCCGGTCAGCGCCGGGGTGACGAGAGAACTCTAGCGAAAACTCGCCGACTCCCCAAACTGGATTGCTCCCACCTGCTCGGCGTACCAGGTGATCCCGGCGACGTGGGCGGCGATCTCGCGCAGGGTCCAGTTGGGGTCGCGCGGGGTGTCCCAGGCGTCCGGGACGGTGGCGTAGCGGTGCACGTACGCCTGGGCGAGCCGGGGCCAGCGGGCCCGCGCCTCGTGCAGGTCGAGCTCGGTGAAGCGGGCCCAGTCGGAGTCCAGGGTCACCGTGCGCCCGTGCCAGGGCGTGTCGAGCGGCGGCTCGCCCGCCAGCAGCGCCTCCACCTCGGCCAGGTGGTCGACGAGGTGGTCCTGGATGCGGCGGGCGGCCTTGGCGGGGGTCCACAGGTTGGCGCCGTCGGTGACGATCGGCCTGCCGTCCCAGGCGAGCCAGGTCTCGGCCAGGGACAGGCAGCGGTCGGCGGCTTCGGCTACGGCGAGTGCGGGATTGGTCATGGGCCGATCCTGGCCGCCGGACGTTCAACGCGCGGTCTAAGTGTGCCCGCCGTTGACGGTGACGCGTTCGCCGGTGATGAACGCGGCCCGGTCGGAGGCGAGGAAGCAGACCGTCTCCGCGATGTCGCCCGGCGAGCCCATGCGGCCCAGCGGGACCTCGGCCAGGTAGTCGCCGACCTCCAGGCCCGCGTGGCGTTCGACGGGGATCCAGCCGGGCGCGACGAGGTTGACGGTGACGCCGTGCGGGCCGAGCTCGCGGGCCCAGGAGCGGGTGAGCGCCTGCTGGGCGCCCTTGGCCGCGATGTAGGCGGACATGCGCGGCAGGGCGCGGTCGACGACGTCGGAGCCGATCTGGATCACCCGGCCGCCGCCGTGCGCCTTCCACGCGGGCAGGCACGCCCGGACGAGCAGCGTCGGACTCTTGACGAAGAACGTGAGCTGGTCGAGGTGGGCCTGCCAGGTGAGGTCCTCGATCGGCACCTCGGGCTGCGGCCCGGTGGCGTTGAGCACCAGCGCGCCGACCGGCCCGAGCCGCTCGGCCACCGCGGCGACCAGGGCGCCGGTGGCGCTCTCGTCGGTCACGTCGGCGGCGAACGCCTCCGCCCGGCCGCCCGCCTCCCGGATGTCCGCGGCCACCCGGCCGGCGCCGGCGTGGTCGGAGTGGTAGTTCACCGCGACGGCCCAGCCGTCGGCGGCCATCCTGCGCGCGATGGTCGCGCCGAGCCCCCGCGACGCGCCCGTGACGAGCGCGACCTTTCCGTCAGTTGTCACGAGCGTGAGCCTATTGCTTCGTCCGGGAACGAAGGATGAGTGGGCTAACGTCGGCATATGGCTGCTGACCACACCGTTCGTGACGCCGACATCGCCCCCGTGGCCGCGCTGATCGCCGACCCGACCAGGGCGGCCATCCTGACGGCGCTGCTCGGCGGGCGCGCGCTGGCGGCGGGTGAGCTGGCCCGGCTGGCCGGCGTGAGCGCCGCCACCGCGAGCGCGCACCTGGCGCGGCTGCTCGACGGCGGCTTCGTGACCGTGCTGCGGCAGGGGCGCCACCGCTACTACCGCCTGTCCGGGCCCGAGGCGGCCGAGGTGCTGGAGGTGCTGGCCAGGGTCGGCGCCCGCCCGCCGGTGCGCTCCCTGCGCCAGTCCCGGCAGGCCCGCATGCTGGAGGAGGCGCGTACGTGTTACGACCACCTCGCGGGGAAGGCGGGGGTGGCGTTGTTCGAGGCGTTGCGCGAGAGCGGCTGCCTGGCGGGGGAGGAGGTGACCGCCGTGGGGGAGCGGTTGCTGGCCGGGATCGGCGTGCACGTGGCGGGAGCACGCGGGACCAGGCGGCGCTTCGCCCCCGAGTGCCTCGACTGGACCGAGCGGCGCCCCCATCTCGGCGGTGCGCTCGGCGCGGCCGTCACGGCCGTGCTGCTCGAACGCGGCTGGTTCCGGCCGGGCGCCGGGCCGCGCGCGCTGACCCTCACCGACGAGGGCAGGAGGGAACTGGCGGCGCTCTTCCCCGGCCAGGTGACAGCGCCCTGGAGTAAGGAGCTAACCTGGCATTCGCCAGTTACCTAAGCGGGAGATTCACATCATGCGCGACAACGGAGTCGTGAACGTCGGTCCCGAACCTCTCACCTTCGACGACGTCATCCGGGTGGCCCGCCACGGCGCCGCCGTACGCCTCACCGACGACGCCGTGGCCGCCGTCGCGGCCTCCAGGCAGCGGGTGGACGAGCTGGCCGAGAGCCCGGTGCCCGCGTACGGGGTGTCCACCGGGTTCGGCGCGCTGGCCACCCGCCACATCGACCCGGCGCTGCGCGCCCAGCTCCAGCGCTCGCTGGTGCGCTCGCATGCCGCCGGCAACGGTCCCGAGGTGGAGACCGAGGTGGTGCGCGCGCTCATGCTGCTGCGCCTGCACACGCTGGCCACCGGCCACACCGGCGTGCGGCCGACCACGGCCAAGGCCCTGGCCGCCCTCATCAGCGCGGGCATCACGCCGGTCGTGCACGAGTACGGCAGCCTGGGCTGCTCCGGCGACCTGGCCCCGCTGGCGCACGTCGCGCTCACCCTGATGGGCGAAGGCGTCGTACGCGACAGCTCCGGCGACCTGACGGCGGCGGGCGAGGCGCTCAAGCAGGCCGGGATCGAGCCCGTGGAGCTGGCCGCCAAGGAGGGCCTGGCGCTCATCAACGGCACCGACGGCATGCTCGGCATGCTCGTGCTGGCCATCGACGACCTGCTCCGGCTCGTCAGGACCGCCGACGTGAGCGCCGCGATGAGCGTCGAGGCGCTGCTCGGCACCGACCGGGTCTTCGCCCCCGAGCTTCAGGCGCTGCGCCCGCAGCCGGGCCAGGCGCTGGCCGCCGCCAACATGGTGAAGATCCTGGCCGGCTCCGGCATCATGGCCAGCCACCGCGACCCGGACAGCTGCACCCGCGTCCAGGACGCCTACTCGCTGCGCTGCGCCCCCCAGGTCGCCGGCGCCGCCCGCGACACGATCGCGCACGCCGCCGCCGTCGCCGGCTGGGAGCTGGCCAGCGCCGTGGACAACCCGGCGGTGCTCGCCGACGGCCGCGTCGAGTCCAACGGCAACTTCCACGGCGCCCCCGTCGCCTACGTGCTCGACTTCCTGGCCATCGTCGCCGCCGACCTGGCCTCGATGTCCGAGCGGCGCACCGACCGGTTCCTGGACGTGGCCCGCAACCACGGCCTGCCCGCGTTCCTGGCCGACGACCCCGGCGTCGACTCCGGCCACATGATCGCCCAGTACACCCAGGCGGCGATCGTCTCGGAGCTCAAGCGCCTGGCCGTGCCCGCCAGCGTCGACTCGATCCCGAGCTCGGCCATGCAGGAGGACCACGTCTCGATGGGCTGGTCGGCGGCCCGCAAGCTGCGCCGGTCGGTCGACGGGCTGACCCGGGTGCTGGCCGTCGAGGTGCTCACCGCCGCCCGTGCGATCGACCTGCGCCGCCCGCTCGAACCCGCCCCCGCCACGGCCGCCGGGCTGGCGGCCCTGCGCGAGACCGTGCCAGGCCCGGGACCCGACCGCTTCCTCGCGCCGGAGATCGACGCCGCCGTCCGGCTGGTCGCCGACGGCGGCGTGGTCGGCGCCGCCGAGTCCGTGACCGGCCCGCTGGCCTAACGCCGGGGCAGCGCGACGATCGCGTCGACCTCCAGCAGCAGGCCGGGCATGAACAGCCGCGACACCTCCACGGTCGTGCTCGCCGGCGGCGTCCCGGTGATGTACTTCCTGCGTACGCGCCCGTAGGCGAGCCGGTCGTCCATGTCCGTCAGGTACGTCCGGACGAAGGCGAGGTCGGCGAACGTGGCGCCCTGGTCGGCCAGGATGCGCGACAGGTTCTCGAAGACGTGCTCGGCCTGGGCCTCCATCGAGCCCTCGCCGACCACGTCGCCGTTCTCGTCGAAGGCCGCCTGGCCCGACACGTACAGCATGTCGCCCACGCGCACCGCGTGCGAGTACATGCCGTTCGTGGCCGGCACCCCCGCCGGGTTCACCGTCACCGCCCGTCCCGGGTCCGGGGCGGGCGGTGACGGTGAACCCGGCGGGGGTGCCGGCCACGAAC
>NZ_LAVL01000275.1 GCF_001083785.1 Nonomuraea sp. SBT364
ACCCCGAACCCCCCCGAAGCCAGGCGGGTACCCCCGGCCGCGCGTCAGGCGGGCGGTGTTGTGGGCGGCCGGACGGTCAAGGGTGCGCCGTCGCGGCGGGAAACCACCCCACCCTTGGGACTCGAAGCCCACGCGCCCCGCAGGTGGTCGGCGGGCGGCGCCAACTTGGCCTGCCGTACAAGATCACAAAAAGTTCACGCGGGGAGGGAGTTGCGGAGTTGGGCGGCGGCGGTGCGGAGGTAGGCGGTGAAGGACTTGGCCGCCGGGTTCGGGTTGGTGGCGCGGCGGGCGACGCCGATGCGGCGGTGCAGCTGCGGCGTCTGCAGGCGGCGGATCTGGACCCCGGTGACGCCGTGGAGGCCGAGGCTGGGCACGAGGGCGACGCCGAGCCCGGCCCGGACCAGGCCGATCGTGACCTCGTAGTGGTCGCTGCGGCAGCGGATCTGCGGGGTGAAGCCTTCGAGGGCGCCGGCCCGTTCGAGGATGGAGACGGGATGGTCGGCGCCGAAGGTGGTGATCCAGGGCTCGTCGGCGAGGTCGGCGAGGCGGATACGGGGCCGGCGGGCGGCGGGGTGGCCGTTGGGGACGACGAGGAGCTGCGGCTCGTCGAGCAGCGGCACGACCTCGATGCCTTCGGGACGGTCCCACGGGTCGAGCGCGTGCTCGAAGACGACGAGGATGTCCAGGGCGCCGCGTTCGAGGTCGGGCAGAAGCTCGAACGGCTGGCCTTCGACGAGGTCGAGGGTGACGGCCGGGTAGCGGTCGGCGAAGCGGGACAGCGCGAGCGGCACCAGCCGGTATCCGGCGGAGGCGAAGAAGCCGATGCGCAGCGCGCCGGCGTCGACGCGGGCCTGGGCGCGCAGGTCCTTCTCGGCCGCTTCGAGGATGTCGACGACTTCCTGGGCGCGGTGCGCGAGGCGGCGGCCGGCGTCGGTGAGGCGCAGGCTCTGCGCGTTGCGTTCGACGAGGCCGACGCCCGCTTCGTCCTCCAGGCGGGCGAGCTGGTGGGACACGGCGGAGGGCGACAGTTTCAGCTCGCGCGCGGCGGCGGCGATGCTGCCGGCGCGAAACACCTCAAGGAGGACGCGGAGGCGGTTGCTGCTGAGCACCCTCCCACGATAGGAGCCGCCGACCAGCGGTTTCGACGCGGCCGGCGGCTCCTCTCGGGGCGTTACAGGTATTGGCCGGTGTTGGCGACGGTGTCGATGGACCGGCCGGCTTCGGCGCCCTGCTTGCCGGAGACGAGCGTGCGGATGTAGACGATCCGCTCGCCCTTCTTGCCGGAGATGCGGGCCCAGTCGTCGGGGTTGGTGGTGTTGGGCAGGTCCTCGTTCTCGGAGAACTCGTCCACGCAGGCCGTGAGCAGGTGCTGCACCCGCAGGCCCTTCTGGCCGCTTTCGAGGAACTGCTTGATGGCCATCTTCTTGCCCCGGTCGACGATGTTCTGGATCATCGCGCCGGAGTTGAAGTCCTTGAAGTAGAGGACTTCCTTGTCGCCGTTGGCGTAGGTCACCTCGAGGAAGCGGTTTTCCTCGCTCTCGGTGTACATGCGCTCGACGACGCTCTGGATCATGCCGTGGATCGTGGCCTCACGCGACTGCCCGTGCTCGGTGAGGTCGTCGGGGTGCAGGGGAAGGTCGGCGACCAGGTACTTGGAGAAGATGTCCTTGGCCGCCTCGGCGTCCGGCCGCTCGATCTTGATCTTGACGTCCAGGCGGCCGGGCCGCAGGATCGCCGGGTCGATCATGTCCTCGCGGTTGGAGGCGCCGATGACGATGACGTTCTCCAGGCCCTCGACGCCGTCGATCTCCGACAGCAGCTGGGGGACGATGGTGTTCTCGACGTCGGACGAGACGCCGGAGCCACGGGTGCGGAAGATCGAGTCCATCTCGTCGAAGAACACGATCACCGGGGTGCCCTCGGAGGCCTTCTCACGGGCACGCTGGAAGACCAGGCGGATGTGCCGCTCGGTCTCGCCGACGTACTTGTTGAGCAGCTCCGGGCCCTTGATGTTGAGGAAGAAGCTCTTGCCGGACTGGCCGGTCTTCTCCGCGACCTGCTTGGCCAGGGAGTTGGCGACGGCCTTGGCGATGAGCGTCTTGCCGCAGCCGGGCGGGCCGTAGAGCAGGACGCCCTTGGGCGGGCGGAGCTTGTGCTCGCGGAACAGGTCGGCGTGCAGGTAGGGCAGCTCGATGGCGTCCCGGATCTGCTCGATCTGCCGCATGAGGCCGCCGATCTCCTCGTAGGAGATGTCGGGCACTTCTTCGAGCACCAGCTCTTCGACTTCGGACTTGGGGATGCGCTCGTAGACGTAGCCCGAGCGCGGCTCCAGGAGCAGCGAGTCGCCGGCCCTGATGGGCTGGCCGACGAGCGACTCGGCGAGCCGCACGACACGCTCCTCGTCGGCGTGCGAGATGACCAGGGCGCGCTTGCCCTCGTCGAGGAGCTCCTTGAGCATCACGATCTCGCCGACCTCTTCGTAGCCGAGGGCCTCGACCACGTTGAGCGCCTCGTTGAGCATGACCTCCTGGCCACGCCTCAGCGAGTCGACGTCGACGGCGGGGCTGACGTTCACCCGCAGCTTGCGGCCGCCGGTGAACACCTCGATCGTGCCGTCTTCCCGGGCCTCCAGGAAGGTGCCGAAACCGGATGGCGGCTGCGCCAGCCGGTCGACCTCCTCCTTGAGGGCGACGATCTGGTCCCTGGCCTCCTTGAGTGTTGCCACCAGACGCTCGTTCTGGCCGGTCACGGCCGCGAGGTTCGCCTGTGTTTCATGGAGACGCTCTTCGAGGACTCTGGCCTGACGGGGTGACTCGGCCAGCTTCCGCCTCAGCGCGGTGATCTCCTCCTGGAGGAAGGAGACCTGTGTTGAAAGATCAGCGACCTCCCGTTCGCGCTGCGCGGCTCGAGCCTCAGCATCATCGCGAGCTGCCACGCCCGTCACCTCCTTCCCAGTCGAGGGCGACTACTTAGGACCTTACCTATCTCGGGCCCCTCCGTAACCTGGCCGGGCAGTGTTCGTACAGTGACAATCAGTATTTGGTGAATAATCCCCAATAGTGCGTTTAATACTCCCAGCATATGAACACGGCCATCTGTTCCCGTGTCACGCACCAACGCACCCTCGTGGCCAAATTGTCATAGTTCTTCGGTCGTCCCCTTCGGTCGGCGGCGGCGCGGCGGCGGGGTGACGCCGTCGGCCATGCGACGGGCGGAGACGAGGAACCCGGTGTGCCCGATCATCCGGTGATCGGGCCGTACGGCGAGCCCTTCGACATGCCAGTCGCGAACCAGGGTCTCCCACGCATGAGGCTCGGTGAAACTCCCGTGATCGCGAATGGCCTCGACGGTTTTCGACATCTGCGTGGTCGTGGCCACATAACAGCAGATCACGCCGCCGGGCGTCAGCGCCTTGGCCGCGGCGTCGACGCACTCCCAGGGGGCCAGCATGTCGAGGATGACGCGGTCCACGTCGGCCTCGTCGATGGAGGACACCAGGTCGCCCACGACCAGGCGCCAGTTGTCGTCCATGGGGCCGCCGTAGAACTTCTCCACGTTCTTGGCCGCCACGTCGGCGAACTCCTGGCGGCGCTCGTACGACGTCACGTGCCCCTCGGGGCCGACGGCCCGCAGCAGGAAGCAGGTCAGCGCGCCGGAGCCGACGCCGGCCTCGATCACCCGGGCGCCGGGGAAGACGTCGGCCATGCCGACGATCATCGAGGCGTCCTTGGGGTAGATGACGGCCGCGCCGCGCGGCATGGCGAGCGTGTAGTCCTGCAGGAGGTGACGGAAGGCCAGGTACTGGGTGCCGCCGGAGGAGCGCACCACGGAGCCCTCAGGCTGCCCGATCAGCTCGCTGTGCGGAATGGCGCCCTTGTGCGTGTGGAAGACGCCGTCCTCCTTGAGCGTGATCGTGTGGCGCTTGTTCTTGGGGTCGGTGAGCTGCACCTGATCCCCGGGCCGGAACGGCCCATGCCTGCGGAAACCCATGGCGGCAAGGTTATAGGGCTTTCGAGCGGGTCTTGACGCGCGATATCTATGGGGGATGTTCCCTCGTGAAGTGATCTCCGTAGGCTCCCTGGTGTTGCGCGTCCCGGCCGAGGACGACGCGGAGGCGATCATCGCCGCCTGCGCCGATCCGGTGACGGCCCGGTTCCTGCCGCTGCTGCCGTCGCCGTACACACGGGAGGACGCGATGGAGTACGTGCGGCGCTCCGGGGAGAAGTGGGAGCGCGGCGGGGCGGAGTTCGCGATCACCGAGAACGGCCGCTACCTGGGCTCCGCCGGGGTGAGCGCGCCCGACGGCTGGGGCACGGTGCGGATCGGCTATCTGGTGGCGCCCTGGGCCCGCGGCAAGGGGGTGGCCTCGGCGGTGGCCCGCGCCCTGGCCGACTGGCTGCTCGACCACGGGGCGTCCCGCGTCGAACTGGAGGCCGAGGTGGAGAACCTGGCGAGCCTGCGGGTGGCCTACCGGGCGGGGTTCGTCGAGGAGGGCCGCAGGCGCGGCGCCAAGGCGCTGCGCGACGGGCGGCGGACGGACCAGGTGACGTTCGCCAGGATCGCCCGCGACCCGGGCGTGGCCACGGAGCCGTTCCTGCCGTTCTTCGCCGGCGGCGAGCTGTCCGACGGGGTGGTGCGGCTGACGCCGATGACGGTCGCCGACGCCGGCGACTACCACGAGATGCTGCGCGAGCCGAGCGTGGCCGCCTTCGGGCTGGGCGCGGTCAACTCGCTCGAGGACGACGAGCGGCGCTGCCGCTACACCGGCTACTTCTGGCTGTCGGGGCAGCGGGTGGAGCTGGCGATCAAGGACGCGGCGACGGGCGAGTTCGCCGGGCACATCCAGCTCGTGCAGATCGTCCCCGACTTCGGGCAGGCCATGGTGGGCTATTCGCTGGTGTCGCGCTTCCGCGGCCGGGGGTTCATGACGCGCTCGGTGCGGCTGCTGACCGGCTGGGCGTTCGCCGAGACGCCGCTGCACCGGATCGTGGCCGGCACCGACGCGGCCAACACCGCCTCGCAGGCGGTGCTGGAACGCGCCGGTTTCGTCCGCGAGGGGACACGCCGGGAGCTGTTCCCGAAAGCCGACGGCGGCCGCGCGGACGAGATCTCCTGGGTGCTGATGCGTCCCACCGCGGGGGAGAAATCCTGATTACCGATTTGAGGTCTGGCCAACGGGCGCGCGGCGGAAGATACTCCGAGTCACCGCCCCTGCAATTCGCGTGAACGAACGGCTCGGTCCCAGCGCCTCCGCCGAGGGATACCACGATGCCCGACGAACGTGCCCATGTCGCCATGCGCGAGCTCATCACCTCCATCTCCTGCCTGGACCGGGCCCGGCTGACCGACCGGCTGGCCCGCACCGCCGCGACGGTGGTCCGCGCCGTCTACGCCGGGTTCGTCCGCTGCGATCCGCTGCGTGAGGAGGCGCACGCGGTGCACACGCACGGCCCGCCGGGCGATCCCCTGCGGATGCGCGCGTGGCTGGCCGAGTCGGGCGTGCTGAAGGAGCTGGCCGCCGCCGGCGGGCCGGTGTGGCTGGCGCGTGACGCGTCGGTGGGCGCGCCCGGCTTCCTGGCCACCCCGGTGCCGCTGGCGGCGCGTGACCACGTGTTCCTGTGGGCGGCGGGCCGCGCCTTCGACGCGGCCGACGAGCACCTGCTGGGCCGCTTCGCGACCGCCGCCGGGCGCGCCCTGGAGGCCGCCGGCGACCTGGAGGCCGCCTCGCGCCTGCTGCGGGGCGTGCAGGCCTTCACACCGCCCCGCCGCGCCCGCGTTCCCGTACGGCCGCAACAACGGATCCGGCCGCCCGGAACCGCGGGCGAATAACGGGTACGGCGCCTTTCCCGGCGCTTGACGGAGTCGCGCCGGGAAAGGCCTCAGCCACAGTGGGTCTCAGCCGCGGTGGGTCTCAGTCGCGGTGGGTCTCAGCCGCGGTGGGCTTCGAAACGCAGCGTCCGGGAGACGCCGACGCGCACGGTCGTGCCGGGCGCGATCGTGACGGGCTCGTTGGGCGGGATGTCGTAGAAGTTCGGGTCGCCGGGCGGCTGGATCTGGGTGCCGTTGACGGAACCGAGGTCGACCAGGTTGACGTCCCAACCGTCGAGCGCCACCCGCAGGTGCCGCCGCGAGACCGAGCCGTCGGGGCTGGTCACCTTGGCGGGGCGGGCGCTGCCGCCTGCCACCTCGGGGGCCCGTTCGGGGTCGCGGCCCAGCAGGTAGTCGCTGTCGAGCGGGAGCGCGGTGCCGTCGTCGAGGACGAGCACGCCGAGCGGCGGGCGCGGGCCCTTGTAGGGGACGAGCGTGCGCTGCACGAGCGCGATGCCGCACACCGCGCAGTAGGGCGCGCGCGGGTCGTTGAAGTGGTCGTTCTTGCAGTCGACGCCGTAGACCAGCGGCCGGTCGCCGTGGTCGGCCTGCTCCTGGCCGCCGGGCTGGTGCTGGTCGAACTGCTCCGGCGGCGGGCCCAGGTGCGGCGGGTGCTCGCCGGGGGGCGGGGGCCCGTCTCTTTTACACATCTCCGAGCCCCCGAGAACGCAACAGAAATCGTGTGCCCGCTTTTGCTTTACAAAAA
>NZ_LAVL01000276.1 GCF_001083785.1 Nonomuraea sp. SBT364
GGCGGGGACGCGCTCGATCCGGGGGCCGCTGCCCGGCAGCGCGACGGCGCGGACCAGGGCTCCCTCCAGCCGCAGCTCCCGCGCGGCGTGCGAGCGGACCTCGCGCGGCGCCGACGCGTCCAGCAGCAGCTCCGTCAACGCCGGATCGTCACGCGGCGACGGCGCCGGCCCCCGTCCGCGCGTCCGGTCCAGCACGTCACGGGCGGCGGCCGCGGCTCGCTCCAGCACCACCGCCCCCACCGGGCCCGGCGGTCCGGCGCACTCCAGCCACACCCCGGCCGGCGGATCACCGGCGGACGACGTCAGCGGCCCGAAGGGCCAAGCCGGATCGGGGGTGTCGTCGAGGTCGTCACGACGGCCGTCCGGCAGCACCCGGACCCGGACCCGCCGTGCCACGTCGACCAGCCGGGCCGGGCAGCCCGCGAGCACCGCGGCGCCCCGGACGATCGCCTCCAGCCCGGCCCGCGACTCGGCGAGCCGGTCGAAGTAGGCGATGGCGCGGACGGCGGCGCCGGCGTCCGGATCGAGCGCCGACAGCCGCCCGACGAGGTCCTTCATCCGGCCATCCTGCCCCAGCGCCAGGCCACCGCGACAGAGGTCAGCCCGCCAGCAGCCGCCGCAGCCAGCGCAGCCGCGCCTCCCTCGCCTCCTGTGACAGCACCGCCTGCGGCGCCATCAGGTCGAACCCGTGGAACCCGCCCGGCCATACGTGCAGCTCCGCCTGCCCGCCCGCCTGCCACAGGCGCGAGGCGTAGGCCACGTCCTCGTCCCGGAACGTCTCGGCGGACCCGACGTCGATGAACGCCGGCGGCAGCCCGGACAGGTCCGTGGCCCGGGCCGGAGCCGCGTACGGGGACACGTCGGGCCCGCCGCGCGCCTCGCCGAGCAGGGCCGTCCAGCCGGTCTCGTTCGAGGTGCGGTCCCACACGCCCAGGCCCGCCATCTGCACCGCTGACGTCGTGTCGTTGCGGTCGTCCAGCATCGAGCACATCAGCAGCTGCCCCACCAGCGCGGGCCCGCCCCGGTCGCGGGCCATCAGGGCCAGCGCCGCCGCCAGCCCGCCGCCCGCGCTGCTCCCCGCCACGAGCAGGCGCGCGGCGTCGGCGCCCAGTTCGGCGGCGTGCTCGGCGGTCCACACCAGGCCCGCGTAGCAGTCCTCCACCGGCGCGGGATGCGGATGCTCGGGCGCGAGCCGGTAGTCCACCGACACCAGCACCAGGCCAAGTTCCAGCGCGAAGTCGAGCAGCTCGTCGATCCCGGCGCGGGCGTCGCCGAACATCATGCCGCCGCCGTGCATGTAGTAGACCACGGGCAGCGGCGTGGCCGCGCCGGACGGACGGCACACCAGCAGCGGTACGTCACCGTCCGGGCCGGGCGCCACGTGCTCGCTGATGGTGAGCGCGCCGTCGCGGGCCAGCTCCTCGTTGGTCGCCGCCGGCAGGACCGTCCGGGCGTCGCGCAGGGCGTCCAGCGTCTCCAGAGTGATCGTCGGCTGCACGTACTGGGTCAGCACGGCCAGCGCCGCGGCCAGCTCCGGATCGAACGGCACTGGGAGTGTGGTCACAGAAGTCTCCGAACTTTCGATGGCTTTACGGCTGTCGTGCCATCGTGCGTCACGCGCGGCCCGGCGGGCGAGCGTCACGTGGAGGGACTTTCCCGCCACTTGGCGGGGCCGTCGCTCCCCGCTGCCCAGCGGTCACCCACCAGGATCACCAGAACGCGTCCGGGAGACCGGCGCGGCCGCCTCCAGGGTGCGTCCCTCGGTCATGCGGCCTTCGCCCCGTCCGCCGGGCAGGGCTACATGACCGACGGCCTCACCGTCACCCTCCGGCACGCCTTCACCGGCCTGCGGCTCCACCGGCTGGGCTTCCGGTACGAAGGTTGTCGCCCGCCTGCCTCTACATCGACGGGGCCTGGCGCGCCCCTGAGCGCTGGTCCATCACCGCACCGGCCCCTGGAAACCCGCCCCCTCCCTGCCAGAGGGTGCTCGTCAACAGCGGCCGGCTGAGGGGCAGCCAAGGACGAAACGGAAGCCTCACCGCCCGCGACGGACGGCGGAGCAGCGTCCCGCGCCGGCGCAGTCTAGGCGGTACTCCTCCAAGCGGTCGGCCACCTCGTTGGCGCGGCCGAGCATCGGGCAGTGGTCGCCGGGCATCACGTCCGGCTCGACGCCCAGCCGGTCGCGGGTGACGCGGCGCATGAACTCCAACGGGAAGAAGCGGTCGTCGCGTGCCAGCAGGACCTTGGTGGGCACGTCCGGCCACGCCTTCAGCGGCCACGGCAGCGCGAACGGGGTGCCCGACTGGTCGCGCTGCTTGGTGAGGAACTCGGTCGCGATTGCGTGTGGCGTGTCGTGCAGCACGACGACCATCGGGTCGTCGGCCGCTTCGGGGCTCAGGCCGTTCCGCTCGTCTGCTTCGCTCCTGGCCTCGGCATAACCGGTGCTGCCCCACCAGTCGCCCGGCGTCTCGCCCGGCAACGGGATCTGGGCCTGGAGCATGACGAGCAGGTCGGCCGCGAGTCGTTCGCACACGAGCGGCGCGGTGAAGCCGCCGAACGAGTGCGCGACCACGACGACGTCACCGCGGTCGCCCACGGCGTCGACGACGGTGTCAGCGTACTCCGCCAGCCCGGCGGAGTCGTCGTCCGAAGGCAGGTCGACCGCCACCACGTCGTGTCCGCGCGCGCGAAGTTCGGCTTCCAGCAGGTGCCAGCACCAGGAATCGACCGCGGCGGCATGGATCAGGACATAGGTGGCCATGGTCGGAGGACCTCCGGGGTGGTGGGTCAGTTCGGCCTCCTGCCCAGCGGCATGAGGTCGAGGTAGTTGTACGTAGTGATTTCGTCCCGCGCGACGACATCGGGAGGGGGCATCAGCGTTCTGTCCGGGCCCTCGTTGTCGATCCGGTCCGGGTCCCATCGGGGCGCAGCGGAGACGTCGCTCCCTGCTCCGGCACGATGCGGCCGGGTCGTCACGTCGCGCGGCCGGCCCCTTCGGGCGCCTCGGTGTCCTGGGGAACGGCGGCATCCTCGTCAACGGGCTCCTCGGCGGCGACCTCGACCGCGCCGGTCGGTGGAACGTGCCGCAGCGTGGTGACCGCGAGGAGCGCGAGACCGGTGAGGAGGGCCGCGCTGACGACGGCGACGACGTTCAGCCCGCTGGTGAACGCGTCGCGGGCGTGCGTCAGCAGCACGGCGGCCTGGTCGGCGGGAAGCCGGCCGGCGACCTCCGCCGCGCCGACGACGCCCCGCTGAGCGGCCTCGGACACCTCGGCGGGAGTGGCCGCGCTGACCGTGCCGGCGAACTGGGCGCCGTAGACGGCGGTGGCGATGCTGCCCATGACCGCGGCGCCGAGCGCCATGCCGAGTTCGCCGCTGGTCTCCGACATCGACGCGGCCGATCCCGCCTTCCTCGGCGGCGCAGAGCCCAGGACGAGGTTGGTGGTCAACGCCGCCTGCGGCCCGGAGCCCGCGCTGGCGATGGACACGCCGACCACGACGATCACCAGGCCGCCCAAGTTGCCTGCCTGCGTGAGCATGAGGTAGCCGAGGGCGGCGACGATGAGTCCCACCGCGATGACGTTGGCCGGCCGGAACCGCCGCGCGAACGCCGGCGCCGTCATGGCGGCGATGACCATCGCGAAGCCGGAGGGCACCATCAGCAGACCCGCCTGCAACGGCGAGAGCCCCGCCACCGTCTGAAGGTACAGGTTGACCACAAGGATGGTGCCGCCGCCGATCGCGGCGCCGAACAGCATGACGACCAGGGCGCCGGTGAAGGACTTGCCGGCGAACAGGCGCAGGTCCATCAGCGGTTCGGCCAGGCTCCGCTGCCGGATCACGAACACCACGCCGAGCACCAGGCCGGCAACGACGGCGCCGACCGGCACCCCGCCCCAGCCGTCCTTGGCGAGTTCCTTGATGCCGTACACGACCGGCAGGATGACGCCCAGGGACAGCGCCACGCTGAGCGGGTCGAGCTTGCCCGCCTCCGGGTTCTTGAACTCGGGCAGGAACATCGGGCCCAGCACGAGCAGCAGCCCCATCACCGGCACCGCCAGCAGGAACACCGAACCCCACCAGAAGAACTCCAGCATGACGCCGCCGACGACCGGGCCGAGTGCCATGCCGCCCATGAAGCAGCTGACCCAGATGCCGATGGCGGTCCCCATCTGCCTGGGGTCGCGGAACATGTTGCTGATCAGTGCCAGCGTCGACGGGCTCAGAGTGGCGCCGGCGATGCCCATCAGCGCCCGGGACGCGATCAGCATCTCCGTACTGGTCGAGAAGGCGGCCATCACCGACGCGAGGCCGAAGGCGACGGCGCCGGCCATCAGCACCTTGCGGCGGCCGATGCGGTCACCGAGCGTGCCCATGGTGATGAGGAATCCGGCGATCATGAAGCCGTAGATGTCGATGATCCACAGCTGCTCGACGCTGCCGGCGCTCAGGTCGGCGCTCAGCTGTGGCAGCGCCAGGTTCAGCACGCTCAGGTCGACGGACAGGAGGAGGGTGGGCAGGGCCAGCACCGCCAGCCCGATCCACTCCCTCCTGCCGGCGCGGGGCGGTGCCTCGGCGGATGTCATGGTCTCGGTCCTCTCGTCGTCGGGGCGGCCCCACGCCCGGGGCCGCACCTGTTGTGACGGGAGGTCGGCGGAAAACTGATCGGTCGCCGTGGGCGATCGGGGTCCCGGCGGGAGACCGCGACCAGCACCACCGGCTCGTCCCGCGTGTTGCGCAGGGCGCGCACCGGCAGGCCGTCCAACCACAGAACGTCACCGGTCTCGCAGACCCGGCCGCCGCCGGCGGAGTACACCAGTTCGATCACGCCGTGCTCCACGAGCACGATGGCGTCACGCCACTCGGCACTGTCGTAGGCGTGCACGCCGCCGGGAGCCACCACGACGACGTGGAGCTCGAATGCGGCCGGCAGCCTCCGGCCTAGGAAGGAGATCGGTTCCCCCTCGTCGCCCATCAGAGTGTCGGGGGCAGACCGAACGCGGGGAACAACCGTGGAGCGAATGACGTGACCTCCACCACCGCTCCAGCCTCGATGCGGAGTACGTCCAGGCCCAGCGGCACGTAGTCCCCGCCGCCGCCCGCCCGGACGTAGGCCGCGACCGCAGGCTGCCTGTTGGCCGAGGTGACCAGGTGCTTCAGGCTGCCCAGGGCGTCGGGCCCGACGAGGCTGGGCGCCCAGGTCGCGATGATCGCCTCCCGGCCCTCGAACCAGGCGGGCTCCGGCGGCATCGTGAACCGCGCGTCCTCGCGCAGGAGGGCGGCGAGCCCGTTCAGGTCGGCGCGCTCGGTGGCGTCCATGTAGCGGTGCAGCACCGCGCGTTCCTCCTCGCTCGGGTCGCTGGTCGGCGCCCACTCCAGCCTGCGCTCCGGCAGGTGCTGCTTCAGCGTCGCCCTCGCCCGCTGGAGCGCGCTGTTCACCGAGGCCACACTGCTCTCAAGCAGCGCCGCGGTCTCGCTCGCGGGCCAGCCGAGCACGTCGCGCAGGATCAGCACGGCCCGCTGGCGAGGTGGCAGGTGCTGGATGGCGGCCAGATACGCCAGCTCGATGGTCTCCCTCGCGACCACCTCGGAGTCCGGCTCGGCGTCGACCGGGGCCACCAGGTCCAGCAGCCGGTCCGGGTACGGCTGCAACCAGGGGATCTCCGCCTGGGGCAGCGCGGCGCCGATCGGCCGGGCCACGTGCGCGGGTTCGGGGTTGCGGGGATGGCGCGGGTGGCTGTCGAGGAAGTCCAGGCACGCGTTCGTCGCGATGCGGTACAGCCAGGCCCGGAACGTGGAGCGGCCCTGAAAGCTCTCGCGCTTGCGCCACGCGCGCAGGAACGTCTCCTGCACGAGGTCCTCGGAGTCCTCGAACGAGCCGAGCATTCGGTAGCAGTGCACCTGCAGCTCCCGGCGATGCGCCTCGACGGCCCGGGTGAACGCCGCCTCGTCCCCCGCTTCCACGGCGACGGCCGCGTCGCCCGCCACCCGGCCCGGCTTGGTTCCGCCCGTGTGCACGATGGGTCCTCCGCCCTCCTGCTGACAGTCCACAACTGTTAGACGGTCGCGGGGGCGACAACTCATCGTTCGCCCGGACTGCGCACCTTCACCGAGGCCCGCGAGCACTCTGCAGCTGGCCGTCATCGGCATCGATCGCAAGACGCACCCGGGTACGCGCGCGCCGCCGGTCAGCGTGGCCGGGCCCCTCGCCGTCTGAGCCACGCCTGCAGGACACGTCGCAGATCGACGCGCCGACTTCACCGGCAGCCCCAACACCCCGGCCGGCCGGGAACGCCCGGTCTCCGCCGTCCAACACGGCCGCCAAGTGGCTGGTGGCGGGCGCTGCCGTGGTCGTCATCGCTCCGTAAGAAGTGACACGGCGATGCGCTTTTAGGGTGGCCGGCATGAGCAACCTGCGAAGCGCGGCCGGGGCGATGGCGATGCTCGCCCTGCTGGCCGCCGCTTGCGGCACTGCGGCTGTCTCTTATTCCCATCTG
>NZ_LAVL01000277.1 GCF_001083785.1 Nonomuraea sp. SBT364
CCCCCGCCCGCCCCCGTCCGCGACTTCGGCAACGGCCCCGAGCGCAACGCCGAGGCGGCCGGCACCGAGCAGTCCGCGACCCTGCGCGCCACCACCACCGGCGTGCCCGGCCGTGACCACGACCGCGGCTACCCGCGCCGGACCGAGCTGCCGCTCCCGGCCGCGAACCCCGCCGACGCCGCCATCAAGCTCGGCCTGATCCCCTACCACGGCATCGCGCCGAAGCTGAACGACCTGCAGCGGCGCGGCGACCGGGTGAGCGTCGAGGTCATCGGCCGCTCCCACCAGGGCCGCGACCTCTACCTGGTGACCGTCACCGCGCCGGAGAGCCGGAGCGAGGCACGCGAGCAGAGCCGCATCCGCGCGCTCGTCGAGAACGACCCGGCGCGCGCCGCCCGCGACCGCCGCCTGCCCGCCCGCTACAAGGCGCCGATCTTCGTCAACGACAACATCCACGGCAACGAGTGGGAAGGCACCGACGCCGCCCTGCGCGTCATCGAGGAGCTGGCCACCAGCACCGACCCGGCCGTCGCCGACCTGCTCGGGCGCACCCGGCTGTACTTCAACGTCACCGCCAACCCCGACGGCCGCGTCGCCGGCACCCGCGCCAACGGCGCCGGCTTCGACCTCAACCGCGACTTCATCACCGCCTCCCAGCCCGAGGTCAGGGCGATGCGCCAGGTGATGATCGACACCCAGCCGGTCGCCATGATCGACCTGCACGGCTATGTGAACGGCACCCTCATCGAGCCCACCACCCCGCCGCACGGCGCCAACTACGAGTACGACCTGTTCATCAGGAACACCTACGCCAACGGCCTCGGCATGGAGGCCGCCATCCTGGCGCTCGGCCACACGCCCGGCAAGGACGGCGTGCGACCGCCGCAGATCCCGTTCCGCGACTCCGCCGAGGGCTGGGACGACTGGCCGCCGATCTTCACCCCGCAGTACGCGCCGTTCCAGGGCGCGGTGGCCTCGCACACCATCGAGTTCCCGATGCGGGTCAACGGGAGCGACTACGTCAACCTGCCGGTCGAGGAGCTGCGCCGCCGCTCGGCGATCAACACCGACATCGCCGCCGCCGCGATCCGGGCCACGTACGGGTTCGTCCGCGACCGGCACGACGCGCTGATCGCCGACCAGATCGAGGTGTTCCGCCGGGGCGCGGCGGGCGAGCCCGCCCGTGAGGTGCCGCTCGGCATCGTGCCCGGCTTCGGCCCCGAGGACGTCTACACCACCACCTACCCGCGCGCGTACGTGATCCCGGCGGGCCCCGCGCAGCGCTCGGCCACGGCCGCCGCCCGGCTGGTGGACCACCTGATCGCCAACGACGTCCGGGTCGAGCGGGCCAGGCGGCCGTTCCGGCTCGGCGGCACGTCCTATCCGGCCGGCTCGTACCTCGTGGACATGCGCCAGCCCAAGCGCGGGCTGGCGAACGTGATGCTGGAGCCGGGGGCGGACATCTCCCCCCGGGTGGATGCGATGTATGACATCTCCGGATGGAGTCATGCGCTGCTGTGGGGCGCGACGGTCGACACGGTGACCGGCGGCTCCCTGCGCGTGCCCGCCGAGCCGGTCCTGGCCGCCGCGCCGACCGGGTCGGTGCCGCGCACGTCCGGCCCCCTCGCGCTGCGGGTGGGCGACGCCCAGGAGGTGCGGGCGGTCAACGACCTGCTCGCCCAGGGCGTCGAGGTGACCTGGGCGGACGGCGTCGCGGTCGTGCCCGCCTCCGCCCGGGACGCGGCCCGGACCGTGGCCGGCCGGTACGGGGTGGCGTTCGCCCGGGCCGGGGCGGCGCGCGGCGTGCCGCTCGGGCGGGTGCGGGTGGCCGCCGCGGCCTCCGCCGACGAGCTGTTCACGCTGCGCGAGATGGGCTTCGACGTCACGCCGGTGTCCACGGCGGTGCTCGACGCCGGCTTCGACTGGAGCGGCGTGGACGTGCTGTTCGTCTCCAGCGGGCTGAACCACGCGGCGCTCGGCGAGCAGGCGAGGGCGGCGCTGGAGGCGTTCCTCGCCACCGGCGGCGTGGTGACCAGGGGCGGCACCGGGGCCGCCTTCAACACCGCGGCCGGACTGCTCACGGCCACCCCGGTCGCCGGGCGCGGCGACGCCAACGGGGTGGTGCGGGTGACCTCGCCGGACGGCTCGCTCGCGCCCGCCCCGGGCGGTCACTCGTTCGTGTACTCGCCGCGCTGGTTCACCGGTCTCGGGCCGGAGGTCAAGGTCGAGCAGGCGTACGCGGCGGACGGGCCGCTCGTGTCGGGCCACTGGCGGGCCGCGGCCGACGGCACGGGCGGCCCCGACGCGGCACGCGGCCAGGCGGCCGTGATCAGCGGCCGTGACGAGCGCGGCGCGGCGGTGGTGCTGTTCGGCACCGAGCCGATGTTCCGCAACCACCCGAAGGGGCTGTTCCCGCAGGTGGCGACGGCCCTCTACTGGTCGGCCGCCGTCACCGGGGCGGCCGTCACGACCCCGTGAGCCGTGGGGGCCGGCCGGTCGCCGGCCCCCTTCCGCACGGCAGGCCGGTTCACGCCGGTCGGCGCATGCCGAGACCGGAAGTCGTACCGGCTGATTTCGATAGCCTTGCCTGATTCCACATCCCCGACGGAAGGGACGGGCACGTGCTCGACGATGCCGGCCTCCAGGCACTCCGCGAGGCGGCGCGGCTGTCTCCGGACAATCTCCCCCTGCGACGGCACCTCGCCGACCAGCTCCTCTCCAAGGGGTACCTGGCCGAGGCGGAGGCCGAGTTCCGGGCCGCGCTCGTGCTGGCGCCCAAGGACCCGGACATCTCGGCGGGGCTCGCGGAGGCGTTCGTCCGGCAGAGCTCCTTCGGCCCGGCGCTGTCGGCGCTGGAGCCGTTCCTGGGCACGCCGGGCTACCCGCCTCGGCTGGGCGTGCTCGCCGCGCGGGCGCTGCTGGGCGAGGGTGAGACCGCCGCGGCGGCGCACCGCTACCACGACGCGGTCACCCGCGACCCGTCGCTCGCCGACCCCGCCCTGGCCGCCAGGCTCGCGGCCCCGCCACCCACGCCGTACGGGAACGCGAGCACGGGCGGGGCGGCGTACGACGCGCCGTCGCCCGCCACGCCCTCGCCCGAGCCGAGCGCCGAGGTGGAGCGGTCCCGCTTCACCTTCGAGGACGTGGCCGGGATGGAGGCGGTGAAGGAGGCGCTGAAGGTCAAGCTGCTGCTGCCGATCCAGCAGCCGGAGCTGTTCGCCGCGTTCGGCAAGCGGGCGGGCGGCGGCGTCCTGCTGTACGGGCCGCCCGGGGCGGGCAAGACGCACCTGGCCAGGGCGGCGGCCGGCGAGCTCGGCGCGTCGTTCGTGAACGTCGGGCTGGCCGACATCCTCGACATGTACGTCGGCTCCAGCGAGCGCAACCTGCGGGCCACGTTCGACCTGGCGCGCCGCAACCGGCCGTGCGTGCTGTTCTTCGACGAGGTGGACGCGCTCGCGGCGCGCCGCTCCGACATGCGGCAGGCGCACAGCCGGCAGATCGTCAACCAGTTCCTGGCCGAGCTCGACGGCGTCGACCAGGACGCCAACGAGGGCGTCCTGGTGCTGGCGGCGACGAACGCGCCCTGGTACATCGACGTGGCGTTCCGCCGTCCCGGCCGCTTCGACCAGCTCGTGTTCGTGCCGCCGCCGGACGCGTCGGCGCGCGCGGCCATCCTGCGCATCCTGTGCCGTGACAAGCCGATCGCGGAGATGGACTTCGGCGCTGTGGCGCGGGTGACCGAGCACTTCGTCGGCGCCGACCTGAAGGGCGTGGTCGACCGGGCGGTGGAGGCCAAGCTCCAGCAGTCGATCAGCGCGGGCCGGGCGATCCCGCTGTCGACGCCCGACCTGCTGACCGCGGCGAAGAGCGTACGGCCCACGTCGGTGCGGGAGTGGATGGCGACGGCCCGCAACTACGTCATGCACGCCAACGACTCCGGGGCCTGGGACGAGCTGATGCCCTGGATCAAGGCAAAGTGGTGAAAACCGCCGACCCGGTTCAGCGGGCGCGCGCACTGCTGGAGATGCGCCGCCCCGCCGAGGCCGAGCGGGAGCTGCGCGGCCTGCTCGCCGAGGAGCCGCAGCACGCCGCCGGGCACGCGCTGCTGGCGCTGGCTCTGGTCGAGCAGCACCGGGTGGACGAGGCCGTGGCGGAGTCGCACGAGGCGGTGCGGCTGGCGCCCGACACCTGGTTCCCGCACTACATCGCGGGCCAGGTGCACAACCGGGCGCGCCGGCCGGACGAGGCGATCGCCGCCGCGCGGGCCGCGCTCGCGCTGTCGCCGGAGTGGGCGCCCATCTGGGAGCTGCTGGCCCGCGCGCACCTGCTGAAGGGCGAGTGGCCGCTGGTCGCGGGCGCGGCCCGGCAGGGCCTGGCGCTCGAACCGGAGTCGTCGGACCTGATGAGCCTGCTGTCGCTGGCGCACACCCGGCTCGGGCAGGCGCGCGAGGCCGGGGACACGGCCGCGCGCGCCGTCGCGCTCGCGCCGGAGAGCGCCACCGCGCACCTGGTGTACGGGCGGGCGGCGCTGGCGTCCGGCGATCCGCGCACGGCCGCCGACGCCTTCCGCGAGGTGCTCCGCCTGGACCCCGGCTACGGGCAGGCGCGCGACCTGCTGGTGACGGCGCTGAAGGAGCGCAACCCGCTCTACCGGGGGCTGTCGCGGCTGCGGGGCCGGTTCCTGGGCGGCTGGCGGCTGCTGTTCCTGCTGCCCGCGCTGCCGCCGGTCATCATGGTGTTCGTGCTCATCGCGCTGCTGCACTGGGCGGCGTGGGTGGCGGAGGCGGTCACGGTGCTGCGGCTGGCCCGCGCCAAGGCGACCAGCCTGCTGTTCGAGGGGAGCGAGTCGCGGGTGGCGCTGGCGTCCTGCGGCCTCCTCGGGGCGGGCGCGGCCACGCTGGTGGCGGGCATCGTGCTCGGGAACGACGTCGTGGGCACCGCCGGGGCGGCCGTGATGGCGCTGGTCACCGCCGTGCAGGAGGCCGCGCACACCGGCTCGCCGCGCGGCCGCGCCGTCCTGTACGGGTGGGCGGCCCTGCTGGGTGTGGCGGTCGTGGTCTCGGTGGCGTCCGGGGCGTGGCCGGTCGCGTTGCTGACGGCCTACACGGCGCTGGCCACGATCTGGATCGCGGCCGGCGTACGGCGTGTGTTCCGCACTCTTGGAGATGCCCGCACTTATTGAGAATCTGGAAGGCGGGACCCCGAGGAGGCGATCGATGAGCGGATCCGCGGGCCGCCACGAGATCCGGCGGATCCGGCTTGAAGGAGGCAACGACGGGGGCGCGATCCGCATCGGCGCGACCGTCAGGCGGGCGGCCCGCGCGTGGACGCCCGCCGTGCACGAGCTGCTGCGGCACCTGGAGGGCAAGGGTTTCGCCGGGGCGCCCCGGGCGCTGGGCTTCGACGACCAGGGCCGGGAGGTGCTCACGTTCCTGGAGGGCGAGACGCTGGGCAACCGGCTGGTGTGGCCGGAGTGGACACGGACGGAGGACGCGCTGCGCCAGGTGGCCGGCTGGCTGCGGGCCTACCACGAGGTCGTGGCCGACTTCACGCCGCCGCCCGACGCCCGCTGGCGGGTGGGCGGACGGTGGTCGCCGGGGCAGATCATCGCGCACAACGACGCCAGCCCGTTCAACGCCGCCTGGCACGAGGGGCGGCTGTCCGGCTTCTTCGACTGGGACTTCGCCGGACCGGTCAGCGCCGAGTCCGACCTGGCGTGGACGGCGCTGAGCTGGGTGCCGCTGCACGCGCGCCGGGTGGCGGAGCTGGAGGGGTTCCGGGCGTTCGAGACACGCGCGGACCGGCTGCGGACGTTCCTCGACGCCTACGGCTGGCGCGGCGACCCGATGGCGATCGTCCGGGAGATCCAGGCGCGGATGAGCGCGCGGGCCCGCGACATCCGCGCCGGCGCGGTCGGCGGCGACCCGCTGTACGCCAAGCTGCTGCGGCAGGGGCGGGCCGAGGACATGGACCGCGCCGTGCTGGAGCTGGAGGACTTCGCCTCGTGAGCAGCGCCAGGCTGCGCTTCGGGGCGGGCGCCCCGGGGATCGAGCGGATGGCGGCCTCGCTGGTCGGCGAGGCGTTCGCGCCGCACCGGCACGACACGTACGCGATCGGGATCACGCTGACGGGTGTGCAGACCTTCCGCTACCGGGGGGAGGCGCGGCACTGCCTGCCGGGCGAATGGCACGTCCTGCACCCGGACGAGCCGCACGACGGCGCGCCGGGCACCCAGGAGGGATTCGGCTACCGGATCTTCTACGTGGACCCGGCGCTGGTGCTCGAGGCGCTCGGCGGCGGGCCGCTGCCCTTCGTGCGGGAGCCGGTCGTGCGCCGGATGCCTGCCGCGCTGGCGGCGTGCCTGCGGCGCATGGACGAGCCGCTCGGCGAGCTGGAACGGCTGGAGGTCGCGCTCGCGATCGCACGCGCGCTGACCCGGCACGCGGGCTCCCGACCACCGGAGCCCCCTGGCGCACGCGGCGGCGCGTACACGCGCGGAGATGGCGGCCGGCCCGGAGGTGGGGGCGGGCGTGGTGGTGAGG
>NZ_LAVL01000027.1 GCF_001083785.1 Nonomuraea sp. SBT364
GCCGCCGCCCTGCGGCACGAGCTCGCCGGCGAGCTGCGTGACGCCGGCCTGGTCCCGCCCGACGAGGGCGAGGGTGACGAGGGTGGCGACGGTGGCCCGGCCGTCGTGCCGGCTCCCGGGCTCGCCGGGCCGCCCGCGCTCGGCGAGGTGGCCGAGCGGGTGTACGGCACCCTCACCGAGCGGCAGCGCGCCGAGCTTCCCGGCCTGCTGCTGACGCTGCTGGAAGGGGGCCCGGCCCAGGACGAGCACGGCACCCTGGCCCGCCTGGAGGACGCCGGGCTGCTCGTGCGACCGAGCCTGCGGGTCCCCCCGGTGGAGACCCCGGTGGGCACGCTGGTGGCGATCGGCGGCGACGGCATCGTCCCCGCCAGCGCCGCCCTCTACAGGGCCTGGCCCCGCCTGCGCACCTGGGTCACGCGGAGACACCACCCCCGGACGCCCGTTCCGGCGCCCCACCCGGCCACGCCCGGCCACCTCCCGGCAGCCGGACGCCGCCCCGCCGGCCGACGCGGGCGCCCGCTTGAGGAGCGGTTGCGGAAGGGGGCGGTGGTCGCGCTGGCGGCCGCCGTGGTGTTGCTGGGCGTGGCGATGGTGACCGTCAAGGCGGGGCCGGAGCTCACCCGTCAGGAGAACGCCCGGCTGGTGGCCGCCAGGGCGGAGGCGTTGCGCGGCGAGGACCCGCAGGCGGCGATGCGGCTGAGCGTGGCGGCGTGGCGGCTGGCACCGGTGCGCGAGGCGCGAGACGCGCTGCGGGCGTCGCTGTCCCAGGAGGAACTGGGCGTGTTCAGCGACCCCGTGCCGACCCGGGGGGCCCGCTACCGGCTGAGCGGCGACAGCCTGGTGCGGTGGGAGGGCGACGCGGTCACCGCGTGGGACGTCCCGACCGGCCGCCGGCTGGCCACGCACCCGCTGCCTCCGGCCACGACGGGCCTGAGCGACGACGGCCGCTACGCCGAGACCGCGGGCGGCACCCCGGTGGCGGTGGCCACGGGAACGGCGACGAACGCCACGTTCCTGGTCAGCGTGGGCGAGCGGACCGAGCTCTACTCGGGCGGCGGCCGGCTGCTGGAGGTGACCGGCGGCCGGGTGGCGCTCTCACCGGACGGCCGGCGGGCCGCCGTCTCCAGGCCGGACGGCCGGGTCGAGCTGTGGGACGTGCCCAAGCGCGCCCTGAAGCGGGCGATCCGCGTCGCCCCGGAGGACGGCGCGGCGCCGCTGGCCTTCAGCCCGGACGGCCGCCTGCTGGCGGTCGCGGGCCCCAAGACGTACCTGATCGGCGCGTCCACCACCACGGCGATGGACCCGGCGGACGACGGCGCGCCCGGCGGGCTCGGCACGCCGGGCGGGGACGCGCCCGTGTTCAGCCCCGACGGCCGGGTGCTGGCGGTGCCCGCCGGTGACGCCGTGCGCCTGTGGCGGGTGGGTGACGGGCGGCTGCTCAAGTCCGTCGCCCTGCAGGCCCCGGGCAACTCCTACGCCTTCTCGGCCGACGGCCGCGCCCTGCACTACCTGAGCGGCCACGGCACCGTGATCTCGCTCGACGTCGCCGCGACCGACCCCGTACGGGCCGACGCCGTGCGCGAGGTGTGTGCCAAGGCGGGCGGGCTGAGCGAGGACGAGTGGCGCCGGCTCATCCCCGAGACCGGCTACCGGAAGGTGTGCTGAGCGCGTGCCCGCAGCGGCGCGCCTGCTTGGTGCCGCCCTCGGTGAAGTCCGGGTCGAGCTCCACGTCCGTGAGGATGGTCGCCTCGATCGGCCGGCGCACGGTGGTCATCCGGCCGCAGTCGTAGAACACGTACGACCCGCCGTCCTGCCCGAGCACCAGCCACCGCTCACGCGACACCGCCTTGCCGTCGCCGTCGCGCACGGCCGCCCACTGGTTGGGGAACCCGGCGAGCTGGAGCACGAGGTTGCCGTTGCCGTTGGCATGGATGTCCTCGGCGCCCTCGGTCATCCAGCTGACCAGCACGAACCCCATCCCGATCCCGACGAACGCGCTGGTGAGCACCCGCGTCCCGGCCCGCCCGACCGGCCGGGCGCGCAGCAGCCGGTACGGGACGAGGAAGCCGAGGAGCGCGACCGCCACGACGGTGACCGGCACGGGGGTGCCGGTGACCTCCAGACCGTTCAGCAGCCCCCAGTAGGCGCTGCCGGACAGCAGCGCGGCCACGGCGGCGGCCGGCCACGGCTTCTCCCGCGCCCACGCGATCGCCCGCCCGGCCGTCCCGCGCGTCATCCGGTCGAACAGCCAGGCGGCGCCCACCAGCATGCCGCCCAGCGGCAGCAGCGCCAGGAACAGCACGACCAGCGTGGTGACCAGGCGGCCGAGGATGCCCGCCTGGTCGAGCCCGGCCTGTTCGGGGGTGATGCCGAAGGTGTCGTAGACGCTCTCGAAGCCCATGTACAGCAGCGCGTACAGCCCGACCGCCACCGGCACGACGACGGTGCCGAGTTTGTCGAACAGCTCCAGCACGCTGCCCCGGTCCACCGGCTCCGCTCCGGTGCGCTCCTCGGTGGGCAGCGACGTTTGATGACTCATGTGACAGCAGTGTGGTTGGTGAATGTCGATAACGGATCGACGGGAGATAACCGATCGGGGCGACAATCGGGCGACCAAGGGCGTAAGAGGCGGCGCCCATGCTGTCGGCATGAGCACCTCGTAAGGATCCCCGCGGTCGCGCCCCGCCGGAACGGCGAGCGCGCTGACCGCCGCCCGCCACCGCCGCCCGCCGCCGGCGGCCTGCCCAGCACCGAACGCTGCCTGGGCCGGTCCGAGCTGGAAGGCGCGGGGGTTCGAGCGCATACTCCCGTTGGGGACGGCAGACCACAGCCCGGCGTTCCCGCCGGTGACGCTGGGGCTATCGCGGCCCGGGACCGGCCGCGATAGCCCCTACCTTGGACCGCATGAACCCTCTCCTCACCGGCAGGGCGCTCAACCGGGCGACCCTCGACCGCCAGTTCCTCCTGTCGCGCACCGACCGTTCGATCGCGGACGTCGTGACGCACCTGGGCGGCCTGCAGGCGCAGACTCCGCACACCTGGTACACCGGCCTGTGGAACCGGATCGAAGGTTTCCGGGCGGCGGACGCCTCGGCGTTGCTGGAGTCGCGGGCGCTGGTCCGGCTGGCGTTGCAGCGTTCGACCATCCACCTGGTGACGGCCGGCGACTGCCTGGCGATGCGGCCGCTGCTGCAGGTGGTGACCGAGCGGATGACCAGGACCACGTTCGTCAGGCGGCTCGACGGCGTGGACCTGGGCGAGCTGGCCGCGTACGGGAGGGAGGTGGTGGAGGCGGAGCCGGTGACGTTCGCCGCGCTGGGCAGGGCGCTGGCCGAGCGGTGGCCGGGCAACGACCCGCACGTGCTGAGCCAGGTGGTGCGCTGGCTGGTGCCGCTGGTGCAGGTGCCGCCGCGCGGCCTGTGGGGCAGGAGCGGCCCGATCGCGCACACCAGCGCCGAGTCGTGGCTCGGGTTCGAGGCGCCGCCCATGACGCCCGCCGAGCTGGTCACCCGCTACCTGCGCGCGTTCGGCCCGGCCACGGTGATGGACGCGCAGACGTGGTCGGGGCTGACGCGGCTGGGCGAGGTGGTGGAGTCGATGGATCTCGTACGGTTCCGCGACGAGGCGGGCCGCACCCTGTACGACCTGCCGGATCTTGCCGACCTTGGACACCCATCGCCCGAGATATCAGCACCTGTGCGGCTGATGTACGACTTCGACAACCTGTTCCTGTCGTACGCCGACCGGTCCCGGGTCATCACCGAGGCCGGGTTCGCCGCGCTCAACGGGTTCATGGGCACCAACGTGATGCCGCGCATCATCCTGGTCGACGGCGTCACCGCCGGGGACTGGACCGTGACCAGGGCCAGGAAGGTCTCCACGCTGGGCATCCACCAGTGGGAGCCGATCAAGGACCTGGACGCGGTGGCCGAGGAGGGGATGCGGCTGCTGGAGTTCCTGGCCCCCGGCGACAAGCATGAGATTTCAGTCTTTGACGGCCCCTCCAAGTCCTGACACCAGCTTGCGCTGCACCGCCACGAAGAAGATCAGCACCGGGATCGTCATCAGCGTGGAGGCCGCCATGATCCCGCCCCAGTCGTTCTCGTCGGGCTTGAAGAAGACGAGCAGCGCGGCGGGCAGGGTCTGGCTGTCCTTGGCGGAGATGATGAAGGTTCTGGCGAAGACGAAGTCGTTCCAGGCGGTGATGAACGAGAACACGCTGGTCGCCACCAGCCCCGGCGCGACCAGCGGGAACAGCACCCGCCACAGGATCGTCGCGCGCCCGGCCCCGTCGATCATCGCCGCCTCCTCCAGCGCCTCGGGCACGGCGGCGACGAACCCGCGCATCATCCAGATCGCGAACGGCAGCGAGAACGCCAGGTGCACCAGCACCAGCGAGCCCAGCGTGTTGAGCAGCCCCAGATCCCGCACCACGAAGAACAACGGGATCGTCAGCGCCTCGACGGGCACCATCTGGGCGATCAGGAACATGATCAGCACCGTGGTCCGGAACCGGAACGTGAACCGGGTCACCGCCACCGCCGCCAGGAACGCCACCAGAGCCGACAGCACGACGACCGACAGCGCCACGATCGCGCTGTTGAGGAAGTAGCGGGCGAACCCCTCCCCGGTGAGCACCCGGGCGAAGTGCTCGGCGGTCGGGTGGAGGGTCCACGGCTTGACGTCGAGCGACTGGATCTCCCCGGCGGGTTTGACCGCGGAGACGACCATCCAGTAGAGCGGGAACGCCGTCAGGAACGCCACGACCAGCGCCACCGTGTTGGCCAGGTGTCGCATTAGAGCCTCTCCCCGGTGCGATGGAGCGCCCGGATGTAGAACAGGGTGATCACCAGCAGGATCAGCGTCATGATCACGCCGATCGCCGAGCCGAGCCCGTACTCCGACGACCCGAAGGCGGTCTGGTAGGCGTAGACGTTGAGCACCGAGTTCTGCCCGGCGATGCCGCCGCCGCTGGTCATCACGTAGATCTGGGTGAAGATCTTGAAGTCCCAGATGATCGACTGGATGACCACGATGGTGACCAGCGGCCGCAGCATGGGCACCATCACCCGCCAGAACGCGTGCCAGGCCGACGCCCCGTCGAGCGCGGCCGCCTCCAGCACCGAGCCGGGGATGGCCTGGATCCCCGCGTAGAGGGTCAGCATGACCAGCGGGAACGAGTGCCACACCACCGTGGCCCCGACGACGCCGAACGTCACCCACCGGTCGTAGAACCAGTTGAACCCCTCGATGCCGAGCGCCTGGTTGACCAGCCCGAGATCGGCGTCGAACAGGAACATCCACACGGTGGCCCCGGTCATCGCCGGGGCCGCCCACGCCCCGAGCGCCGCCAGCGACAGCGCCGCCCGGGGGAACGCCGACACGCGGGTGAGCAGCACCGCCAGCGCCGCGCCCACGGCCAGCGTGGCGACGACGAGCGCGGCGGCGAACCCCACGGTCTGCAGCAGCACCTGCCAGAACCGGGGGTCGCCGAGCACCGTCGCGTAGTTCCCGAGCCCGACGAACGTGGTCGGCTGCCCGCCGCTGACCTGCGCCTGGCGGTAGTCGAACACCGACAGCAGCCCCAGCATGTAGACCGGGTAGCCGAACAGCGGGACGAGCACCGCCGCGGTGGGCAGCAGGTAGAGCCAGGGGCGTGCGCGGCTCACGAGCGGCCGAAGGCTGCCTTGACGGCGGTGGCGGCCTCGGTGGTCGCCTCGTCCACGCTGGACCGTCCCGTTGCGACCTTCTGCAGCATCGTCGGGATGACCTTGCCGTTGTCGATCTTCACCCAGGCCGGGTCGACGGGCACGAACTTCGTCCCCGCCTCGACCGTGTCCAGGAACGGCTTGAGGAACGGCTCCTTGCCCGCCACCTCGGTACGGGCCGAGGTCAGCGTCGGCAGGTTGCCCATGGCCTCGTACATCTTGACCTGGTACGTCTTGCCGCCCAGCAGTTTGACGAACTCGACGGCCAGCGAGCGGTGCTTGGCGTTCTTCATAACGCCCAGGTTGTTGCCGCCGGCGAACGCGGGCGCGAGCGAGCCCTTGTCGAAGCCGGGCAGCGGCACCACCGCGTACTTGCCGGCCGCCGCGCCCGCGTCGACGGCCGAGCGGTTGAAGTTGCCCAGGATGCCCATCGCGGCCTTGCCGCCGGCGAACAACTCGACGGTCTTGCCGCCGGTGAGCGAGGCGCACGCCTGCGGCGGGCAGACGTCCTCGGACAGCAGGCCGGTGTACGCCTGGACGCCCCTGCGAGCCTCGGGCCCGTCCAGGCTGGTGATGTCGCCGCCCGCGGCCCACACGAACGGCAGTGCGCCGAAGGTGTACTCGCCGCCGACCGCGATGCCGTACAGGTCGGGCTTCTTCTCGCGGATGGCGCGGGCGGTGGCGGTGAGCTCCTCGATCGAGGCAGGCGGCTCCAGGCCGAGCTCGGTGAAGACGTCGGTGCGGTAGTAGAGGGCGCGGATGCCGACGAACCACGGCAGCCCGTACTGCTTGCCGTCGACGGAGGCCGACCGGACCAGCTCGGCGGTCAGGTCCTGGCCGCCGAGGTCGGCGGTCAGGTCGCCGCCGGCGCCGGCGGCGGCGTACTCGGCCAGGTCGGTGTTGCCGTACTCGGCCACGTCCGGCGAGCTGGCGGGGTCGTTGAAGGCGCCCTTGAACCTCTCGTGCCGGGCGGTGGTGGTCGGGACATAGGCGACCTCGACCTCGACGCCGTCATGGGCGGCGGTGAACTCCTTGATCGCCTCCTGGACGACCTTGTCCTTGGGAGCGCGGTTCGGCTCGTCGAACAGCCAGACGCGCAGCGTTCCGGTCTTCTCGTCGCCGCCGCCGGTCGAGGGCGCCGTGGAGGGCGCGCAGGCCGTCAGCACCACGAGGGCGGCAGCACAGTAAAGAAACCTCACTATTACCTCCTCGCCGTGACAGTAGGAAGGCGGCGGGAAGCTGGGA
The DNA here is from genome assembly GCF_001083785.1 of Nonomuraea sp. SBT364. Lineage (GTDB taxonomy): Bacteria > Actinomycetota > Actinomycetes > Streptosporangiales > Streptosporangiaceae > Nonomuraea. The sequence continues at coordinate 6,954 of NZ_LAVL01000027.1, forward strand.
AGTGACACCCCGAGATGTTCTGCATTGCACAACGTCGTATTGCAATTCCGGAAGTTGTCGTAGGCTGGCGTGCGTGCCCGAACGCAACCAGTCCGCCTCGCTCAGACGCGCCCTGGTCGTGCTGGAGCACGTACGTGACCACAACGGGCTCACGCTGACCCAGCTCGCCGAGGCGGTGGGCCTGCCCAAGAGCACCGTGCTGCGGCTGGCCGCGCCGCTCGTCGACGCCTGCCTGCTGGAGCGCGACAGGAAGACCGGCGCCTTCCGGCTGGGGCACGGCTCGCTCCGGCTCGGCCAGGCCTACCTGTCCACGCTCGACCTGCGCTCGGTCGCCGCCGAGGAGTCGCACCGGCTGATGAGCGAGGTGCGCGAGACCGTCCACCTGGTGGTCTACGACCCGCCGCACGTCGTCTACATCGACAAGGTGGAGAACCAGGCGAACGTCCGCATGGCCTCGCGCATCGGCAGCCGAGGCCCGCTGCACTCCACCGCCGTCGGCAAGGCGATCCTGGCCTGGCAGCCGGACGAGACCGTCGAGGAACTGATCGCGGCCGGCCTGCCGGGGGCGACCCCGCACACGATCACCGACCCGGCCCGGCTCCGCGCCGAGCTGGCCAGCGTGCGCAGGCGCGGCTACTCGGTCGACGACCGGGAGAACGAACCCGAGGTGCGCTGCGTCGGCGCGCCGATCTTCAACCATCACGACGCCGTCACCGCCGCCATCTCCGTCTCCGGCCTCACCTCGCGCATCACCGCCGCGCGGGTGCGCGAACTGGGGCCGCTGGTGGCGGGGGCGGCGGCACGCATCTCGAGAAAGCTGGGCTCCACGCGATGACCGGACTGGTGACCTTCGGCGAGACCATGGCGCTGTTCGCGGCCCGCCGCACGGGGCCGCTGCGCTTCGCCCGCGACTTCGACCTGGGGCTGGGCGGCGCGGAGTCCAACGTGGCGATCGGCGTGGCGCGGCTGGGCCACCCGGCGTGCTGGATCGGCCGGGTCGGAGCGGACGAGTTCGGCGACCTGATCCGCTCCACGCTGGCCGGCGAGGGCGTGGACGTACGCGCCGTCCCCGACCTCGACGCGCCCACCGGGCTGATGATCAAGGGCAGGCGGACGGCCGACCACATCGACGTGCGCTACTACCGCGCGGGCAGCGCCGGCTCCCGCCTGTCGCCCGACGACCTCGACCCCGCGCTCATCAGGTCCGCGCGGGTGCTGCACGTCTCGGCCATCACCCCCGCTCTCTCGGCCTCCGCCCGCGCCGCCGTGCACCACGCCGTCGCCGAGGCGAAGTCCGCCGGGGTGCCGGTGTCCCTGGACGTCAACTACCGCAAGGCGCTCTGGACCCCCCAGGAGGCCGGCGCCTGGCTGCGCGACATCATCGCCGACGTCGACATCCTCTTCGCCACGGAAACCGAGGGCAGCCTCATCACCGGTCCCGACACCCCGGGCGGCCCCGAGGAACTGGCCCGGGCGCTGGCGGCGCTCGGTCCGGCGCACGTGCTGGTCAAGCTCGGCGCCGCCGGGGCGCTGGAGCTGTCCGCCGGCGCGTCGCGGCGGGCCGAGCCGTACCGGGTGACGGAGGTCGACCCGGTCGGCGCCGGCGACGGCTTCGCCGCCGGCTGGCTGGCGGGCTGGCTCGACGGCGCCGCCCCGGAGCGGCGCCTGGACATGGCCTGCGCGGCAGGCGCCTTCGCCGTCACCTCCCAGGGCGACTGGGAGAGCCTCCCCCGCCGCGACGACCTCCACCTCCTCACCGGCAGAGGCGACGGCGTCAACCGCTGACCCCCGCGCAGGCACGCCCCAGCAGGCGACACATCCTGATTCACCCGGATCGACGAGTACGCATCCGAGAACTCCAGCAACTGCACGTAGGCGATCCATTACTCTTTGACATGTGACCCCCGCACAAGCCAAGACCTACACTCGCGACATGAGCGAGGAAGCGTTCGAGGTGCCACTGGACGAGGCCGACGGCCATCTGCCCGACGTCATCACCGCTGCGGCACAGCGACACACGATCGCCTATCTGACCGACCAAGGTCGCCGTGTCGCTGCCCTTGTCCCTGCGGACGAGGCTTGGTACTGGACTCCTGGATGGCAGTCGGCAGAAGCCGAGGCCGACGCTGACATCCGGGAGGGCCGCACTCGCGCCTTCGACACCATGGACGACCTCTTCGCCGAGATAGACGTGGTCCGCGGAGAAGACGTCCCGTGAGATTCGATCGCACGGCCGCCTTCCTTCGAGACGCGGCCCGGCTTCCTCCTGAGCACTACGTGATGTTCAGAGAGGCTGTGTACAAGCACTTCCTGCCGGCGATCGAGCAGGGAGCACACACAGGCCGCGCCCCCTGGCCACCACGGCTGCGCATCCATAAACTCACCGACACCCACGTCTACTCCTTGACGTGGAACTTCGCCTCCCCGGACGGCAGAGCGACCTTCGAGTTCGGGAGCACCGACAACGGCGAGCCGTTCCTGATCTGGCGCCGCATCGGCGATCACTCCATCTATGACCGGCCCTGAGTCGCGCTCATCTCGCCCGGTACAGGCCGGACTCGCGTAGCGTCGGTAATGACGTTCGAGCAGTCGGGTCCACGAACTCGCGCTGGGTGAGGGGCGACCGTGCAGCGGGACTTGATTCGACTGCTCGCCTTTCCGGGGTGTTCACCTATCTGACACCGAACAGAGGCCCCCACCGTGCCACGACCTGGCGGCGGGGTGGCTCATCGGGCCTGGCCGGCGAGGAGGCGGCGCCACCACTCGTACGCTTCCACGCGGCACCAGCAGTGAGCCGTCCAGGTCAGGGAGGGTATGCCGGGCCGAGGGAGAGTCTGGCGGCGGACCTGGCAGGAACCGGCGATGCAGACCAGTTCGCAGGTGGTCATCCGGCAGAAGCAGGTGTACGCGACGACCCGGCCGCGCCCACGGCTCTGCTCGATCCACCACAACGCCGTACGCCCGGGCCCCGGCGGGGCCGGGTGTGGCGAAATCCCCGGGCAGTCCTCGTCGTCCTCCTCCACGACGACCTCGGGCGGAGCGAGAACATCGATGGACGCGGTCATCGGGCCGTCCATGCGGCCGGGCTCTCCTTTTCGGCGATGCTCTCCTGCTCCGCGATGACCTGGCACAGCCTCCCCAGGTCGTCGGCATCGACCGTCCGGTACGCGCCCGCCTCCTCGGCGGCCACGGGGAACCGCCGCTCGCGGGTCGCCCAGAACCGCCCAGCGTCGCTGCGCATGATCCGCCACCCGGCGAACACCGGACGAGCGGCGGCTACAGCCCTATCGTGTGTCATGGGTCAGGACCACCATCCTGATCAAGGGGTCCGTACAACGTTTCAGCGCCTACGGACCCGCTCCGGTCGGGTCACCTCCGATTACAACAGTGCGTAATTCTTCGATCACAGATGCGATCAGGGGATACTAAGGGTGGTCAGAACGTCCCCCAGGTCTGACAGCGAGGTGCACACGATGGCCACCGAACCCCCCGCATGGGCCGTACGGCTACGTGCCGAGCGCCGCAACCGGTTCTGGAGCCAGAAGGACATGGCCCGACATCTGGTCGAGGCCGCCGACGGTGATGTACGCGCCCGGCTGCCCTCCCGGGAGAGCATCGTCCGCCGCATCAAAGCATACGAGGCCGGACACAACCAGCCCGACGACCCCTACCGCCTCCTGTACGCCCGAGCCTTCGGACTCACCGAGGACGAACTGTTTGAGCACCACCATCGCCTCCTCGGAATCGATGGCGACGACGAGCGAAGGGCCCTGGAGCTGACTCGTCGTGCCGCCGCCACCGAGGTTGGGGAAAGCACCCTTGAACGGCTGGAGGCGACGGTGGACGACCTCGCCATCGCTTACCACGGAACGCCACCCCATGAGCTGCTGGTCCGCGTTCGCCAGCACCTTGATTACGTTTTCCAACTCCTGGATGCCAAGAAGACGCTCACGGAGCATCGGCGACTGCTCGTGGCCGGCGGCTGGCTCTCACTTCTCGCTGCGACCTGCCTCATCGATCTACGCCGGTTCCCGGCCGCAACGGCTCGGTTGCATACAGCCGCCCAACTCGCCAAGGAGACGGAGCATCGCGAGATTTCGGCCTGGTGCCTGGAGACGAAGGCATGGCAGGTTCTGATCGATGGCGGATACCGGCGGGCCCTGACGCTCTCCCAGGCAGCACAGCGGGCGGCCCCCAGGGGCGGTTCGGCGTACATCCAGGCGACAGCACAGGAGGGCCGGGTCTGGGCGCGCCTCGGCGCTGCCCGGGAGACCCGCGACACACTGAACCGGGTCGCGCGGCTCGTCGCACACCTGCCGGACCCCGACCGGCCCGAGCACCACTACCGCTACGACCCCGCCAAGTCCGACGCCTACATCGCGACGACGCTGTCCTGGCTTGGCGATTCGGCGGCGGAACCGTACGCACGTGGTGTGCTCGCCCGGCAAGAGTCGGACCCCCCGAGACGGCCCCGCAGAACCCTTGCCGCGCGGCTCGATCTAGCGCTCGCACTCCTGGCAGCCGACCATCCCGACGAGGCCGCGAACATGACGCTTGCCGCCCTCACCGACCCGCATCTCGTGCCGTCGCACTATTGGCGCGCGGCCGAGGTGGTCAAAGCCGTGGAGTCCCGCCGTGTGCCCGAGGCCGTGGAACTGAGCGAGGCATACCGCGAGCTATGCCGGCGTGACGACCGGCCTCTTTGACGTCCGCTGCAGCGATCCCGATAGCGGTGCGCGCTTGGCCGCAATCGAGGTGGCTGCGGCGTGACATTATCGTACGTCACATTCTCATCTGCATGCCTTATCGCAAGTGGGGAATGCCGCAAAAATCAGATGATTCAATTCGAAGGAGTTGCCAGTCGTGGCTTTCCAGACGCCCGTGACGGTGGAGGAAATCCTGACGTCTATCCACCGGAAGGAATACCTGCTACCGGCGATCCAGCGGGAGTTCGTCTGGAGTGCCGACCAGATCCGGTGGCTCGTCGACAGTCTCATGAGGGGGTACCCAATCGGCTCATTCCTCCTTTGGAAAGTTGAGCCCAGGACGGTGACTAACTACACCTTTTACGATTTCCTCACTCACTACCATGAAAGAGACAATCCCTACGCAACCAGGGCAGCGATTCCAAACGGCAGTGGCGTGACCGCGGTGCTGGACGGCCAGCAGCGACTGACTGCCCTTAACATCGCCATCTACGGCAGCCACGCGGAAAAGCGGAAATACGCCTGGTGGAGCAGCCCCGACGCATTTCCCAAGAAGCGACTCCACCTCAATCTGGTGGAGGATCCCGACCCGGACGAAATGGGTCTACGATACGATCTGAGGTTTCTCACCGACGTCGAGGCCGCCTCTGCGGATGGGAATCCGGACCGCTGGTATCCGGTCGGCGCGATCCTAGACCTGGCAAACGCAGGGCCAGCGCTCTACGGCGAATTGGCGAAACGCGGCATCGACCTCAATGATGTCAAACCTTACCAGCGCCTCTATGACCTATACGAGGCGGTACGCACACGCAAGCCGATCAACTACTTTCTGGAGAAGGCGCAGGACGCGGACAAGGTCCTCGACATCTTCGTCCGGGTCAACAGCGGCGGCACCACGCTGTCATACTCAGATCTACTCTTGTCGATGGCGACTAACCAGTGGCAACAACTCGACGCACGAGAAGAGGTACGCCAACTGGTCCAGGAACTCAACACCGGCGGCACCAGAACATTTTCCTTCTCCAAGGATGTCGTACTCAAGACCGCGCTCATGGTCGCCGGAGTCGATCTTCGATTCAAGGTCTCCAACTTCACCGCCAGCAACATGCAGAAGGTGGAAGACGCGTGGAGCACCACGCGAGTGGCCATGATAAAAGCAGCGTCCCTGCTTGATCTCTTTGGCTTCACTAATCGAACGCTCACGGCAGCCAGCGCCGTAGTGCCCTTGTCGTACTACCTGGCTCGCCGAAATCTCCCGGACAGCTACCTGACCTCAAGCGCAGACGTAAAGGACAGGCTGGCAGTCCGGCAGTGGGTGACCCGGTCCCTGGTGAAGCGCGGGATCTGGGGATCCGGCTTGGACACCCTACTGATCCGGCTTCGCCAGGCGATCGACACCCACGGTGCAGACAGCTTCCCAGTGGCCGACATCGAGAAGGAGATGAGCACACTCGGTAAGTCGCTTGCCTTCGAGCCAACCGAAATCGATGAGCTGCTGGAGCTCAAGTACGCCAGCCAGCGCACCTTCCCAGTGCTTGCGCTGCTGTATCCCGGCCTGGACCTGTCGAAGGAATTCCACGAAGATCACATCTTCCCTCGCTCACGATTCACTCCGAAGCGGCTTCGGGACGCGGGCATCGATGACGCCTTGGTGGACACCTACCGAGCGACCGTTGACCTGTTGCCGAACCTCCAGCTCCTCGGCGGCGTACCGAACGCCGAGAAGCACGCCAAGCTACCGGCCAATTGGCTGGCGCATGCCTTCGCCACCGACGCCGAGCGCCATACCTACCTTCATGCAAACGACCTCCAAGACCTGCCGCTCGACCTGCACGATTTCCTTGCATTCATCGAGCAGCGCAAGCGACGCATGCGGACGCGGCTGAGTAGCGTGCTCGGGGTCGATTGAGCCCTGGCCCACCCGCCGAACTGTGCGCCTACCCGCATGCCCCGAACCCGAACTGGCAGGAACGGAGCCGATCTGGATTTTATCCGAGTCCTGTTCAACAGGCCTCTCTACCGACTTCACCGGCGCGGAGTTCTCCGGCGAGCTGGCCTCCGTCTATGACCAGCTCCGACATCTCATGCCGCTTCGGACAAACCTGGAGGCGCTTCTTCGAGTCGCTTGGGGGTGCGGGCCAGCTTGGCGGCATTGGGGTTGGCTGACCGCGACCCGCACCTTCTACTGGGGCTGGGCCAGAGGTCGTACGTCGACAGCGTCTCTTCGGGACCGCAGCTGAACAGTCGGTGTGTAAGCTCGGGTCCGCCTCCGGCTGCGGCACGATTTTCAAACTAAACCACTCCTTCTACGACGGCGATATCGGGGAGATCGTCGGAGGCCAGGTGCTCACGAGCATCCTCAACGGCAGCACACGGCGCACCTTCGGCGACAGCGGCGGGCCGTTCTTCCCCGCTCGCCGGTATGCAGGTGTACGGCATCCTAGAGGGCGCGCTGGTGGACGACGACAACGTCCTGTGCTGCGCCTTCAAGCCGTGAACCGTTTCTACAATGGAGCCCGCTACAACGTATGGAGTCGATGGCCTGCCCGATGGGCCGTCGTGAGGCGTTTCCGGCGGTCCAGCCTATCCGCGGAGGAGGGGCCACGATGAGAGGCGCGATCATCGCGACCGGTATGGCTGTCGTTCTCGGCATTATGGCCTGCACGTCATCCGCTTCGGGGCCGCGGGCCTCGCGAGCCGCGGCGACTGTCGTGTCCGCTTCGCCGGGCTGCGCGACCTCCTCCTGCCTTGTCGGCGACGACCCGGCCATCTACGTCTCGGCTGCGGACCCGCCGGGCGAGACCGTGCCGATCACGGCCAGGCTCACATGGGTGGAGGACGAGTCCTGCCTGCTCCTCGACATCACCTCGGGCCGCGACACCGGCGTCGCGGTCCCCTTATGGCCGTCCGGTACGGCTGCCACACGAACGTCCGGCGACGAACGCGGAGTGGTCGTGCCGGGTGCCGGGCGACTTCTGGCCGGTGAAGGTTTTACTGGGCAGGCGACCTGGCACCGCGTGGACGTTGGATTCCTGCCCCCGCCCAGCCGCTGCCGTCATCACGACGGGTATGTGACCGTCACTGAGGTCGAGCCCGGCTGATCGCTCAGTCGGGCGCGGATGCAGTACGTCAGGCCGCGGAATGTGGTCATGCCTACAGAAGGCCCGCCGCCGCGAGGTGTTTGCCGATGCGGCCGGTCTCGTCGTCGTCGAGCGGGACCTGCGGGACGGCCGTGGCCGGGTGGTCGATGATGCCGCGCAGGTGCAACGCGGCCTTGAAGGCGCCGAGCCCTGCGGAGCTGCCGCCCATCCGGGAGCCCGCCACGTGGACGATCTCGAACAGCCTCACCAGGCGCTCCTGCTCGCGCCTGGCCTCCTCCCAGTCGCCCGCCGCAGCGGCGCGGACCAGGCGCACGTACCCGTGCGGGTCGACGTTGCCCAGCCCCGGCACCACGCCGTCGGCGCCCATCCACAGCGCGCTGTCCACGGTCACCTCCGACCCGGTGAGCACGCTGAAGGGCGCCTCCCGGGCGAGGATCAGCCGGCGCAGCCCGCCGTCGTCGCCGCTGGAGTCCTTCACCCCGGCCAGCGTCCCGTCGGCCGCCAGCTCCAGCAGCAGTTCGGCGCTCAGCTTGAGGTGCACGGAGACGGGCAGGTCATAGGCGTACACCGGCAGCCCGCCGCGCGCCGCGAGCGTACGAAAGTGGGTGGCGATCTCCACCGGATGGGTGCGTGTGTAGAACGGCGCCGTCGCCACCAGCCCGGCCGCCCCGACCGCGACGGCGACGGCGGCGTGCTCCAGCACCCTGGGCGTGGTCATGTCGATCACCCCGGCCAGCACCGGCACCTGCCCGCCCACGTGGCCGATCACCGTGTCCAGCACCACCCGGCGCTGCGCGTCGGTCAGGTACGCCACCTCGGAGGACGACCCGAGCACGAACAGCGCGTCCACCCCGCCCTCCAGCAGGTGGTCCACCAGCCGTGTCAGCGACCCGGCGTCCACCTCCCCCTCGGAGGTCAACGGGGTGCAAACCGGGGGGATCACTCCGGTGAGGGTGGTCATACACGCTCCTGGATCAGTTCGAGGTCGGTGGCACCGGCCGCCACCGGGTGGTGGCAGTGGTAGAGGTGGTCGTCGTCGGTGACGGCGTCCGGCCAGCCGGCCGCGCACGCGTCGTCGGCCCGCCAGCAGCGGGTCCGGAACGGGCAGCCGCTCGGCGGCCTGGTCGCCGACGGCACCGCGCCGACCAGCGGGATCGGGTTGATCGGTGAGATCAGCCCCGGCGTGGCCGAGAACAGCGCCCGGGTGTACGGGTGCCGCGCGCCGAGCGGGAGCGCCCCGGCGGGGGTCTGCTCGACGATGCGGCCCAGGTACATGGTGACCACCCGGTCGCTCATCCGGCGGACCGTCTGGATGTCGTGCGAGACGAACACCAGCGCCAGCCCGAGCCGTTCCTTCAGGTCGAGCAGCAGGTTGAGGATCTGGGCCCGTACCGACACGTCGAGCGCGCTGGTCGGCTCGTCGGCGACGATCAGCGCCGGCTCCAGCGCGAGCGCGCGGGCGACGGCCACGCGCTGCCGCTGGCCGCCGGAGAGCTGGCTGGGCAGCGCGTCGGCGGCGCTGGCGGGCAGCCCGACCAGGTCGAGCAGCTCGCGCACGCGGGCGTCGCGCTGGGCCGGGGTGCCGCGCCGGTGCACGTTGAGCGGGTCGCGCAGCACCTGGCGGACCGGCAGCCGCCGGTTCAGCGCCGTTGACGGGTCCTGGAACACCATGCCGACGCTGGAGCCGATCATCGGCCGGCGTTCGGACTCCTTCAGCCCCCACAGGTCACGGCCCCGGAACGACACCGTCCCGGACGTCGGCCGCTGCAGCCCGACCAGCACCTTGGCCAGGGTGGACTTGCCGCAGCCCGACTCGCCCACGACGCCGACGGTCTCGCCGGCGCCGACGACGAGGTCCGCGCCGGTCAGCGCGTACACCCGGTCGCGGGTGAACAGGCCGCCCGAGCGGGCCTTGTGCACGACGTGCACGTCCTTCAGCTCAAGCATGCTGCTCACTTCCCATCAGGACGACCGCCGGGTGATGGCAGGCCACCGTGTGCCTGCGCTCGTCGCCCGCCAGCGCCGGGACGTCGGTACGGCACACCTCGGAGGCCATCGGGCACCGGTCGGCGAACCGGCAGCCGGCCGGGAAGTCGGCCGGGGACGGCACCACGCCGCGGATCTGGGTGAGCCGCTCGGCCCCCGACTCCAGCGACAGCACCGAGCCGAGCAGCCCGCGGGCGTAGTGGTGGGCCGGCGCCCCGACGAGCTCGGCGGTGACGCCGGTCTCCACGATCTGGCCGCCGTACATGACGACCACCCGGTCGGTGACGTCGGCGACCAGCGCCAGGTCGTGCGAGACGAGGATGAGCGCGAACCCGAGCTCCTCGCGCAGCTTCAGCAGCAGCTCGATGACCTGCGCCTGGACGGTCACGTCGAGCGCGGTGGTGGGCTCGTCGGCGACGATCAGCTTGGGCTCGCGGGACAGCGCCATCGCGATCAGCACCCGTTGCCGCTGCCCGCCGGACAGCTCGTGCGGGTAGGACGACAGCGTACGGCGTGCGTCCAGGCCGACGAGCTCCAGCAGTTCGGCCGGGGTGCGCCGGCCGCCGCGCCGGCAGACCTGCTTGAGCTGGGCCTTGATGGTCATGGCCGGGTTCAGCGAGGAGAGCGCGTCCTGGTAGATCATCGCCATGTCGTGGCCGAGCAGTTTCCTGCGCGCCTTGCGCGGCATGGTCAGCAGCCGCTGCCCGTCGAAGACGATCTCGCCGGTGACGCGGGCGTGCGACGGCTGCAGCCCCATGACGGTCAGCGCGGTCAGCGACTTGCCGCAGCCGGACTCGCCGACCAGGCCGAGCACCTCGCCGGGCCGTACCTCGAAGGAGATGCCGTCGACGATGTCCACCCCGGCGTCGAAGCCGATCCGCAGGTCCTCGACCGACAGGATCGGCGGCCCGCCGGGCAGCGGGCGGGCGCGTTCGGCGAGCCGGCGCGCGGCCTCGGCCAGGCCGGGCAGCTCGACGATCTCACCGGAGCCGGGCCTGGCCTGCTCGAAGGCGTCCTCCTCCTTGCGGACGGCGGCCTTGCGGGCGGCCGGGGCGGCCCAGGCGTCGGAGATGCCTTCGGAGAGGATGTTCAGCGCGAGCACCGTGATGAGGATGAGCAGGCCGGGGAAGACCGTGGCCCACCAGCCGCCGAGCAGCACCAGGTTCTTGCCGTCGGCGATGACGCTGCCCCACGACGGGTCCGGCGGGCGCACGCCGGCGCCGATGAACGACAGCGACGCCTCGAACACGATCGCGTCCGCGACCATCACCGTGCAGAACACCAGCACCGGGGCCGCGCAGTTGATGGCGACGTGCTTGATGACGATGTGCGGGGTGCGGGCGCCGATGATCCGCTCGGCCGCGACGTAGTCCTCGCCGTACTGGGCCAGCACGTTGGCACGCACCACCCGGGCCACGGACGGCATGTAGAGGAACGCCATGGCCATGACCAGCACCGGGATGCTGCCGCCGAACACCGCGACCAGCACCGCGGCCAGCGCGATGCCGGGGAAGGCCATGATGACGTCGAGCAGCCGCATGATCGTCTCGTCGATCGCCCGGCGGGAGGTGGCCGCCAGCGCGCCGATGGCGGCCCCCACGACCAGCGCCAGACCGGTCGCGCCGAGGCCGATGATCAGCGACCAGCGCGCCCCGTACAACAGTCTGGACAGGATGTCGCGGTTGGCGCTGTCGAGCCCCATCCAGTGCTCGGCGGACGGGCCGCCGCCGGTGGTGGCCTGGAAGTACGGCGAGTGCGGCGCGATGAGCGGCGCGAACAGCGCCGCGAGCACCACGACGACCACGATGCCGACCGCCACCCACGACAGCGGCGGCAGCCTCCTGAATCCTGCGCCCGGTCTCGACAGGCGCTCCGCCAGTCCTCGTCTCATGCGGCACTCCTGAGCCGGGGGTTGACCAGCAGGTAGAGGACGTCGACCACGAGGTTGACGACCATGAAGCCGACCGCGATCGTCAGCACCACGCCCTGCACCACGGCGGGATCGCCGTCACGCACCGCGTTGATCATGAGCTGGCCCATGCCGGGCAGGCCGTAGATGGTCTCGATGACCACGGTGCCGCCGATCAGGTAGCCGATGCGCAGGCCGAGCACGGTCAGCGGGTTGATGAGCGCGTTGCGCAGCACGTTGCGGCCGACCACCACGATCGGCGGCAGGCCGCTGCCGATCGCGGTACGCACGTAGTCGCGGTCCAGCTCCTCCACCATCGAGGTGCGGATGATGCGGATGAGCTGGGCGGCGATCGGCAGCGACAGCGACAGGGCGGGCAGCGTCATCGAGCGCAGCCAGCCGCCGAAGGAGTCGGCCGGGTTGATGTAGCCGCCGGTGGGGAACAGGCCCTCGCCCACCGCCAGCCACTGGATCATCAGCAGCGCCAGCCAGAACGACGGCGCCGCCACGCCGACCAGCGACACCATGCGGATCACCTGGTCCGGCCAGCGGTCCCGGAACAGCGCGCCGGCGACGCCGAGCACCAGCGACAGCACGATCCCGACCGCCAGGCCGAGGAACGTGAGCTGGAGCGTCAGCGGCAGCGCCGTGGTGATCGACTCGATCACCGGCTTCTTGGTGAGCACGCTGGTGCCCAGGTCACCCTGCAGCAGGTCGCCGACGAAGCGGACGTAGCGCAGCGGCAGCGGGTCCAGCAGGCCGTTCTCCAGCTGGAACTGGCGGATCTGCTCGGCGGTCGGGTTCGCGCCCTGGAAGTAGGCGTACTCCGGCTTGCTGTTGGAGAAGCGCATCACGATGAACACGAACGCGACGACGCCGAGCACCAGCGGGACCAGGATGAGGACCCGCCGCGCGAGCATTCTGACGATCAGGATCATGGCGGCTCAGGTGCGCTTGGCCTGGAGGAGGTTGATCCCCGGGTACGCCTGCGCGCGGATGCCGGAGACCTTCTTGGGGTCCCAGGCGGTCATCAGCTCGGTGTGCACGACGGGGTAGAGGACGGCCTGCTCGGCGATCACGTCCAGATATTTCTGGACCTTGGTGGCCTTGGCGGCCTTGTCCGACTCCTGGGTGGCCTCGTCCATCATCGCGAACAGGGCCTTGGCGTCCTTGCTGCCGTCGAAGTGGGCGTACTTCATCCACAGCCCGCCCTCGACGAAGTTGTAACGCAGGATCAGGTCGGCGTCCATGCCGAACTGGTTGGGGTTCGAGGCCGCCGCGACCACCTGGTAGTCCTGGAACTGGTCCATCTTGGTGAACAGCGCCGCCGTGTCCTGCGGCTCCAGCGTCGTCTTGACGCCGATCGCCTCCCAGGAGGCCGCGATGGTCGGCAGGCAGTCGGCGATCCAGCTCACGTTGACGGCCATCAGGTTGACCGTCAGGTCACTGACCCCGGCCTCCTTCAGCAGCGCCTTGGCCTTGTCCGGGTCGTAGTCGTAGACGACCGCAGCGCGCTTGTGGTCCGGGTGGCCCTCGTTGAGGAAGGAGCTGGAGGCCGTGCCGTGGCCCTTGAGCGCCACGTCGATCATCTTCTTCTTGTCGATCGCGTAGTGCAGCGCCTGCCGCACGCGTACGTCGTCGAACGGCTTGGTGCCCGTGTTGAACATCAGGAACATGTGGTTCATGCCCGCGCCGCCCTCGACCGTCAGCCCCTGCTGCTTGAGCTGGTCGACGTTGGCGTACGGGATGTTGTCGGCGATCTGCGCCTCGGCCGAGCCGCCGGAGATCTTGGCGACCCGGGCCGCCGCGTCCACGATCGTCAGCCAGTTCATCTGCTTGACGGTCGCCGGGCGGGGGCCGTTGTAGCCGTCGAACGCCTCGAAGGAGGTGTTGGACTTGGGGTTGTGCGCGGTCATCTTGTACGGGCCCGAACCGACGGCCTTGCCGCTCTTGGCCTGGTCCCAGGCACCCGCCTGGGAGAACACGTGCTTCGGCATGATCTTGGCGATGGTCAGCCGGGGCGCCGCGTCCGGGAAGGCGAACTTGAAGACCAGCTCCACGGTGCGGTCGTCGACCTTCTTGACCTCCTGGAGCCAGGAGCGGAAGAAGTTGCCGACGAGCACGTTCGCCTCGGCGTCGAGCACCCGCTCGAAGGTGAACACCACGTCGTCGGCGGTGACCGGCTGCCCGTCGTGCCACTTGGCGCCCTCGCGCAGGGTGAACTTCCACGTGGTGGCGTTCACGTCGTCGGGCAGCGCGGTGGCCAGCGCCGGGTACGGCTCGCGGGTGATGGGGTCGGTGTCGAGCAGGCCCTCGTAGATGTGGTTGATGCCGGCCATGGCGAAGGCCGAGGCGGTCTGCGTCGGGTCCCAGCTCTGATCGTTGCCGTAGCCGATGACGGCGGTGATCAGGTCTTTGTTGGATCCGGCGCCGACCGAGCCGGTCGAAGCCGGGCCTCCGCTGCACGCGGCCAGAGTGGACGCGATGATCGCGGCCGCCCCTGTCGCTCCGCTGTAACGCAAGAAGTCGCGGCGGCTGAACTCAGGGCTCACGGATGCCTCCCGGGGGTAGCCCGACGTAGAACGTGGGACATCCCATGTCCTATCTTTTGCGTAAGGTGGACGCTAGATGCGAGGCCTGGTTGCGGTCAACAGGAGGTTTCCGGAATGTTACGCACCAGTCCGCAGAGAAAGGGATCTTCCATGACCACTGCCCCGCGCTCGCGGCCCAGCCGTGCCGTCGAGGCCCAGGAGGGCGTCAAGGACCTCATCCTCAAGCGCGGGCTCAAGGCGGGCGACCCCCTGCCGACCGAATCCGAGCTCATGGAGGAGCTGCGCATCAGCCGCAACTCGGTCAGGGAGGCGCTGAAGGCGTTGCAGGCGGTCGGCATCGTCGACATCCGCCACGGCTTCGGCATGTTCGTCGGCCGGATGTCGCTCGCCGGGTTAGTCGACGAGCTGGCCTTCCACAGCCGCATCACGCTCCAGAACGGCCGCAACGCCCTGGCCCACCTCATCGAGATCCGCGAGATCCTGGAGGTCGGGCTGGTCCAGCGGCTCATCGACCTCGGCGGCGAGGCCGACCTGACACCCGTGACCGACGTCATGGCCCGCATGGAGGCGGAGGCCCTGGTGGGCGACGTCTCGCCGGAGACCGACCGGCTCTTCCACGACCTGCTCTACCGCCCGCTCGGCAACCCCGTCGTCAGCCAGTTGCTGGGCGCCTTCTGGGACGTCTACCACCAGTTGCGCGACCACCTGGGGGCGCCGGACGAGTCCCCCGCCGACGTCACGCGCCGCCACCGCGACATCTACGTCGCGGTCCAGGCGGCCGACAAGCCGGCGGCCGTCATGGCCGTCGTCGCCCACTTCGACGGCGTCCGCAACCGCCTGGCCCGCCTCACCGTCACCTGACCCCACCCCTCCATGCCCCGTGGGGCGTTCGCCTCCCTCCAAGCGAACGCCCTGCTGAGGGTGCCGACGGGGCGCGGCCGTCCGTCCGCCGAAGCGGTCTCGGCGCAATGCCGTCACCCGATGGTGGACGCGGTTGCGGCCGTCGGAGAACGCAGCAAGGGAATGTTTCTGGCCTACTACGCTGGACGCATGGCGGAGATCGCGGTCCCCGACGGGGCGTGGACGTTCGACGGAGAGACGGTCAGGATCGTGCCGGGCAGCGGCCGCGAGGTCCACGAGCTGCGCAAGACACTCGGCGAGGTGGTCATCCCGCTGGAGGCGATCGCCGGGGCGACGTTCGAGCCGTCACGCAAGGGCGGCCACCTGCGGCTGCGGCTGCGCCGGGGCGCCGACCCGCTGACCGACGCGGTCGCCGGCTCGCTGACCGCGCCCGCCGACCCGTATCGGCTGGCCATCCCCAAGGGCCGCACGGGCGCCGCCGAATACTACGCCGACGAGATCCGCGACGCGCTGGCCGCGTGGCAGACGCCGAACGGGCCGAGCGACGACTACCTCCTGCCCAGCCCCGGCGTGCCGATCACCGCGACCGCCGGCGACGGGACGGTCGCCTTCGACGGCGAGCGCGTCCGCATCGAGTGGACGGGCTTCGCCGGCTCCGCCAAGGAGGAGGCCGGCCCGCAGGAGTTCGCGCTGACCGACCTGGTCGCCGTGGAGTGGAAACCGCAGTCCGGCATGGGCTACGGCACGCTGCGGTTCCGGACCAAGGGCGAGGGGCCCGACAAACCACCACAGAAGGACACGCGCTGCATTTCGTGGGGCGTCCAGCGGTTCGGCGGCACGACGGCGCTGGTCGCCGCCGCCGTGCTCGCCCGCATCCCGCGCGGCCCCGCCGAGCTGCCGCCCGCCCCGGCCCCGGCGGGCGAGGTCGACGTGGTGCTGCGCCACCTCTCCGAGCTCGGCGAGCTGCACCGCTCCGGCGTGCTCACGGACGAGGAGTTCAGTACGGCTAAGCAGGCCCTGCTTCGCCGCCTGGAGTGAACCGCTCGTCGGGCACGCAGTGCGTCATCTTCAGCCCGTTGACGTCACGCGGCCCGTTCCTGCCCAGCTTGGCCAGCCGGTCGCGGTCCTCGTCGGTCAGCTCCTGCTTGGGCAGCGGCTCCAGCCCGGCGACGTCGTCCGGCGTGATGCCGAGCCCTTCGCCCACGCGCAGCCCCAGGTCGTCCTCCACCAGCAGGAAGTGCC
Organism: Nonomuraea sp. SBT364; assembly: GCF_001083785.1. Taxonomy (GTDB): domain Bacteria; phylum Actinomycetota; class Actinomycetes; order Streptosporangiales; family Streptosporangiaceae; genus Nonomuraea. The sequence continues at coordinate 23,311 of NZ_LAVL01000027.1, forward strand.
AGACCATGCGCTCCTGGATGCGCCGGTCGCACTGCTTGAGCTGGGTGACGAAGTTGTGCACGAGGTCGTCGCGCTCCCAGTCCTCCATCAGCAGGTAGCGCTGCCCGGCCTGGATGTAGTCGTTGGTGCGCGGGATGCGCTTGCGCGTGAGACGGCCGGTGAGGACCGGCCCCTCGATGTCCTCCGTCGGGTAGTCGGCCTCACGCAGCCCGCCGACCAGCGACGGCTCGTAGTTGATGTGCGGCGACTCGCCGCCCGTGTCGACGAAGTACGTCATCTGGCCGTCGCGCTGATTGGTGCGGATGTCGGCGTTCTTCGCCTGGTTGACCGGAAGCTGCAGGTAGTTCGGGCCCACCCGGTAGCGCTGGGTGTCGCTGTAGGAGAACGTCCGGCCGACCAGCATCTTGTCGTCGGAGAAGTCCAGCCCGTCGACCAGCACGCCGGTGCCGAACGAGATCTGCTCGTTCTCGGCGAAGTTGTTGCCGACGTTGCGGTCCAGCACCATCCGGCCGACCGGCAGCGCCGGGAACTCGTTCTCCGGCCACACCTTGGTGTCGTCCAGCGGGTCGAAGTCCAGCTCGGCGTGCTCGTCGTCGCTCATCAGCTGCACGAGCAGCTCCCACTCCGGGTGGTCGCCGCGCTCGATCGCCTCGTGCAGGTCCTTGGTCGCGTGCCCCAGCTCGTTCGCCTGGATGACGGCCGCGTCGGCCACGGTCATGCTGCGCACGCCCTGCTTGGGCATCCAGTGATACTTCACCAGGAAGGACTCGCCCTGCGGGTTGGTCCACTTGTAGGTGTTCACACCGAAGCCCTGCATGTGCCGGTAGTCGGCCGGGATGCCGCGCGGGCTGAACAGGTTGACCAGCATGTGCATGCACTCGGGCGTCTGCGACATGAAGTCGAAGATCCGGTTGGGTTCCTGCCGGAAGGTCACCGGGTCCGGCTTCAGCGCGTGGATCACGTCCGGGAACTTGATCGCGTCCCGGATGAAGAACACGGCCAGGTTGTTGCCCACCAGGTCCCAGTTGCCGTCCTCGGTGTAGAACTTGATCGCGAACCCCCGGGGGTCACGCGCCGTCTCCGCCGAGTCCCGCCCGCCGATCACGGTGGAGAAGCGCACCGCGACCTCGGTGCGCTTGCCCGCCTCCTGGAACAGCTTGGCCCTGGTGTAGCGGCTGACGGGCTCGTCGCCGAGCTTCCCGTACGCCTCGAAGAACCCGTAGGCGGTGGTCCCCCGCGCGTGCACCACCCGCTCCGGGATGCGCTCCCGGTCGAAATGGCTGATCTTCTCAAGGAACTGGTAGTTCTCCAGCGTCGCGGGCCCCCGCGGCCCCACGGTCCGCTGGTTCTGGTTGTCGTAGACCGGATGCCCCTGCCGGTTCGTCAGCACCTCGCGACGGTCACCAACGTCACTCATGTCACCGTTTCCTCTCCTCGGTTGACCCCTTTCCCGCCCTGCCCTCAAGGCGGCATGCGACACCGGCAAAGACTTCGCCCCTACGGCTCCAGCGGGCGAACCCGCCCGTGGTAGCGCTCGTACAGCGCGGCGTTGTGGCCGTCGCCGCTCGCCAGGTTCGCCGAGACGAACACCGGGACGTCCGCCCCGCGGTCGAGCAGCCTGCGGCAGACCAGCTCGGCGAGCACCTGGGCGATGAGCACCCCGGTGAAGGAGGAGACTGCGCCGACGTGGATCCCCGGGGCGAGCTCGACGGTGGCGTCACCGGCCGGGGCGCAGTTGTCGATCACCACGTCGGCGAGGTCGGCCAGGTGCGGTCCCGCCACCGTGCGCGCCGCCGGGGAGCGGGTGTGCTCCAGCGACGTGAGCGCGATCACGCGATGGCCGTTGGCCCGGGCGAGCTCGGCCATCTCGACGATCGCCGCGTTGATCCCGGAGTTCGACACGATCAGGAACACGTCGGCCGGGTCGGGCCGGGCCAGCTCGTAGATCCGCCCGGCGAGGCCGGGGGCCCGCTCGTACGTCGGGTCCAGGACGAGCTCCGGGTCCACGCCGCCGAACATCACCAGGTCCTTGACCGCGAGCATGCTCACCGCCGCCAGCCCGCCGGCACGGCCGGTGAGCTCCAGCGCGACCGCGCGCGAGTGCCCGGTGGCGAACGCCTGCAGCACCCCGCCGGCCGCGATCGAGTCGGCGACCAGCTCGGCGGCCCGCCGGACGGCCGGCATCTGCGTCGTCAGCACCCGGTCGACGAGCGATCCGGCGCGCACCGCGAACTGCGATTCGGCCATGGGACGGCCCAGCGCCTCGACGGCCTGCACGGCGGCCGCCACGACCCGCTCGCCGCCGCCCTCCGCGACCGGGCTGACGAGGGTCTCGTACGTGGCCGGGGTGCCGCGGCTGGGCAGATACCCCAGGTAGCCGTTGGCGTAGCCGAGAACGATCACCGGCGAACCGTGCGCCGGCGACGCGGCGCGGATGGCCTCGCCCAGTTCGAGGAAGAGCTCGCCCGGCACCGCCACGAGCGTGACGTCACCGAGCCGGACCGCCTGGACCTCGACCTCGTAGGGCAGCGTGCGCCCCCGCGTGAGCAGGTCGCGCGCGATCCGCTGCCCCTGGTGGACCACGCTGCGGCCGCGTTCGCCCGCGCCGCGCGTGTCCGCCGACGAGGCGATGGCCGTGGCGAACTCCTCCGGCGGCTTGGGCGGCAGCTCGACGCGCACGGACACCGGCGGAAGGACGGTCTGCCGGCCCCGCTCCCCCGGCGGCGGGGCGGCGGGCCGCCGATCCCGCTCCTCCCGCGGCGGCGGGCCGACGGGCAGGGCTTCGGCCACCAGCGCGCCGAGCCTGTCGACCTCGGCCAGGTCCCGTCCCCGGCGCGTGTGCCGCGTGCTGATGTCGCCGGCGGCTCCCGTCGCCGCCACGACCCACCGGTCACCGGAGCGCAGGGCCCGCCGGATGCCGCCGTTGAGATCCGCGCTGGCCGCGCTGTTGCCCGCCGGGAGCACCGTGGGATGCACCGGCGAGACCACCACGACGCCCCTGACCTCCCCCTCGGGGGACGAGACCACCAGCGCGTCCACCGGCACGTCGGCGGCATGGCGGTCCGGGAGCACGCGCCGGTCGCCCAGGTCCGCGACGCGCGCCCGGGTCGCGTGCAGCCGCGCGTCCCGCTCGTCGGCGAGCGCGGCCGTGACGGCCTGGAGCGACGCCGCGAGCAGCCGGTCCGCCAGCGTTTCGGGGGTCGGCGCGCCCCCGGGGAAGCATCCCGACTCCGGGCTGGCGTGGGTGTGCGTCGCCGCCACGCAGCAGGAGTCGACGCCCAGGTCACGGACGGCGGCCCGGATGCGCTCCACCACGTCGGCGTTCACGCACACGAGGTCGGCGACGATCAGCGCGAACCGGTGGCCGCCGCCGGCGAAGGTGACGGCGTGCACCTCCAGCGGGTCGAGCGTGCCGGCGATGCCCTCGGTCCGGTCGGCGTACCCGCCCATGGCCTCGCCCCCGACGACGTCGATCAGCTCGACGCCATGCCCGGCTCTCACGCGTGGTCTCCTTCCCGCAGCAGGGCCCGATACGGTTCTTCCGAGTGGAGCAAGGTCAATCCACCTTCCAGGGATGTGGCGAGCGGCGCGACCAGGTCCAGCCCGAGGCCGGACAGGTTCGCTGCCAGGAGTGAATGCAGGAGGTTGCCGGGGGCGAGCACCCGGCCGCTGCAGGAGACGCGCCGGCCCGCGTCCGGCAGCCGCGCCACCGCCGCCGAGGCGAGGGCGGCGAGCGACTCGGCCGCCTCTGCGCAGATGGCGCGGGCCACCGCGTCGCGTTCCGCGGCTTCCAGGACGGCGCGGGCGAAGGCCGCCGTACGCGCGACCAGCGCGGCGTCCCGGTAGAAGCGCTGCAGGGAAGCGAGGTCCGTGCCGCCGAGCTCGGCCACGAGCCGGTCGGCCAGCTCGGTCGGCGGTCCCACGCCGTCGCGGGCCGCCGTGGCGGCGCGCATCCCGGCCAGGCCGATGGCGTGCGCGCTGCCCCGGTCGCCGAGCAGCGGCCCCCAGCCGTCGAGCTTGACGCTGCCGCCGCGGGCGCCGACGGCGAGGACGGCCGTCCCGGTCCCCACGCACAGCACCGTGCCCGCGCCCCGCAGCGCCCCGGCGTGCGCGAGCAGGCTGTCCTCCACCAGGAGGACCGGGCCCGCGAAGAACTCCTCCAGGAGGGAGCCGAGCCGGCCTCTCGGCCCCGGGTCGCCGGGGACGCCGGTGAGCCCGACGACGACGCCTGCCGGGGCGGCCGGCAGCCGGACCGACTCGGCGGCGGCCCGGACGCTGTCGAGGATCCGGGCGACGCCGTCCTCGCCCGGCCGGTACGCCATGCCCGGCCCGACGGCGTACTGCCGCTCCGCGCCGGTGCTCACGAGCAGGCGGAGCTCGGACTTGCCGCCGTCGACGCTGACGTAGGACGCCGTCACCGCGACATCCCCGCCGTCAGCCCGGCGATGATCTGCTTGGTCGCGAACGCGAACACCAGGGCCAGCGGCACGAGCGCGATGACCAGCCCGGCGAACAGGGTCGCCCGGTCGGTGGCGAACTCGCCGAAGAAGCGCGTCAGGCCGACGGGCACCGTGTACTTGGAGTCGCTGCGCATCAGCACGAGCGGGTAGAAGAAGTCGTTCCACGTGGGCGCGAACTGGAAGACGGTGACCACGGCCAGCGCCGGCCGCATGAGCGGCAGCGCGATCGACACGAACAGCCGTCCCTCGTTCGCGCCGTCCAGCCGCGCGGCCTCCTCCAGCTCGCCGGGCAGCCCGCGCATGAAGCCCATGATCACGAAGATCGAGAACGGCACGCCGCTCGCCGCGTACAGCAGCACCAGGCCGGGTCGCGTGTCGATCAGCCCCATGGACTGGAACATGTAGAAGACCGGGAGCAGCCCGAGCTTGGCCGGGATCATCAGCCCCGACAGGAAGAAGGCCGCCAGCAGCGCCCGCCCGCGGAAGCGCCAGCGCGACAGCGCGTAGGCGGCCATCGCCGACACCGCCACGCACAGCGCGACGGCGGCGACGGTGACCAGGAGCGAGTTGGCGAAGTACGTCGAGATCGACGCGGTCTCCCAGGCGCGCACGTAGTTGCCGAGGTCGAGCGAGTCCGGCAGCCCGACCGGCTGCCGCAGGATGTCGGCGTTGCTCCGGAACGAGCCGATCGCCACCAGCAGCAGCGGCCCGAACGCGACCGCGGCGTAGGACCACAGCAGGGCGTGCACGACCAGGACCCGGACGTTTCGGCGTCTCGTCGTCACGGGGTCACCTCCCGGCGCCTCAGGAAGCGCTCCAGGACCAGGGAGGCGCCGAAGACCAGGATGAAGATCATGATGGCGAGCGCCGAGGACTCCCCGATCGCGTTCGTGCCGCCCTCGAAGGCCGTGCGGTAGTAGAGCAGGCCCAGCACGTCCATCGCGCCGCCCGGCCCGCCGTCCGATCCGCCGAGCGCGTAGACCAGGTCGAACAGGTTGAAGCAGCCGATGAAGGTCAGCACGGTGATGACGCCCACCGCGGGCATGAGGAGCGGGAACCGTACGCTCCAGAAGGCCCGGGACGGGGAGGCGCCGTCCATCGCCGCGGCCTCCTCCAGCTCCCGGGGGATGCCGCCCAGCGCGGCGAGGAAGATCAGCATCGGCCCGCCGATCCACTGCCAGGCGTTGACCAGGATCAGCACGGGCAGCGCCGTGTCGGGATCGCCCAGCCACGGCCGGGCCCACGAGTCCAGCCCGACCGCCCGCAGCATGAAGTTGATCGGCCCGAACGTGGGGCTCAGCAGCAGCGACCAGATGTAGCCGACGATCAGCGGGCTGATGAGGTACGGCAGCGAGAAGACCGTCTGGAAGAAGCGCTTGCCCCGGGGGTTGCGGTAGAGCAGGACCGCGAGCCCGAGGCCGACGGTGTTCTGGACGGCCATCGTGCCGGCGAAGAACAGCACGTTGTGCCAGAGCGCGGCGGGGATCTCCTCGTTGAGCGGATACCTGGTCAGCACCTCGCCGTAGTTGCCGAGCCCGGCGAACTCCGCCGGGCGGATGCCCTCCCACCTGAACAGGCCGTAGTAGAACGCCGTCCCCAGCGGGACGACGACGAACAGGCCGTAGAGCACCAGGGCCGGCAGGCAGAACGCCGCGATCCAGGCCGGGGAGGTGCGGCCGGCACGGTAGCCGCCGCGCGCGGCACGCGACGGCCGCGCGCGGCCGGTGGTCACTGGCTGGGCTTGAACCACTGGTCCACGCCCTGCTGGATGTGCTTGGCCGCGTCCCCGGCGCCGGAGCGCCCGGCGACGAACGTGGAGAACGCCTCCGAGGCCAGGTCCCAGGCGGTCGGCGTGCCGCCGGAGAAGTACGCGTAGGTGACGTACGGGCTGGGATCCGCCTGGTAGGCGGCCAGCGCCTGGGCGAGCAGCGGGTCCTCGGGCCGCACCCCGGGCACCGCCGAGATCTGCCGGAGCTCGGTGGCGAACGCCCGGCCGAACTCGGGGGAGGCCATCCAGCGCACCAGGTCCACGGCCGCCTTCTGGTCGGGCGACTTGGCCGAGACGCCGAACGAGCCGTCGACGTACCCGGGGACGAGCGTCCGCTCGGCGGCCGCGCCGGGCGGCGGCGGGACGTTGAAGATGCCCAGCTCCAGCTCCGGGTTGGACTTGCCGAAGGCCGCCAGCTCCCAGACCCCGCCGGGGAACGCCGCGGCCTTGCCGGAGGTGAACAGCGCCTGGGCGTCGACGTAGCTCACGCCCTCGTACTGCTCGGGCCAGTACTCGCTGGTGCTTTTCCACCGGGCCAGCGAGTCGACCCAGGGCCGGTCGGTGAACTTGGCCTGGCCGGCCAGCATCTTGGTGAGGTAGTCGTGGCCGCCGTAGGTCGTCGCGCCGAAGATCTCCTGCTGGATGGGCAGCATCCAGGTGTCGGTGACGGTCGTCGCGAGGGGGACGAGGCCGGCCGCCTTCAGCTTGCCGAAGGCCGTGGTCATCTCGTCCCAGGTCTTCGGCGGGGCCAGCCCGTGCTTGTCGAACAGGCCCTTGTTGTAGATGACGTGCAGGGTCTGGATGGCGAACGGCACGCCGTACACCTGCTTGTCGCTCTCGCCCCGGGCGCCGTCCAGGACCGGTTCGGGGAAGCCGGCCAGCTCCTGGACCTGGCCGTCCAGCGGGACCAGGCTCTTGGCGGCGACGAGCGGCTGGAGCAGCCCGTACGAGCGCAGCTGGGCGACGTCGGGACCGTTGGCGTCGCTGAGCCCCGTCCGCAGGATCGTGTCGTACTCGTCGGCCTTGTAGGGGACGTACTTCACCTTCACCCCGGGATGGGCGTCCTCGTAGAGCTTGAAGATCTTTCGGTAGGCGGCGACGTCCTCCTGCCGCCAGCCCCATACGTCGAGGGTGACCTGTTCGGAGCCGGTCTGTCCGCCGGGGGCGCTCGGGGCGCAGGCCGGCAGTGTCATGACCAGCACCCCGGCCGCCGCGATCAGGCCGCGTCGTGTCAGGTACATACGCATTTCTCCATCGATCGGGCGCTCATGCGATGGACTGGAAGCTAATACTGGTATAGACCGTATGTCAACGGGTGCCGCCGGGCGGGCGTCGCTCGTAGGATGGGGCGCCGACACGACCGAGAGGGGGGAGCCGGCCGTGCCGAGGCCGCGACACGAACCGCGCGACGTCGCCCCGGAGGTGTTCGCGCAGGGCGAGGGCAGCCCGAAGGGCAAGCACATCCAGGACGTCCTCACCGCCCTGGTGCTCGACATGCGCGACGGCGCCCTGCTCCCCTCCGAACGGGTGCTCGCCGAGCGGTTCGGCGTGGCCAGGATGACCGTCCGCGGCGCGATCGACGACCTGGAGACCCGCGGGCTGGTCAGGCGCGTGGCGGGCCGGGGCACGTTCGTGCAGCAGCCCACCCTCACCCACTCGGAGAACTTCCGCTCCTTCAGCGAGGACATGCGGATGCGCGGGATGGTGCCCGGCGCCAAGAGCTACCGGGGCCGCACCCGGCCCGCGCCGCGCGACATCGCGGCCCGCCTCGGCCTGTCCCCCGGCGACCCGGTGCACTACATCGAGCGGGTGCGGACGGCCGACGGCGTGCCCATGGCGCTGGAGCGCACCAACCTGTCCGCCGCCCGCTTCCCGGGGCTGCTCACCGAGATGGGGCGCGACGACTCGCTGTTCGAGCTGCTGGGACGCCTGTTCGGCGTGCGGCTGGAGACCGCCGAGCAGACCGTCTCCATCGCCCGGCTGAGCCGCACGGAGGCCAGGCGGCTGGAGGTGCCCGACTACGACCCGGCGTTCCTGGTGGAACGGGTCGCCGTCGACAACATGGGCAACGTGGTCGAGTTCGGCCGGTCGCTCTACCGGGGCGACCGCTACGTCATCCAGATGCACGTCAGCAGGCCCCCGGCCGCCGGCTGAGCCCCTCCGCGCCCGTCCGCGCCCACCACACACTCTTGCCACACCCGCCACCCGGTGTTACTTTCGCCAAAATACTGGTCTAGACAGGAATGTCTGGGGAGACGCACCATGAGAATCGCAGTCACCGCGGTCGTGGCAGCGGCCGCATTACTCCTGGCGACGCCCACCGTGGCAGCGGCGGAGCCGGCCGGCCACACCGAGCGCAGGATCCGGATGCTGGACTTCAACTTCGCCGGCAACGGCTTCAACGGCGGAAGCACGGGCGCGCCCGTCGACGACACCGTGACGAAGATCCACGAGCAGGGCGCGGAGATCATCGGTCTCAACGAGATGTGCTACACGCAGTGGGTCGCGCTGCGGGACCGGCTGAAGGCCAAGCCGGGCTACGGCGGGCTCACCGAGCAGGTCGTCGTGACGAACCACAACATCCCCAACTGCTACGACGCGGAGGTCAACCCCGGCGGCTGGTACGTCATGGGGCTGCTGAGCAAGCACCCGTCGGACCGGGTGATGTTCGGCGAGACGCCCTATCTGGACCTCGGCTACCACTACCGCCAGCGGTTCAGGAAGCTCGTCTGCGGCGACGTCCACGTGCCCCGCGCGGCCGTCGTGCGCGCCTGCGTGACCCACACCGAAGTGCCCCTGGTCATCATCGACGAGAAGTCCTTCCCCGACGACCCCGGCATCACCGGCGACCCGTACTACGGCCGCTCCATCAACTACGCCCAGTCGAAGCTCATCGCCGACACGATCACGCCGATGGCCGCCCGGATGCCGGTCGCCCTGCTCGGCGACCTGAACGAGCTGCCGTTCCTGCCCTCGCTCACCCACTTCTACGCCAAGTGCGGCGGAACCGGGGTGTTCGACGAGGTCGACGGGGCCGACCCGCGCTGGCGCGGCAACATCAGGCGCTGGCACCTCGGGACCGAGGCGTGCCCGCACCGCCAGGGTGAGTGGACCATGGGCGCCGAAGGTCTCCCCGACGACTACGACCGGCCCTACCAGAGCAACCGGAAGATCGACTACATCTTCGTCGACCGCCGCCACTTCAAGGTCGACTCCCGGTCCGGGTGGGTCGTCTCGACCCCGTACTCCGACCACCGCATCGTCGTCGGCGACGTCGCCCTGAGGCACTGATGCGCGAGGCACTGATGCGCGGGCGGGCGAGAATGTGCGCGGCGGCGCTGGCCGTGGCCCTGCTCCCGGCGGGCGCCCCGCCGGCACAGGCCACGGCGGCCCCCCGGCAGGCGGACTTCCGCATCCTGCCGTACCTGCAGAGCCCGGGTGCCTCGGGCATCACGATCACCTGGTTCACCGGGGACGGCCGGCCGGGACGGGTCACCGTCCGGGGGCCGGGCATCCACGGCCACCGGGTGACACCGGTCACCGGCGAGCCGCAGCCGGACCTGGCCTACACCCAGGCCGAGCTCACCCAGGAGATCCCCGGGCTGGAGCAGGGATCGTGGCTGGCCGGGCCCGGCAACTTCAAGCATTCGGCGCGGATGAGCGGCCTGCGGCCGGGGAGCCGCTACCACTACACCGTCGAACAGGGCGGCGCGACCTTCCGCGGGCGCTTCGAGACCGCTCCGGCCGCCGACCGCTGGCGGCACATCAGGCTGATCGCCATGTCCGACTCCGAGACCGAGCCGCGCGGGCGCGTCCAGCACCGGGAGTGGGCGCCCGGCGCCGGGGCCGCCGGCCGGCCCTCCGCCGACCCGGGTTCCCCCTGGGACCGGACGTACGGCACCACCGTCCTGTCCGGGACGCGCGTCCTGCGCTATCCGCTCACCGAGGACGAGGGCCTGCGGCGCAACCTCGCGGTCGTCAAGGAGAGGTCACCCGACGCGGTGCTCTTCACCGGCGACCTCGTCCAGGGCGGCGGCTACCAGCCGGGCTGGGACGAGTTCTTCCGCCACACCGCCGGCGCCGCCGGTGACCTGCTGACCGGGGTGCCGATCATCCCGGCGTTCGGGAACTGGGAGAGCTTCGGCGCGATCAACGGCGGCTACGGCACACCGGCGGACCGGAGCCCCGTCGTGCGCTCGCGCGCCAAGTTCCACGCCTACTTCGACGCGCCGGAGAACGGCACGCCGGAGCACCGCGACAACTACTACCGCGTCGACTACGGGCCGGTCACCGTGCTGACGCTCGACAGCAACAACGGCGAGCCGGACGACAGCGCGGCGAGCTACCCCCCGGAGCTGAAGCTGACCGGCCGCCAGTACACCGGGCCGGGCACCGACACGCAGGAGAACTTCACCCGCGCCGAGTACGAGGCCGCCGGCGGGCGCGACCTGTCGGACTACCGCCCCGGCGGCCGGCAGTGGGCGTGGGCGGAGGAACAGCTCCGCGACGCCAGGGCCGAGGGTCAGATCGTGCTCGTGCAGTTCCATCACGTCCCCTACAGCAGCGGGGAGCACGGGCTGCCGATGAACCACGCGCTGACCTCGGGCCAGGGCGGCACCCCGATGCGGGTCTACCACCCGCTGTTCGAGCGGTACGGCGTGGCCGCCGTGCTGTCCGGGCACAGCGAGATGTTCGAGCGCAGCTTCGTCGACGACGACGGCGACGGCATCGGCGTGCACTACTACGACGTCGGCGTCTCGGGTGACGGCCTGCGCGGCGTGCGCCGGGACGGGCCCACGCTCGACAGCCCGCCGCTGGCGTACAACGCCTTCAGCCGGTGGACGGCGGACCAGGGCGAGCCCGAGGTGTGGGACGGCGCCCGGCTGCGGTCGGGGGGCAAGCACTACGGCCATCTGGAGATCGACGTCAACCGGGTGCGTGACAGGAAGGCGCGCATCACCCTGACCCCCGTCCACGTCTTCCCGGTCATGGACGACGCCCTGGCCGTGCTGCGCACCGAGCGGCGGACCTACTCCGACCGCGTGGTCATCGACGTCGCCGCCGACGGGACGCCGGCGCGCTGAACCCGATCGTGGGCATCCCCGGCGACGGGGATGCCCACGCCTCCTGGGTGGAACCGTGGGCTTAACGTGTCCCCATGCCGAGCACGTATGCGCTGCCGTGATGGGAGGCAACCCTTGGACCCGTTCGCGTCCGCGGTGCGGCTGGCCGGTGCGATCCGTGCCCGCGACCTCAGCCCTACCGAAGTCGTCACCGCGTACCTGGACAGGATCGGCAGATTCGACCCGGAGCTCAACGCGATCATCTGGCGCGACGACGAGGGCGTCCTGGCCGCCGCCCGCGCGGCCGAACGGGCGCTGACGTCCGGCGACCGGATCGGGCCGTTCCACGGGGTGCCCCTCCCGGTCAAGGACGTGACCTCGGTCGCCGGACAGCCCAACACCATGGGTTCGCGTGGTGTCTCCGACGCGCCCCGGGCGGTCAGCGACCTGGTCGTCGACCGGCTCCTCGATGCCGGCTTCATCCTCATGGGCAGGTCCAACACCGCTGAGATGGGCACGCTCCCCGCCACGGAGAACGCCCGCTACGGACCGACCGCCAACCCGTGGGACCTCACCCGCTCACCCGCGGGGTCGAGCGGTGGCGCGGCCGCGGCCGTGGCGGCGGGTATGGCCCCCGTCGCGCACGGCAACGACGGCGGCGGCTCGCTGCGCATGCCCGCGTCCGCGTGCGGCCTGGTCGGCCTGAAGCCCAGCCGCGCACGGATCCCGCAGCGCGTCCAGTCCTGGTGGGAGTACTGCACGACGGAGGGGGTCATCACCCGCCATGTCGAGGACACCGCCGCCATCCTGGACGCGCTCTGCGCGCCCGATCCGCTCGCCTGGTTCCAGGCACCCGCACCCGGCCGCCCGTACGCGACGGAGCCGGGGCGCCCGGCGGGCCGGTTGCGCGTCGGCCTGCTCCTCGACGCCCCCACCGCCCTGCCGGTCGATCCCGAGTGCGTCAGTGCCGCCCTGGCCGCCGCCGCCCTGCTGGAGGAACTGGGCCACGACGTCTTCCCCGTCACGCCCTTCCTCCTCAGCCCGCGAGGCGCGCACGCCTACGTGGAGACGGTCATCCCCACGTCCCTCCACGTGCATCCCTTCGACGACCCCCGACTGGCCGAGCCGTACAACCGGCACCGATGGGAGCGGGTACGCGACATCGACGCCGGCCGGTACGCGCAGGCCGTGGCGCTGCTGCAGACCGAATCGCGGCAGGTGGTCGCGCAGTGGCGGCGCGACTTCGACGTCCTGCTGACGCCCACCATGGCCGCCCCGCCCCCGCGCCTGGGCGCCGTGCGCGAGGACGCCAACCGGCATCCCGGGACCGCGATGCCCAGCGCCCTGGCCATGGTCTCCTTCACCACGGTGGCCAGCGTCACCGGCCTGCCGGCGATCAGCCTGCCCGTGCACACCGCGGCCGACGGGCTGCCCATCGGCGCGCAACTGATCGGCGCGCCGTTCGACGAGGCCACGCTGATCCGCCTGGCCGCCGCCCTGGAAGAGCTGACCGGCTGGCCGGCCGCGCGCCCACCCCGCTACAGCTGAGCGGCTCGCCCACTACCTACGTGCACGTACCCGGAACAGGTAGTTTCCCGGTTATCCCCGCTGACCCCGCGGCCGACGATGGAGATGTGAGCGATCCGTTCGGGGCTCCGAAGCCCGCTCACCGCCATCTGAGGGGGAGGACGGCATGAACATCTCCGAGTGCGCGACAATGTGCCGGGGCAGTGAGGATCGGCGACACCGGTCGTGGCGTTTCCCGCCCGCCGTCGCCTCCGTGCCGACCGCGCGGCACCGCGTGGGCGCGCAGGCGCGCGGATGGGGATTCGGCGACGGCTCCACCGCCGAATTGCTGGTCACCGAGGTCGTCGCCAACGCGGTCGCCTTCACGGCCGAACCGGTGCACGTGCGGATGAGCGACGCGGCCGGCGTGCTGCGGCTGGAGGTCGAGGAGCACTCCTCGCCCGAGCCGCTGCCCGCGGCCCGGCTGTCCGGGCCCGACGAGGAAGGCGGGCGCGGCCTGTTCCTGCTGGAGGCGCTGTCGTGCGACTGGGGCGTGGACTACACGACCACGGGCAAGATCGTCTGGTTCGAGCTGGCCGGGGAGGCATAGCACGGCGATGACCGGCCTATTCATCGCCCGGTGCCGCGACCTGGTCGAAGTACCATGCGGCGATCTGGGTGCGCGAGGTGAAGCCGAGCTTGGTCAGGATGTGTTCCACGTGCCCCTCCGCCGTGCGGGGCGAGATGACCAGGCGGGCGGCGATCTCCTTGTTCCGCACTCCTTGCGCGATGAGGCGGGCCACCTCGAGCTCGCGCGGGGTCAGTTCGGCCGTCCCGGCGCGCGGCCGGGCGGCCTCGTCGCGACCGGCCGTGGGCGACGGCTCCGGTTCTTGCAGCGCGTACGCGACCGCCTCGTCGACGTCGAGAGCGGCTCCCTGCTCGAAGGCCGCCGCGAATGCCGTCCCGCCCATTCTGGTGCGCAGCGTCGCCTCCCACTGCTCGTGCTCGTCGGCGTAGGCCCGGAACCCCGGCAGCGACAGCCCCAGGATCCGCCGGATGGAGGCCGCCGCGCCGAGCAGGCGCGCGGCCTGCTCGTCACGTCCGTGCGCGGCTGTCGCCCAGGCCAGGGATTCGATGGCCCAGGCGGCGCCGTAGCGGTAGCCGATGGAGCGGCCGATGCGGATGCTCGCGAGAAAGAGCTCGGCAGCCCGCTCCGTCTCCCCCGCCAGCCAGCGCTCCATGCCGCTGACCCACACCCCCATGGACATCTCGCCCTGCGCCCCCGCGTCCTCGGCCGTCTGCCGGCATCGGGCGGCGAACTCGGCCGCTCGCGGATCCCTGCCGAAGACGGCCGCCAGGGCCAGGTAGAAGTCGCCCAGGAAGGGCCACTGCAGCACGTCGTCCGCGACGGCGCCGCCCGCGTTCTCGTACCACTCGACGCTCTGCTCCAACTGGCTGACCGCGTCGTCGTAGTCGCCGAGCAGCAACGCGAGCCGGCCCGACAGGAACTTGACCATCGCCTGCTCGCCCCGGTCCCGCCGGTCGCCGGCCAGCGCACGGCATTCGCCGATCAGCGGTTCCGCCGCGCCGATCTCCCCCTGCATCAGGGCGAACAGCGCCTGCGTCGCCAGCGCCCGGAACCGGGCCGGGTCCGCGCCCGGCATCAACGGGATGGCCCGGTCGAGCCAGTAGCGGGCCTCGCTGAAGCCGCCGGAATAGACCCAGTAGCCGTAGAGCCTCGTGATGATCTTCAAGCCCGCTTCCGTGCGGGCGGGATCGGCCAGGGCGTGGTCGAGCGCCACCCGGAAGTTCGGCATCTCGCGCACCACACTGGTGTAGGAATCCACCTGCGCCGGGGTGAACCAGCTCGCGCGGATCCGCTCGGCCAGTCGCCGGTAATGATCGAGATGGCGGCGCCGCACGTCCGTCCGCGGCTCGCTCGCGGCCAGGCGCTCCGCGCCGTACTGGCGCAACAGCTCCAGCATGCCGTAGCGAGCTCGCGGGCCGATGTTGTCGTGCGTCAGGACGGACTTGTCGATGAGCGCCGCGAGCAGCGGCAGCAGGTCCTCGCGGGCCAGGCCGTCGCCCGAGCACACCTCCTCGGCCGCGTCGAGGTCGAAGCCGCCGGCGAAGACCGTGAGGCGTTGCCAGAGCGTCTGCTCGGCAGGCGAGCACAACTCGAAGCTCCAGGCGACCGCCGCACGCAAGGTCTGGTGCCGGGGCACGGCCGTCCGGTATCCCGGGGTGAGGGCGCCGAGGTGGTCGCCGAGCCTGTCGATGATCTGGTGGAGTGACAGGACACGCAACTGCACCGCCGCCAGCTCGATGGCCAACGGGATGCCGTCGATGAGCCGGCACAGCCGTGCCACGCCGCCGTAGTCGTCACCCTGGCAGAAGCGCGGATCGATGGTCCGGGCACGTTCCAGGAACAGGGTCACCGCTTCGTACCGGCCCGCGTCCTCGGCTGTCAGGCGCCGGTCGTGCGGCGGCAGCGACAACGGCGGCACCACGTAGCGCACCTCGGCGGGGACGCCGAGCACCTCGCGGCTGGTCGCGAGGAGGCGCACCTCCGGGACCGCCCGGAGCAACTCCTCGGCGAAGACGGCGCACGCGTCGATGAGGTGCTCGCAGTTGTCCAGCACGATCAGCGTCCGCTTGTCCCGGACATGGTCGATCAGCGTCTCCAGGGAGGAGCGCGACGCCTTGTCATGGACGCCGAGGGCTTCGGCCACCGCGCGGTCCAACAGCCTGGAGTCCTGCAGGGTGGCCAGGTGGACGATCCACACGCCGTCGGAGAAGGCGCGGCGCAACTTGGCCGCCACGTGGAGCGCCAGGCGCGTCTTGCCCACCCCTCCGGGCCCCGTGAGCGTCAGCAACCGCGTGGAAGCCAGCAGCCGCCTGATGTCGGCCGCCTCCTGCCGACGCCCGACGATCTCCTCGCAGCCGGCCGGGAGGTTGCCCTCCGCCCGCCTCGACGCCGTGATCGGAGCCACACTTCATGCTATCAACGCAGCTCAGGTGAACGAGGTGACGACCGCCCGGTGCCTGTCAGACGCCAGGGGATCGGCCCCCTCCCGGGGCCGCCACGCACCTCGCAACGGCTCGTAGGTGCCCCAATAGGTCATCCGGTCGCCCGGCGGGTAGAAGAACGCGAGGAAGGCGGCGCCGGTGAGCAGGACGACCACGAAACAGTGGACGAGCAGCTCGCTCATCAGCGTTTTGTACACCCTCATGCGGCGTAGTCCTGTTCCGCCGGGCGGTGGGCGCTGCTAGCGGAATCGCCGGCCGTTGCGTCCCGGGCGACGGTTCGCCGCCGCCGGCGGCGGCGTGATGGTCACGGGGATCCCGGAGGGAGCCTGGGCGCCCGTGATGCGCTGCAGCTCGGCCTCGCCCGAGCGGACCTGGCTGGTCTGCGGGACGATCCCGGCGTCGGCCATCAGGCGGCTCATGTCACGGCGCTGGTTGGGCAGCACCAGCGTGACGACGCTGCCGGACTCGCCGGCGCGGGCGGTGCGGCCGCCCCGGTGCAGGTAGTCCTTGTGGTCGCTCGGCGGGTCGACGTTGACGACGAGGTCGAGGTTGTCGACGTGGATGCCGCGGGCCGCGACGTTGGTCGCCACCAGCACCGTGACGTGGCCGGTCTTGAACTGGGCGAGGGTACGGGTGCGCTGGGGCTGGGACTTGCCCCCGTGGAGCGCGGCAGCACGTACGCCGCTGTTCAGGAGGTGTTCGGTGAGCCGGTCCACGGCGTGCTTGGTGTCCAGGAACATGATCACCCGGCCGTCGCGGGCGGCGATCTCCACCGTGGTGGCCTGCTTGTCGGCGCCTTGGACGTGAAGCACGTGGTGCTCCATCGTGGTGACCGCGCCGGCCGAGGGGTCGACCGAGTGGACCACCGGGTCGGTCAGATAACGGCGGACCAGCAGGTCGACGTTGCGGTCCAGAGTCGCGGAGAACAGCATCCGCTGGCCCTCCGGGCGCACCTGGTCGAGCAGGTGGGTGATCTGCGGCATGAAGCCCATGTCGGCCATCTGGTCGGCCTCGTCCAGGACGGTGATACCGACCTGGTCCAGGCTGCAGTCACCACGCTCGATGAGGTCCCTGAGCCGACCCGGGGTCGCGACGACGACCTCGGCGCCGATGCGCAGCGCGTTGGCCTGCTTGCCGATCGACATGCCGCCGACCACGGTGGCCAGCCGCAGCTTCAGAGATCGCGCGTACGGGGTGAGCGCGTCGGTGACCTGCTGGGCCAGTTCGCGGGTGGGAACGAGGATCAGCGCAAGCGGCTGCCGCGATCGGGCACGCCGGCCGGAGATGCGGGCCAGCAGGGCCAGGCCGAAGGCGAGCGTCTTGCCCGACCCGGTGCGCCCCCGGCCCAGGACGTCGCGGCCGGCCAGGGAGTTCGGCAGCGTGGCCGCCTGGATCGGGAACGGCTCGTTCATGCCCGAGCTGGTGAGCACCTCAAGCAGCGCGGACGGCATGCTCAGTTCGGCGAAGGTCGCGGCCGCGGGCAGGCCCGGCGTGACGGTGACCGGGAGGGCGAACTCCCCCTGGGGCGCGGCGGGACGCCGCCCGTAGCCACCGGAACGGCCGGGGGCGGCTGAACGGCCCGGCTTCGGCGAGCCGAATCGGCCGCCCCGGCCGGCGGAGCCGCCCGTACGGGTGGAGGTGTAGCGGTCGTGCGTGCGAGTCGAACGGTTCATGCAGAACCTTCCTTGATGCGGCGCGTATCAAGTGATCCTCGGCACTGTGAGCGGCACAAGAATTGCGAGTACGGGCCGGAGAAAAGACGGGGCCGAGCCGGCGGAAACAGGCTGACCTCATGCGTCGAAATGGTCGGCGTTCTCCGGGAAGAACGGCGGCTGCGCGATACCGGGGCCAGAGAACTGGAGCTCATCGTGGCGCATCCGGTTGGCGGCGAAAGAGTAGATATGTTGCTTTCGCGGTTTGTGACGTCGTCACGGCGCTTGGGTCCATAAAGCAACGCGCTGGGGCCCGCACCCTATGGCGCGGGCCCCAGCTGCGTGGTGCGTCAGTGTCAGGCAGGAACGATGTTCTCCGCCTGCGGGCCCTTCTGGCCCTGGGTGACGTCGAAGCTCACCTTCTGGCCTTCCTGGAGCTCGCGGTAGCCCTGGGCGGCGATGTTCGAGTAGTGGGCGAAGACGTCAGCGCCGCCGCCGTCCTGCTCGATGAAGCCGAAACCCTTTTCCGCGTTGAACCACTTCACAGTGCCAGTAGCCATTTTGCATCTCCTTCGGGGCAGTGCCCGTAAAGCTCGCACCGTGCGAGCCTCGCGTCGCCGCGATGATTACCCCGTCCGGAAAGCACCGGCAATACAAAAGTGCCACCACCGGCACAGGACGCCGGCGAGGGCACTTGAAGTTTTCGGGAACCACAACTGCAACTGACAACAACAGTATCACAGTTCGGGTTTGCCGGAAAATGAGGGCGGCATTTCGTCGGCTACGCCACAAAACCTTACCGCGCGTCGCACCAATATCTGCATCTGCGACAGCAGATATTCACCTCTGCGCGTTCTTCTCCGCGCGCCCCGGCAGCACGGGAGGCCCCCGGGCCCAGGCCACGCGAGGGTGGTTGACGCCGGGCCCCACTACCGTATAGAACCAAATGGTTATTGAACTTAGAGGTCATGGACGAGCGTGCTCGACGACACCTTCGCCGCCCTCGCGGATCCGACGCGCCGGGCTCATCTCCCGGGGCCGGGAACGCGCAACGGCGACCCTGCCGGCTGGAGGCGGGCCCGCTCAAGGATGCAGAGGCCAACGATGAGTGAGATCACCGACCGCTACCGGCGGCGCGCGGACGCCTTCGATCGCAAGGTCGCCGCCACACGCCCCGACCAGTGGGACAACCCGTCCCCGTGCGAGAAATGGACTGCCCGGGACGTGGTGCGGCACATCATCGACATGCACCACGTGATACTGCGCCAGATCGACCGCACGATCGGCGCCGCGCCGTCCGTGGAGGAGGATCCGCTCGCCGCGTTCCGTTCCGCGCGGGCCGACATCGAAGCGGTGCTGGACGATCCTTCGCTGGCGAGCGTCGAGTGCGAGACGCCCACCGGCAGGATGACGGCCGAGGAGCACATCGACCAGGTCCCCAGCGCCGATCTTCCGCTGCACGGATGGGACCTCGCCCGAGCCACGGGCCAGGACGACACCATGGACCCCGCCGACGTGGAATACCACTGGTCGGCCCTCGCCGCGCTGCCCGTGGACCTGCTGGAGAAGTTCCGCATACCCGGTGCGTTCGGTCCGGGCGTGGAGGTGTTCGGCCCGGAGGTGCGGGTCGGGGAGGACGCCTCGCCGCAGGACCGGCTGCTCGGCTTCATCGGCCGCGATCCGCGGTGGTCCGCGTGACGGCCGGGGTCACCGTGGTGACGCTGCGGGTCTTCGCGGCCCCTCGCCGGCTGGTCCTCGACGCCTGGACCAAGCCCTCACCGCTGGTCGAGTGATACGGCGCGCACGGCTGGAACCTGGTCGCGGCCAAGGTCGCCTCGCGTCGGCGGCACGTGGCGCTTCGCCTGGAACGGGCCGGGCGGCGCCTCGATGGCCTCCGGCGGCCTCTACCGGGAGTTCGAGCCGCCCGCCCGCCTCGCTCGCACGGAGTCCTTCGACGGCCCTTGGCACCCGGACGAGTCGCCGGTCAGCCATGATTTCGCCGGACAGGCCGACGCCGGCCACCCGCGATCTCGTCGTCTCCTCCCCCGTGGCCCGAGGTGCGGCGGAGGGCTTCGACCGGCTGGACGCGCCGCTTTCCCGGCCGCGTACACCCTGAGGCGGGCCGCGGGGAGAAGGGGATCAGGAGCCGCGGGGGTCGGGAAAATCCGATCCAGCGCAGCAGGATCATCCGGGCGGCTCATCGGTTTCGTGATGCTGGCCATCGCCTGCGTCGAGCTGTTCCGCCGGGTCCGGAGCCGAGGCGCCGCGCAGATCCTCGCCAGGGGGAGCCTGAGGGTGGCGCTGATCAGCGTCACCGCCTCGATCGCCGAGATGCTCGTCGACCTGTACGTCCTGTCCGCCACCGACACACGCGAACAGCTGAAGGCCCTGGACCAGCAGATCCGGAGCGTCCCGGCCGCCGAGCAGATCCTGTACGGATTCGGCACCCAGCTCGTCTACCTCGGCCTCCTCGTCCTGATCATCCAACTGGCCGTCCTGAAACGCATCAGCATGACGACACTGTCGCTCGTGCTGGCCACCCTGGCCCTGTTCATCGACTACGAACTGCTGGACGGATCGGGCCGCCAGGCCCTCATGCCGCCGGCGGCTCCAACCCCGCCCCTTCCCTTCCACGCCGGTGATGGTGGCGGCGAGCAGCGCCAGCGGCAGCAACGGCCTCAGGAGGGGCCGGATGCCTGTGGTCCTGGCTCACCGATCCCGGTGCGGCTCAATCCCGGTCTCCGGCCTGCTGGGAGAGGCTGAACTCCACGCCCTGATCGTCTGTGCAGTGGGCGTAGGCACCGGAGGGGATGCTGACCGGGTCTTCCGCCGTGCCGCCGAGTTCGCGCACCCGGGCGACGGCAGCGGCGATGTCGTCGACGGCGAAGAAGATGCGCGGGTGCCGTGACGAATCATCGTGCGGCGATCCGCCCATCGGGGCGGGCCCCTGGATCATCGAGTAAGCCGGGAAGTTGCCCTCGTGGAACGTCCAGCCGAACAGCGAGCCCCAGAACCGCTGGGTTGTCCCGATGTCGCTGCTCGGCAGCTCGAAGTAGGTGACCTGTCCGCTCATGGAGTTCTCCTATGTCAGGTTGCTGACATAGGACTGTATGTCAGAATGCTGACATGAAGCAAGAAGAGACCGTGGGCGACCTCGACCAGTCGGTGGGCTACGTCCTCAAGCAGGTGCAAGCCTCGCTGCACGCCGCGATGGACGAGGTGCTGCGTCCGCTGGGTCTCACCGTTGCCCAATACGCCTGCCTCGAACTGCTCGGCCAGCATCCGGGACTGTCCAACTCCGAACTCGCGCGCCGTGCCTTCGTCACGCGCCAGTCGATGAACCTCGTCCTTCGCCGGCTGCAGGAGCGGGACCTGCTCACCAGGCCGGATCAAGCCGCTCACGGCCGGGCACTGCCGACCGAGCTCACCCCAGCCGGGAAGGCGACGCTGCGGGAGGTCAGTGCCGCCGTGCGCGCCGTCGAACGGCGGCTGTTCTCACCGTTGTCCCAGGCGCAGCAGCGTCGGCTGCGCGACGACCTCGCCGCCTGTGCGGCCGCCGCGACCGCCGACTGACCGACTCACCCGCCGTACGCCGCCGTGGCCTCGCCTACTCCAGCTGCTACTCCTTCGAGTCGGTCAACTTCCCGGGTTCCTACCTGCGGCATCACGACGCCGGGGTGTGGTCGGCGAACGGCACCGGTGGCACGTGGAACCGTCCGCAGACGCTGACGGCGGACAGCACCTGGAACCTCGCGACACCATGGACGCCGTGGCCGGCTTCCGATGACTCTCACGTCGTGGTGACGGCGGGGCCATCGCCGCGGTCGTCATCGGCGGCACCCTGCTGACCGGCGGCAGCGGAAACATGCGGGCGCCGGGCGCTTCGCCGTCAGGACCAGTGTTCGATGGTCAGTTCGCCCAGTTCGTCGATGGCGACGCGGTCTTCGTCGGCGAGGATCGTGATCATGTTCTCGGCCTCGGTCATGGACACGTCACGGCGACGGAACAGGCGGTTCGCGGGGTCCGGGGAGTCCAGCGAAAGGTGCCCGTTCCGGGTCCATGCGACCTGTACGCATCCTTCGGAGCGGCCTATGAAGCCGGCGAAGTTGCCCTCGTAGGGGGCCAGCTCCAGAAGGACGTTCCTGGCCTCGGCAAGCGACATCGGGACTTGGGCGTTCTCCACGCGGCCTCGGTAGCCGCAGTAAAAGACCTGCAGGGGCTGCGGGGCCGTGTCTTCGGGGTCACGGCCTCCCGGCCAGGTGGCGAGGCGGCCGAAGCGGCGGCGGCGCCAGGTCAGGGGGACGTCAATGCGTTCGGTGGGGTCGCCGCTCCAGTCGGGGACGAGACCGTGGCGCTGGAGGGTCGTGACGATCTCCTCACCGATCTCGGCGCTGGTCCCGGCGTCGAAGGAACCGAAGGCCAGGTGGCAGCCGAAGCCGGCGACGGCAGCCTCCATGTCTTGCCGGTGGGCGAAGACATGACCGCGCCGCTCCTGGCCGCTGGGGACCTCGCCGCCGATCTCGTTCGTCCCGCATGTCAGGCAGCAGGCGAAATCGGTGCGCGCGACGATGCCGGTGGTGTTCAGGTCGCCGAATGCGCGCAGCAGCCGGTCGGAGTCGAGGATGTCGGGCCAGGTGCGCTGGTCGTCCAGGTAGGACTCGAATTCCTCGGCGACGATCGACGAGACGTCGGTGGAGTCCCCCAGGTGGTCCGCACATTGGTTCAGGATGGCCCCGTGGCTGTCCTGCCCCAGGGCGAGATGGAATCTGATGATTTCGCGTAAATCCGTGATCATGTTGCGTGATTATCGCGGACCGCTGGGACAGTTCGCGGACGGATTCCTCGTGGCTGCTCGCAGGCCGGAGCCTCCACGTGGCGGTCTCGTCACCCGGCCGAGCGGGGACGCGGGCGGACCGCGGCTGCTACGGTCCTGACCGGCCGGTCGCCGGGCGGGTGGCCGGCGACAGACCGAGCCGGGCGACCACCGCCGCCGCCAGCTCGTCCGGCGACAGCGCCACGTCCAGCACCATCCCGGACTCGTCCGGGCCGAGGTGCTCCAGGATCGCCCGCTGCGAGTCGAGCAGGCCGGCCGACATGTAGTGGTCGGTGCGGCGGGTCATCCGGTCCCGGATCAGCTCCGTGGCCCCGTCCAGGTGGACGAACTCCACGTCCGGCGGGCCCTGCCGCAGCACGTCCCGGTAGGCGCGCTTGAGCGCCGAGCAGGCCAGCACCGTGGAGATGCCCACGGCGTGCCGGTCGGCCATCCAGGCGGCCAGGTCGCGCAGCCAGGGCCAGCGGTCGGAGTCGTCCAGCGGGATGCCGGCGCGCATCCGCGCCACGTTCGCTTCCGGGTGGAACTCGTCCGCCTCGGTGAACCGCAATCCGGTCAGCTCGCTGATCCTGCGGGCCACGGTGGTCTTGCCCGCCCCCGACACGCCCATCACGACGATGTGCCGGGGGGCCGGCCCATGCTCACCAGTCATGGACGGTGCCGTCCTTGAGCCGGTTGAACGGCAGGTACGCGGGCTGGTACGGGAACCGGGCCGCGGCCTCCTCGTCGAGCTCCACGCCGAGCCCCGGCAACTCGCCCGGGTGCAGGTAACCGTCGGTGAAGCTGAACGACTGCCGGAACACCTCGTCGGTCGCCGCGCCGTGCTGCATGTACTCCTGGATGCCGAAGTTGTGGATCGCCAGGTCCAGGTGCAGAGCGGCGGCCATGCCGACCGGCGAGATGTCGGTGGGGCCGTGGATGCCGGACTTGATCTGGTACTGGGCGGCGAAGTCGAGCAGCTTCCGCATGGCCGTGATCCCCCCGGTGTGGGTGACGGCGGATCGGACGTAGTCGATGAGCTGTTCGCGGATCAGGGTCTGGTAGTCCCACACGGTGTTGAAGACCTCGCCGATGGCCAGCGGGGTGGTGGTGTGCCGGCGAACCAGACGCAGCGCCTCCTGGTTCTCGGCGGGCGTGCAGTCCTCCAGCCAGAACAGGTCGTACGGCTCCAGCGCCTTGCCCAGCCTGGCCGCCTGGATGGGGGTCATCCGGTGGTGCCCGTCGTGCAGCAACGGCAGCTCGGGGCCGAACTCGTTGCGCACCGCCTCGAAGATGCCGGGCAGGTGGCGCAGGTATGCGCGGGTGTCCCAGTCCTCTTCCGCGGGGAGCGCCGCGCGCTGGGCCGGCTCGTAGTCGTACCGTCTGCCGTCGGCGCTGGGCTGGGCGGCCACCCCGTACACGGCGTTGATGCCGGGCACGGAGGTCTGCACCCGGATCGACCGGTAGCCCAGGTCCAGGTGCCGGCGGATGGAGTCGAACAGCTCCGGCAGGTCCCGGCCGGAGGCGTGCCCGTACGCCATGATCCCGTTCCGGGAGGCACCGCCGAGCAGTTGGTAGAGGGGCATTCCGGCGGCCTTGGCCTTGATGTCCCACAGTGCCACGTCCACGGCCGCGATGGCGGCCATCGTGACGGGCCCGCGCCGCCAGTACGCCGAGCGGTAGAGGAACTGCCAGGTGTCCTCGATACGGTGCGGGTCCCGCCCGATCAGCAGCGGGACGACGTGGTCGGCCAGGTACGACGCGACCGACAGCTCACGTCCGTTGAGCGTGCCGTCGCCCAGCCCGGTGATCCCCTCGTCCGTCGTGATCTTGAGGGTGACGAAGTTGCGGTCGGGGCTGGTGACGATGACGTCCGCCGCGATGATTTTCACGCAGATGCCTTTCTCCCGGATGATGCCGTGGTCATGACGTCGCCGCCAGGTAGGCGCGGGCGCGCTCGCGCAGGGCGTCCAGGTCGCCGCCGGACGCCGCGTCCCCGATCAGCGGCCCGCCGACGCCGACGGCGATCGCGCCGGCGGCGAGGTAGCCGGGCAGCTCGGCCAGGCCGACGCCGCCGACCGCGACGAACGGGAGGTCCGGGAACGGGTCGCGCAGCGCCTTCAGGTACGCCGGCCCGCCCAGCGAGGCGGGGAAGAGCTTCACCGCAGCGGCCCCCATCCGAACAGCGGTGTACGCCTCGGTCGGGGTGAGCGCTCCCGCGGCGACCGGGAGCCCGCGGCGGGCCGCCTCGCCGATGGAGTCGACGACGGCGGGGGTGACGACGAACTGCGCGCCCGCCGCGGCGACGTCGGCGACGTCGGCCGGGGTGAGCACGGTGCCGGCGCCGACCAGCGTGCCGGCGGGGGCGGCCGCGCGGAGGGCGGCGATGGCGTCGAGCGCGCCGGGCGTCGTCAGGGCCACCTCCACCACGCGGACGCCCTCGTCGAGCAGCGCGGTGCCGGTGGCGACGGCTGCCGCGGCGCCGGAGCCGCGGATGATCGCCAGAAGCCGGGTGGCGGCGAGTGCGCCGGTGAGGTCGAGTGTCATGGTCACCATTCCGCGAATGCGCCGTCCCGGTGCCGCCAAATGGGGCCGCGCCAGGCATGTCCTTTTTTGTCGGCGGCACGTACCGCCTGCTCGTCGATCTCGATCCCCAGGCCGGGCCCGGTGAGCCGCTCGATGTGGCCGTCCACGAAGGCCAGCGGGGTCTTGTCGAGGCAGTAGTCGAGCACCTCGGCGCCGCGGTTGTAGTGGATACCGATGCTCTGTTCCTGAATCAGGTGGTTCGGTGTGGCGAAGCCGACCTGGAGGCAGGCGGCGAGGGCGAGGGGGCCGAGCGGGCAGTGGGGGGCGAGCTGCACGTCGTACACCTCGGCGAGCGCGGCGATCTTGCGCACCTCGGTGATGCCGCCGGCGTGCGAGAGGTCCGGCTGGGCGACCGCGATGCCTGCTTGGAGGACGGGCAGGAACTCCTGGCGGCTGTAGAGCCGCTCCCCCGTCGACACCGGGATGGTGGTCGAGCGGACGAACTCGCCGATGAGGTGGGAGTTCTCCGGTACGACCGGCTCCTCCAGGAACAGCGGCCGGTAGGGCTCCAGCAGCGGCGCCACCCGGCGGGCATTGGCCAGGGTGAACCGCCCGTGCAGGTCGACGGCGACGTCGCGGTGGTCGCCGAGCACCTCGCGGGCAGCCGCCACCCGGGCGACCACGCCGTTCAGCTCGGCGACGGAGGCGACCGGGCTCATGCGGCCGGAGGCGTTCATCTTCACCGCGGTGAGCCCGGCCTCGACCTGCGCGGCGATGTGGTCGCGGACCTCGCCGGGCTCGTCGCCGCCCACCCAGCCGTACACCCGGATCCGATCCCGGACCGGCCCGCCGAGCAGTTGGTGCACCGGGGCGCCGAAGTGCTTGCCGGCGATGTCCCAGAGGGCCTGGTCGAGGCCCGCCACGGCGCTCGCCAGAATCGGCCCGCCCCGGTAGAACGAGCCCTTGGTCAGTACCTGCCAGTGGTCCTCGATGCGCAGCGCGTCCCGGCCGATGAGCAGTTCCGCGAGCTGGTCCACGGCGGCGCGGACGGTCTCGGAGCGCCCTTCGCAGGTGGCCTCGCCCCAGCCGACGATTCCGGAGCGGGTCTCCACCCGGACGAAGAGCCAGCGGGGGGCGACGAGGAAGGTCTCGACGCGTGTGATGGTCGTCATGCCGGTCAGCCCTTGGTCGCACCGGCGGTGAGACCGGAGACCACGTACTTCTGCACGAACAGGGCGATCACCATGATGGGGAGGGTGACCACGGTGGTCGCTGCCATCAGGCCGCCCCAGTCGATGCTGGCGTAGCCGACGAAGTCGAAGATCGCCACGGGCAGGGTCTTGGTGTCCGCGTCGGACAGCACGAGCGCGAACATGAAGTTGTTCCAGGAGAAGA
Source organism: Nonomuraea sp. SBT364 (assembly GCF_001083785.1). GTDB lineage: Bacteria > Actinomycetota > Actinomycetes > Streptosporangiales > Streptosporangiaceae > Nonomuraea. Next base: position 49,521 of record NZ_LAVL01000027.1, read on the forward strand.
TGAAGGACAGGATGCCGGCTGTGGCGATGCCCGGCATCGACAGCGGCAGGGTGATGCGGCGGAACGCGCCCACGTGGGTCAGCCCGTCGACCAGCGCCGCCTCCTCCAGTTCCTCGGGCAGGCTGTCGAAGTAGCCCATCATGATGTAGACGACCAGCGGCAGTGAGACGAACATGTGGCTGACGATCAGCACTCCGAAGCCGCCGACCATCTTCAGGTTGGAGAAGACGTAGTACCACGGCACCAGCAGCGAGACGCCGGGGATGACCCGGGCCATCAGCACCACCAGGGCCGACTTCTTCATGTTGAACCGGCTCATCGAGTACGCGGCCGGCACGCCGAGGATCAGCGACGCCACCGTGGCGGCGAACGCCACCCAGAGGCTGTTGCCGATGAACTGGACGTAGTCCGCCTGCTGGAGGACCTTGCCGTAGTTCTCCAGGGTGGGTGAGAAGGCGAGTGCCTTGCTCGTGTCGTAGATGTCGACGTTGGTCTTGAGCGACGCGGCGACCATCCAGACGAGCGGCGCGAGCAGCGAGACCAGCACGATGGCGAGCGCCACCACCCGGAACACGGTGTACGCGGGACGTGGCTTCATCGCTTGGCCTCCTTGCGCCGGGCCGTCAGGGCCCACATCGCCCCGATGATGAGCAGGAAGAAGAGGATGAGGACGGTGGAGGAGACCCCGTACTCGTTGTAGTCGAAGCTGAGGCCGTAGGCGTACACGTTGAGGGTCTCGACCTCGTGGAACGAGCCGCCGCCGCGGCCCTTGGTGGCATACAGGATGTCGAAGGTCTTCAGCGCGTCGATGCCGCGCAGCAGGATCGCCACGGTCAAGGTGGGCATCAGCAGAGGCAGGGTGACGTGCCGGAACCGCTGCCAGGTGCTGGCGCCGTCGATCCGCGCCGCCTCCTGCGGCTCTTCCGACAGCGAGGTGAGCCCGGCCAGCAGGATCAGCACCACCATCGGCGTCCACTGCCACACGTCGATGAAGATCGTGGTGGGCAGGGCGGTGTGCTGGCCGGCGAGCCACGGCTGCGGCCCGATGCCGAACCAGCCGAGGGCCTGGTTGGCCAGGCCGATGTTCGGGTCGAAGATGAGCCGCCACATCATGCCGACCGCGACCGGGGTGGCGACGAGCGGCATCAGGATGGCGACCCGGACCCACTTCTGTCCTTTGAACGGTCGCCAGAGCAGCAGCGCGATCGCCATCCCGAGGACCACCTCGAACAGCAGGGCGACCCCGGTGAACGCGGCGGTCCGCCCGACCGCGGGCCAGAACCGGTCGGTGTCCGACAGGACGTCGAGGTAGTTCTGGAAGCCGACGAACTCGCTCTCCGCGCGGACGGATCCCTCGGCGTCGGTCAGGCTGAGATAGCCGGTCCAGGCCAGGGGGAACACGAGCAGCACGGCGACGAAAATCATCGCGGGCGCGGCGAAAAGCCATTTGCGGTGGTTGTCGACCCAGCGCGCCCAGCCGGGTGTTTCGGGGCCGGTGGCGGCACCGCGCGCCGTCTTGCTGGTGGTGATCGTTGCCATGGGGTCTCCAGGGTGCCGGGCGGCGGACGGACAACCGCCGCCCGCGTGCGCCTACTTGGCCTCGTCGTCCAGGAATGTCTGGAACGCGGCGTTGGCCGCGTCGGCCGAGGCCGCTACGTCCTGTCCGGTGATCGCGTCGACGATCGGCTGGCCGACGATCTCGCGAGCCTCGGCGACCTGCACGACCAGCGGCCGGTCATGCCCCACCCCGGACTCGGTGCTGGCCGCGATGGCCTCCGACAGGTCCTCCGGGAAGGCCGAGGTGCCCTCCGGGTCGGTCCAGACGGACGTGCGCGCGCCGGGCACGCCGGACTTCTGCTGGGCCAGCGTCTGCTCCTTGCTGGTGGCCCACTCGATGAACTTCCAGGCGTTGGCCTTGTTCTCCGAGTTGTCGTTGATGCCCAGCGCCCAGGACGGGATGTTGTACGGCTTCGAACCCGCCGGACCAGCTGGGAACGGGGCAAAGCCGACCTGGTCCGAAACCTTGGACTTGGCCGGGTCGGTGGCGTTCTTGTAGAGCGAGTTGGCCTCGGTGTAGAAGGCGGCCTTGCCCTGGGTGAAGATGGCCATCGCCTCGGGCCAGCTCATGTCGGTGCTGACGTTCGCCGGGCCGGACTCCCTGATCAGCTCGCCGTAGTAGGCGTACGCCTGCTTGGCCGCGTCACTGTTGACGGTGGCCTTGCCGCTGCCGTCGAAGAAGTCGCCGCCGAAGCTGTAGAGGAAGCTGGAGAACTGGGTGACCGCCGGCGACTTGCCGGTACGGGCGACGAAGCCGGCGACGCCGGGCTCGGCCGCCTTGATCTTGGCGGCGGCGGACTTGAGCTCGTCGAGGGTCTTCGGCGGGGCGCTCAGGCCGGCCTTCTCCAGCAGGTCCTTGCGATAGTAGAGGACCTCCTGCTCAGTGATGATCGGGACACCGACCGGCTTGCCGTCGTATGTGGTGGTCTGCACCGGGCCGGCCTGGTAGTCGCTGAAGTCCCAGCCAGGGTTGGCCTTCACCTGTTCCGCCAGGTCGGCCAGGTACTTGTTCTTGGCGAAGAGCTTGCCCTCCTGCAGAGGGCGGTACATCATCACGTCGATCTCGGCCGAGCCCGCGTTCAGTTTGACGTTGTACTGATCGGAGAGCTGGTCCTCACCGAGTTGGGTGATGTCGACCTTGAGCCCGGTCTGCTTCTCGAACTCGGGCAGGGCTTTCTTGACGTTCTCCGTCCACACGTGGTTGGCCAGGGTGACCCGGATCGTGTCGGACGCGCCGCTGTCGCCACCGCCACAGGCGGTCAGGCTCATGGCGACAACCATGGCCAGAGACGTACTGAGTGTTGCTCGACGTCGCACGTCGTCTCTCCTTCTGTCATGGCCGCCGCCCTCTGAAGAGCGCCACGCTCTCGTAACATCCGCTTAGTGCAGCGATGTTAGGCCAATAAAACCGACTTATTCAAGACATGGCATGAACTGATATGGTTTGTGCCGTGATTCAGTCCTCCCCGAGAGGCGCACCCTCCCGGAACGCCCCCGCCGAGGCTGGGCTGCACGCGCGCATCCTCGACCACCTGGGCACCGCCATCTGCAGCGGCGACGTGGCCGCCGGTTCGGTGCTGAGCATCGACGACCTGGTGGACCGCTATCAGGTCTCCCGGTCGGTGATCCGCGAGGTGCTGCGGGTGCTCGCGTCCATGGGGCTCATCGAGACCCGGCGCCGGGTCGGGATCCTCATCCAGCCGGCCGAGGTGTGGAGCGTCTTCGATCCCCAGGTGATCCGCTGGCGGCTCGCCTCCGCGGGGCGGATGGCGCAGATGCGCTCGATCACCGAGCTGCGCACCGCGATCGAGCCGCACGCCGCCTGGCTGGCCGCCGAACGGGTCGGCGACGACGAGGCGAGCGAGCTGGTCGGGCTCGCGGCCAAGATGTGGGCCGCCGGAAAAGCCGGCGACGAGGCGCGCTTCCTCAGCCTGGACATCGACTTCCACCGGCGGGTACTGGCCGCATCCGGTAACGAGATGTTCGCGAAACTACAACAGATCGTCGCCGAGGTGCTCGCCGGCCGGCACCACTATCACCTGATGCCGCACTACCCCGACGAGCAGGCGTTGCAGCTGCACACCGACGTGGCGCAGGCGATCCAGCGCCGCGACGGCGAGCGGGCCAGGCACGCCATGGTGAGAATCATGGAACAGGGGTTCGCCGAGATGAAGTCGATGTGGGAGCAGACCGCCGAGCCAGGCAACGCCTGACCGCTTCCCCTCGGCCTCACATCGGGCGTCAGTGAATCAGGTCGGCACCGGTTCCGCTCTCAACATGGCCAAGCCCGCCTCACAGCAGGACTGAGAAGCTGCGTCGCCTCAAGGGTGATTTCACGGACGAGAACTGGCCCCGCTCCTTTCAGCGCCCACCCTTCTCTGCCTTCGACGTGTGATCCAGAAGCGGACGGTCGTCGGGGTCTTGTGCAGGATGGTGTGTCGCTCCTGGTGCCGGTACGGCGGGCCTGACCTTCACGGTGCCAGCGTTTTGGCGTAGCAGCGGCTGAGCGGGTTGTCCTGGTAGGGCGGGTAGGCGGGGATGGGCAGGTAGCCGGTGCGGGTGTACAGGGTGATGGCTTCGGGTTGGTGGATGCCGGTCTCCAGGCGGATCTGGGGGTGGCCAAGGGCGGCGGCGAGGTCTTCGGCTTCGGCCAGCAGCCGGCGGGCGATGCCGCGGCCGCGCGCCTGCGGGGTCACGTACATGCGCTTGAGTTCGGCGCCGCCAGGGGCCGGCTGGATGGCACAGCAGCCGACCGGGCGGCCGTCGAGCTCGGCGAGCAGGAAGCGGACGTCCGCATCGAGCCGGGCGGCGGCGTCATCAGGGCTGTAGGGGTCGTCGGGGTAGCGGACGGCGAGGTCGGTATCGAGGTCGCGGACCAGCCGCCGGATTCTGGAATCGCCGCCGGCGGCGGCAGTGATGGCGAGATCGGCGGTGGTCACGAGGTTGCGTTCCCTTTCGCGGTGGCGAGGATCAGGTTGAGGTGGGTCGTCAGGACGTGACGCTGGAGGTCGGGTGGGTAGGCGCGAGGGTCGGTGACGGCGTTGAGAGCCAGGCCGTCCAGGCAGGCGGCCAGGCCGGCGACCCGCTCGTGCAGGTCGGGCGGCTCCGGGTGGGGAAGAGCGTCGCGGACGAGTCCGGTGAGGCGGCGTAGCCAGGAGGCGTGCGCCGTCGCGTGCTGCTGGAGCAGTTCGGGGTCGGTGCGGGCGGAGAGCTGGAAGTGTGCCCACACGAGGGTCTCCAGGCGGCGTTCGTCGTCGAGAGGCAGGGCCTGCTCGCATGCCGAGCGCAGCCTGTCGCGGGTGCCGCCCTCGGCGAGGAGCGTTTCGACTCGGCCGGCCATGCGGTGGTGCATGAGGGATCTGGCATGTGCCAGGAGGGCCCTCTTGTCCCGGAAGTAGTGGGTCAGCATGCCGGTGGTGCAGCCTGCGGCGGTGGCGACCGCCCGCAGGGTCAGCCCGTCCATGCCGTGCTCGGCGACGACCCGCCACACGGCCTCGGACATCGCCTGGCGACGCTCGGCCTGGTCGACTTGTTTCGGCATCGCATCCTCCACCAGGCGTGGCCGATGTTGCGTAACGTTTGTTATGTTACCGGACGGCTCGGCCCGCAGCGCGATCTTCAAGTTCATCGCCGCCCCCTGGGCGGGGCTGTCGAAGGGCTTGAGCGTAACCAGCAGGCTGTACGCCACCTACTACCGCCCTCAAGCCACGGCGTCGGCGCTCAAGCCCGGCGGCCACCGGCGCGACCCGACCTCGCCCGAGGCCCTCCGAGAACGCAGAAACCCCAGCTCAGCAATGTGAGCTTGTGGGGCTCAAGAATAGGATTCGATTTCTGACCTGCGGATTCTTGATAGCGTCAGCTGGCGATCCGGTACTCGTTGACGAGACCGCCGAGTATGGGCCTGCGGTGGACCCGATGGCTTGCCAGATCGACTGGCGATGGCGGTCCGGTTTCAGCTTGGGATGGGCTCAACTGTCGGAGGCCGCGGTGAGGCCGGGCCCCGTTGTAGTGCTCCAGGTATCGGGTGAGGGTTCGGCGCAGGTGTCGCTCATCGAGGATAGGCATTCGGTCGAGGAGTTCGCGGCGTGGGGTGCCGATCATTCGCTCGCAGTGTGCGTGCGTTGGCTTTCGGGGCTTGTGGCGGACTCTTGAGGCCGCGCAGGCCCGCGTCGGTGAATACCGTGTCGAAGGCTTCGGCGAACTGGCCGGCACGGTCGCGGATCAAGAACTTGATGTTCGTCGTGTCGGTGTCCATGAGGAAGTTGCGGGCAGTCTGGGCGGTCCATTCGCCCGTGGGGTTGGCCGTTACACCAAGCAGGTGGGTACAACGGCTGCGGTGTTCCAGCAGGACCAGGGCGTAGATGCGTTTGCGGCGATGATGTGTTCGGCCTGTGCTGTCAGGAATTGCTTCCACGTTGGTCCGCTGCGGTGCGGGGCGGGGTCGATCCCGGCCTGGTTAAGGATGTTCCATACGGTCGAAACCGGCGATCTTGTGTCCGAGGCGGGTCAGTTCGCCGTGGATCCGCCTGTGACCCCGGGTGGGATTGTCGGCGGCCGTGCGCAGCACCAGAGCCTTGACCGCAGCAGCGGTGGGCGGTCTCCCGGGACGACGCCGCCGGCTGTGGTCCCAAGTGCTCGCCACGAGCTTGCGATGCCAGGCCAGCAAGGTAGCTGGGGAGATCGGGAAGATCTTCGCCCAGCGACGCCGGGGTATCAAGGACGAGAGCGCCGCCAACCACAGGCGATCGGCGGGCTCATAGCGCACCCGTCGGACCTGACGGGGCAGAACCGTGTTCTCGTGCCTGAGTACCAGCAGTTCCGCCTCCTTGGAGACGTCACTGCGAAACAGCAGCGCGGGCAGAGACAGCAGACGTCGAGTGACGGCGTACACCGTGGACAAGAGCACAAACGATGATCCCGGGCACCCCGCACCAGGCGCCCACGCCCCAGGAACGCCCAGCCCGACCAGGCGATGAACCCCGGTGTTGACGACGAATCGTGTTCTTGAGCCCCACAGGCTTGTCGCCAGGCGGTGAGCTTGGGTTCGATCAGTGCCCCGCAGGCGTCGGAGATGTCAGAAGGGTAGTTGCGTCGGGGGTTCATATTCGATCGGTACGTCGAACCGGCCGTGAGATTCTGCAATCTCCGAACATGGCGTGTTCCAGGACATGCCTACGCCAGACGGAATGGGGTCTGTCCATCTCGCGAAACGGACAGAGGCACGCCCCGTCGGGAGCTCACAACCAGGCTGTTCGATGCCAATGCCGCAAACAATTCACACTACATAACAGATGCATCCTCGCAAACCATCCCAAATGGCCACTTGGACAAGTCCGATCTTTCCTACATCAAGGCGCTTTCTGGGGTGAATGATCAGATTGGTCAGATTCACCGAGAAGGCCATAGGTCAAGATCACGTCCTATTGCCTGGATTCACGTTTTAGGAATTGCTGAAGAAGATCCAAAAGCAGCGATTTTGCAGACATGTCTACAGTTTTTGTGTGATTGAAAGGCGTGGCAGCCTGATCGCGAAGAGCCTTACCTCGAATGACGGACGACCAGTGCAAGCTGGATTCCGGCTCCTTTATGAAATCTCGAAGCCAGGGGTCAAATCCGCAAAAAAGCTCGCCATCCACCGCGGCGTCGAAGCCCATAAGAAATGCTACGAGAGTTTCATAGGCATCATCCAGCAAAAACATGCGAGGACGATCGCGAAGATGTTGAATGAGTTCAGTATTCTTCACGTTTAAAATCCAAAATCGATATCCTCTGCATATTCGAATTGCGCCTTATACGTCTCGATGTCGAGACCTTCAGGAGTGGTTGTCCCATCGTACACTTTCCCATCTTTCACCACCACCCAATGGTGATACCAATTCTCCCCAGGATTATTCGTAGAAGGACCAAGCACCGGATACTTTGTAGTGATCTGCTTGATCTCCCCGCCGATCATGCCATGAATTTTTTCAGCACATTCTCTACAGTTTCCGTTTTGCTGTTTTGGCCACGCCTTCGCAAGCCCCTCCGAGAGCGTCTTCTTCCCCAGGATAGGCCCCCATGGCGGCACCACTATGTTGCACTTCAGGTTGGGGAAGTCCGGGTTCGCGGGACACAACTCTCCATTGCCGTACGCGTAGCCGTCCTTCCATGCCTGCGTGTCAGTGTCCCCCATGGGAGGAAGCCCGCCACAGGTAGGATCGTCATCGATACCGAATATATAGAACCAATCGCAGTTGCTCTGAAAATTGGCTTCTGCAGTCGGGGCCCAGAATCCTGAAAGCCAATCCCAGAAGCCTCCCGAGTTCTCTTCGATAGGAGCAGAGCCATCAGGGATAGCAGGCATGTCAATGGGAGTTATAACGGGATCAGCATCAGGTTTTGGCGAGCTTGGACAAGTCCAGCTGCCACACTCGGAATCATATGCTGGTCCCGTGCCTGGAGGCTGGCGATCACCGACGTAGCCTCCGATCACGTTTTTGTGGCCGGACCAGCTCACCCCACATGGCCCATTAGTACACTTGTAATCAATGATGTCTTGTTTGCTAGGCGGGTTCCGGTCTTCGGTAACATTGTTGGGGTCGTTTCTGATCTGCTTGGAAGTTGGGCCAGGGTCCGGTTTTGGCTGTTTCTTGTTCTTGGGCTTCCCAGGACCAGGGTCCTGGCCCTGTTTGGGGTTCGAAGGTCCAGGGTTGTAGGTCTTGTTGTTGGCTGCTGGATTTGGCGCTGATTTCTGAATTTTTTCAGCACTGATGATGGTGCTCTTAGAGCCGGTGTCACTCTTGCCGCAGCTGGGGCTGGAGCTTGGAGAGGGTATCTTTGCCGAGGTTTGCTGGTAATACCACTCGTCGCTTCTGCGCGGGGGACACATCGCCCCTCCGTCTGGGAAGTGGCCGGTAGAGTCTCTATAGGCCAGCGGGCTGGCGTTGGCGTAGGTGTAGCGGTTGGCTTGGACGGAGGGGTTGGAGCTGAGGGTCCATGTGTCGCGGCTGGTGAAGGTGCCGGTGCCGGGCTGGTACCAGCGGGCGTGCATGTTGACCTTGCCGGTGTCCGGGTCGGTGTACTCGCCCTGGTAACCGAGGTTGGTCTTGACACCGGTCTGGTCGGTGATCGCGCCGAACGGATCGTAGGCAGTGGTGGTTGCGAGGGCGGTGCTGCTGTAGGTGGCCACCAGGTCGCCGTGCAGGTCAGTGAGTGTGGCGAGGGCGGGGTTGGCGCCTTCTTGCTGGCCAAGCAGTGCGCCGAAGGCGTCGCGGCCGTATCTTGCCTGGACGGTGCCGAGGGTATCGGTGATGACGGCCAGGGTGTTGCTGAGCCCGGAGTAGGCGAAGTTCTGCTTGTTGACTCCGCTGATGCGGGAGGCGAGGCGGTCAAGGGCGTCGTAGCTGTAGACGCTTTCGCCGTCGGCGATCAGCCGGTCGAAGGCGTCGAAGGTGAGCTGGGTGGTGGCGCCGTTTTTCGTCTCACTCGCCAGGGTGCCGCGGGGCGTGTACGTGTAGGTGCTGCCATCGCCGGACAGCAGCCGGTTGCGCTCGTCGTAGGTGAAAGTCTTGTCGCCGGCCTTCGTGCGGTTGCCTGAGGCGTCCCACTCGTACGCGGTGACTGCGCCGCCGGGGGCGGTCCAGGAGGTGAGGCGTCCGGCGTGGTCGTAGTCGTAGATATTGGTGCCGGCTCCGGCGGTGCCTTCGGTGGTTTTGCTGGTGAGGTTGTTGTCGTCGTCCCACCCGTAGGTGATCTTGGCTAGCTGGGGCCCGGTGCTGGACCCGCCCTTCTTCAAAGTGTGGGTGAGCGGCCGGTTGAGGCTGTCGTAGGTGAATGCCTGGCTGTCGGTCGTGGTGGTGCCCTGGGCGGCGGTCAGTGAGGTGAGGTTGCTGGCCTTGTCGTAGCCGTAGGTCAGCTTGCGGCCGGTGACCGGGTCGGTGGCGGTCTTCAGGCGGCTGGCGTTATCCCAGGTGAAGTCCGCGGTACCAGCGGCGTCGATGCGCTGAGTGGGATTGCCGAGTGCATCGTAGGCGTATGCGGTCTCCTGGGCGGTGCCCTTCAGGATACTCAAGGGCAGGCCGCGGTCGTTGTACTCCACAGCCAGCTCACCGATGGCCGTCGGACGGCCGGCTAGGTCGTAGCCAAAGGTCTTTTCCGCGCCAGCAGCTCCACCTCCGCCACCGGCCGCCTTGGTTACGCGGCCCAGTTGGTCGAACGTCCGGTCGATACGGACGCCGCCCGGTTCCAGGGTGGCGACCGCGTTGCCGGCCGCGTCGTACACCTGGGTCCAGGTGCGGTCGGCGGCATCGGGGTGGGCAGGGGTGGCGGACTCGATCACCGTCTCAGCCAAGCCGAGGCTGTTGTAGGTAGTCCACGTGGCGTTGCCGCGCCCGTCGGTCAACCGAGTACGGGCACCAGAGGCGTCGTAGCCGAAGCTCGTGGTGATCGACTCGGTGCTGGACACCGGCTCGATCAACGACGTGACGCGGTTGAGGGCGTCGAACGTCTGCCGGGTGACACGCCCCTCGGGCGAGGTCGCAGCGACCAGGTTCCCCGCCAGGTCATAGCTGGAACCGCTGGTCCGCACCACAGCACCCGCAGCGTCCAGGTCCTTGGCCCCGATCTGCCGGCCGGCTTGGTCGTACTGTGCCACGGTAGAGTTGTCACGCGGATCCTTGAGCGTGAGCAGCCGACCGACCAGGTCGTACGTCATGGCCGTAGTGTCGTTCTCCGGGTCGGTCACCGACGTGACCTCACCGAGCGCGTTCACCTTAAACGTGGTGGTCTTGTTGCCGGGTTCGACCGTGCTGAGCAGGTTACCGGCCTGGTTGTAGGTCATCGTCGTGGTGAAGGCTACAGTCGCGGGCTTGCGCTCGATCACCGTCGAGGTGATCTGTCGGCCCAGGTCATCGTAGGTGGCCTCGACACGGGCGCCGGTCGGGTCGATGCCGGCCAGCTTCTCTCCGGCCAGGTCGTACTCGGCGATCCAGCGCCCCGAAGGCTGCCCCTCAGCAGCCGGATCGGTGATGCGGACCTGGCGGCCGAGCTTGTCGTACTCGGCCGTGACGGTGTGCCCGCGCGGGCTAGTGGACGAGACAAGCTGCCCCGCCACGTCGTACTCGTGCAGGGTTGCAGGGGTGACGGCGGTCCCGCCCGGCGGCGTGTAACTGGGAGCCGTCTGCCGGATCAAACGGCCGGCCTTGTCGAAGACGGAGGTGACAGTCCGGCCCTCGGCATCGGTCTGGTGCGTTGTCGCGCCGAACGTGTCGTAACCGTATGTGGCGCTCGGCTGCGTCCTCGCGGTGCTGCCTGCCTTGTCGATCTGCACCTCGGGAGCGGTTACCTGCACCAGACGGCCCAGCAAGTCGTGACGCCTCGTGGAGGTGAACCCCGCCCTGTCGGCCCCGGCGCCGTTGCCCCGCGGATCGGTGGTCTCGATGGCCAGGCCGCGCTCGTCGTAGGCGGTGGTGATGACGATGTCCTCGTCGCCGTTCTCGACGGTCTGCTTGGTGGCCCGGTTCTCCTTGTCGTAGACGAACTCGGTCACTTCCGAGCGAGTGCTATCTGCAGCGGTGCGAGTGCTCTTAACCACGTTGCCGTTGGCGTCATAGACGAAGGCGGTCTTCCGGCCCAGCGCGTTGGGATCGACCGTCTGCGAGGTCAGCAGACCGGCGGCGTCGTAGACGTACTCGGTGGCAGTCGTTCCCCCACCGGTGATTAGCTTGGTGCGGTTTCCTGCCTTGTCGTAGATGTGGTCCTCTAGGACCACATCGTCGGCGGTGGTGGAGCCGTTCAGCTTGGCGCCGTCGGCAATCTTTTCGTCCAGCAGGTCGTCACCGAAGTAGATGAAGCTGGTCTTGCGGCCCATCGCATCAGCCCGGGTGGCCAGTCGCCCGCCAGGGTCATAGGTGAACGACTCCAGCACCACATCCGCCGCCGGCTGCGGACTGACAGGGCTTCCGGTCCAGCCCTTCAATGTACGGGTGGTGAGCTCGCCGCGTTTAGTGTAGGCGTGCTCGACCACAGCACCCCGCGGATCAGTTGTGGAGGCAAGCTTGCCCAGGTTGTTCCAGGTCTGGTGGACAACGCCACCCTCGGGATCAGTGATCGCCTCGACCCGGCCATGGTCGTCGTAGGTGAGCACGGTCACTCGTTCGGCATCGCCGCCGGTCAGGTCGGCCACGGTCTCGCTGAGCCGGTTGCCGTCCAAGTCGTAGGCGTACGTGGTCCGCTTGGTGTGGGTGACGCCGGAGATTTCGTTTCTGACGGCGGGCTCCGTCTGGGTCGTAAGCCGACCCAACGTGTCGTAGGCGAACATGGTTCTCACGCCGTCCGGGTGGGCCTGCAGGACCTCGGTCTTGGCCTTCAGCCGGCCGAGCGGGTCATACTCCAGCTTGACGACCAGGCCCTCGGGGGCGGTCTGCTCGGCCAAGTCACCGGAGGCCGTGTAGCGGTAGGCCCAGGTGTTGTCACGCGGGTCGGTGGCAGTTTCGGCCAGGCCGGCCGGGGTGGTACCTCCGCCAATCGCCGACTCGGTGCCATCGGTGTAGGTGACCATTGCGGACCGCCCATTGGGGAAGTCCAGGGTGGGCGGGCTGGTCTGCTTGGTCGGCTCACCGTGCTCGTTGTAGTCGAAGGTGGTGGCGTAGGTGTTGTCTGCTGCCCCGGACGAGCGGGCGTCACGGTGGGTGGTCTGCCGGTCGTTACGCGGGTCGAACTTGTCGTTGGCGTTGAGGTAGTAGGACGCGTAGCTGGTCTGGCAGTTGCTCGTGGTCCGGCAGGTCCTCGTGCTGAGCGCGTTGCCGCGCTTGTCGTTGGACCGGGTGACGGTGTTGTTGTTGGCGTCGGTGACCTTCGATAGGTATCCGCCGGTGTCGTAGGCGTACGTCGTCTTCTTGCCGAGCTGGTCGGTCTGCGACACAATGCGGTAGCCGCGCCATGTGTCGTGTACGGAGGTCAGGGTGTGGCCGGCCGGGTCGGTCACCGTGATCGTGGCCATTCCGGTGGAATGGTTAGGCACGGTATCGCCGATCTGCCACGTACCTCCGTTGTCATCCTGATGAGTCTTGATCCGGTCAGTGACGTTGTCGTAGGTGTTCTCGGCCCAGACCCGACCACTCGGCAGAGTGATCTTGGTGAGCTTGTGCGGCGCCACCGCACGAGCGGCGTAATGGCGCCCAACCTCAGCGGCCGACAGAGGACGGTCATAGACCGCAACCTCGTCTACGGCCCCGGCCACCCCTCCGACGCCCATGTACTCGGTGTAGCGGTGGTCGATGTTCGAGATCGTGCCAGCGAACGTTCCCGCCGCGACACCGTCCACGTAGAGGGTCTGGGAGTTCCCCGAGGCGGTCAGCACCGCGTGGTGCCACGCTCCGTCGCTGATTTGTGCGGTGGAGACGATGCGCGATGCCGCGTCGTAACCGGCCGCGAGCTTGCCGTCAGCCGTGACCTGCAGCAGGGGGCGGCGATCGTCCCAAGTGCCGTCAACCGTGATGATGTTGCCGCTGCCGTTCGTCTTGAACCAGGTCTCCACCGACCCCCAGGCGCCGGCCCGGGGGATGATTCCGGCGGGCAGGTTGATCGCAGGTGTGTTGGAGGCGGTGATGCCCACCGCGGTGTCGGACGTCCCGAGGAGCGCTCCGGGCTGGCCGAGCGTGTGGCTACCGTTGTAGTGGGCGCCTCCGATCCACCCCAGATCCTTGGCGACACTGCCGCTCGTCTCACCCAACCGCCAGTAGCCCATGGGGTCGGAGTCAAGGACCATGCTGCGATACAGCGATCCCGGGCTGTGGTCGTAGGAGGTGCACTCCTCAGTCGGGGCGCAGACGCTTTCCAGCACGTCACCGGAGTAGGAGTAGGTCCAGGTCAAAGCTTCGCCGTCGACCGGGTCGGTCGACACCGACGCCACGTGCGCCCCGTTCCACGTGAAGTGCAGCGAGCGGCCACCCGGCGAGGTCGCCGTGGCCAGCTTGCCATCAGTACCGTAGGTCAACTCCTGGGTACGGCCCCGCGGGTCACTGATCTCCAGCAGCCGGCCCGCGCCGTCAAAGACATAGCTCGTGGCGGACTTGTCCATCAACCGCCAGCCACCATCAGCGTTCTCGGCGAGCGTGGCATACATCCCGGGCGGAGGCTCGTACGTACCATCCGCCTTCTCGGCGAACCGCACCTGACGCCCGTCCGGATACGTCACCAGCGCCGCCGGACGACCGTTGACGTTCTCCTCCACCACACGCATGTCCCAGCGCGAGGACCAGCCCGCACCGAACGCGCCGTCGCGCCTGGGATCCATGCTGTTGTACGAACGAACCACCGCCAGCGGAGGACCCACCACCGCCACCTGCGCATCCGTGTGCGTCACGGTGTAATTGCCCGACGCCTGATGAAATTCCTGCCCATTGACACCCGGCGTGGACAGCTGAGACGTGATCGCCGGCTGACGGACCCCCACCACGAACGTGCGGGCCTCGGACGTGTCGTCCTGACCACCAATCGTCGACGCGTCACTGACCCTCAACCGCCACCAATACTGCCGCCCCCAGCCGAGAACGCCCTCCGGAACGGTCACACTCCCCGACGTCGCACAACAGTCCTCAAACGTCCGGCACTCGTTCATCGACGGGCCGTCACACACCTCGAAGTCGAACGAGACGCTGCCACCCGGCCACGTCGACGCCGAAGCACTGAACGTCGGCCTCGTCGTCATCACCCGCACACCATTGGCCGGCGACATCGACGTAATCGTCGGCGGAGGAGGCAACGGACACGTCCCCGCCGCCTCCCAAAGCAGGCTGTCCTCTGGCGGCGGAGTGGTGTTCACATACCCAGGCATCGTGAGCTTGGCCCGCCAAATACGCTGCGCGTACGCCGCCAAGTCGCCCGTCGTCACCGCGGAATTGGGACGCCACGCCGGAACATTGCCACAGGGCGGATCCGCCGCCAACAGAACGTTGGCCAGACTGGAGCGATCCTTGGCCAGCGGTTCCTGGCTCGCCTCCCGAATCACACCATCCCGCAGCTCCACCGGCACGGCGTTCTCGAGAGGCTTGTCGTCCCCCTCGTCTGCTGCGCGGGCCTGCCCAGCAAGCGGCTGCGTGACCGACGTCTCCACCAGCGACGGCAACCCTGCCGCCGTACCCATCATCTGCTTGGGCACATCCACGAAACCCGTGGCGAGATTAACTGCGCTCTCGATCCGCACCTGGGCCTGCACAGGAAGCACCGTCAGCGAAAGCACACCCGGCAACAACACAGCGAGCAACAAAAGGATCAAACGCCGCGATCGAGCCCACGACAACAACCGGCGCATGCGCCATCACACTCCGAACCACAACGGGCACCCAGGCAGACGGGGCGCCAAACGTCGCTCTCCACCGCAGCAGAACGCACCTTCAACCCGGCACGGCTCGGAGCTGATCAGACTTCCGACGATCAACGTAAGAAATCCCGATCATCCCGACAAGAGGCGCGAATGTCACAAATAGGAAACTAGATTCCCCTGGCTAGTAACTCTCCGTCATCTACGCAGGCTACTCAAGTCGCCTTCAAGAGATGCAATCGACTCAGCAGGAGCTCAAAGTGTCAAAGCGGGCATATCGAGAAGACTGTAGGCGAGACTGTCCCAGATCTCTCACCCACTGTAGGTTCACCCACCTCTTGATCAAAGAATCATGAGGTGGGTCATAGCTGGGTCACGACTGGGTCAACCGACACCACCAGACCTTTCCGGCGAAGCGCTCAGCGGGGTGGTCGGTTCGCGAGGCGCCGCCGGAGCTGGATCGTCCGTTTCCGCAGCCTATGGCCTGTTCTTCGCGCTGTGGCGAGGACCAGGCGGGCCGTCGCCTTCGCCGCCTCATGATGGAGTTCGGGCAGGACCGAGGTATAGGTGTCGGAGGTCAGGACGATACTGGCGTGCCCGAGCTCTCCCTGCACCATACGCAGGTCCACGTGCGCGGCCAACGCCGTGGAGGCGGCGCCGTGCCGCAGATCATGGAGCCGTACCGGTGGCAGTCCGCTGGCTGCCACCGAGCGCCGGAACCGGTAGGTCAGGTAGTCCGGGCGTATCGGCTGGCCGTCAGCGCGGGTGAACACCCAGCCAGCGCTGTCGAGCCCGCTCAGGTGCTGGCGCTGCTGATGGCGGCGCCGCAGGCGGATCGTCTCGGTGTCCAAGGCGATCGTGCGCTGGCTCGCCGCGCTTTTGGGTAGGACGACGCGTAGCTGGCCAGTGACGTGGATGAGTTGCTGGACGACCGTGAGCTCACGGGTCTCCAGGCTGATGTCCACCCACCGGAGCCCAGCGAGCTCGCCACGGCGCAGGCCGCGCAGTGCGTCCAGCCACACAACGAATACAAGACATCCTCGCGAACGTAGTCCAAGAATCCCGTCAAGTGTTCGGTCGTCCACACCGCCACCGCCGGACGCTGACCCGTGGCCCGCCACACCGCCACCCGCCTCCGGGTCCAGACCTGGGCATGGGGACGCCGAGCACGTGGCAGACACAGCCTGTGGGGCTCAAGAATAGGATTCGATTTCTGACCTGCGGATTCTTGATAGCGTCAGCTGGCGATCTGGTACTCGTTGTCAGATCGCGGTGCCAGCGCAGGACGGTGTCCGGCTGGACGAGGGGCCTCAGCCGACGAAAGACCTCGCGCGGCAGCGAGGTCAGGAGCGCGGCGAGAAGGGCTCGGTCCTCGGCAGCGAATCTCACTCTGGTGTCAGCGCCGAGTTCGAGCAGGTTGCGGGCTTGCTGGGTGGTCCAGGCGCCGGTGGGATGAGCGGTGACGCTCAGGATGTGCACACGTCGGGTTTCTATCTCCATGACTAACAACACGTACAAGCGCTTCAGGAAGACCGTGTCGAGGTGGAAGAAGTCACTGGCCAATAGCCCCCTCGCCTGCAGGCGGAGAAACGTCCGCCACGAGGTGTCGCAGCTTCGTGGCGCCGGACCGCGCCTGCTCGCACGCAGGATCCGCTGCACAGTCGCCGCGCTGACCCGCATACCGAGCCGAACCAGTTCACCATTGACCCGCCGATACCCCCACCTCGGGTTCTCCCGCGCCATACGGAGGATCAGATCCCGGACCTCCTTGGTTGTTCCGGGACGGCCAGCGCGGTGTGGGTATGT
The DNA here is from genome assembly GCF_001083785.1 of Nonomuraea sp. SBT364. Taxonomy (GTDB): domain Bacteria; phylum Actinomycetota; class Actinomycetes; order Streptosporangiales; family Streptosporangiaceae; genus Nonomuraea. The sequence goes on from NZ_LAVL01000027.1 coordinate 66,184, forward strand.
CCATGAGCGCTTGATCAAACGCCGATGCCAGGCCAACAAGGTGCCCGGGGTGTGCGCCTGCCGATAATTGCATCCGCCCAGGTCATGACTCTGCGAGGGCTTCGCGGGGCGTACGCGAGCTCGGTCACCTGGGAGACGGAAGCGCGTACGGCAGGATGATCCGCCGTACTCCTACGCCTGGCCTATCTGGCCGTCACGAACGCGGTCGCCGCGCTGCGGCTGCTCCCCATGAGCGATCGGGACAAGGACGTGGAGATTCTCGTCCTGCGTCACCAGATCGCCGTCCTTGAACGCCGAGTGCTCCAGGTATCGGGTGAGGGTTCGGCGCAGGTGTCGCTCATCGAGGATAAGCATTCGGTCGAGGAGTTCGCGGCGTAGGGTGCCGATCATCCGCTCGCAGTGTGCGTTGGCTTTCGGGGCTTGTGGCGGACTCTTGAGGACGCGCAGGCCCGCGTCGGTGAATACCGTGTCGAAGGCTTCGGCGAACTGGCCGGCACGGTCGCGGATCAAGAACTTGATGTTCGTCGTGTCGGTGTCCATGAGGAAGTTGCGGGCAGCCTGGGCGGTCCATTCGCCCGTGGGGTTGGCCGTTACACCAAGCAGGTGGGTACGACGGCTGCGGTGTTCCAGCAGGACCAGGGCGTAGATGCGTTTGAGGTTGATGGTGTCGACGTGGAGGAAAGCAACGGCGACGATGTGTTCGGCCTGTGCTGTCAGGAATTGCTTCCACGTTGGTCCGCTGCGGTGCGGGGCGGGGTCGATCCCGGCCTGGTTCATCGCCTCGTTGCACTTGATCTACGAGCATAGAAGCCCCTGGTAGATGCGTTGTCTACCAAGAGCAACAGCATCTCCAGGAGGCTTCGCATGCAGCCTGTACCGCTTCAAAACTCGTGCATGTGGTTTGAGCTGGCGCTTCTTCGGGTTGGTCAGGCGGCTCGGTGGTATTCGTTGATGGCTCCGCTGAGCACCTTCCGGCGCTGAATGCGGCCTTCCAGCGGCACCACGGCGTCTTTGTCTTGATCAGGGGGGCGTTGCCGGCGGGACTGGTGCGGGCGGTGCGCGTTGTGGTGCTCGACGTACTCGTTCAGGACCGATCGAAGGTGGCGTTCGTCGTAGATCAGCATGCGGTCGGTGCATTCGGCTCGGACGGTGCGATCCAGCGTTCGGCGTAGCAGTTGGCGCGGCGCGTTCGTGGCGGTGTCTTCATCACTGTGGCGCCATGGCTGGTGAAGATCTCGTCGAAGGCGGCCGTGAACTTGGCGTCCCGGTCACGGATGAGGAACCGGAACGAGGTGGCCCGGTGTTCGAGGTCCATGAAGCTGGCACATCAGGATGAAAAGGCTTTCTCTCTGACTATCCTATTGGATACGCTTCCACAACTACGAAAGCTTCAATTTTGGATTGAGCCGCCTTGAGCAGATCCTGAATATGCTGGTCCGGGTTACCGTCAAAGTCATATTTAGCTAGCGATGTTAGGCTTAATCGTACGGTTTCCCAGTTCGCTGACTCTAACTGTACCCATTCGGGCCGCTGCCCCACTACATGCCAGCCAGCACCCTCTAATGTACTACGCGCCTTGGCCAGAGATTTTTTAATATTCGGCTGCCCTATGTCGATCACAAGCACATTCGTAACATCCTCCCCGCCCTCCCCTTCTGCCGAGTAGGACGTTTCCGCCGCCACGTCGCCAATGGCGCGCAAATCGCCGAACACTTCCGGATCGACTCGATTTGTCACAGGAAAGAAGACAGTGCCACAGGCCGTGAGCACACATAGAGCACCTATGAAGATGGCAACCCAACCAGTCGACCGAGCGCTCCAACGGCTTCTTTCGATGAACCTGATCACTAGCAGCGAACTCCTATCACATATCGATGCAAGTGGCGCTTATATGGGCATGGTCATGATGCAATTCTCGCGAACACATCGCCAATATTCACTCCCTGCTCTCGTTTTGCCGAGGTATCTCGCAAGCGCATTCTTTCGAATCACTGCTTCCTTCGTGTGAGCGCACCCACCCTCCAACCATTCCACGAATCTTTCGGAGTGGAATTTCCCATTTTTGTCTTCGAAAACTCCAGAGCACCCACAATATCCGAGCGCCGCCTCCCAGTCATTAAAATCCCCTCTTCTATATTCACCGACACTCTTATACTTGTTAACCGTGATATTCTCCTTAAGATACCGCAAGTATCCCGCAGCAAATTCGATTGCCATCTCTGGCTTATAGAGCAAGATGTCGGCAATTGCACGATCCGATAGATTCTTTCCGTAATATTTTTTAAGTACGCGATCCGCCTTATAGACTTCGAGCTGAGTTATACCGAGAGAGGCACACTCCGCCCTTCTTTTTTTGAAGAACAACTCTCCCACGTTGGCTATTTTACGCTCCGACCCACTGCGCACCTCCAGGACGTCCGTCCCTTCCCAGATTAGAACGGCCGTAAGGATATACTTGCTGACCCCATGACGCCTTGCGGCGGCCTCGATAGCGTCGCTGTACCTCACGAGGTGCTTATAGTGATCAAAATAATCGTATCGAGGTCTGTGATTGCTGCCGGCAACTACAGATGGACCATGCAGAAGCTGAGATATTCCCTCATCGGTTATTGCCGGATTGATAAAGTTCATATACGAAGAAAGTGTTGTAAAATGGGCACGCTCTTTTGCAGTCATAGCCCAGAAGTCTTTTGGCGCCGTCAATCCGTTGGGCATCGTGCCGGTCCGCTTCGCCTCTTCGTCATCGGCCCAGATTCGGTTAGACAAAACCATGGTCTCGAAATACCAGTCTAAACCGGCAGACACCGGATCTATTCCATCGCCGAGTCGTTCCATCCCCCAAGAATAAGGGGAGTTAGTGGAGGTGTTGAAGCAGGTGGGATTGCAGTCGAAGCCGCTTCCGCCCCGGTTCCCGTGTGCGGACCAGGAGGTTCCGGCGCTCCAGTCGATGTCGCCGCCGCTAGTGGTGCCTCTGGTGGAGTGGCCAGTGGGGTCGATGCCGGTCAGGGGTGAGGCGTTGGCGTAGGTGTAGCGGTTGGCCTGGACGGAGGGGTTCGGTGCCAGGGTCATGGTGTCGCGGCTGGTGAAGGTGCCGGTACCCGGCTGGTACCAGCGGGCGTGCATGTTGACCTTGCCGGTGTCGGGGTCGGTGTACCCGCCCTGGTAGCCAAGGCTCGTCGCGGTGCCGGTCTGAGCAGTCACCGTGCCGAAGGGGTCGTAGGCGGTGGACGTGACCAGCGCGGTGTTGAAAGTGGCGACCAGGTCACCGTGCAGGTCGGACAGGGCCGCCCCAGCAGGGCCGGTGCCTTCCTGGAGACCGAGCAGGCCGCCGAAAGCGTCGCGGCTGTAGCGTGCCTGGATGGTGCCGCCGGAGCTGATGGCGGCGATGTCGTTGCCGAGGCCGGAGTAGGTGAAGGTCTGGTTGCTGGTGCCGCGGGTGCGTGAGGTGACGCGGTTGAGGGCGTCGTAGCTGTAGAGGTTGTCGCCGTCGGCGATGAGCCGGTCGAAGGCGTCGAAGGTGAGCTGGGTGGTGGCTCCGGCCTTGGTCTCGGTGGCGAGGGTGCCGCGCGGGGTGTAGGTGTAGGTGCTGCCGTCGCCGCTGGTGAGCCGGTTGCGCTCGTCGTAGGTGTAGGTCTTGTCGCCGGCCTTGGTGCGGTTGCCGGAGGCGTCCCACTCATACGCGGTGGTCGCACCGCCGGGGGCGGTCCAGGAGGTGAGGCGTCCGGCGTGGTCGTAGGCGTAGGTGTTGGTGCCGGCTCCGGCGGTGCCGGTGGTGGTTTTGGTGGTGAGGTTGTCGTCGTCGTCCCACCCGTAGGTGATCTGGGCGAGCTGGGTGCCGGATCCGTTCTTCAGCGTGTGATTGATCGGCCGGTTCATCGGGTCGTAGTCGAAGGACTGGGTGCTGGCTGGGCCGGTGGTGGCGATGATGGTCTTGATGTTGCTGGCTTTGTCGTAGCCGTAGGTGAGGGTGCGGCCGGTGACCGGGTCGGTCGCGGTCTTCAACCGGCTAGCGTTGTCCCAGGTGAACGCAGCGGTGCCGGAGGCGTCGATGCGCTGCGTGGGGTTGCCGAGGGCGTCGTAGCCGTAGGCGGTCTGCTGGCTGCCGCCCTTGGAGACGGTGAGCGGCAGGCCGCGGTCGTTGTAGGCGACAGTCAGGTCACCCGCCGTGGTGGTGCGGCCGACGAGGTCGTAGCCGAAAGTCTTCTCCGCGGTGGTGGCGCCGCCGCCCGCGCCCGACTCGTGGGTGAGCCGGTTCAGGTGGTCGAAGGTGCGGTCGATGCGGACCCCGCCGGGCTGGATGGTGGCCGTCTGGTTTCCGGCGGCATCGTAGAGGTGGGTCCAGGTGCGATCGGCCAGGTTCGGGTGGGCGGTGGTGGCCGGCTCGGTCACGGTCTCGGCCAGGCCGAGGCTGTTGTAGCTGGTCCAGGTGGTGTTGCCGCGGCCGTCGGTGAGCCGGGTACGGGCGCCGGCGGCGTCGTAGCCGAAGCTCGTGGTGATCGTCTGCCCGCTGCTGACGGGCTCGATCAGCGAGGTCATCCGGTTGAGGGCATCGAAGGTCTGCTGGGTGACATGCCCCTCGGGTGAGGTCATGCTGGTCGGGTTGCCGGCCGCGTCATAGCCATACCCGAGGATGCGCAGCACGGTGCCGCCGGCGTTCAGATCCTTGGCAGCGGTCTTGCGACCGGCCAGGTCGTACTCGGCGACAGTTGCGTTGCCCAGCGGGTCGGTCGTCTTGACCACCCGGCCCGCCAGGTCGTAGGCCATCGTGGTTGTGTTGGTCATCGGGTCGGTGGAGGAGGTGACCTCTCCGGCCGCGTTCACCGCGAACGTGGTGGTCTTCCCGCCGGGCGCGACCTGCTTGGTCAAGCGGCCGGCGTCGTCGTACTCCATCTTGGTGACGTAGGCGGCTGTGGACGGCTGGCGTTCGATCTGGGTAGCGGTGATCTGCCGGGCCAGGTCGTAGGTCGCCTCGGTGCGCGCGCCGGTCGGGTCGATCGTGGCCAGCGTCTCGCCGGCCAGGTCGTACTCGGCCACCGTCGTGCCTGCGGTCTGGCCCTGAGGGGCGGGGTCAGTGGCCCGGACCTGGCGGCTGAGCTGGTCGTAGTCGAACGTGGCGGTGTTACCGCGCGGGTCGGTGGCAGAGACCAGCAGCCCGGCGGCGTCGTAGACGCGTTCGACAACGGGGGTGACGGCAGTTCCACCCGGCGGCGTGTAGGCGGGCGCAGTCGCGCTGGTCAGCCGCCCGGCCTTGTCGAAGCCGGAGATGGTCGTGCGGCTTTCGGCGTCGCGCTGGTGCGTCTTGTTTCCGGCGGCGTCGTAGCCGATCAGTGTGGTAGGGCGGGCCTGGCTGGCGGTGCCGTTCTTGTCGATCTGCACCTCGGGTGCGAGGGTCTCCACCAGCCGGTCCAGGGCGTCGTAGCGCATCGTGGTGGTCAAGTCGGCGGCGGTGGCACCGTCGCTGTGGCCGCGCGGGTCAGTGATGGCGGTGACCAGACCGCGCTCGTCGTAGCCGATGTTGGAGACGATGTCCTGGTCGCCGTTCTGTGTGCTCAATCCAGTAATGAACGGGTGCTCATTTCGGGGTCCTGTGCCGATGCCAGACGCAGCGTCTGCCATCCGTCCGTACCCGCCACCACCTGCCAGGCGCTTGGCCACTCCCGCCGCACATCGTCGGCCACCGGCAATACCCGCGCGCCGCCCAGCTCCGCGGCCTCCAACCCCATCGCCTCGCCGAACCGGGTGCCGCTGGTAAAGGTCGTCCCGACAAACCAAACGGTGCCGGTGAAGGCTGTGCTGCGGAAGCTGGCACTGCCAGTGAACGTTGCTTCGCCGAACCCAGTGTGGTCGGTGAAAGTCGCTCCGTCGAACCGGGCGTCGCCGGCAAAGGTTGCCCCGATGAACGAGGCTGTGCGGGTGAAGGCCGCCTCGTCGAACCAAGCGTCGCCGGTAAAGGTGGTGCCGCCGAAGTCGGCATTGCCCATGCGGCAGGTGCCGAGGTCGAAGTCAACGAGGACGGCGCCGGCAAGGTCGAGCCGGATGTCCGGCCAGTGACGCGCGTCGGAGTTAATGCGGCGCGCCAGCCACCGGCCGCGCGCGGCCGGGCTGGCGACGTAGCGGAGGTGGGCGGCGAGGATGCGCTGAGCCGTCAGGCGGACCTGCAGTTCCTCCTGGGGATCGCGCCCGCCGCTGGTGTCCGAGCGGGCTAAGCCCCGGGAGGTCCGCTGCGCTGCGCGGATCTTCTTACTGCGGTCCTCGCACGGCGGCGTGTAGGGCATGCGCAGGTAGGAGCAGATCACATTCACGATGGTCTGCCGCAGCGCCGGTGTGTCCTGGGCCAGGCGCTCCAGCGCATACAAACCTGCCAGGCGGACCGGGGCCTGGTCGTTGCCCAGTTGTTCGGCGGCCTTGGTGTACAGCTCGGTCACCCGGCGCTCGGCCGCATCGTGCGTGGTGTGCGCGGTGGCCAACTCTTGGTGACGCTGCCGACGCACGGCGAGCATCAGCGTCACCGCGGCGCCGACGCCGGCCGCAGCCGCCAGCGCGGTCCTTGCCACCTCGATCCGAGTGGAGACCCGCTCGGGGACCGGCAACGTGTTCAGGTCCTGCAGCAGCCACTCAGTGGTGCTCCAGGCGGCCACGCCGATCAGCAGCGCGGCGGGCAGCACCCACCACCACATCGAGCGCGGCGATCGCAACTCGGGCGGACGGAGGGGAGGCTTCTGAGAGCGAGAAAGACGACCCATGACTCATTCCACCCCGCCATACCGCTGTTACCGAGGCGAATGCCCACACGTCCTGTTCAGAGCGCTTGCGGCTTGCGGATAGTCCGAAAGGCTGATCTCCACTGATAGGAGTTGATCGGTCGTGGACACGAACCTCGACATGGAGCTGAAGGCTTTCCGCGCGCAGATAGGCGAGGCGTTGGCAGAGGGCGGAACACAGCCGCTGGTCCGATTAAGGCCATGGACAAGCGTGAGCGTAATCAGCAGGGTGGACGCCGACCACTCCCGCCCTCGCGCCACGGCGTCAGCACCTAAGCCAACGGTCACCATCACCCTCGAACCGGCAACCGGAACACCAGCCATGTGCCCGAACCGTACCGACGAGCAACCAGCGAGCAACCACGGGCGCGACCCGACCTCGCCCGAGGCTCTCCGAGAACCAAGAAACCCCAGATCGGCGTACCGAACTGGGGTTTCTGTGCGGTGCGCCGCCAGGGACTCGAACCCCGGACCCGCTGATTAAGAGTCAGCTGCTCTAACCAACTGAGCTAGCGGCGCCTGCAACCGGTGTAACTCTACCAGCCGCCGCGCGCTGCCCGCACATCAGATCATCCGAGCCGGTCCGCCAACTCCCGGTAGGTCCCCAGCACCAGCTCCCAGAACCGGGTCACGTCCAGCCCGGTCGCCACCAGCGCGTTCGGCTCGCGGTCGCGCAGCCGGAAGTCGACCACCGTCATCCCCCGGGTGAACTCGCCCACGGTCTCCACGTTCACCACGGCCGGGGTCATCGTCGTCAGCGACGGGTCCATCACGTACGCCACCGCGCACGCGTCATGGATGGCCGGGCCGCCCTCGGCCGTCACCAGGCCGTAGAACTGGGCGGCCGGGACCAGCAGTTCCGCCAGCCGGCCGAGCGGCTTCATGCGATCCAGCACGCCGCTGGTCACCGTCGCGGTGAGTGTCACGTCCAGGCCGAGCATCTTGACCGTCCAGCCGGCGCCGAAGACGATCTGGGCCGCCTCCGGGTCGGCGAGGATGTTGAACTCGGCCGCCGGGTTGTGGTTGCCCCGGGTGAACGAGCCACCCATGATCACCATGTCCCGCGCCCACTCCACCACTCGGGGCTCACGCAGCACCGCCAGCGCGACGTTGGTCAGCGGCCCGATGGCGACCAGGGTGATCTCGCCGGGCGCGGCCCGCAGGGTCTCGATGATGCGGTCGGCCGCGTGCCCGTCCGCCACGGTGAGCCTCGGCGCGGGCAGCACGACGCCGCCGAGCCCGCTCTCACCGTGCACGGTGGCTGCCCGTACGGTGCGCCGCAGCAGGGCGCCGGAGCTGCCCGCGGTGACCGGCACGTCGCCCAGGCCGAGGAACTCGCGCAGCGCGAGCGCGTTGGCGGTGGTCAGGGAGAGGTCGACGTTGCCGCCGACGGTGGTGATGGCGACGATCTCCAGGCCGGGGGCGCCTGCCGCGAGGGCCAGGGCCATGGCGTCGTCGATACCGGGATCACAGTCAATCAGGACTTTGGTCACGAAACCGTACGATACGCAAGAATCGGGGCCGGGCAGCTCCCCCAAGCTGCCCGGCCCCGATCCGAAGGCGGTCCAGGCCGGCGCCTTCCCCCAAAGGCGCCGGCGGTCCCGCACTGGCAGACCGCGGTCCCCCTCCGCGTCCGCTCCGGTGTAGGTCTGTCAGGCCGGTCGCACTGCTGTCGCACTGCTTCCGACCTGCTTCGACACTACCGAGCCGTATGCAACGGACGCGTCATAACGCAGTTTAATATCCCCCTAATCAGGGCTACGGGATGTCCAAACGGACCTCGGTGCCCTCCGAGAGCGAGGTGCTGACCGTGCAGTACTTCTCGTGCACCCGCGCCGCGACCGCCCTGAAGACCTCGTCCGCCTCCTCCGAGGGCAGCTCGACGTCGTAGGTGATCGTGACCGGGCCCAGCCGGTTGGGCTCGACCTTGTCCGCGGCGACGGTCATCGCCAGCCGCACCAGCTGGTGCCCACGCTTGGCGGTGAGCGGCTCGACGGTCACGATGTTGCACCCGCCGACCGCCGCGAGCAGCAGCTCCACCGGGGTGAACACACCCTCGTCGGCGCCGCCGCCCATGCGCACCTCGGCGCCGCGGGCGTTCGTCGCCCTGAACCCACCATCATCAGTCCGCTCAACACGCACGTTAGCCATGTTTTAGACCTTACTCAGATGGTTCTCATGTTCGGCACCCACAGTCGAGGACATGGCTCCTTTGCTGCTCTGCTCCGGCGTCGCGGCCGTCCTGCTCGGCACGACGCGGCCACTGGCCCTGCTGGTGTACGGCGTCGCGGCGCTGATGGCCCTGCGCGGCCACGGCCGGTCCGCGCGCACCCGGGGAACCGTGCTGATCGCCACCGGCCTGGAGCCCGGCGCGCTGCGCACCCTGCTGGCGAACCGGGACGACGGCACCGTGGCCGTCTACCGCACCGACCAGGTCACCGAAGAGCTGCGCGACCTCCAGGACAGGTACGGCCTGGTGCTCGTCGTCGGCCAGGAGCACGACCCCCGGGCCAAGGAACGGGTGAGCGCCTCCGGCCTGAGCCGGCAGGTGCCCGACATCGCCGAGCGCGAGGTGGTGCTGGCCGGTCCGAGGCACTTCCAGCGGTACGTGCGCGGCGCCCTGGCCCGGCTGGCCGTACCGGGGACGCAGGTCAGGACGGCCACCGTCAAGAACCGGCAAAAGGCTTAACACGACATTACGCGCCACATGGGACTGTGGCTGGGGACAAGGAGGCAAAGGTGACGACTTTCCCCGGAAGCGCTCGGGTCGAGACGGTCATGGGCACGCAGGTCAGCGTCGACATCCGCACCGCCCTGCCGCAACGTGAGCTCACCCCCCTGCTGGACGACGCCTTCGCCTGGCTGCGCTGGACGGAGGAGACGTTCGGCACCACCAGCCCGGACAGTCTGCTCGCCCGGCTCAACCGCGGCCAGACGATCAGGCAGTTGCCCGAGTTCGTCGAGGTGCTGCACCGCTGCGACGAGCTGAACGAGGCGACCGGCGGCTGGTTCGAGGCCCGCAGGGACGGCGTCGTCGACCCGGCCGGCTACCTCAAGGGCTGGGCGCTGGAGCGGCTCTCCCGCGCGCTGGCCAACGCCGGCGCCGTCGACCACCGCATCAACGCCGGCGGCGACATCCGGGTGCGCGGCTCGGCCGCGCCGGGAAAGCGCTGGCGGGTGGGCGTCCGCGACCCGCACACGGGGCTGGTGCGCCGGGTGCTGTTCGCCAACGACCTCGGCATCGCCACCTCGGGCGGCGCCGGCATCGTCAACCCGCGCACCGGGGAGCCGGAGACCACACTGAGCTCGGTCACGGTGCTCGGCCCCGACCTGGGCGTGGCCGACGGTTACGCCACCGCCATGTACGCGATGGGGCCGGTCCTGGCCAGGCGGTTCGCGCTCGACCAGGCGGCGGAGGGAGCGTACGAGACCTTGATCGTCAGCCGGGACGGACAGGAGTTCGGCACGCCGGGCCTGGCCGGCTACGGCGGGACGGAGACCCGGCTGGCCGGCTAGGCGTCAGGATGCTCGCGCAGATACGACAGGTAGACGGGTCGCAGGGCCTCGCCCAGCTCGCCCTCACCCGCGGCGATGGCGTCGCTGAGCAGCGCCGACACGCGACTCAGATCGGCGGTCGTCTCCTCCTCGTTGCCGGACGCCGCCTCGGCCGCGGGGATCACCTTCAGCAGGTTCCACAGGAATCCGAGATCCCCGTGGCGTACGGCATAACGCACCGCGCGGTCGTGCAGCTCGCTCGCCGGCAACGACTCCAAACCAGTGGCTTCCATCTCACTCCCTCCCCATGGGACGCACTTCCCTCGTCGGCCGGTCGATAACGTGGGAGGATCAATCAGCGTGAGATTCATCATCAGAACCCTGGCGGCGGCGGTCGCCCTCTGGGTGGCCGTCCAGTTCCTGGACGGCATCCAGATCACCGCGCCCGAAAACTCGCCCACCTACTGGGGCACGCTGCTGATCGTGGCGTTGATCTTCGGTTTGATCAACGCCATCGTCAAGCCCATCGTCAAGGCTCTGGGGTGCGCGCTCATCGTGCTCACACTGGGCCTGTTCCTGCTGGTCATCAACGGCGCGATGCTGATGCTGACGAGCTGGATCTCCGGTCAGCTCGACATCCCGTTCCACGTGGACGACTTCTGGCCGTCCGCGCTCGTGGGCGCGTTCATCATCAGCGTCGTGAGCTGGATCCTCGGCCTGATCATCCCCGGCGACGACTGACCTGCGGCAGGCCCACGCGGACGGCTCGCGCACCGCGCGGGCCGTCGTAGGACAACTCGCACCGGCCGTCGGCGCACGAGCGCCGCAGCCGGCCCCTCGAGATCGTCTCCGCCAGCCCGATCGCCCAGCAGGCCGGGCAGCCGCGCAACGCGAGCAGCCCGGCCGGCGCCAGCAGCAGGCTGAGCGGCCCGAGCACCGGCAGCAACGCCACCGCCCCGGCCAGCGCGCCGAACCCGGCCACCCCGCGCAGCAGGTGCCGCGGAACCGACGCGCTCGCGAAACTCCTGGTGTCAGTCATCCCAGCTCCAGTGTGTGGTGGACGGCAGCCCGCGCCCGGTGCAGCCGCGACTTCATGGCGGGGACGCTGAGGCCGAGCGCGTCGGCGACCATCCGCCCGCTGATTCCCTGGATGTCACGCATGATCAGCACGCGCCGCTGGTCGGCGGGCAGCGCGGCGATCGCCGCCGCCACCCGGCCGGTCTCCAGGCGGTCCAGCACCTCCTCCTCCGCCGACCTGGCGGCGGGCTCCGGGGCCGGTTCGGCACGCCACGTCAGCTGACGGGTGCGCCGCAGGCACTCGTTGCGGACGATGCGGAACAGCCACGACGCCAGCGCGCCGGAGGCTCGCAGGGTCCCGATCTTCCGGTAAAGAATGATCAACGCCTCCTGCGCGGCGTCCTCGGCGTCCTCGGGCGTCGCGCACAGCGAGCGGGCGAAGCGCCGCACGTGCGGATGCGAGCCCGACACCAGCGCAGCGATCGACTCGGCGTCGCCCTCCTGCGCGCCGGCGATCAGCCGCGCGCCGGGCCAGCTCGCCTCAGCCACGCGACCCGCCCCTCCGGCGCAGGATGAGCACACACGCGCAGACGAGCACGAGTCCGGCGATGACAGCGGCGGCAATGATCATGACGACCTCCTTCGTGGATGTTCTTTCCACCATGAGAGGCGCGGAGGCGGTCAAAGGATTCAGGGGGCGGCGACGGAACCGCGTTCGCGGAGGGTGGGCTGCTGGACGACGCGCCGGCGCCGGGACCCGCCGTCGGCCGCGGCCGACATGAGACGGACGGCGGCGCTGACGATCCCGTCGATGTTCCAGTCGACGGTCGTCAGCCCCGGCGTGAGCAGCCCGGACATCGGATGGTCGTCGTAGCCCATGACCGACACGTCGCCGGGGATGGACAGGCCCAGCTCCCCCGCCGCCGCGTAGACCCCGTACGCGATCGAGTCGGCGAAGCAGAAGACGGCGCTCGGCCGGGCGCCGGTGAGCAGGGCGCGGGCGGCGGCGGTGGCGGCGGCCAGGTCGTGCGGGGCGGTGGCGACCTCGATGTCGAGGCCCAGCCGGTCGGCCTCGGCGGTGACGTGCACGTCGGCGGGACGGTCGGGGGGGCTGGGCCTCGACAT
>NZ_LAVL01000278.1 GCF_001083785.1 Nonomuraea sp. SBT364
AAACTGACGAGCGCACCCCCGCAAGCCCCCGAAATCCCGCCGACTCGGCGCACCCCGGCACGCCCCGAACCGACCACACCACATACCGCAGACCATCCCGAACCCACCACGCCACCGGGCCACCGCACGAGGCCGGTCCCGTGCGACACGCACGAGGGCGTGGATCCCGTCACTCCGGCCTGCGTACGGACGGCCGAGCCGACGTCCCTCGGGCTCCTGATGTCCGGGGCCTCGGCGCAGGCGGAGGTGGTGGAGCGGGCGTTCGAGGAGCTGGTCGACACGGCCCTGCTGAGGCGGCGCGGGGGCCACTACGTGTGGCATGACCTCGTCAGGATCTTCGCCGCCGAACGCGCGTTCGCCGAGGACACCCAGGAGGCCCGCACCGCGGTGCTGGAGCATGCGGGCGCGACGCTGCTGGCGCTGGTCGAGCAGGCGCACCGGCGACACTACGGCGGCCACTTCACGGTGCTGCGCGGCCTGGTCGACCTGCCCGAGATCGACGGCTCGCAGATGTTCGGCGACGAACCGCTCGGGTGGCTGGACGCCGAGCTGCCGGTCCTGATCCGCGCCGTGCAGCAGGCGGCCGACCATGGGCTGGCCGAGCTGGCCTGGAGCCTGGCCATGACGGCCGTCACGCTGTTCGAGACCTACGGCTACTTCGACGACTGGCGGGCCGTCTCCGAGGTCGCGCTCGCGGCCTGTCTCTCCGCGGGCAACGCCCGGGGAGAGGGCGCGATGCTGTTCTCGCTCAGTTCGCTGGCCATCTTCCAGCAGCGCTACGACGACGCCTGTCCCCTGGTCAGCGCGGCCCTGGCCATCTTCGAGAAGATCGGCGAGGATCACGGCCGCGCGCTGGCGCTGCGCAACGCCGCGCTGCTGGACCGGGCCGGCGGCGACCTGGACGGGGCCCTGCGGCGCTACGCCGAGGCCCTGGGCCTGCTGCGCGCCGTCGGCGACCGGGCGGCGGAGGCGTACGTGCTGTCCAACATGGCCCTCATCCACGGCGAGTGCGGGCGTCTGGACGAGGCCGATCCGTTGCTCAGGCAGGCGCTGGCCATCTACACCCAGGAGGGCGTGCGGCGGGGCGAGGCCCAGGCGCTGATGCGCCTCGCGGAGTTGTCGCTGCGCCGTGGCCGTTCCGAGCCCGCGCTGCAGGCGTACGGCAAGGCCCGGACGATCGTCCGCGAGGCGCATGACCGCATCGGAGAGGCGTATGTGCTCCAGGGCCTGGGAGAGGCACACCTGAAGCTGGGGCGGGCGGGAGACGCCGAGCGGACGCTGCGCGAAGCCCTCGACATCGCCGCCGAGGTGGGCGACCGGCTCATCCAGGGCCGGGCCCGGCTCGCGCTGGGCACGTTGCTGCTGGAGAGTGGCAGGCCGGGGGCGGCGGTGGAGCTGGAGCGGGCGCAGGCGCTGTTCGCCGAGATCAACGCCGAGCCCTTACGCGCCCAGGCCGCCGAAGCCCTGACCCGCATTCACCAAACGACGCCCTGACCACCCAACGACGCCCCTCGCCACCCAACGAGGCCTGCGCTCGCTGAGCGCGGTCCGCAGGCGTCAACCCGTGCCGTGCGCTTGCTGAGGTCCTGGTGGTGCGGCCGTTGACCGGCGTGCCCGTTGAGGCTCTGGTTCCCCGTGTCGCTGGGCGACAAGCCAGAGCCGCACGCCGGTCGACGGCTGCCGTGTCACATCGTCAGATGGTCCACGGGATGTCGCAGTCGATCTTCGGATTCGTCTCGCACAGGCGAGGCGGGTCCGAAGCCGGTCCGTCGGCAGTGACGCCGGCGGGGCCGGCGACCCCGGTGAAGGTCGCTGCCGCGATCGCCAGGATGATCAGCAACTTGCGCATTCTTACCCCCGTCTAACTTCCGATCGACGGCGCCGACAGTAGCCGGGGGCGCTTTGGTTTCGCTTTATCCCAGGTTGTCAGGTGCGAGTGGTGCTCGGGGTGCCATGCCAGCTCTGCCACAACGCCGCATAGGAGCCGCCCTCGGCGACCAGCTCGTCGTGGGAGCCGAGCTCGCTGATGTGACCGTCCTCCACCACTGCCACCCGGTCGGCGTCGTGGGCCGTGTAGAGGCGATGGGCGATGGCGATGACGGTGCGGCCGTCGAGGACCGCCGCGAGCGAGCGCTCCAGGTGCCTGGCCGCGCGCGGGTCGATGAGCGAGGTGGCCTCGTCCAGGACCAGCGTGTGCGGGTCGGCCAGGACGAGGCGGGCCAGCGCGAGCTGCTGGGCGTGGGCCGGGGAGATGTCCAGGCCGCCGGAGCCGACGACCGTGTCGAGGCCGTCGGGGAGGGCGAGCACCCAGTCGAGCGCGTCCACGGCCGCCAGCGCGTCGCGGACGGCGGCGTCGTCGGCGTCCGGCCGGGCGATCAGCAGGTTGTCGCGCATCGTGCCCTTGAAGACGTGATGCTCCTGGGTGACGAGCGCGACGTGGCCACGCAGGTCGTCCAATGGCAGGTCGACGAGCGGCACGCCGCCCACGGTGACGGTGCCGGTGCGCGGGCCGTGGATGCCGGCGAGCAGCCGGCCGAGCGTCGACTTGCCGGCGCCGGACGGGCCGACCATGGCCAGGCGTTCGCCGGGCCGCACGCTCAGCGACACGCCGTGCAGCACGTCGCGGCCGGGCCTGTAGGCGTAGCGGACGTCGTCGGCCTCCAGCAGCTCGCCGGTGGGCCGGGCGCCGGTGGGCCGCCGGTCGTCGGGCACGTTGGCGACGCCGAGCAGCCGCGCCATGGCCGCGCCGCCGACCTGGAGCTCGTCGATCCACATGAGGAACCGGTCGAGCGGGTCGATGAGCTGCTGGGCGTAGAGGGTGGCGGCGGTGACCTGGTCCAGCGTGACCCAGCCGGAGCTGTAGAAGAGGCCGCCGAACAGCAGCGCGGCCACCACCGGGACCACGTAGCCGAGCTCCACGGAGGGGAACCAGATGACGCGCAGGCGCAGCGTGTAGCGTTCGGCGGCGAAGGAGCGGCTGATGTCGCGGTCGGTGCGCTCGCGGCGCCGTTCGTGAAGGCTGAGGGCCTCGATGGCGCGGGCGCCCTCGACTGTTTCGGCCAGCCCTTCCGTCATGTCGGCGTATGCGGCGTTCTCTCGCAGGTAGCCGTCGCGGGCCCGCTTCAGATACCACCGGGTGCTGAAGTAGAGCAGCGGCGCCGCGATCAGCATGGGCAGCATGAGCAGCGGCCCGACCAGCAGCAGCGCGCCGATGGTGATCGTGAACGTGACGACCGCGATCAACGTCTCGGGCACGGCGTGCCGTACGGTCCTGGACAGCGAGTCGACGTCGCGGGACGTACGGGTGAGCAGGTCGCCGGCGCCGGCCCGTTCGACCGTCGAGAGCGGCAGCCCGAGCACCTGGTCGACGAACTCCTCACGCAGCTCGGCGAGGACCTTCTCGCCGAGCCTGGACGAGGCGAGCACGGCGTAGCGCACCAGCACTCCCTGCAGCAGCAGGAAGCCGGCGATGGCGGCGGCGACCAGGAACGCGTTGACCGGGGCGCCCGTCTTGACGTCGTTCACCAGGTGGCCGAGCTGCCACGGCACGGCCAGGCCGGCGACGGCGGCGAGGCCGTGCAGGCCGAGCGCGCCGGCGAGCTGACGCGGGTATTTCAGCGTGAGGCGCCGTGCGTAGGCGCGCACCTGCTTCTGATCGGCGACGGGCAGGATCTCGCGAGCCATGTCGTCAGTCCTCCCCTCTGGTGACGGTCGCGGCGTAGGCGGGCGCGGTGGCCAGCAGGTCGCGATGGGCGCCTTCAGCCCGTACGCGGCCGTCCTCGACGTAGAACACGTGGTCGGTGCGGTCGAGCACGAGCGGGCTGGTGGTGCAGATCAGCGTGGTCTTGCCGGCGCGGGCCTCGGCCAGCCGGTGGGCGATGCGGGCCTCGCTGTGCGCGTCGACGGCGCTGGTCGGCTCGACGAGGATGAGCACCTCCGGGTCGGTGATCAGCGCCCGGGCGAGCCGGAGCCGCTGCTGCTGGCCGCCGGAGAACTCGCGCCCGGCCTCGGCCACCTCGGCGTCGAGCCCGTCGGGCAGCGCCTCGACGATGTCCTCGGCGCAGGCGGCGTGCAGGGCTTGGCGTACGCGCTCGGAGGAGGCGCCGCCACGTACGTCGAGCTCGTCGCGCAGCGGGCCGGTGAACAGGCGTGCGCCGTTGTCGGCGACCAGGATGCGCGCGCGTGTCTCGTCGATGGGCAGCGTGGCGAGGTCGGCGGCGCCGAAGGTGACGTCGCCCTCGGAGTAGCGGCCGAGGCGGTCGGCGATCGCGGCGGCGTCCTCGGGCGTGCTCGCGGCCAGCGCGGTCAGCCTGCCGGGTTGTACGGTGACGCCGCTGTAGGAGTCGCGCAGCACGCCGCCCGCGCTGGCGCCGTCGCCGCCGGTGACCTCCGGCTCGATGGACAGGATGCGCACCACCCGGCGGGCGGCGACGTGGCCCTTGGTCAGCTTGTCGGCAGCCTCGGTGAGCGTACGCATCGGCCCGATGAGGAACACCGCGTAGGTGTAGAAGGCGACGAGCTGGCCCACGGAGATCTGGCCGGACACGGCGAAGGACGCGCCGAGGCCGGTGACGAGCGCGATGAGCAGGCCGGGCAGCAGGATCTGGGCGCCTTCGAGCAGCGACTCGACCCGCGCCACGGCGACGCCGGCGTGCCGTGCCCGCTGCGACTCCTCGCGGTAGCGCTCGGCGAACACCCGCTCGCCTCCGATGCCACGCAGCACCCGCAGCCCGGCGACGATGTCGGCCGAGCGGGTGGACAGGTCGCCGGTCAGGTCGCGCTGCCGGTGCTGTCTGCGGTGCAGCGGCTTGAGGAGCGGCGCGACGGCGCCCGCCATGACCGGCACGCCGACCAGCACGAGCAGGCCGAGCGGCAGCGAGGTGGAGATCAGGATCACCGTAACGGTGACGATCGCCACGATCGCGCCGGTGCCGCGCAGCAGGATGTCCATGGAGCTGCCGATGTGCGCGATGTCGGAGTTGCCGACGCTGACCACTTCGCCGGTCGACAGCCGCTTGGGCAGGGTTGCTCCCAGTTTTGCGGCCTGCCGGGTGGTGAGCTGGACCGTGCGGTAGGCGGCCGCCAGCCAGTTGTAGACGGCGAACCGGTGCCGCATGATCCCGCTGAACGCCTGGAGCAGACCGAGCACGAGCAGCACCCCCGACCAGGCCAGCAGGGCGCGGGTGTCCTTGGCCGTGACGGCGTCGATGCCCTTGCCGAGCACGGCGGGCACGAGCGACTGCACGAGCCACCAGAGCGTGGCGAAACCGATGCCGCCCAGCAGCTGACGGCCCTGGCGACGGGCGTTCCACCAGAGGTAGCGCAGCGGGCTTCGGATGTCAGGCAGGCCGGGATCGGCTTCGGGGAGGGAGCGCATAGCCCGTCAAGGTTGGCAAAGTCCTTGCCGGTCCAGCAAACCATTTTCCAGGGCTGACGCCCGCCCCGGGAGTGCGCCAGAATCGTTGGCTGTGGAGCACGGGTACACGAACAGCACGGTCGGAGACGGCGCTCTGGTCGTCAAGTGTTACCAGGGTCCTGACGCGCGGATCCGGCTCAGGACCGAGAGCCGGTTCCTGCGGCGGCTACGCGGCCGGCTGCCCGTGCCGCGGGTGCATTCCGTCACTGAGACGAGCGTGAGCATGCAGTTCGTCCGAGGCGCGCACGGCCAGGACCTGCTCGACGAGGGACGGGCGGCGGAGGTGCTGGCCGAGTGCGGGCGCACGCTGGCCCGGCTGCACCGGCTCGGCCTGGTGCACGGCGACTACGGCCCGCAGAACATGCTGTTCGACCCGGCGACGTTCGAGACGACCGCGATCCTCGACTGGGAGTGGGCGCATCCCGGCCGGCCGGTGGAGGATCTGGCGTGGTGCGAGTGGATCGTCCGGGCGCACCACCCCGAGCACGTACCGCACCTGCGTCACTTCTTCGACGCCTACGGCGGCCCGGTGCCGCCCTGGGCCGACCGGCACGCCTGCATGCTGGCCCGCTGCCGCACCCTGCTCGACTTCGCCTCCCGCTGGGAGCCGGGCGGCGAGGGCGAGAAACTGTGGCGGCACCGGATCGAGACCACCGCCGCCTGGACCGCCACCTGACCCGTCGGACCCGCAGCGTGGGCCGACACGCCCGAACCGCTGGGACCGCCCGAACCGCTCGCTCCGCTCGATCCGGCTGTCGCTGCCCGGGCTGTGGTCGCCAATCGGTGAAATCGCCAGCCTTACAGGGGGCCCTTTATCGCTTGACACACCCGAGTAACACTCTGTTCATGTCCACCACGCTGTATGGCCGTGCCGCCGAGCAGGAAGCGGTGCGGCGGTTGCTCGACGGGGCACGGGGCGGGGACCTGGCTCTTATTAACATCTGACGGCGCCGACGGAGAGGGTAGGGGATGTCTCTGGTGTGGTCGGTACATTTAACAAAACAAGACA
>NZ_LAVL01000279.1 GCF_001083785.1 Nonomuraea sp. SBT364
ACGTGTGGCTGTCCGGCCCCGGCGGGCGGCGCGGTGCCGTCGGGCAGCACGGCGGCGGAGTCGTAGGCGAACCCCAGCACCAGCCCTTCGCAGCTGCGCCGCCCCGCCTGCCGCTCGATCGCCTCCCGCATGGACAGCCGCCCCTCCATCATCTCGAAGGTGATCAGCGCGTTGTCCAGGCTCTCGTCCACCGTGCGGGCCGCGACGGGACGGCGCTCGGTCTCGTAGGTGTCCAGCAGCGCCTCACCCGCCGTGCCGCGCAGCACCGCGGCCAGCTTCCAGGCCAGGTTGTGCGCGTCCTGGATGCCGCAGTTCATGCCGAACCCGCCCTGCGGCGTCGCCACGTGCGCGGCGTCGCCCGCCAGGAAGACCGGCCCGGCGCGGAAGGCGGTGGCGACCATGGCCTGCTGCAGCCACGGCATCACGCCCAGCAGCGTGACCGGCAGGCCGGGCACGCCGACGGCGGCGCGCACCGCCGCCAGGCAGGCCTCCTCGGTGAAGTCCGCCGGGCTGCCGCCGAGCTCCGGCTCGTAGCCGGTCTGCACCATCCAGCGCCGTTCGTGGTCCACCGCCTCCACGGCGCACGGCGGATCGCGCAGGAACGACAGCGCGGCCCGCCGGTCGGGCGGCAGGAAGCCGAGGTCGGCCTCGAACATGATGCTGATCATGTGCCCGAGCGGCGGCGGCCCTTCCGTGGTGATGCCGAGCAGGTCGCGCACGCCGCTGCGGCTGCCGTCGGCGGCGACCGCGTAACGGCAGTTCACCAGCGTCTGGCCGGCGGCGTCGGCGATGGTCGCCGTCACGCCGCCGGAAGTGGGACGCAGGTCCGTCAGGGTGACGCCGAAGCGGACGTCGGCCCCGGGCAGGGACTCGGCGTGACGCCGCAGGATCACCTCCAGGCGGTCCTGCGAGCACAGGAACGTGTAGGTGGGGCTCTGCGGGGCGTCGCGGTCCAGCTCGGCGGCGGAGCGGACGAAGTCCGGGGCGGTCAGGGAGCTGCCGACGCCCACCGCGAGGTACTCCTCGCGCGGCATGCCGGCGCGCTCCACCTCCTCCTGCAGCCCCCAAGCGCGCAGCAGCTCCATCGTCCTGGTGCTGATCAGGCGGGCCTTGGGGAAAATCGCCGTGCCCGCGTGCCTTTCCACGAGGAGCACCGATATTCCGTGGCGGGCGAGCTCAATGGCGGCGCAGAGTCCGACGGGCCCGCCACCGACGACCAGAACTTCCACATTGAGCTCATTCATGGCCCCAGGGTCATATATCGCGAATATTCAGGTCAATGCGCAGATATCTGTGTGATACAGGCGTGATATCGCGGCTTAGTAGCTTATGGAGAGAAGATCCAGTTGATCGATCCGGTGATTATCGAATTCCTGGAGAGATGATGCTCTTTGCCCCAGGATCCGTGGCCGTGGTGACGGGCGGGTCGCGCGGGATCGGCCGGGCGGTCGCCCTCGACCTGGCCCGGGAGGGCGCCCACGTCGTCGTGAACTACGCCCGCTCCGAGCACGACGCCAAGGAGGTGGCCGGCCGGATCACGGCCGACGGCGGCAGCGCCAGCACCGCGCAGGCGGACGTCACCGACGAGGACGCCGTCAAGCGGCTCTTCCGCGACGTACGGGCCGAGCACGGGCGCCTCGACGTGCTCGTGACCAGCGCCGGCGTGACCATGGACCGCTACCTCATCGCGATGAGCCTGGAGCAGTTCCGCACCCCCGTGGACACCAACCTCGTCGGCACCTTCCTGGCCTGCCGCGAAGCGCTCAAGGTGATGCAGCACCAGCGGAGCGGGTCGATCGTGACGATCTCCTCCTCCAGCGGGCTCGACGGCGGCTTCCCCGGCCAGACCAACTACGTGGCGTCCAAGGGCGCGATCATCGCCTTCACCCACGCGCTGTCCAACGAGGCGGCGCCGCACGGGGTACGCGCCAACGTCGTCGCCCCCGGCTTCGTCGCCACCGACATGACCCGCAAGGTGCCCGCCGACATCAAGAAGCGCTACGAGTCGCGCATCCGCCTGGGCCGCATGGGCCGCCCCGAGGAGATCGCCTCCATCGTCAGCTTCCTCGCCTCGGACAAGGCCTCGTACATGTCCGGCTCAGTGGTCGTCGCGCACGGCGGCGGCCTGCAGTGACCCGCCCCGACCAGCAGCCCGGCGCACAAGGAGAACCCATGACCATCGACGAACTGCGGGCCAGGGCCGCGCAGCGGCAGCAGACCTGCAGCCAGATCAAGAAGATGATCGTCTCCCGGCTCGACCTGGAGATCGAACCCGGCTGGATCACCGACGACCAGCCGCTGTTCGGCCGCGGCCTCGAACTCGACAGCCTCGACGTGCTGGAGCTCTACGTCGCCATCGAGGCCGAGTTCGGCGTCGCGCTGTACGACAGCGACATGGCGGTGTTCGGCTCGGTCTCGCGCCTCGCCGACGAGGTCGACCCCGCCCTGAGGGCGCCGGCATGACGGTGGCCGAGCAGGCGCCGCCCGTCCACGGGCTGAGCCACGACCAGGTCCGCGCCGTGCTCCCGCACCGCTGGCCGATGCTGCTGCTCGACCGCGTCGGCAAGGTGGTCCCCGGCGTCAAGGGGACCGCCACCAAGAACGTCACCGGCACCGAGCTGTGGTTCCAGGGACACTTCCCCGGCGAGGCCGTCCTGCCCGGCGTCGTCATGGTGGAGGCCATGGCCCAGCTCGCCGGCGTGGTCTTCGCCATGGCCGGGGCGAGCGAGATCAGCTACCTGGCAGGCGTCAGGGCGATGCGCTTCCGCCGCCCCGTCGTGCCCGGCGACCAGCTCGTGCTCACGGCCGAGCGCACCGGCGGCGGCGGCGGGTTCGCCGAATACCGGGTCTCGGCCCGGGTGGACGGCCAGGTCGCCGCCGAAGGAAACCTCACCATCGCCGACCCGGCGAACCAACGTTCCGTGCGAAAGGTGTGAACATGGCAAGCGTCCTCGCGACCCGGCATCCGGAGGACACCGTCCACGGCCAGGTGGGCGACGCCACCGTACCGCTGCGCTTCTCCTCCCTCGCGGAGGAGTATCAGGTGCTGCGCGAACGGGCGGCCGTGCTCGACCTCGGCGGGCACCGGCTCATCGAGATCACCGGCCCCGCCGCCGTGGACTTCGCCCAGCGGATCCTGGCCCGCGACGTGGAGTACCTGACCTCCGACCGCTGCATGATGAGCCTCGTCCTCGACGATTCCGGCCAGGTCGTGGACCAGGTCATCGCCTTCGGCAGGGAGGACGGGCTGCTCCTGGAGAGCTCCTGCGGCGCCGGCTCCCGCCTGCTGGACCACCTGCTGGCCCACGCCGTCGAAGGCGCCGAGATCGCCGACCGCTCCGCCGACCTGACGGTCATCGGCCTGGAGGGGCCCTACGCGTGGGGCGTGGTCGGCCGGCTGATCGACGGCGAGCTGGCCTCGCTGCCCTTCGAGTCGGTCGTCGAGGCCACCTGGGACGACGTGGACATCGTCTTCGCCAGGACCGGCTACACCGGCGAGTACGGCTACCAGATGATCGTCCCTCGCGAGGCGTCGGCCGGCCTGTGGGCGGGCGCGCTGGAGCACGCCCAGGCCGCCGGGCAGGAGGCGCTGGAGCTGGCCATGCTGGAGGTGCGCCAGCCGATCCCGCGCCACGAGGCCACACCCGGCGCCACGGTGATCGAGATCGGCGCCAACTGGCTCGTCGACATCACCAAGGACGACTTCGTCGGCCGCGCCGCCGTGCTGGAGGCGTTCGAGGCCGGGAGCGGGCGGCGCACCGTCGGCTTCACCGGCTGCGAGGGCGTGCCCGCGCCGGGCACCCGCGTGCTCGCCGGCGGCCAGGACGTCGGCGAGGTCGTCCACGCCGTGCACAGCGCCGGTCTCGGCGCCACCCTCGGCCTGGCCCGCGTCGACCCCGAACTCGCGGCGGCCGGCCTGGACCTGACCGTCGGCGGACTCGGCGTCACCACGCTGACCAGCCCGTACATCGTGCCCAAGAGCTGGAGCATCCCGATCATCTGATCGGCCGGTCACCCGGAGAAGGAGGCAGAGCATGGCGCTGCGGCCCGTCGTGGTCACCGGCCTGGGCATCATCTGCGCGGCCGGCAGGGACCCCGCGGAGTTCTGGACGCGGCTCACCACGGCCAGGGGCGGGCTCGCCCCGATCGAGGACCCGGCGTTCGCCGTGTTCGCCGCCAGGTACGCCGGGCAGGTGCCCGACGCCTGGATCGACACCCAGCTCTCCGCCGGCGAGGAAGCCGGCGATCGCACCGCCCGGCTCGCCCTCGTCGCCGCCCGCCAGGCGATCGAGCAGGCCGGCCTGCCCCTGCCGGGCGCGGAGCCCGGCCAGGGGACCCCGGCGGCGGGGCGGTTCGGGATCATCCTCGGCAAGTGCCAGGCGACCCCCGGGCCGCAGGGACGCTACCAGCCGATGCATCACACCGCCGACGTGGTGGCGCGGCGGCTCGGCCTCGGCGGGCCGCGCGTCCTGGTCTCCACCGCCTGCGCCGCCGGCGGCAACGCCGTCGGCCTGGCCAGGGACAAGATCCTCACCGGCGAGGCCGACGCGGTCCTGGCCGGCGGCGTCGACCCGCTGCTGTTCGGCACGTACGCGGGCTTCGCCGGACTGCAGGCGCTGAGCACCGGGCCGTGCCGCCCCTACAGCCACTCCGACGGGCTCAACCTCGGCGAAGGCGCCGCGTTCCTGCTGCTGGAGCCGCTGGACCTGGCACTGGCCCGGGGCGCCACGCCGCTGGCGGAGGTCGCCGGCTACGGCCTGTCCGCCGACGCCTACCACGCCACCGCCCCCGACCCCACCGGGCGCGGCGGCGCGGGCGCCGTCCGCCGGGCGCTCGCCGACGCCGGGCTCACCCCCGGTGACGTCCACTACGTCAGCGGCCACGGCACCGGCACCCCCGCCAACGACGCCATGGAGGCCAAGGTCATGCGCCTGGTCTTCGGCGACCGGGCCGCCCAGGTGCCCACCAGCAGCATCAAGTCCTTCGTCGGCCACACGCTCGGCGCCGCCGGCGCGGTCGAGGCCGTCGCATCCGTCCTGGCCCTGCGGCACGGCGTGGCGCCGCCCACGATCGGCTTCGACGACGGCGCCGCCGAGGACGCCGCCGAGGACGCCCGGGCCGACCTCGACTACGTGCCGAACCGGGCCAGGCCGATGCCCATCGACACCGTCGTCTCCAACAACTACGCCTTCGGCGGCAACAACGTCTCGCTCGTGCTGACCCGGCCGCGCGGCCCGCGCCCGTACGAGCCGGCGCCCCGCCGCGACGCGGTGATCACCGGGCTCGGGCCGGTCACCGAGGCCGGCACCGGCATCGCCGAGACGGCCGCCGCCATCACCGCCGGCCACACCGCCGACGGGCGGGCCCCGTCGCTGGAGGGCCGCACGTTCGCGCCGCGCTCGCTGTGGCGGCACATGAACCGCCTGTCCCGCCTGGCCATCGCCGCCTCCCGGCTCGCCTGGGAGGACGCCGGGCTCAAGCTGCCGCGCCGGGCGCTGGACGACGTCGCGCTGGTCTTCGCCACCGGCGCCGGCTCGGCCGAGAGCACCGGCGGGTTCGACGACAGCATCGCGCTCAACCCCAGCAAGCCCGCCGTCCTCAGCTTCTCCAACGTCGTCCTGAACGCCACCGGGGGCGCGGTCTGCCAGACGCTCGGGCTGCGCGGGCCCACCACGACCATCTGCAACGGCGCCGCGTCGGCGTCCATCGCCCTCGACTGCGCGCTGGAGATGATCGCCGCCGGCAAGGCCGAGGTCGTCCTCGTCGTCGCCGCCGACGAAACCCCCGCCAACTCCGCCTCCGGTCCCGCCCCGGGTTCCGGCGGGGCTCCGGTGCCTCAGGTGGCCGGGTCGGGGGCCGTGGCGTTCGTCGTGGAGTCCGCCAGGCACTGCGCCGGGCGGGGCGGCAGGCCGTACGCCAGGGTGGCCGCGACCCGGCACGTGCCGGGGGAGGACCCCGAGGCGGTGGCGCGCAGCCTGGAGCTGCCCGGTGCGGCGCCCGGCCTGGTCGTCGGCGCGGCCACCGGGCCGGCGCGCGACGCCGAGGAGACGGCGGCGGTCCGGGCCCGCGTGCCGGAGGCGCTGTTCACGGCCTCGGCGGCGCTGATCGGCGACTGCCAGGCGGCCACCGGCGCGATGAACATCGCCCTGGCCGCCCGCGCCGTCCGCGACGGCATCACCCCCGCCC
>NZ_LAVL01000280.1 GCF_001083785.1 Nonomuraea sp. SBT364
CGCCACCGCCCTGCCCACCCCGCGTCCGGCCCCTGCGGGGGGCGCCGGCACGGAGACGGCCGGCACGGAGACGGCCGACGCCGGGGACGCCGGGGCGCCGTACGTGCTGCCGTTGTCGGCGGGGAGCGAGGCAGCGCTGCGGGAGCAGGCGGACCGCCTGGCCCGCTGGCTGGAGGAGCGGCCCGGCACCAGGCTCGCGGACGTCGCGCACACCCTCCAGACCGGCCGCGCCGAGCTGGACCACCGCCGGGCCCTGATCTGCGCCGACGCCGCCGAGGCGGTGGGACGGCTGCGGTCCGCCGGCGACGGCCACCGCGTCAAGCGCCGCCCGCGCGTCGCGTTCCTGCTGCCCGGCGTCGGCGACCAGTACGCGGGCCTCGGCAGGGAGCTGTACGCCACCGAACCCGTCTACGCCGAGACCGTCGACCAGTGCGTCGAGCTCGTGCGGCGGCGCTCCGGCGTGGACCTGCGCCCCCTGTTCTTCCCCGAGGGCGACACCCCCGGCCGCGGCGGCGACCTGGCCGCCCTGCTCGGCAGGACGGGCCAGACCCGCGACGCCCACGACCCGCTCGACCAGGCCGCGATCGCCCACCCGTTCCTGTTCACCGTCGAGTACGCGCTCGCCCGCCTCCTCGGCCACTGGGGCGTCACGCCCGACCTGCTCGTCGGCTACAGCCTCGGCGAGTACGTCGCCGCCTGCCTGGCCGGGGTGTTCACCCTGGAGGACGCCCTGCACGTGGTCGTCGAACGCGCCCACCTGATCAGCGCGGTGCCCGCCGGCCGCATGGTGGCGGTCGCCGCCCCCGAGGACCGCGTCCTGGACGTGCTCGCCGGCACGGGCGCCGAGGTGGACGTCGCCGCCCGCAACGGGCCCGCCATGACCGTGCTCAGCGGCCTGCCCGCCGAGATCGAGGCCGCGACCGGCGCGCTCGCCGCCACCGGCCTGGCCTGCCGCCCGCTGCGCTCCGCGCACGCCTTCCACTCCACGCTGCTGCAGCCCGCCCGCGAGAAGCTCGCCGCCGTGCTGGACGGCGTGACCCGGCGCCCGCCCGCCATCGGCATCGTCTCCAACCTCACCGGCCGGCCGCTCACCGCCGACGAGGCCACCAGCACCTCCTACTGGGCCGACCAGCTCGTCAGCACCGTCCGCTTCGCCGACGGCGTACGGCACTGCCTGGAGGCGGACGTGTCCGCGTTCGTCGAGCTCGGCGCCGGGCAGACGCTCGGCGGGCTCGTCCGGCAGAACCTGACCGGCGGCCGGACCGCCGTCCTCGGCACGCTCGCCCCCCACTGGAACACCGGCGGCGAACCGCACGACGACCTCATCGCCACCTGCGCCACGCTGTGGGAGCTCGGCGCCCCGGTCGACTGGGACGTCGCCAGGCCGGGCCGCGGCCACGTCCTCGACCTGCCCACCTACCCCTTCCAGCGCACCCACTTCTGGCCCGAGCCCACCCCGGCCGGAGCGCCCGTGCCTGCCCCCACGGGCGTCACCGCCGGGCAAGCTCCTGCGGGAACCGGCCACGCCCCCGCGGGCCGGTCGGCCGCCGACCCGGCCGACCACCTGTTCGTCCCCGCCTGGCGGCGCGACCCGGCCGCCGCCCCGCTGCCCGCCGGTCTGCCCGCCGGGCTTCCGCTGCCCGGCCCGCTCGTCGTCTTCGCCGACCCGGAGGGCGCCGGCGGCGCGCTCGCCGACCTCGCCGCCGCGTCCGGCACCCACGTCGTCGAGGTCGTCCCCGGCGCGGGGCCGCACCGCGACGGCCGCCGCCTCACCATCGACCCGGCGGCCCCCGGCCAGTACGCGGACGTGTTCAGCGGGCTCGGCGACGGGCCCGTGCACGTGGCCCACCTGTGGAGCCTGGCCACCCCCGCCGTGACGGGTGACGACGACCTGCGCGCCGCCGTCGGGCACGGCTTCGACAGCCTGATGCTGGCCGTACAGGCGCTGGGGGAGCGGCCCGCCCGGCTCCTCACCGTCACCCGGGGCGCGGCCGACATCCTCGGCGGCGACGCCACCGCGCCCCACCAGGCGCTGTCCCACGGGCTCGGCCGCGCCGTCCGCCACGAATACCCGAACCTCACCTGGAGCGGCGTCGACCTCGACCCCGACACGCCGCTCACCGCCGCGAACCGCGCCGCTGAAACCGCTCCCACCGGGGTCGCGCGTCAGCTCGCGGCCGAGTTGCTCATCGAGCCCGGCGCGGGCGACACACCCGAGTCGGCCGACCCGCTCACCGGCTGGCGCCGGGGCTGCCGCTGGATCCGAGGCTGGACCCCGATCCCCGCCGGAACCGAGGCGCCGCAGTCAGAGCAGCCGGGGCACCCGGGGCAGCCCGGGCAGCCCGTGTGGCGGGCCGACGGCGCCTACCTCATCACCGGCGGCACCCGCGGCCTCGGCATGGCCCTGGCCCGCCATCTCGTCCGGGCGGGCGTCCGCCGCCTGGCCCTCCTCGCCCGCACCCCGCTCCCCGACGGCGACGCCGACATCGCGAGCCTGACGGCCCAGGGCGCCGAGGTGCTGCCGCTGACCGCCGACGCGGGCGTACCCGGCGAGCTGCGCGCCGCCCTGCGGCGGGCCCGCGAGCACTTCGGCGGCCTGCACGGCGTCATCCACGCCGCCGGTCTGCCCGCCGGTGGGCTCCTGCAGCGGCGCACCACCGCCGAGGCGGCCCAGGTGCTCGCCCCCAAGGTGCACGCGATGGGCCCGCTCGCCGAACTCGTCGGCCCGGAAACCCCGGAGGAGGACCGGCCCGAGCTGCTCGTCCTCTACTCCTCGGCCGTCACCGCGTTCGGCGGCATCGGCGAAGGCGACTACTGCGCCGCCAACACCCTGCTCGACGCCTACGGCCAGGCCCTGGCCGCCGCCGCGCCCACGACCCGCGTCGTCACCGTCGCCTGGGGCCCCTGGCAGCACGACGTCTGGCAGTCGGAGAACCTCAAGAGCGCGGGCGGCCTCGCCGACCGCGTCGCCGCCTACCGCGCCCGGTACGGGTTCGCCGACGACGCCGGATGCGCGCTCCTCGACCGGATCGTGGCCGGCGGCCACGGCAGCGTCATGGCCGTCAGGCAGCCGCTGCGCGAGGTGCTGGACGCCTGGTCGAGCATGCTCGACCTGGACGGCCTGCTCGCCACGGCCGCACCCCAGGGCGAACGCTTCCCCCGACCCCGGCTCCGCACCGACTACGCGCAGCCCAGGACCGAGGCCGAGGCCAGGATGGCCGACCTGTGGGGCGCCTACCTCGGCATCGACGGCGTCGGCGTGCACGACCCGTTCTTCGACCTCGGCGGCAACTCCCTGACCGGCATGGCCATGGTGCTCGCCATCGAGAAGGACCTCGGCCGCCCCATCGCGCCCGCGGTGCTGTACGAGCACCCGACCGTGGCCGCGTTCACCGCCGCACTGGACGGCGGCGACCAGGGCGCGCAGGAGGCCATCTCCACCAGTTCCGCACGGGGGCAGCGGCGGCGCCGGGCCCGTTCCAGCAACCGGAAATGAGGACCCAAGACGTGATCGACGACATCGAAGGCGCCGGCACCGACATCGCGATCGTCGGCATGTCCGGCCGATTTCCCGGGGCGCCCGGCGTCGCCGAGCTCTGGTCCGCCATCCGCGCCGGGGACTCGGGGATCACCCGGCTCACCGACGACGAACTGCGCGCCGCCGGCGTCCCCGCCGACCTCCTGGACGATCCCGCGTACGTGAAGGCGGCGCCCGTCATCGACGGCGTCGAGGAGTTCGACGCGGCGTTCTTCGGCGTCAGCCCCAAGGAGGCGCAGATCCTCGACCCGCAGCACCGGCTGTTCCTGGAGCACAGCTGGTCGGCGCTGGAGGACGCGGGCTGCGACCCCCAGCGGTTCGACGGCGCCATCGGCGTGTTCGGCGGCTGCGCCCACAGCTCCTACATGCAGAACAACCTGCTGCCCAGCGGCATCACCGCCGTCATGGGGGAGCTGGCCGTCGGCCTGGCCAACGACAAGGACTCCCTCACCACCCGGGTGGCGCACACGCTCGGCCTCACCGGCCCGAGCTACGGCGTGCAGAGCTACTGCTCCACCTCGCTCGTCGCCGTGTGCGCCGGCGCCTCCAGCCTGGCCGGCTTCGAGTGCGACCTGGCGCTGGCCGGCGGCGTCGCCGTCAACGTGCCCCACCGGGTCGGCTACCTCTACCAGCAGGGCGGCATCGCGCCGCCCGACGGCCTGTGCCGCGCCTTCGACGCGCGCGGCCTCGGCGCCCCGCTCGGCAGCGGCGTCGGCGTCGTCGCGCTGCGCCGGCTGGAGGACGCGCTCGCCGACGGCGACCAGATCTACGCCGTCATCCGGGGCTGGGCGGTCAACAACGACGGCGGGCGCAAGGTCGGCTTCACCGCCCCCGGCGTCCAGGGGCAGGCCGCCGTCATGGCCGAGGCCCTGGCCGCCGCCGATCTCGCCCCGGCCGACATCGACTACATCGAGGCGCACGGCACCGGCACCGCGCTCGGCGACGCCGCCGAGCTGGCCGCGCTCCAGCAGGTGTACGGCGGCCAGTCGCTGCTGATCGGCTCCGTCAAGCCCAACGTCGGCCACCTGGACCGGGCCGCCGGCGTCACCAACCTGATCAAGGCGGCGCTCGCCCTGCGCCACGACGAGATCCCGCCCACCCTCCACCTGTCGGAGCCGAACCCGCAGCTCGGCACCGGCGAGGCCCAGCTCGACGTCGTCACCCGGCTGCGCAGCTGGCCGCGCGAGGCCGGTCGCATCCGCCGGGCCGGGGTGAGCGCGTTCGGCATCGGCGGGACCAACGCCCACGTGGTGCTGGAGGAGGCGCCGCTCGTCCCCAGGACCGAGGAGGCGCCGCGCCCCGAACCGCTGATCTGGTCCGCGCGCACCGCCGCTGCCGCCGACGAGATGACCGCCCGGCTCGCCGCCCACCTCGCCGGCGGCGGGCAGGAACTCCGGCTCGCCGACGTGGCCCACACCCTCCAGGCCGGGCGGCAGCAGTTCGGCCACCGCAGGATGCTCGTCGCCTCCTCCGCCGCCGGGGCCGCCGAGGCGCTGGCCGGCGGGGCCGCGCTCGGCCGCGCCGAGAACCGCGCCGACCGGCCCGTCGCCTTCCTCGTCGCGGGCACCGGCGAGCAGTACCCGGGCATGGCCGCCGACCTGTACGCGAGCGAGCCCGTCTTCCGCGAGGTGCTCGACGACTGCCGCGCCCGGCTGCGCCGCCTGATGGACGGCACCGACCCGCTCACCGGCCTGCTCACCCCCCGCCCCGCCGGGACTCCCGCCGACGGCGGGCTCGGCGCGCTGCTCGGCCGCACGCCCGAGGCCGCCGCCACCCCCACCGAGGTGCTCCAGCCGGCCCTGTTCGCCGTCGAGTACGCGCTCGCCCGGCTCGTCCAGTCGTGGGGCGTCCAGCCGTCGGCGCTGGCCGGCTACAGCCTCGGCGAGTACGTGGCCGCCTGCCTGGCCGGCGTCCTCACCCTGGAAGGGGCGCTCGCCCTCGTCGCCCACCGCGCCCGCCTCATCGGCGAGCTGCCCGAAGGCGCCATGGCCGCCGTGCCGCTGGCCGCGGACGACGTCCTGGCGCGCATCGGCCGCGCCGGCATCACCGGCGTCGGCGTCGGCGCCGTCAACGGCCCCGAGCTCACCGTCCTGTCCGGCGAACCGCAGGCCGTCGCCGCCGTCCGCGCGCTCCTGGAGGCCGACGCGGTGCCGTGCCGGCCGCTCGCCACCACCCACGCCTTCCACTCGGCGATGATGGAGCCGCTGCGCGACCGGCTCACGGCGTGGATCGCCGCCAACGTGACCCTGCACGCGCCCCAGATCCCGTACGTGTCCAACGTCACGGGCGAGCTCGCCACCGCCGAGCAGGTCACCGACCCCGGCTACTGGGCCCGGCACATGTGCGAGCCCGTCCGCTTCCACGACATGCTGCGCACCCTCCTGCGGCAGGAGGGCGAGCCCGCGCTCCTGGAGATCGGGCCCGGCCAGTCGCTGGGCGCCATGGCGCGCGGCCACGCCGACTGCCCGCCGGACCGGTGGCCGCTCGTCGTGGCCACCCTGCCCGGCGCCGCCGACCCCCGCCCCGCCCAGGCCGTCCTCGCCGAGGCGGCCGGGCGGCTCTGGCTGGCCGGCGTCCCCCTCGACTGGGCCGGCTACCGCCAGGACCGGCCC
>NZ_LAVL01000281.1 GCF_001083785.1 Nonomuraea sp. SBT364
GTGGTGGGGTTGACGAGATGGACCATCAGGTCACGGGCGGTGGGCCGGGCGGCCGGGTCCTTGGCGAGGCAGGAGGCGATGACCGCCCGCAGGCGGGGCGGCAAGGGGGTGAGGTCCGGGTCGGTGTGGAGGACCCGGTGCAGCACCGCCGGCACCGTGTCGGCGCCGAACGGGCTGATCCCCGTCGCCGCGAACACCATCGTGGCCGCCCACGCGAACACGTCCGACGCCGCCGAGGCAGGGGTGCCGCCGATCTGCTCGGGCGCCAGGTAGGCGGGGGTGCCGATCAGCCCGGAGGTCATGGTCGCCGAGCCCTCGGCGCGCGCGATGCCGAAGTCGACCACGCGCGGCCCGTCGGGCCCGAGCAGCACGTTGGCGGGCTTGAAGTCGCGGTGCACGACGCCGGCCGCGTGGATGGCCGCCAGCGCCGTGGCCGTGCCGACGACCACCCGCTCCAGCTCGCCGCCCGCCAGCGGCCCCCGCTCGCGGACCCGGCCGGCCAGCGACGGCCCGTCGATGTACTCGCTGATCACGTACGGGCGCGGCCCCTCGGTGGAGGCGGCCAGGACGCGGGCCGTGCAGAAGGACGCGATGCTCTCCAGCGCCTCCAGCTCACGCGCCAGCCGCGCCCGGGTCTCGCTGTCGCCGGTGCTCAGCAGCTTGATCGCGACCGGTTCGCCCGACTCCGTGTGCGCCAGGTAGACCACGCCCTGGCCGCCCTCGCCGAGGCGTCCCGCCAGCCGGTGGCCGCCGAGCTCGGGTGGGTCGTCCGGTGTCAGGGGAGTCGCCATGGTCGATACGTTATCGGTGATCCTGCGGACGCACAGATCCACCGCTACCTTGTAGAGCTGATCAAAATGACCTGAACGCGGAGGTACGGGGTGTCAAGTGTGAAGTTCCGCGAACGGGCTCGCTACTGGTTCGACAACACGATGTCCAAGGGGACGATCTCTCTCGTCGGCTGGCTGGCCGTGGTGTCGATGGGGCTCGTCGTGGTGGTCGCCGGGCTGCTCATGTGGGTGGCTCCCGATGAGCCGGAGGGCGTCGGGGGACCGGGGCACGTGCTGTGGATCGCGCTCATGCACGCCCTGTCGCCCGACGAGCTGGCCGCCGACGACGGGTCGGTCCCGTACATGGCCGTCATGCTGGTGGGCTCGCTCGGCGGGCTGTTCATCGTCAGCATGCTCGTCGGCCTGCTGGCCAACGGCTTCGAGCAGAAGGTGGACCGGTTACGCCGGGGGCGCTCGCGCATCGTGGAGACCGGCCACACGGTGGTGCTCGGCTGGTCCGACCAGGTGTTCACGATCGTGGCCGAGCTGGTCAAGGCGCACGCCAGCGAGTCGGGCTCGGTCGTGGCGGTGCTGGCCGACCGCGACAAGCTCGCGATGGAGGAGGAGATCCGCGAGCGCGTCGACCTGGGCAGGACGCGGCTGGTGTGCCGCACCGGATCGGCGACCGAGCCGCGCGACCTGGCCCTGATGAACCTGGCCGCGGCCAGCGCCGTCGTCGTGCTGTCACCCGAGGGCGAGGACCCCGACGCGCACGTCTTCAAGATCCTGCTCGCTCTGGACAAGCGCGAGGGGGTGCACCCGCCGGTCGTGGCCGCCATCGCCGCGACCCGCAACGTCGCCGCCGCCCGCCTGGCCGGCGGCGCGGACGTGCACCTGGTCGACTCCGACGACACCGCCTCGCGGCTGATCGTGCAGTCCTCCCGCCAGTCGGGCATGTCGGTCGTCTGCATGGACCTGCTCAACTTCGACGGCGGCGAGATCTACCTGCGCCCCGCCGCGGAGGTCGCGGGCCGCACGTACGGCGAGACGCTGCACGCGTACGAGACGGCCACCGTCATCGGCCTGCGCAAGCCGTCGGGCGTGGTGCTCAACCCGGCCATGGACACGCCCGTCACCGAGGCGGACGAGGTCGTCATGATCGCGCACGACGACTCCCGCATCGTGCTCGCGGACGGCACCGCCGCCGTGGACGAGGCGGCGATCGTCACCACCGAGCCCGCCGACCCCGAGCCGGAGCGCACGCTGCTGCTCAACTGGAACAGCCGGGCGCACCACATCATCCGCTACCTCGACGGCTACGTGGCCCCCGGCTCGGTGCTGGAGATCGCCACCGACCACCCCCAGGCGGGCACCGGCCTGGACGGCCTGCGCAACCTCACCGTCAACGTCAAGGACTGCGACACCACCGACAGGTACGCGCTCGAAGCGCTCGCGCCAGGGCTCTTCCAGCACGTCATCGTGCTGTCCGACGACCGCTTCACGCTGCATCACGCCGACACCCGCACGCTCATGACGCTGCTGCAGCTGCGCGACATGCAGAGCGCGATGAACGAGCACTACTCGATCGTCAGCGAGATGCACGACGAGAACAACCGGGCGCTGGCCGAGGTCACCGAGGCGGACGACATCGTCATCAGCGACACCGTCATCGGCCTGCTGCTGGCCCAGCTCGCCGAGAACCGGCACCTGGCCGACGTGTTCGGCTTCCTGTTCGACTCGCGCGGCTCGGAGATCTACCCCCGCCCGGCGTCCTCGTACGTCACCCCGGGGACGGAGGTGAGCTTCTCCACCGTCATCGAGGCCGCCCGCCGCAGGGGCGAGACCGCGATCGGCTACCGCGACGCCGCCGGGCGCAACATCCCGCCGCACTACGGGATCGTGCTCAACCCGCCGAAGCCGGACCTCGTCCGCCTGTCCGAGCGCGATTCGGTCATCGTGCTGGCGGAGGACTGAGTCTGGGTTAGCGTGTGCGGCGTGAGGACCATCGACTGGGTGGACGGCGCCGTCGAGCTGATCGACCAGACCCGGCTGCCCGCCGAGTGCGTGACGATCCGCCTGCACACCGTGGACGAGCTCGTCGACGCCATCCGCCGGCTCGCGGTACGGGGGGCGCCCGCGCTGGGCGTGGCCGGGGCGGTCGGCGTCGTGCTGGCCGGCGGCGACCTCGACGCCGTCGCCCGGCTGCGCGCCGCACGCCCCACCGCCGTGAACCTGGCCTGGGGCGTCGACAGGGCCGCGGCCCACGTCGGCGCGGGCCCGCGGGCCGTGCTGCGTGCCGCGCTGCGCATCAGGGACGAGGACGTCGCCGCCTGCGTCGCCATGGGCGAGCGCGGCGCCGACCTGCTCGAAGGCGACCGGCTGCGGATCATGACGGTGTGCAACACCGGCGGGCTGGCCGCCGTCGAGCGGGGCACCGCGCTCGGCGTCGTCCAGACGCTGCACGAGCGCGGCCGGCTGGCCGAGGTGCTCGCCCTGGAGACCCGCCCGCTCCTGCAGGGCGCCAGGCTCACCACCTGGGAGCTGGCCAGGATGGGCGCCCCGCACCACCTCGTCGCCGACTCCGCCGGGCCGTACCTGCTGGCGCGGGGCGGCGTGGACGCGGTGCTCATCGGCGCCGACCGGATCGCCGCCAACGGCGACACCGCCAACAAGATCGGCTCGTACGCGCTCGCCCTCGGCGCGGAGCGGGCCGGGGTGCCGTTCATCGTCGTCGCGCCCGAGAGCACGATCGACGCGGCCACCCCGTCCGGGGACCACATCGAGATCGAGGACCGGGGCGCCGAGGAGATCGTCAGCGTGGCGGGCGTGCGGGTGGCCCCGGAGGGCACGCGGGCGCTGAACCCGGCTTTCGACGTGACACCGCACGACCTGATCACCGCGATCGTGACAGAGAGGCGTGTTATCCGCCCGTAGGGTAAAAAAATATTGCGA
Source organism: Nonomuraea sp. SBT364 (assembly GCF_001083785.1). GTDB lineage: Bacteria > Actinomycetota > Actinomycetes > Streptosporangiales > Streptosporangiaceae > Nonomuraea. The sequence continues at coordinate 3,723 of NZ_LAVL01000281.1, forward strand.
ACTCGGGACCTGTCCGCGCAACTGGCGTTACGCTCGGTAGATGTATTGATCCGATATTTCCGGAGCGTACCTATGGCCATTGACCTGATCAGGCGGGCGGATTGGGATGCGCGTTCGCCCCGCGGCGACTACACGCAGCTCGATTCCACCAAAGGGGTGAAAGTCCACTACACCGGCGGGCGGGTCGATCCCGGAATCATCGACAAGCATGCGAGCTGCCTGAAATTGGTGCAATCCATCCAAGCGTTCCATATGGATGGAAACGGATGGATTGACATCGGCTACTCATTCGTCGCCTGTCCGCATAAAAAGGTATTCGAGGGGCGAGGGCTGCACCACCTGCCCGCCGCCAACGGCGCCGGGCTCAACCGCGGCCACTACGCGGTGCTCGGGCTCGTCGGCAACGCCGGGCTCATCCAGCCGCCCGACGGGCTGCTGCACGCCATCCTCGACGCCGTCGACCACGTACGCGCCCGGGGACGGGCCGGCGACGAGATCAAGGGACACCGCGACGGCTATTCCACCGACTGCCCCGGCGATCCCCTCTACGCGTGGATCCGGCGCGGCGCGCCCCGGCCCGGCGGCGGTGGCGGCAACGGCACCCCCGAGGCGCCGGCGTACCCCGGGCGATTACTGAAGTACCCGCCCGTCACCCGTGGCGAGGACGTGCGCACCTGGCAGGGCAAGATGCGCGAGCGCGGCTGGGAACTCGACGTCGACGGCGCCTACGGGCCCGGCTCCCGGGACGTGTGCCGCCGCTTCCAGCGCGAGCAGGGCGTCGACGACGACGGCGTCGTGGGCCCCGTCACCTGGCGCCTCACCTGGGAAGCCCCCCAGAAGTAACCCCTGTCCCCGGCCCCCGCGTGCACGTTCCGTGACGTGTTGCGCTTACGATCCCAGCATGGATCTGGCAGCGGGTTTCCCCGCCACCACCCGGGACGGCTGGCGTGCGCTGGCGCTCGCGGTCCTGCGCAAGTCCGGCGTCGAGGCCGCCACGCCCGAGCAGGCGCTGGGCGCGCTGACGTACGACGAGGTGCCGATCGCGCCGCTGTACGACGCCTCCGACCTGCCCGCCGGCCCGCCGTTCGACCGCGGGGCCGCGGGCGCCGGAGGGGACGTCCGGCAGCGGCACGCCGTGCCCGACCCCGAAGCGGTGCTGGCCGACCTGGAGAACGGCGTCACCTCGCTCTGGCTGGTGGCCGGCGACGGCGCGATCCCCGTGGTGGAGCTGCCCCGGGTGCTCAAGGACGTCTATCTCGACCTGGCCCCGATCGTGCTGGAGGCCGGGCCGCACACCCTGGAGGCCGCCGAGGCGCTGTTCGCGCTGGCCGGCGACACGCCGCTCACGGGCAACCTCGGCGCGTCGGCGCTGCACGACACCGGCGTGGAGCTCGCGGCCCGGTGCGTGGCCGGCCACCCGGGGCTTCGGGCGATCACCGTCGACGCCACCCCCTACCACGACGCGGGCGGGTCCGACGGCGAGGAGCTGGGCTGCTCGATCGCCCTCGGCGTGGCCGCGCTCCGGGCTCTCACCGGGGCCGGGCTGAGCGTCGAGCAGGCGTTCGGGCAGCTCGAGTTCCGCTACGCGGCGACCGACGACCAGTTCGCCACCATCGCCAAGCTGCGCGCCGCCCGCAAGCTGTGGGCGCGCGTCGCGGAGGTGTGCGGGGGCGGCGGGGCGCAGGTCCAGCACGTGGTGACCAGCTCCGCCATGATGACCGCGCGCGATCCGTGGGTGAACATGCTGCGCACCACCGTCGCCTGCTTCGCCGCCGGGATCGGCGGCGCGGACGCGGTCACCGTCCAGCCGTTCGACGCGGCCGTGGGCGCGCCCGACGCCTTCTCCCGGCGCATCGCCCGCAACACGCAGGCGCTGCTGCTGGAGGAGGCGGGCGCCGGGCGGGTGGCCGACCCGGCGGGCGGCTCCTGGTACGTCGAGCGCCGCACCGCCGACCTGGCCGAGCGCGCCTGGGCGTGGTTCCAGGAGATCGAGGCCGCCGGCGGCGTCCTGGCGGCGGGCGCGCTGGTCTCCCGCCGCGTCGCCGCCACCCGCGCCCGCCGCGCCGCCGACATCGCCCACCGCCGCTT
>NZ_LAVL01000282.1 GCF_001083785.1 Nonomuraea sp. SBT364
GGGCGGGGTCGCGCCGGGCGAGCCGCAGGTGGCGGCCGGTGCGGTGGCGCATGTGCGCGCCAGGGCCGGGGGGCCGTTGCTGCTGGGGGCCACGGAGCCGGCGCCCGCCGGGATGACCCGGCTCACCCGCCCCGACTCCACCGGCCAGGCACTGCCCGTCTGGCCCGACGGGGTGACGCCGTCGCTGCTGGAGGAGCACCAGGTCCCGCCCATGCCGGTGGAGCGGTCCGGCGAGACCCGGCGAGTCCTCGCCGCCGTACTCAAGTGCTGCTGGAGCGACCACGCGACCGACCCGTGGCCGGGCGACCCGGCGCCCCTGGAGCGCGTGCTCGACACCTACCGCACACTGATCGGCCGCACCGACGACCTGATGCGCAACTGGGCGATCGGCGCCCTGCGCCGCCTGCACGACTCGGCGTGGGTGTCGATGTCCGACGGCATCGTCTCCCTGGGGCCGCGCTGCGCCCTGTGGCCGGTGGAGTCCCACGCCGTCCTGCAGGAGCTGGTCCGCCGCATCCCCGAGCCGGAACGCCGCGCCCTGACGGTCGTCGCCGACGCCGACCACGTCGCCGCCGCCCTCCCCACGCCCTCGGCAGCGGTCCCACAACCAGCGCAGAACGAGCACCCGTCAGCGGACGAACCTCGCGTATCAGCCGAGTCCCCCACGGCACACAAGCCCCCCATCCAGGACGGGTCCCGGATCCAGGACGACCGGCCCGCGCCGAACGCCCGGGACCTCGATGACCAGCCCGCGCCGAACGGCGACGGCGACGGCGGTCAGCCTGCGCAGGCTGCGCCCTCCGCCCAGCTGAGCCAGGGCGGGCAGGTCGCCGGTGACGAGCAGACCTTTCGGGACGAACGACCCATGGCGGGTGCGTCCCTTTCCGCGGACGGTCGTTCCCTCGCGGGGGACGTCCCGGTTTCGGCCGGAGGGCGGGTGGAGCCGGGTGTCGCCGAGTTCGGCGATCTGCTGGACGCCTACGACGAGCGGCGGCGGGCAGAGCTGGTGGCCGCGTTCATGGTGGTGGAGCATGCAGCGGAGCCCCTGCAGGAGGCCAGGTTCGCGGCCCTGCGCGATCCGGCGTTGCGCCACACCCTGGCCGCCATGCTGGCCCGGCGTGGCCGCGCGCTGATCCAGCACCGTGAGCGCTGGATCTCGGGCTACGACGACGAGATCGCCGCAATGGAACGGTCGCAGGCCACCGAACGCCCTCGTGGGGCGGCATCGGAGCCGGGCGAGGGCGAGGCACCGGAGCCCGGTCACCCCGAGAGCGCCGAAGCCGGGAGCGTCCCCGGAGAGCCCACAGAGTCCGGAAGACCCGCAGTGCCCGGAAGGCCCGCAGAGTCCGGAAGGCCCGGAGAGTCCGTGCGCCGTGGCCGTGAGGACGGGCATCGGCTCGGGGAGAGCCACCGCGGGTTCCGGGAGAGCCGGCGCGGGCTCGGGGAGAGTGAGCGGGCGGTGCTGACGCTGGTGCTGGTGCACTCGGTGGCGATCCCGCGCGCCGAGGGGCTGCTGCCCGAGGACTCGTGGCTGTCCCCCCACCCGACTCCAGTGGAAGAGCTGCGCCGCCACACCCAGCTGCCGATCGGCGAGCTGGAGTCAGCGCTGCGGGGGTTGCGGCATGCCGGATTGCTGACGCAGGTGAAGGCCGGTGAGGAGGCGGGCGGATACGTCCCGGGCCCCCAGTTCCACCGCCTCACCCCGGCGGCTCGCCGCCGTCTGCAGGAGGAGCTCATCCTCGCCGCCGGCCCGGACACCCCCCTGGCAGCCGCCGTACGAGCCCGGAGGAGCGCCAGGTGAACCCGCCCGCTCAAGAACGCCCGGGACGCGCGGGACCGCGCGCCTTTGGAAGGCGGCGCTCCAGGAGTACCGGAATGCACGATCCCGGAAGCACCGGCAGGCGGACACGCGAGCCCTGCGGCAGACAACCGGGAAGGCCGGGCTCGGTTGCCCTGGAAGCCGGCGGTGAGCGGGAAGTGGGAGCCGGGGCGGGCCGGCGGGTGAGCCGGGTCGTGTGTCAGGACGGATGGAAGGTTACGGGGGACTGAAGGTGGCGCAGGTGGAGAACGTCGTCGGGGATCGCGTGCTGGTCGCTGTGCAAGCGGTCAACATCTCGCGGCTGTCCACCCATCCGGTGCCGACGGTGCCGGGCACGCTGATCGTGGTGGCGGGCGCCGGGCCGAAGGACTCCAACGGGGCGGGCAAGTCGTCGTTCATCGCGTCCATCACGGCGCTGCTGGGTGACGAGCAGTGGCGGTTCGCCTCGGGCGCCAAGGCGGTGTCGGAGCTGCTGTTCAACGCGGAGCTGGCCAGCGGGGCGGGGGCGCGGCAGTGGGCGAGCGCGGATCACGGCTACATCGTGGGCGTGTTCGGGCCGCCGGGGATGCGGGACTTCGCGGCGCCCGCCGAGCGTGTGGAGGTTCCCGGCGACGACGGGGAGCTGTTCGAGGTGCCGGACGACTCCAGCGGGCCGGTGACGGTCTGGCTGCGGGTCAACCAGGAGGCGCCGCATCTGGAGATCCGGTGGCGCGCGGGCGTGCATCTGGCGGCGGCGGCGTCCGAGGCGGAGCGGGTGGCACGGGCCGACGAGTTGTGGCAGTCGCTGCCGCGTTCGGCGGGGCGGCGCGACGTGGTGGCGCGTGATCTGACCAAGGTGCTCTACGGGGACCGGGTGCGGTGCGTGTCGTTCCTGTCGACGAGCGTGCGCAGCAAGGTCGCCACGAACCTGCTGTCGCAGCCGCTCAACGAGATCTCGCCGGAGCGGGTGTTCGAGGCGATCGCGGCGCTGACCGGCCTCGACGCGGAGCTGGAGCAGGAGCGGGAGGCGCGGCGCGACGAGCACGCCAAGCGGGTGCGGGCGGTGCTGGCGGGTGAGCGGCTGGCGGAGTTCGAGGCGGAGTCGAAGGCGTTGCTGGCCACGTTCGACCGGCGCGACCAGGCCAGGGTACGGCTGGCCGAGGCGTTGCGGTGCTGGCGCGGGCGGCAGGCGAGGAAGCTGGCCGACGCCGCCGCCAAGGACGACGCGCTGGCCGGGGAGCTGACGCGGCATCGGGCGGCGGGCGAGGCGGCGGCGGAGGCGATCGCGCTGGTGAAGGCGGAGATCGCGACGCTGAAGGACGACTCCCTGGATCGGCGGGTCACCGAGGCGCGCAAGGAGCTGGTCGCGATGCAGGCGCGCGCGGCCAAGCTCGACGCCGACCGCGCCGTGGCGGAGAACTCGGCCGACGAGCTGCGCGGGATGGTCCCGGCGCTGGAGGAGACGCGGCGCTTCGCCGACGGTCGCGACGTGCCTGAGGCGGAGCGGGAGCTGGTGGCGGCCCGGCTGCGGCTGAACGAGGCGCTCAAGGCGCTCGGCGTGGCCGACCAGGAGGTGGCCTCCGCGCGGGCCGCCCTGGACGACGCCGAAGGCGGCCCGGCCGCTGCCCAGCTCGACGCCCTCACGGCGGCGGGCGTGGGCGCGACGGGCCTGCTGGACGCCCTGGACGTGGCCGAACAGGCCCGCGGCACGCTGCGGGTGGACGAGCTGCGCGGCTGGCCCGGCGAGCACGCGGTGATCGTGGACGCCGCCCGCCTGGAGGAGGCCGCCGAGGCGCTGCGCGGGCTGCCCGGCTCGGTGCTGGTCAGCGCCGCCGGGGTGAGCGTGGTGGGGGCCTTCGACGGGGTGGCGACGGGCCGGGAGGCCCGGATCAAGGCGGCCGGTCAGCGGCTCAACCGGGCGATGGACGTCCAGGAGACGGCCGCGCAGGCCGTGCATGACGCGGAGGAGACGGTCGCGCAGGGGCAGCGCAGGCTGGAGGGCGCCAAGGCCGGCGTACGGCTGGGCGAGCTCGAAGGGCGGCTGGCGGAGCGGCGGGCCAGGCTGGGCGAGCTGACCGCGGCGCTGGAGGAGCTGACGCCGAAGGTGGCCGAGGCCGAGCGGCAGGCGGGCAGCCTCGACTTCCGGGCGCGCACCCGCGACATGGAGATCGAGCGGCTGGAGGGCAGGCGGCAGCGCCACGAGGCGGAGCGGGCGCAGGCCCGCGAGCAGGAGGCGCGGGTCGGCGGCGAGCGGGAGGCGCTCCGCCTCGACACGCTGGCCGCCGACTGGGGCGGCACCGTCGAGACCGCCGGCGCGTGGGTGCGGGCGCTGCCGGAGGAGGAGCGGGGCCGCACCGCCGACGAGTGGTGGCGGATCGCGGAGCGGCACTTCGACCAGGCGTTGCGCGACACGTTCCCGGAGGAGGACGCGGAGATCCCGGAGGAGCTGCGGTTCCTGCTGGAGGAGCGGGGCGGCAGCACGGCGCGCGAGCAGGCGACGTTCACGGCGGTGTGCGGTTCGCTGGCGTCCTACCTGCGGGGGCAGGAGGAGTACGAGAAGCACCAGCGCAGGCAGATCGAGGCGCAGATCGTGTCCCGCCAGCGTGACCTGGCGGCGGCCGACAAGGGCGCGGAGGAGGCGGCGCAGTCGACGGCGGTGCACCGGGCGGCGCTGACGGCGGCGATCAAGGCGAGGTTGCAGCGGGTCGCGGAGGAGTTCGAGAAGCTCGACACCTCCTACGGCGGCTACGGCGCGACGCTGGAGTTCCCGGTGCCGCCGGCGCCCGCCGATCCGGAGCAGCGCTGGCAGTGGCGGGTGACGCCGAAGTGGCGGCGCGGCGAGGGGCAGGGCTTCGTCCCGTACAACCGCCGGGCCAACACCGCGCTGATGGACGAGAAGGCGGTCAAGCTGGTGTGCGCGGCGGCCATCGCCTCGTCCGGCGGCGGGCACCTGTGCCTGGTGCTCGACGAACTGGGCCGCAACCTGGGCAAGGAGCATCGCCGGGAGGCGGTGGCGCTGTTCCGGCGGATCGGGGAGACGTACGGGATCACGGTCATCGGCGCGCTGCAGGACGACATGGAGCCGTACGCGATCGACGCCTGCGGCCAGTACGTCAAGCTGCGGCGCTCGTCCGACGCGATGCCGTACAACGAGCCGCCGGTGATCGTCGGCCATGACGAGCACGCGGAGCGGGTGCGGGCGCTGGCCGCGTTCGTGGAGCGGCCGGTTCAGCCGATCGGCGGGCCGGTGTAGGAGGCGCGCAGGCGCAGGAGTGAGCCCTTGGCGTACTCCTCCATGGCGTGGGCGAGCCAGCCCGCCGTCCTGGCGACGGCGAAGATCGCCTCGCCGGCGCCGCTCACCATGCCGGTGACGGCGGCGAACGTGGCCAGGGCGAAGTCGACGTTCCGCTCGGGGAGGCGGCGCCGGCGCACCTCGCCGAGCACGGCGTGGGCGGCGGCGAGCCGTTCGTGGCCGGGGGCGATCTCGGCCACCAGGTCGAGCAGGAGGCTCCCGCGGGCGTCGCCGTTCTTGTAGACGCTGTGGCCGAAGCCGGGGATGCGCTCGCCGCGCCGCACCCAGTCGGCGATCACCCTCGGCGCCCTGCCGGCGTCGGTGACCTGGGCGAGCAGGCGTTCGGCGTTGTACGACGCGCCGCCGTGCAGCGGGCCGCCGACCACGCCGAGCCCGGTGAGGACGACCGCGTACGGGTCGGCCTTGGCGGAGGCGGCCACCCGGGCGGCCAGCGTCGAGGCGGCCAGCTCGTGATCGGCGAGCAGCACGAGCGCGGCCTCCAGCACGGCGAGCGACTCCGGCGTGGCGGGCCGCGCGCACAACCGCGGCCACAACCGCCCAGCGATCGACCCCCACCGCGCCTCCGCCGCGTCCATGTGCCGACGTTCGCCCCCGGCGTTCGTCCCGTTCGTGCGCTCGGGGGCACGTGGCACGGTCGAGGCATCGGGATGGGGAGGGTGCGCCGGGGCACGTGGCACGGTC
>NZ_LAVL01000283.1 GCF_001083785.1 Nonomuraea sp. SBT364
GCCTTGCAGCATCGGATGACGTTCCTGGCGGTGGCGCAGGCGGCCGAGCGCCGGGCCGAGGCCCGAACGGTAGGCCAGGAACACCAGCGGCAGCGCCACCGCCAGGAACGTCATCCGATGCTGCAAGGCCTCGACCGGCCAGAACACCACGGCTATCGAGTACGCCGACAGCAGGGCGCCGACGATCCACACGGCGAGCCGCAGGAATCCGCCGAGCCGCCGGGCCGGCCGTTCTTGTTCGTGAGCCGAAACCAGGTCGGCCTCTCGGTCGCTCAGCTCGGTCAAAACGATTCCTCCCGACACGGCACTGGGGGCAATTTACGAGGGGTTTACAGGCCGTGGGAAGACTCCGTTACCTTTATGGGATTATTGTCCGCCTGAAAATCGTGGCCTGGACCGAGCCGCCAATTCGGCGACCGGCACCACGCCCGCCTGGCTGCCGTCGCGCAGCCGCACCGCCGCCTGGCCGCCGGCCGCCTCCCGGGGACCCACCACGAGCTGGTACGGCACCAGCCGATGGGCCCGGATCCGGGCGCCGAGGGTGCCCTTGGAGGCGGGGGCCAGCTCGGCCCGCAACCCTTCGGCGACGGCACGCCGTACCAGGTCCCCGGCGGCGGGCAGTTCGGCGTCGGACAGCGGCAGGACGACGGCCTGCACCGGGGCGAGCCAGGCGGGGAAGGCGCCGGCGTGCACCTCCAGGAGGTGGGCGAGCAGCCGTTCGAGGCCGCCGACGACGCTGCGGTGCACCATGACGGGCCGCTCCCCGCCGGTGTGACGGAGGTCGAAGCGCTCCGGCTGGAAGTAGTCGACCTGGACGGTGGACAGGGTCGACTCGCGGCCCGCCGGGTCCGCGATCTGGATGTCGATCTTCGGTCCGTAGAAGGCGCCCTCGCCGCGTTCCTCGTCGAAGGCGCGCCCGCGCTGTTCGAGCACGTCGCGCAGGACGGCCTCCGAGCGGGCCCACATGTCCGGGTCGTCGACGAACTTGGCCCCCTCGCCGCGCAGCGACAGCCGGTAGCGGGCGGCCCGGATGCCGAGCTGGGCGTGCGCGGCCTCGATCAGGTCGAGCGCGGCCGACACCTCCCCGGCCGCCTGGTCGGCCCGGCAGAACACGTGCCCGTCGTTGAGCTGGATGGCGCGTACCCGGGTGAGGCCGCCGAGCACGCCGGACAGCTCCGAGCGGTACATGCCGCCCAGCTCGGCCAGGCGCAGCGGCAGGTCGCGGTGGCTGCGCTGACGGGAGCGGTAGACGAGCGCGTGGTGCGGGCACAGGCTGGGCCGCAGCACGAACTCCTCCCCGCCGACGAGCATCGGCGGGAACATGTCCTCGGCGTAGTGCGCCCAGTGCCCGGATCGCTCGTACAGCTCGCGCTTGCCGAGCACGGGCGAGTGGACGTGCTGGTAGCCGTTGCGGCGTTCGAGCTCGTGCACGTAGTCCTCGACGGCCTTGCGCACGGCCGCGCCGGCGGGCAGCAGGAACGGCAGGCCGGAGCCGATCAGCGGGTCGGTGTCGAAGATGCCCAGCTCGCGGCCGAGCCTGCGGTGGTCGTTCATGATCGTCCTTTGGATGTAAAGGGCGAACGACCGATCCCCGGGCATTCGCCCGGGAGACAGGAGTCAGCGCGCCGGGACGAGGTCCGGCGTCGTCGTGACGGAAGCGCGCTGCATACGGGCACCATAGCACCAGCGGCTTCGCCGAGAATCGGTAAAAAACGGCAAATGATATAAAGAACCGTGGCCGAGATCACCCTGCCCGTGCGCCAGTTGCGGGCGTTCGCCGAGGTCGGCTACCAGGTCGCCGGGGGCAGCGGGGCGCACGGGGCGCACGGCGCGATGACGGCGCTGCGCGAGATCGTGCCGCTGGACGCCTACGAGTTCGTCGCCTTCGACCCCGCCACCGGCCGGCACCACAGCGTCGTCTCCGACGGCCACCCGCGCATCGACGGCGACGCGGCCGAGGAGTACGCGGGGCTGCAGGCGTACCGGACGGCGATGGCCACGCGGGCGCCGGTCGCGATGCCCGAGCCCGGCACCGAGCGTTACTTCCGCCGCCACCTGGCCCCGTACGGCTGGCGGGCGGGGCTGACGGCGCCGCTGTTCCTGGCCGGGGGCCGCTACACCGGGCTGCTGCACCTGGCCACCAGGGACGCCTTCCCGGAGCTGACCGCCGCGCTGGTCGGCGCGGTGAGCCCGATGCTGGCGCACGTCACGGACCTGAGCCGGTGCGTGATCGACCCGGTGGGGCTGCCGGCCGGGTTCCGCGCGGTGGCGTTCGACCGGCTGGGCGTCCGGCGCGGCGTGCCCGGCCTGGAGACCTCCGGAGAGCTGTGGGACGACCCGGCGATCGCCGCGTACGCGCGCGCGTTCATCGACTCGCGCGAGCTCAACCGGCACGGCCTCTGGCTCGACGGGCACGGCCGCTGGCACGAGATGCGGCTGCTGCGGGCCGGCGTCGGGTTCCAGGGCGGGCTGCAGGGCGCGGTGGTGGCCGAACGGACCTGCGCGCTGCCGTACGAGCTGACCGGGCGGGAGGTGGACGTGCTCACCCGGGTCGCGGCCGGCGACTCCAACCCGCAGATCGCGGCCGCGCTGGTGCTCAGCGTCCGCACGGTCACCACGCACCTGGAGCACATCTTCGCCAAGCTCGGCTGCGACAGCCGCACCCGGCTCAGCACCAAGGCGCTGGCCGAGGGCCTGTGCCGGCTGGACGTCTAGGCGGCCCAGCCGGCCGGCACGGTCACCAGCAGCAGCTCGAACCACACGCGGGTCGTACCGTTCTGGCGGGTGAACCCCCAGCGGTGGCTGAGCGCCTCCAGCAGCGGCAGCCCGCGCCCGCCGGTGGCGTACGGGTCGGCCCGGCAGACGCACGGCGGCCCGTCGGAGCCGCCGTCCTCCACCCACACGCGCACGAGGTCGCCGGCGGCCCGCACCGCGACCGTGAACGAGCCGCCCGCGCCCGAGCGGGAGTGCAGGATGGCGTTGGTGGCCAGCTCGCTGGTGAGCAGCGCGCAGTCGTCGTGGAGCGGATGATCGCGCCCGAGGACGGCCGTCACCAGGCTGCGCGCCCCCGCCACCTGTGACGGCACCCCGGGGAAGCGGAGCGCGAGATCGTGTTGCGAGTCCGGCGTTGCCACGGTGGAACCCCCCTGAATGCGGCGACGTCATGAGACGCGCCACGCCGGTCGGGAGGACGGTCGCCAAAAGGTGCGAATGCCCTTTCCCGTCGGTGCCGGGACCTCAGTGGCGCTCCCCGGGGGTGACCAGGCCGGCCTCGTAGGCGACGATCACCGCCTGGGCCCGGTCCCTGACGCCCAGCCTGGCGAACACCTCGCTCACCCGGTTCTTCACCGTCGACAGCGACAGGCCGGTCTCCTCGGCGATCTGCTGGTTCGACAGCCCGCGCGCCATCAGCTCCAGCACCCGTCGCTGGCGCTCGCTCAGCGCGCTCAGCTCGGCGGCCGGCTCTGCGGGCCTCTCGAACGCCCGGGGGCGGGCGGGACGCACGAAGGTGCCGATCAGCCTGATCAGCAGGCGCGGCGCCACCGCCGCCTCGCCCCTGTGCACGATCCTGATGCCCTCGATCAGCTCCTCCGGGGAGACGTCCTTGGGCAGGAAGCCCGACGCGCCCGCCCGCAACGCGGCCACCACGTGCTCGTCGAGGTCGAAGGTGCTCAGCGCCAGCACCTTGGTCCCGGGCAGCTCGGTGACGATGCGTTCGGTCGCCGCGACCCCGTCCATGCCGGGCATGTGCAGATCCATCAGCACCACGTCGGGGCGCAGCTCGTGGCTGCGCTGCACGGCCTCCCGGCCGTCGCCCGCCTCGCCCACGGCCACCAGGCCGGGACCGGTTTCCAGCAGCATGCGCAGCCCGGCGCGGACCAGCACCTGGTCGTCGGCGAGCAGTACCTTGATCACGTCTTCTCCAGCAGGGGTATGCGGGCGCGCACCAGGAACCCGCCCGAGGGTGAGGGGCCCGCCTCGAACTCGCCGCCGCACGACGACACCCGCTCGGCCATGCCCGCCAGCCCGAGCCCGGTCCCGGTGCCGGTCCCGGTCCCGCCCGGCCCGTCGTCGGCCACCTCCACCTCCACGAGCTCGGGCCGGTAGGCGAGCCGGACCCGGGACCGGGCGCCGGCCGCGTGCCTGCGGGTGTTGGTGAGCGCCTCCTGGACGATGCGGTAGACCGCGTGATCGACGGTCGTCGGCAGCGCGACCGCCTCCCCGGTGACCTCCAGGGCGGCGTTTCCCGACTCCGCCACGAGCGCGGGCAGCCCGGCCGCGCCGACTCCCGCCTGGTTGTCCATCTCCTCGCCGTCGGTGCGCAGGACGTCGAGCAGGTGCCGCATCTCCGTCATCGCCTGCCTGGCCGTCTCCTCCCCGGTGAGCAGGGCCCGCCCGGCGCGTTCCCCGTCGACGGGGATCAGCCTCCTGGCGACGCCCATGTAGAGGCTGACCACGCTGACATGGTGGGCGACCACGTCGTGCAGCTCGCGGGCGATGCGCCGGCGTTCCTCCCGTACGGCGAGCTCGACCGCCTGCTGTTCCCTGCGGCGTGTCAGCTCGCCGCGCAATCGCACGATGTAGCCCGCCGCCACCGGCATCGCCGGGAACGCCAGGCTCGACGCCACCGTCCGCAGCTGGTCAGCCGGCAGGGCGCGCAGGTGGAGCCACCAGAAGGCCGCCGCACCGGCTGCGGCGACCGCCGCCGACGCGACAGCCGGGGAGCGGCGGCCCACCTGGTAGAGGGCGATGAGTACGGCGCTGACCGGGGCGTCGTAGCCGGGCGGCCGGGTGCCCATCACGTAGAGCGCGGCGACGAGCAGGGCGGCGGGGACCGGATGCCGCCGGCTCAGCGGCATGAGCGCGGCCGCGCCCGCGGAGATCAACAGGGCCTTGGGACCGGACGCCGCGAGGGCGCCGGGGAACTCCAGCGCGCACACCAGGGCGCTCAGCGCGAGGTCGCCGGCCCAGGGGCGCCGCACCCGGCCGGCGAGGGCCGCCAAGGACATGCGCACCAGCGTACGCGGGCCGGTGGCCGTTCGGCCGTGCCTCGATCCGCCTGCCCGGCACGGGCCTGCGATACTGGGACACCACACCACGTGCAAGACGCACTGGAAGGCGATGGTGCCGTATCGTGCGACGAGGTCACGGCCACGACTAGGAGGAGTGCCTGCGTGAGCAGCCTGGAGGCCGTCTGGGTGCAGCGGTACGACCACCCGGGGGCAGCGGTCGTGACCGGAGTCTTCGACATCCTGCACGTGGGCCACGTGCGCTACCTGGGCGCGGTGGCCGCGCGCGGGCTGCCGCTCGTCGTGGGCGTGGAGGACGACCCGCGGGTGCGCGCCTGGAAGGGCCCGTCGCGGCCGTTCAACCCGGCGGCCGAGCGGGCCGAGGTGCTGGCGGCGCTGCGGTTCGTCACGGGGGTGTTCATCGTGACGGGGCCGCCCGAGGCGCACGGCCCCGAGGAGTACATCGACCTGCTCACGCCGATGCGGCCGGGCGCGCTCGCGCACACCGCCGGCGACCCGCACGCGGGCGGCCGGTGCGCGGCGGCGGCGCTGCTGGGCGCCGAGTGCTGGGAGCTGGAGGCGATCCCGGACCGCTCCACGACGCGCATCGTCAACGCCGCGGGCAAGGGGTGACGAGACCCCGGCCCATGATCGCGTAATCTTCCGTCCATGACGGCCGATGTCCTGGCGAGAAGGGTGACCGACCTGCTGGCGCCGCAGGTGCTGGTGATCGCCATGCCGCCCGCGGTGGGGCTGATCGCGCAGGGCTGGGCG
>NZ_LAVL01000284.1 GCF_001083785.1 Nonomuraea sp. SBT364
GCGCGCGGGGCGACGGGAGGCACCCCCCCCCCGCCCCCCCCGCCCCGCGCCCCCCCCCCCCCGCCGGCCCCCGCCCCGGGCCGCCCCCAGGGCCCCCCCCCGCCCACCCGCCCCGCCGCACCACAGCTCCGGCTCCCGCCGGGACGGCTGCGCGCCGTGCTGTGAACGCGGAGGCGGTCAGGGCGGCGCAGGCCAGGGCGGCGGCGACGGCCGAGCGGGCGGTGGCCGCGTGCGCGAGCAGGGCGAGCGTCAGGCAGGCCGCCGCCTGCGCCGTCCAGCTCACCGGCCGCTGCCCGGCCGGGGAGCGGAGGCCGCGGACGGCCAGCAGGCCGAGGGCCGCGAGCGGGGCGTTCACCAGGAAGACGGCCCGCCACCCGGCAAGCTCCACGAGGAGGCCGCCGAGCAGCGGCCCGGCGGCGAGCGCGGAGCCGGTGGCGGCGGCCCACACGCCGGTGGCGCGCGCCCGCGCCGCCGGGGACGGGTACAGCTCGGCGATGAGGCCGAGGGAGCCGCCCAGGCAGAGCGCGCCCGCCACGCCGAGAGCCGCCCGCGCGGCGACGAGCACGCCCAGCGATGGGGCGGCGGCGCAGGCCAGCGAGATCAGCCCGAAGGCCGCCACCCCGGCCCTGAACACCCGGGCCGCGCCGTACCGGTCGGCGACGGCGCCGCCGGTGAGCAGCGTGGCGGCGAAGGCGACCGTGTAGGCGTTCACCGCCCACTGCATGCCCGCGACCGGCCCGCCGAGTGAGGCGCGCAGGTCGGGCAGGGCGATCGTGAGCACAGTGGTGTCCAGCAGGACCAGGAAGTAGGCGAGGCAGACCCCGATGAGCTTCATGCGGGCCAGCCTGCTGGCGGCCTCGGGGGACGCTCAACAGCCGGGACCGTGGGCCGCGTTCGGGAAGACCGTATGCTCGGCGCCATGGATCTGCGGCATGTGCGATGCTTCGTGGCGGTGGCCGGGGCGGGGACGGTCACCGGGGCCGCGCACGGGCTGGGTCTGGCCCCGGCGTCGGTGTCGGAGCAGGTGCGCAGGCTGGAAGCGGGCCTCGGGGTGCCGCTGTTCGAGCGCACACCGCGCGGCATGCGCCTGACCCGTCACGGGAGCGAGCTGCTCGGCCGGGCCCAGGCGCTGCTCGACCACGCCGAGGAGGTGCGGCGCGCGGTCACGGGCGAGCGGCGGCGCGTCACGGTCGGCGCGCTGGAGATGCTGGCCGCGACGCGGCTGCCCGCCGTGGTGCGACGCCTGTCGGAGCGCCGGCCCGATCTGGACGTGGACGTACGGTCGCTGCCCCGGCAGGCCCTGCTGGCCGAGCTGTCGGGCGGCGGCGTGGACGCGGCGCTGCTGCTCGACGCGGGGCCCGAAGTGGGCACGCTGGGCTTCGACGCGCCCCCGGACCTGGACTTCCTGGACGTGGGCGAGGTGGCGCTGGTCCTGGTCGCGGCGCCGGACGGCGACCGGGACCCGCTGCTCGTCTCCTCGGCCGGGTGCTCGATCCGGCTGGCCGCCGACCGGCTGTTCGGGGCGCAGGCGCCGCGCAGGGAGCTGACCAGCGTCGCCACCGCCCGCGAGTGGGCCAGGCAGGGGTTCGGCAGGTCGCTGCTGCCGGACTTCGCGGTGGAGGCCGACCTGGCGTCGGGCGCGCTGGTGCCGCTCGGCCACGACGCGCCCCGCCTGGCGCTGCGGCTCGTCTGGCCGCGGGGCCGGGAGGAGGCGCTGCGCGACGTGCTCTACGCGATGAGCGAGCCGCGCCCGAGCCGGTAGAGGACGTGCGGGCGCAGCGGGCTGCCCTCGGGGACGCTCGGGTGCTCGAAGTCGCAGGCGTGGTCGCGGGTCATGCCGAGGCGCCGCATCACCGACTGGGAGCGGGTGTTGCTCAGCGCCGTCATGGAGATGATCTCCTCCAGCCCGGCCTCCCCGAAGCCGTGGGCGACGGCCCTGCGGGCGGCCTCGATGGCGTAGCCGTGGCCCCACGCCTTCCTGGCCAGCCGCCAGCCCACCTCGACCGCCGGCAGGAACGGCGCGTCGAACGTCTGCAGCGCCAGCCCGGTGAACCCGATGAACTCGCCGCTCTCCCGCACCTCCAGCGCCCACAGCCCGTAGCCGTGCTCGTCGAAGCGCTGCTCGATCCTGTCGGCGAAGGCGTCGCTGGCGGCCCGGGTCATCGTGGCGGGGAAGTGCTCCATCACCTCGGGGTCGGCGTTGAGCGCCGCGAACGGCTCCCGGTCCGACTCGCGCCACCTGCGCATGATCAATCGCTCGGTCTCCACGCCCGGAATGCTAGCGCCGGGGCCGGATGCCGGTGATCCGCCGGAACACGTCCCACCAGAACGGCGCCCCGAACAGCAGCGCCACGTACGTCAGCAGGTAGCCGGGCCAGTGGCTCGGGGTGGTGAGGCGGTCCCACCACACGCCGCCGTTCCAGTGCACCGACGGGTCGCCCTCGGCCGGGATGGAGACGCTGACGATCGCGTGGTCGAACAGCTTGACCAGCGCCGGCTGGCTGAGCGTGTCGGTGATGCAGCCCACCGGGTCGGCCTGCTCGCAGCGGGCCTTCAGCTCCTGGTACGCCTCGGGCCCGGACACGGCGGTCACCGAGGCGCGGAAGGCGTTGTCGCGCAGCAGCGTCTTGCCGTACTCCAGGCCGTCCATGGTGAACAGCAGCGTCACCAGCAGCCCCAGCACGGTCACCACCCATTTGACGTAGCGCTTGTAGAGCATCGACAGCCGCTGCATCTCGCTGTCGAACCAGCTCTCCACGCCCTGCCGGAACCGGTCCAGGTCGCGCTGGGCGGTCTCCCACACGCCCTTGAGGTGGCCGTACAGCGGGCTGCGCATGGCCTTGAGCTTCTCCAGCAGCCCTTCGACGCCGCCGGGCTCACGGGCGGCCATCTCCATCAGCGCCACGGAGAACCGGCCGGGCGGCAGATCGGCGATGCTGGTGCGGCCCCGCTTGGGGTGGTCGATCTCGCGTACGCGCTCGTACAGCAGGTTCGTCAGCGCGGCGCCGTCGCTCGCCGGCACCTCCCCCGCCTCGGAGGGCGCGGGACGCGAGTCGTGCGCGGGCCTCGGGTCGCGGGCGAACGGGAGGGCGGCGAACACGTCGCGCACCCGGGCGGGCAGCCACGACCTGCCGCGGTCGTCGGCACCGTCGAGGGTGTCACGCAGGTAGGCCCACAGGAACTTGCTGCGGATCGACAGCAGCCGGACGAAAGCCTCATTGAGCCCGCTGACCAGCAGCGACAGCAGCAGGAACGACAGCACGAGGCCGAGCGCGAGGTCGACGTAGGCGGATAACACCTCTGATACTTACACCCTGGGCCTCGGGGGGTGTCAACCTTCGTAGAAGACGCGGTCGACGACCTGGCGGGCGCGGCGGGTGACGCGGCGGTAGTCGTCGAGGAAGTCCTCGGACCCGTCAGGCGGGTAGCCGAGAGCCTGGGCGAGCAGGCGGCGCTCGCGCGCGTCGGCCGGCACGCTGTCACCGGGCCGCCCCTTGACCAGCATGATCGCGTCGCGGACGCGGGAGGCGCACCGCCACGCCTCCGCGAGCACGGCCTCGTCGGCCGGGTCGAGCAGCCCCTCGGCCGCGGCCGCGCGCAGCGCCTCCAGGGTGCGGGTGGTGCGCAGCGACGGGGCCTGCCCCGCGTGGCGCAGTTGCAGCAGCTGCGCCACCCACTCCACGTCCGACAGCCCGCCGGGGCCGAGCTTGGTGTGCAGCGCGGGCGCCGCGCCGCGCGGCAGCCGCTCGGCCTCCATGCGCGCCTTGAGCCGCCTGATGTGGCGTACGGCGTCGCCGGTGATGCCTGCGGCGGGATAGCGCAGCTCGTCCACCAGGGCGGCGAAGTCGGCCCCCAGCTCGGCGTCGCCGGCCGAGAACCGGGCGCGCAGCAGCGCCTGCGCCTCCCACGGCGCCGACCAGCGGGCGTAGTAGGCGCGATAGGAGGCCAGGGTGCGCACCAGCGGGCCCTGCCTGCCCTCGGGACGCAGGTCGGGGTCGATGTGCAGGGGCGGGTCGGGCGCGGGCAGGGCCAGCAGCCGGCGCAGCTCGTTGGCCACGGCGTAGGCGGCGTCGGTGGCCTCACGCTCGTCCGCGCCCGGCAGCGGCCGGTGCACGAACATCACGTCGGCGTCGCTGGCGTAGGAGGACTCCAGGCCGCCCAGCCGGCCCATGGCGATCACCGCGAACCTGGTGGGGAGCGGCCGGCGGCGTTCGGCCTCGACCTTGCCGAGGGCGGCGCCCAGCGCGGCCCGGATCGTCACGTCGTTCAGCGCCGACAGCGCGATGCCGACCTGCTCGATGTCGGCCAGCCCCGACAGGTCGGCGACGGCGGTGCGGAACAGCTCCCGGCGGCGCAGCGCCCGCACCGCGGCCACCGCCGTCTCGGCGTCGTCGCCGTAGCGGGAGACCGCCGCCGACGCCTCGCCGAGCAGCGACTCCTGGGACCGGGGGGCGAGCTCGGCGTCGCCGCCGAGCAGCGCGACCGCGTCGGGCGCGTGCATGAGCAGCCCGGCGGCGTAACGGCTGGTGCCCAGCACCCGCGCCATCCTGGCGGCCACGGCCGTCTCGTCACGCAGCAGCCGCAGGTACCACGGCGTGGTGCCGAGCTTGTCGCTCACCTGGCGGAAGCCGAGCAGCCCGGCGTCCGGGTCGGGCGTGTCGGCGAACCAGCCCAGCATGACCGGCAGCAGCGTCCGCTGGATCGCCGCCCGCCGGGACACGCCCGCGGTCAGCGCCGCGATGTGACGCAGCGCGCCCTCCGGGTCGACGAAGCCGAGCGCCGACAGCCGGGCGGCCGCCGCCGACGGCGACAGCCGCGCCTCCGTCTCCGGCAGCCGGGCCACCGCCTGCAGCAGCGGCCGGTAGAACAGCTTCTCGTGCAGCCGCCGCGCCTCCCTGGCGTGCCGCCGCCACCGCTGGGTGAACTCCCCCACCGGGTCCGCCTGCATGCCCAGCGCCCTGCCCAGCCTGCGCAGGTCGGCCGGGTCCTCCGGCAGCACGTGGGTGCGGCGCAGCCGGTGCAGCTGCAGCAGGTGCTCCACCTGGCGCAGGAACGTGTACGCCTCGGCCAGGCCGCGCGAGTCGTCGCGCCCCACGTAGCCGCCCCGGGAGAGCGCGGCCAGCGCGGGCAGCGTCGCCCGGCGGCGCAGCAGCGGGTCGAGCCGGCCGTGCACGAGCTGCAGCAGCTGCACCGCGAACTCGATGTCGCGCAGCCCGCCGGGGCCGAGCTTGATCTGGCGTTCGCCCTCCGCCTTCACGTGCGCCTCCACGCGGCGGCGCATGGCCTGGACGTCCTCGACGAAGTTCTCGCGGGTGGCGGCCGACCAGACGAGCTCGTTGACCGCTTCCACGTACGCCGCGCCCAGCTCCAGGTCGCCGGCCACCGGGCGGGCCTTCAGCAGCGCCTGGAACTCCCACGTCTTGGCCCAGCGCCGGTAGTAGGCCAGGTGGCTGGCCAGCGTCCGCACCAGCGGCCCGGACCGGCCCTCGGGGCGCAGCCCGGCGTCCACCTCCCACAGCGCGCCCTCGGGGGTGGCCGTGGAGCAGGCGCGCATCATCGCCTGTGCCAGCCTGGTGGCGGTGCGCAGCGCCTTGGTCTCGTCGGCGCCCTCGCGCGGCTCCGCGACGAAGATCACGTCCACGTCGCTGATGTAGTTGAGCTCCCTGGCGCCGCACTTGCCCATGCCGATGACCGCCAGGCGTACGTCCCCGTCGTCCCC
>NZ_LAVL01000285.1 GCF_001083785.1 Nonomuraea sp. SBT364
GTCACCACCGGCACCCACCGCGGCGGCGGCCGGCGGGCGGACGGGGGCGCGGCGGTGGGTGCCGGTGGTGACCGCGCTGCTGGCCGCGGCCGCCGGCGTCGCCGCCACGGTGGCCGTGCTGCGCCCCTGGGAGCAGGCCGCCGGCGAACCCGGCACCCCGGCCGCCGCCAGCACCGTCGACGCCCTCGGCAGCAAGCTGAGCATCCAGGTCGACTCCCTGGCACGCCAGGGCGGCACGGTCCGCCTGCAGTGGACGGTCAGGAACGTCGGCGAGGAGAACGCGCCCCTGGTGGGCAAACTCGGCGGCGGCGCCCTCGACTCGACCGTGTCGCGGGTCAACCTGATCCCGCCCGGCGTCGGCTCGCCGATCTACCCGGCCCGCGAGAACGGCGCCTGCCGGTGCACCGACCTGCCCGTCGGCCCCTTCCAGGGCGGCAACCGGGTCCAGCTCTACGCCATCTACGAGAACGTCCCGGAGGACGTCGCCCGCGTCGACATCGACATGGGCCCGCTCGGCGTCGTCAGGAACGTCGCCGTCACCCCGAGCTGAGACCCGCCGCGCTTCCGATATCGTCAAGGCGTCGCGACTGGCGCATTCGGTGGGATCGACCACCAGGGAGCGGAAGGAGCGGAGGCCGTGCGCCTGGGTCTTCGCAGGATGTCAATGATGACAGGGGAATCATGAGTTCTCTCGCTAGCGTCGACCCGCAGATCGCCGAGCTCATCAAGGCCGAGGAGCGCCGCCAGGCCGACACGGTCAAGCTCATCGCCTCGGAGAACTACGTCTCCAAGGCCGTGCTGGAGGCCACCGGCACCGTCCTGACGAACAAATACTCCGAGGGCTACCCCGGCAAGCGCTACTACGAGGGCCAGCAGGTCATCGACCAGGTCGAGACCCTGGCCGCCGAGCGCGCCAAGGCGCTGTTCGGCGTCAACCACGCCAACGTCCAGCCCTATTCGGGCTCGCCCGCCAACCTGGCCATCTACCTGGCGTTCCTGCAGCCGGGCGACACCGTCATGGGCATGGGCCTGCCGTTCGGCGGCCACCTCACGCACGGCTGGTCGGTCTCGGCCACCGGCAAGTGGTTCAACCCGGTCCGCTACGGCGTCCGCCAGGACACCGGCCGCGTCGACCTCGACCAGGTCCGCGAGCTGGCGCTGGAGCACCGGCCGAAGCTCATCTTCTGCGGCGGCACCGCCATCCCGCGCACCATCGACTTCGAGGGCTTCGCTGCCATCGCCCGCGAGGTGGGCGCCGTGCTGGCCGCCGACATCGCGCACATCGCCGGCCTCGTCGCGGGCGGCGCGCACCCGTCGCCGGTCGGCCACGCCGACGTGATCTCCACCACCACCCACAAGACGCTGCGCGGCCCGCGCGGCGCCATGCTCATGGCGACCAACGACGAGCACGCCACCGCGCTCAACAAGGCGGTCTTCCCCGGCCTGCAGGGCGGCCCGCACAACCACACCACCGCCGCCATCGCCGTCGCCCTGCACGAGGCGTCGACCGACGACTTCAAGGCGTACGCCCACCAGATCGTCGCCAACGCCAAGGCGCTGGCCGACGAGCTCGCCTCGCGCGGCTTCGACCTGGTCTCCGGCGGCACCGACAACCACCTCATCCTGCTCGACCTGACGCCCAAGGGCATCGGCGGCAAGCCGGCCGCCCAGGCGCTCGACCGGGCCGGGCTGGAGACCAACTACAACGCGGTGCCGTTCGACACCCGCAAGCCGTTCGACCCGTCGGGCATCCGCATCGGCACCCCGTCCGTCACCTCGCGCGGCATGCGCGAGGCCGAGATGCGGCAGATCGGCGCCTGGATGGACGAGGTCGTCACCGCGCTGTCCAAGGGCGACGCCGAGGACGTGATCGCCCGCGTGCACCGCGAGGTCAGCGAGCTCACCGCGCAGTTCCCCGCCCCCGGCCTGTAAGCCACGGGAAACGCCCCGCCGCACGGGCTCTCTCGCGCGGCGGGGCGTCGTCGCCCCCGGGACGGGCCGGATGCCCCGGAGCGAGGGCCGATCGGCGAGCGGGGAAGCCGCCGTCGGCCGGAGGTGGTCTCTCCCGAGGGTGACCGGCATGTCCCCTGCCATGCCGGTCACGTTCTCGTCCTACGCCAAGCAGTACGGACGGGGGGCGGCCCCGGGTTCAACGATCGACGGGAAATCCCCCGTACCCGAAAAATGCCCTCCCACCAGCGGTGGGAGGGCATCGTTCAGACCTTCACGGTCAGCAGGTTCGCGCCTTCGGTGGTGACCACCTCGAAGTGGTCGATCCGGTCCAGCGGCAGCGCGCTCGCGCCGTGCACGTACAGCGGCCCGGGGGAGCCCGGCACGCCGTAGCCGGCCGCCGGGACGGCCCAGCCCATCATGATGCGGCGGTCGCCGTCGTCGGCCACCGCGATCAGCGCGCACTCCAGCGGACCCTTGACGCCCGACAGTTTGAGCGCCGCGTGCGTGCCCCAGCCCTTCGACTCCAGGACCAGCCCGCCCGTCACGCCGCCGGTGCCGACGCCCTCGACGGGCGTGCCCATGGCGTAGAACTGCTCGGCAGGGCCGATGCCGTCGTGCGGCGGGGCGACGGGCGAGGCGACGGGGGAGGCCGGGGCGCCGCCGCCGAACTGGGCGCCGACCACCAGGCCGCCCGCCACCAGCGTGACCGCCGCCGCCACCCCCACCAGGAACGTGCTGCGGCGCGCCCGCCGGTCGGCCGCCCGCTTGCGGCGCAGCAGGTCGATCACCTCGGCCGGCTCCTCGCCGGGCGGCGGGTCGTCCTCCAGCGGCCCGAGCCCGGTCAGCGCATGAGCCACCCCGGACAGCTCCGCCAGCTCCACCGCGCAGGACCGGCAGCGGGAGAGGTGATGCTCGAACGCCCGCCTGTCGTCGTCCTCCAGCAGGCCCAGGGCGTAGGCGCCGACATCGGTGTGCTCCACTCGCGCGGTCATGCCGTCACCCCCCTCTCCTCCAGCGCCACCCGCAGCGCGCGGACCGCGTAGTAGACGCGGGACTTCACGGTGCCGACGGGGATGCCCAGAGCCTCGGCGGCGTCGTTGACCGACCGGTCCCGCAGGATCGTCTCGTTGAGGATCTCGCGGTGAGCCGGCGACAGCGCCTGCAGCGCCTCGGACACGACCACCTGGTGCAGCAGCTTCTCCATCTCGTCGGGCACGGGCACGCTCTCCAGCGGCCCGTCGCCCAGCTCGGCCGGGCGCGACTCCCGGCGCCGCCGGTCATCGATCACGATACGTCTGGCGACCGTCGCGAGCCAGGGCATGAGCGAGGCCGCGTCAGGATCGAGCCGCTCGGCGCTGCGCCAGGCCCGGATCATGGTCTCCTGGACGACGTCCTCCGCCCACTGCCGGTCACCCGCCGTCAGCCGGACCACGAACGCCAGCAGCGGCCGGTGATACTGCCGGTAGAGCGCGGACACGACCACCTCCGGGTCGGGCCGCACCCGCCTGATCCAGTGCCGTAACCGCATGGGGACTGCTCCCTCTGCCGAGGGTGGGGGATACGTGCTCAGTCGCATCTTTCCCCTTTCTCGCGTCCGTCGGCAGGTGGTACGGCCCGCATCCCCGGCGGGGTTCAACCGGGCAGGCGGGGACGCGTCCGAAAACCCGATTGCGTCTCTCCCGGCGGGTGCCGTAAAGTCACGTCGCGAAACGGATCGAGTGGGAGGTGAGGACCATGCGGGTTGTTCTGTTCTGCGTGCCGTCCGACATCCTCCGGGGGCTGGTCTAGCCGCCCGGGCAATCCTTCTCTGCCAAAGGTGCAATCCGTTGCTTCACGATCTTTCCCTGCTCGGCTGGACCGCGTCCCGCGCCGCCGAGCTGCCCGAAGGCGCCGTGGCCGGCCGGGTCTCGCGGGTCGACCGCGGGGCCGCCGAGGTCATCGCCGCCGACGGCCACCACCACGTCCGCTACGGCGCCCGCGTGCGCCGGGCCTCCGCCGGCGACCCGGTCGCGCTGCCGTGCGTCGGCGACTGGGTGGCGCTGCGCGCGCTGCCCGAAGGCCGCTACGAGCTCGACGAAGTGCTGCCCAGGACCACCGCGTTCGTCCGCGGCGGCGTCAGCCGCGACTCGCGCGGCGGGCTGTCCGGCGACGGCCAGGGCCAGGTGCTCGCCGCCAACGTCGACGTGGTCTTTGTCGCCGAGCCGTCCATGCACTCCACCGACTACGCCGACCTCGGCCGCATCGAACGGCTGGTGGCGCTGGCCTGGGAGTCCGGCGGCACGCCCGTCGTGCTCGTCACCAAGGCCGACCTGTTCGAGCAGGGGCTCGACGAGCTGCTGTCCGACGTACGGGACGCCGCCCCGGGCGTCGACGTGCACGCCGTCTCCTCGCTGCGCGGCGAGGGCGTCGAGCTGGTGCGCGGCTACCTCGACGGCTCCCGTACCGCCGTCGTGCTCGGCCCGTCGGGCGCCGGCAAGTCCACGCTCGTCGACGCCCTGGCGGGCGACGGCGTCATGGACACCCAGCAGGTGCGCGCCGCCGACGGCCGGGGCCGGCACACCACCGTGCACCGGGAGCTCATCCCGCTCCCGGGCGGCGGGCTCGTCATCGACACGCCCGGCATCCGGCGGGTCGGGCTGTACGAGATGAGCCAGGGCGTGGACCTGGTCTTCTCCGACGTGGAGGAGCTCGCCTCCCGGTGCCGCTTTCAGAACTGCGGGCACGAGAGCGAGCCCGGGTGCGCGGTGCTGGAGGCCGTCGACTCCGGCGAGCTGCCGGAGCGCCGCCTGCAGAGCTGGCGCAAGCTCCAGCGCGAGGCCGCCTGGATGGCGACCCGCACCGACGCGCGGCTGCGCAAGGACCTGCAGAACAAGTGGAAGGTCATCCACAAGGAGATGCGTCGCTCCGGCCGCAACCGCCCCTGACCGCCGTCCCCTCACAGAGCGCACCTCCCCACCAGGGCCGGCCCTTCCGGTCAGGCCGGCCCTCTCCATCAGTGGCCCCCGATGCCGCCTCTGGAAGGGAGGCCCCCGTCTTCAGGGAAGGGACCTGCCTCCTGGGGCCCCTCCAGGGAAGGGGACTGCCCTCCCGGGGAGGAGTCCCGCAGAGACGGGCCGGCATCGTGGAGAGGAACCCTCAGGGAATGGCCCGCCCTTCGAGCATGGTCCGCCCTTCGGGATTGGTCCGCCCTTGGGGAATGGTCCGCCCTTGGGGAATGACCTGTCTGCCGGGTATGGGGCCGCCTCTAGGAGAGGGTCCGCCCCTTCCCAGATGGGTCGCCCTTCCGGGATGGGTCGCCCTTCCGGGATGGGTCGCCCTTCCAGGAAGGGCCGCCCTCCGAGGGGGCAGCCCTTCGGGAGGGGTTGCCCATTGGGGAGGGCCTCTGCAGCGGAGGGGCTGCCCTTCCGAGGCGGCTCGGGAGGTTGCCTCCCTTGGAGGCGGACGCCAGAAGGTCCTCTCAGGGGCCGTCCCCTGGAAGGCGCCCCTCCTGGGCATCGGCCGTTGCTCTCCCAGAGGCATCGGTTGGGAGGGGTAGTCCCTCCTGGGCGGGTCGATATGCCCGGAGGGGCCCGCTCTTTGGGGTGGGCAGTCCCTCTGCGAAGGGGCGGTCTCTCCGGGATGGGGCGGTCCTTCTGTGATGGGGCGGTCTCTCCGCGATGGGGCGGTCTCTCCGGGGAGGGGCGGTACGTCTGCGATGAGGCGGTCTCTCCGGGAAGGGGCGGTCCTTCTGCG
>NZ_LAVL01000286.1 GCF_001083785.1 Nonomuraea sp. SBT364
GCTGGGGGCGGGCGGCCAGGGAGTCGTCTACCTCGGCCGGTCGCGCGACGGCGCCCCCGTCGCGGTCAAGGTGCTCCGCGACGGCGTCGCGGACGACCGCTTCGCCCGCGAGATCGCCGCGGCGCGCCGCGTGGAGCCGTTCTGCATCGCCCAGGTGCTCGACGCCTCCTCCGGCGGCAGGCCGTACATCGTCACCGAGTACGTGGACGGGCCGTCGCTGCAGCAGGCCGGCCGGCACGCCGGGGCGGAGCTGCAGCGGCTGGCGGTCGCGACGGCGACCGCGCTGGCGGCCATCCACCAGGCGGGCGTCGTGCACCGCGACTTCAAGCCGGCCAACGTGCTGCTCGGGCCCGGCGGGCCGCGGGTCATCGACTTCGGCATCGCCCGGGCGCTCGACTCCGGCCTCACGGCCACCAGCAGCATCGTCGGCACGCCCGCCTACATGGCGCCCGAGCAGCTCGCGGGGCAGGAGGTGGGGCCGGCGGCGGACGTGTTCGCGTGGGCGTCGGTGATCGTGTTCGCGGGCTCGGGGGTGCCGCCGTTCGGCGACGACTCGCTGCCCGCGGTGATCAACCGCATCCTGCACAACGAGCCCCGCGTCGGCGACCTGCCGCCGGCGTTGCGGGAGGTCGTCCTCGCCTGCCTGGCCAAGGACCCGGCCCGCCGCCCGGCCATGCAGGACGTCCTCCTCCGCCTGCTCGGCGGTCCCGGCGCGCACCCCCCGGCCGGGGAGTACGCGCCGGCTGCCCCCTACCCCGGGGCCCCGGGCGCTCCCGGGATGGAGACCCGCCCCGGGAGGCGGCACACCGGCAAGAAGGTGGCCATCGCCGGGGTGTCCGGGGTGATCGTGCTGGCGCTGGCGGGGGCGATCGTGTGGCTGACGCCCTCGACGCCCACGCCCAGGTCGCAGAACCTGGCCGCCGTCACGACGCCGTCCGCCACGGCGGAGCCGTCGCGCACGTCCCGGCCCAAGCGGACCCGCGCCTCCCGGGCCACCCGGACGTCCCGGCCGGTCACCGACCCGGCGAGCACCACCCCCACCACCGGCCGCCCCACGACGGCGCGCCCGACCGCCACCCGGCAGCGGGCCGGCGGCGTGCGGCTGCTGTTCGTACGGACGGTCGGGAGCTGGCACGTCGACCCAGGCTGCTACGCCGGTGGCAGCGTGGCGCTGCAGGCCAGGGTCGAGCGGTCCGGCAGCGACGTCATCCCGTTCCGCTACACCTGGTACTTCGACGGCAGGAACGTCGGCAGCGGCTCGGCCAACATCGTCAACGACACCGAACAGGTCAACGCGCCCCGCGAGATGGAGGGCGGCGGCGGCTCGCACACCGCGACCTTCCGCATCACCTCGCCCGTGTCCGCGCAGAAGTCCGTCACGTTCGAGATGTGCCAGGAAGAGTCGTACTGATGGCACGGCCGCTGCTGCCCGACGATCCCGCGGCGATCGGCCCGTACCGGCTGACGGGGCGGCTGGGCGAGGGCGGCCAGGGGGTCGTCTACCTGGGGCAGGCGCCCGACGGGACGCCGGTGGCGGTCAAGGTGCTGCAGGACGGGCTGGCCGGGGACGGCAGGTTCGCCAAGGAGATCGCGGCCGCGCGGCGGGTGGAGCCGTTCTGCATCGCCCAGGTGCTCGACGCCTCGCTGGGCGGGCGGCCGTACATCGTGACCGAGTACGTGGCGGGGCCGCCGCTGTCGGAGGCGGGCCGGCACGCGGGCGCGGACCTGCAGCGGCTGGCGGTGGCGACGGCCACGGCGCTGGCGGCGATCCACCGGGCGGGCGTGGTGCACCGCGACTTCAAGCCCGCCAACGTGCTGCTGGGGCGCGACGGGCCGAGGGTGATCGACTTCGGGATCGCGCGGGCCGCCGACTCGTCGGTCACGGTGACCAGCAGCATCGTCGGCACGCCGTCCTACATGGCGCCCGAGCAGCTCGGCGGGGCCGCGCTCGGGCCCCCGGTCGACGTGTTCGCGTGGGCGTCGGTGATGGTGTTCGCGGCGACGGGGACGCCGCCGTTCGGGAACGACTCGCTGCCGGCGGTGATCCGGCGCATCCTGTACGACGAGCCGTGGCTGGGGGACGTCCCGGAGCCGCTGTGTTCCGTCGTGCGCGCCTGCCTGGTCAAGGATCCGTCGGCGCGGCCCGCGATGCAGGACGTCCTCCTCCACCTCATCGGCGGCCGCCCCATGCCGCCCGTCCCCGGCCCGCCCGCCCGTCCGCCGGGAGCTCCGGGGCATCCGCCGATGGGCGGGCGAGGGCCTGCCGGGGACACCCGGGGCCGGGCCGCGGAGGCCACGCTGGGGCGGCGCCGGCGCAGGAGGCGGAACCCGCTGGTGGCAGGCGGGGCCGCCGGGCTGTCGGCGGTGGTGCTGGCCTCGGCGGTGTTCTGGCTGCCGGACCTGATGGGCGGCACCCCGGGCACCGGTACGGGCACCGGCACGGGCACGGGCACCGGCACGCTCGCGGCGAGCGCGCCCGCGACCGGCGCCGGGCAGCCGGCGTCGTCGCCGTCGCCGAGCCGCGCTCGCAAGCGGCGCACCCCCGGGCCAGGCGCCACCGCGACGAAGTCGCCCAAAACTGACGCCACGAAGACGGCGCCGCCCGAGCCGGCCGAGACCCGGACCACCTCGAAGCCCAGGGCCACCGAGCCCGCCGAGGCCACCGGCGGCTCGATCACCTCCCTGAAGCTGATCATCCACCGGCCGGAGAAGCCGAGCGGCTGCTACCCGCGCGGCAACGAGGTGTACGCGATGATCCGCGGCACCGAGGGCGCCAAGGCCACCTACCGCTGGATCGTCAACGGCGTCGACCAGGGCCGCAGCACCACGTACCTCTCCCGGGAGGAACGCATGATGCAGGGCAGCCATCTGGACGGCCCCGGCCGCAACACCGTCGTCCTCAGGTTCGAGACGCCCCAGCGCGTGGAGCGCCGGGTCTCGTTCACCATGTGCGAGGACTACTTCTGACGCTCCCGCAGCTCGTCGAGGAGGCCGAGGGCCGCTTCGGCGATCACGGTGCCGGGCGGGAAGATCGCCGAGGCGCCGGCGGCGCGGAGCTCGCCGAAGTCGCCCGGCGGGATCACCCCGCCCACGACGATCATGATGTCGCCGGCGTCCAGGTCGGCGAGCGCCTGCCGGAGGGCGGGCACCAGCGTGAGGTGCCCGGCGGCGAGCGTGGAGACGCCGACGACGTGCACGTCGGCCTCGACCGCCTGCCTGGCCACCTCCTCCGGCGTCTGGAACAGCGGGCCGACGTCCACGTCGAAGCCCAGGTCGGCGAACGCGGTGGCGATCACCTTCTGGCCCCGGTCGTGGCCGTCCTGCCCCATCTTGGCCACCAGGATGCGCGGGCGGCGGCCCTCGGCGCGCGCGAAGTCGGCGCACGCCTGCCGGGCTCGTTCGATGTCGGCCGCCGGTCCTGCCTCGTCGCGGTACACGCCGGAAATCGTACGGACCTGCTCGGCGTGCCGCCCGAACACCCGCTCCAGCGCGGCGGAGATCTCGCCCACCGTGGCCTTGGCGCGGGCGGCGTCGACGGACAGCTTGAGCAGGTTGCCGTCCAGGCCGGGGGCGGGGTGCTCGGCGGCCTTGGTCAGCGCGTCGAGCGCGCGGCCGACGGCGTCCTCGTCGCGTTCGGCGCGCAGCGCGGCGAGCTTGGCGAGCTGCTGGGCGCGCACGGCGCTGTTGTCGACCTTGAGGACGTCGATGGGCTCGTCGGCGGCGGCCCGGTACTTGTTGACGCCGATGACCGGCTGGCGGCCGGAGTCGATGCGGGCCTGGGTGCGGGCGGCCGCCTCCTCGATGCGCAGCTTGGGCAGCCCCGCCTCGATGGCCTTGGCCATGCCGCCGGCCGCCTCGACCTCGTGGATGTGAGCGGAGGCGCGTTCGGCCAGGTCGTGGGTGAGGCGTTCGACGTAGTAGGAGCCGCCCCAGGGGTCGATCACCTGGGTGGTGCCGGACTCCTGCTGGAGCAGGAGCTGGGTGTTGCGGGCGATGCGCGCGGAGAAGTCGGTGGGCAGCGCCAGGGCCTCGTCGAGGGCGTTGGTGTGCAGCGACTGGGTGTGGCCCTGGGTGGCGGCCATGGCCTCGACGCAGGTGCGGGCCACGTTGTTGTAGACGTCCTGGGCGGTGAGGGACCAGCCGGAGGTCTGGGAGTGGGTCCGCAGGCTCAGCGATTTCGGATTTTTCGCATTAAATCCGGACACGAGGTTGGCCCAGAGCAGCCGCGCGGCTCGCAGCTTGGCGACCTCCATGAAGAAGTTCATGCCGATGCACCAGAAGAACGACAGGCGCGGCGCGAACCGGTCCACGTCCATCCCGGCCGCGATTCCGGCCCGCAGGTATTCGACCCCGTCGGCGAGCGTGTAGGCGAGTTCGAGATCGCACGTCGCCCCGGCTTCCTGGATGTGGTAACCAGAAATGCTGATGGAGTTGAATTTCGGCATCTTTTCGCTGGTATATGCGAAAATATCCGAGATTATGCGCATCGACGGGGCCGGCGGATAGATGTACGTGTTCCGTACCATGAATTCTTTGAGAATGTCGTTCTGGATGGTCCCGGCGAGCTGCTCGGGGGCCACCCCCTGCTCCTCGGCCGCGACGATGTAGAGGGCCAGGATCGGCAGCACCGCCCCGTTCATCGTCATCGACACCGACATGCGGTCCAGCGGGATGCCGTCGAAGAGCCGGCGCATGTCGTAGATGGAGTCGATCGCCACCCCGGCCATGCCCACGTCGCCCGCCACCCGGGGGTGGTCGGAGTCGTAGCCGCGGTGCGTGGCCAGGTCGAACGCCACCGACAGGCCCTTCTGCCCGGCGGCGAGGTTGCGGCGGTAGAAGGCGTTGGAGTCTTCGGCCGTGGAGAAGCCCGCGTACTGGCGGACGGTCCACGGCTGGTTGACGTACATGGTCGGGTACGGGCCCCGCAGGTAGGGCGCGGCGCCCGGATAGGTGGACAGGAAGTCCAGGCCGTCCAGGTCGCGCTCGGTGTAGAGCGGTTTGACCGCGATGCCCTCGGGGGTCTCCCACGCCGGGCCCCGGCCGGTGCTCGCCGCCGGTGGGGCGCCGTCCAGGGGGAGGCCGGTGAAGTCGGGGATCATGCGGTCACCTCCAGGTCGCGGAAGGTCGTACGGAGCACGTCGAGGGCGTCGCAGCCGGCGTACAGGCAGGCGTCGACGCCCGCGTAGCGGCCCTTGCCGGCCAGCCACACCCGCCGGGCGCCGGCCCGTCTCAGCGCGGCGGCCACCGCCTCGGCGTGCTCGGCGTACAGCTTGTCGGTGGAGCACAGGCAGGCGACGGCGGCGCCGCTGACGGCGAACGCGGTGGCGATCTGCTCCGGGTCGGCGCCGGGGCCCGCCGTCTCGACGGCCAGCCCGCCGGCCTGGAACAGGTTCGCCGCGAACGCCGCCCGGGCGGTGTGCGCGGCGGCGGGGCCGATCGTGGCCAGGAACACCTTGACCCGCTCCGGCTCGGCGTCGGCCAGGTCACGCAGCGCCTCGAACTCCGCGGCGTACCGGATACGGGGCAAGCCCACCTCCCCGGCGTGGGTGCCGGGGGTGGCCGTCTCTGGGGGG
>NZ_LAVL01000287.1 GCF_001083785.1 Nonomuraea sp. SBT364
GTCGCTGGTTCCGCGGGTCCGGGGGGAGCGCACCGGGCTGGAGCTGGTCGATCGGCTGCTGTCCGATCCGCGGGCGTCGCGGTGGCAGGGCGACGGGGACAACCCGGTCGACTGGCCGGCCGTGCTGCCCCACGACCGCGAGATCGCGGCCCTGCACCTGTTGCCGCATCTGCTCTGCCGTACCCACGGGTCGCACGTGCGGCTGGCGGAGGTGCAGGCGGTGGCGCTGGCCGGAGGGCCGGCGGGGGAGGCGGTGGCGCTGCTGGTGGCGTACTTCCTGCTGCACCGCGAGTGGTGGCGGCGCGACGACGGGGTGCGGCCGCTGCTCGACCTGGCGGCGCGGGGAGAGCTGCCCGCCGTGGAGACCGGGCGGCAGCTGGGGCTGCTGCTGCGGCGCACCTGGCACCAGCCGGCGGCGCTGCGCGAGGCGCTGGAGACGGCGGCGGCCGGCGGGGCGCACGCGGAGGTGTGGCGGATGCTGACCGGGTTCCTGCCCGTCTACCTGCCGGGGCCGGGGGAGCGGGCGCACACGGGGCACACCCAGATGCTGGCGTTCGCGGTCAAGGCCGCCGGGTGGGCGGAAGCCGAGGGCACGCTCCCGTGCGTGGCGCAGATCGCCGCCCGGAAGGCGACGAGCGGTTTCGTCCGCGAGGCCCGACGCCTGCACGCGCGCCTGACCTGAGATCGTCTCCGGCCGGGGGACCACGGGGGCGCCCCCGGCCGGAGATCCCGCGCGGGCGGCACCCGGCCGTTAAAATGATCACCATGCGCGACGACGTCTACCGCTACAACGAGGAACGCTGGGAAGCCCTCGTGGAGGCGGACGCCTTGTTCACCCGTCCCATGCTCGACCTGGACGCGGACCGGGCCCGCGCCTATCTCGGCCTGGAGCGGCTGGGCCTCCCCGGTGACCTGGCGGGCCGCCGGGTGCTCTGCCTGGCGGGCGGCGGCGGGCAGCAGTCCGCGGCCTTCGCCCTGCTCGGAGCCGACGTGACGGTGTTCGACATCTCCTCCGGGCAGCTCGGGCGTGACCGGTCCGCCGCCGAGCACCACGGCGTCGAGGTCCGCACCGTCCAGGGGGACATGCGGGACCTGTCGGCCCTCGGCGACTCCTCGTTCGACCTGGTCTGGCATCCGTACTCGCTGACGTTCGTCCCGGACTCCCGGATCGTCTTCCGCGAGGTCGCCAGAGTCGTCGACGCGGGCGGCCACTACTACGTGATGTGCGCCAACCCGTTCTTCGCCGGTCTCACCCACCACGCGTGGAACGGCGAGGGGTACACCCTCGGGCACCCCTACACGGACGAGGCCGTGACCAGTTACCCCGACCAGGACTGGGTCTACGACCGCGAGGCGGGCCGTTCCATCGGCGAGCCCAGGGAATACCGGCAGACGCTGAGCCGGATCGTCAACAGCCTGACCCGGGAGGGCTTCCTGCTGACGTTCCTGTCCGAAGTGCGCAGCGACCGCCCCGGCCTGGAGCCGGGGAGCTGGGAGCACTTCACGTCGGTGGCCCCGCCGTGGCTGGAGTTCGTCTGGCGGTACCGTCCCGGCGTGCTCGGAGGGTGAGGAGTCCTACCCGAGCGGGATGGCCGAGATCGCGAACGGAAGCTCCGGCCGACCACCGCTCTGCCCGGTGTTGTACTGGCTGTTGACCACCAGCAGCCGGCCGCGCACCATCCGCGCGGTGCTGGGGTGCCGGAAGTCGGGGTTGTCGATCACGGACTCCACCTCGGCGGCCGACCAGTCCGCGGCCGGCCGCAGCACCGAGACCTGCGGCTGCGGGTTTTGCGGGGACAGCCCGCCACGCACCACGTAGAGCCGCCCGTCATGCAGGACCAGGCCGTCGCCGCCGAACAGCGGGACGCCGCCGAGGTCCACCTGGTGGATCGCCTTGGTGGCCAGGTCGAAGCGGTACAGCTTGCCCGACTGGCTGTGCACGGCGATCAGGTTCGCGTCGCCGACCGCGATGATGCCGTTGAGGTTGTGCCCGTCGACGTGCTCCACCGAGGTGCCCTCCAGGTCGAGCCAGGGGCGCATGCTCCAGCGCCCGTCCTGCTCGGCGATGCGGTAGATGAGGTGCCCGAGCGAGTCGGTGGCGTAGGCCGTGCCGTCGGGCGCGATGGTGATGTCGTTGACGAAGCCGCCGGGCACGCCGGAGACCGTGGCCAGGAGCCGGCGGGACCGGATGTCGTAGATCCACACCTGGTTGGTCGCGCCTCCCCCGACGTAGAGCCTGCCCCGGTCGTCGGAGATGATCCCCGACGTGGTCGTCCGGCCGTCCGCGCCGCCCGTGAGCCACACCTGCATCTCTTCCCGGCCGGGCGTGCCCACGTACAGGGTGCCCGTCTGCGTGCTGCCGGTGAAGAACCGGTCGGTGGCCCCGTCGTACGCCAGCCCGCCGGGGTAGGCCCGCCGTCCCGGGACGACGTACCGGGACGGGAGGCCGACGCCGGCGTCCGTACGGAGTTCCGCGGCCTGGGCGGACGAGGCGGAGCCCGGCGGGGCGGTCCGCGCGGAGGCCGCGGCGGGGCCCGCGGCGGCGGGGGCGGTCACGAGCAGGAGCGTGAGGGCGGCGGAGACGGTGGGGACACGCACGAAGATCTGTCCTTTCGACGACATGTCATCGATGATCAGCGGACAGCTCCCGGGCAGCCAGAGCTCAACCCGGCCCTGGGCACGGCGAACCTACGGTACGGCAGGACCACCCAGCGGCGGCTTCCGGCCGATTAGTGTGGATCACGATGGCACGACGCACTGATCTCAACGACTTCCTCCGCACCTGTCGCGCACGCCTGCGGCCCGGCGACGTGGGCCTGCCCCCGGGGCCGGGACAACGGCGCGTTCCGGGCCTGCGCCGCGAGGAGCTGGCTCTCCTGGCGGGCATCAGCGTCGACTACTACATCCGGCTGGAGCAGGGCCGGTGCGACAGCGTCTCCGAAGGGGTGCTGGACGCCGTGGCGAGCGCGCTGCGGCTGAACGACGACGAACGCGCCTACCTCCACCAGCTCGCCAAGCCCACCCGGGCGCGGGCCCGCGCCCCGCGCGCGCAGACGGTCCGCGCCGGCCTGCGCCAGCTGCTGCACGCCCTGCCGGCCAGCCCCGCCTTCGTCTTCGGCCGCCGGATGGACATTCTGGCGTGGAACCCGCCGGCCTGCGCGCTCATCACCGACTTCGCGGCGCTGCCCGCGCGCAGGCGCAACCTCGCGCGGCTGATCCTGCTCGACGAGGGTGTCAAGCGCCTCTATCCCAACCGCGAGCAGGTGGTCAGCGACACCGTCGGCCACCTGCGCATCGACGCCGGCCGCTATCCCGACGACCTGGAGCTCGCGTCCCTCATCGGCGAGCTGTCGATGCACAGCGAGGAGTTCAGGCGGCATTGGGCGATGCACACGGTCAAGAGCAAGACGCACGGCGTCAAGGAGTTCAGGCACCCGCTCGTGGGGGAGTTCGTGCTCGCCTACGAGACGCTGCACCTGCCCGACGCGCCCGACC
Source organism: Nonomuraea sp. SBT364 (assembly GCF_001083785.1). Taxonomy (GTDB): domain Bacteria; phylum Actinomycetota; class Actinomycetes; order Streptosporangiales; family Streptosporangiaceae; genus Nonomuraea. Next base: position 3,496 of record NZ_LAVL01000287.1, read on the forward strand.
AGCTCCTCACCGTCTACACGGCCGAGCCGGGCACGCCCGCCGACGACAACCTCAGGATCCTCGCCACCTGGCACCCGGGCCACGCGCCCGCCGCCGGCGACGCCACGATCGATTCCTGACGGCGCCGGGCGGCGTGGGGACGGACCAGGCGTGGGGACGGACTAGAGGTAGAGGCCCGTCCCCTCGGTGGAGGCCGTCCTGGTCAGGGAACGTCCGGAGCGGAGGGCGTACAGCTCGGCGAGGGTCGCGCCCGAGGGGCCGACACCCGTGGGGGAGCCGAGCCAGGTGACCGCTTCGTCCCGCGTCAGCGGGCCTATCTCGAGCTGCGCCAGGCACCGGCCGGGACGGACGACGGCGGGGTGCAGGCGCGCCAGGTCCTCGTTGGTGGTGATCGCCACCAGCACGTCGCGGCCCTGGCCGAGGAGGCCGTCGGTCAGGTTGAGCAGCCGCGACAGGCCCTGGCCGGCCTGCGACTTGGCCGAGGCGCTGATCAGCTCGTCGCAGTCCTCCAGCACGAGCAGCCGCCAGCGCTGCTGCTCGTCCTCGTCGTGGTCGTAGCCGACGGCCACCTCCATGAGGTAGCCCGGCTCGTCGAACAGCCGCTCCGGGTCGAGCACGCAGTCGACCTGGCACCACTCCTGCCACTGCTTGGCCAGCGAGCGCAGCAGCGTCGTCTTGCCCGTGCCGGGCGGGCCGTGCAGCAGGATGAGCCGGCCGTTCACGTCATCCGGGGTGATCGCCATCAGGGAGTCGAGCGAGCGGCGCACCGCCGCCGAATAGTTGCCGCTGATCTCCGGCCACGGCTGGGCGGTGATCGGCTTCTCCGAACGGGTGCCGCCGTGCGAGCCGCGCCACCAGAAGCCCATCTCCACGTGGTCCGTCTCCGGCTCGGGCTCCTCGGCGCCGTCGACGCTCTCCTTCAGCACCGACCGGGCCAGCTCCTCGCTGGTCGCGGTGACGCTGACGGTCGCCGACCGGTTGCGGTGCCGGATCACCCGCAGCGTCCAGCCGTCGCCGCAGATCAGCCGTGACTCCGAGCCGTCCTCCACCTGCGCGGTCCGTACGACGCTGCCGTGCTCGGGACGCAGCGGGGCGTCGGGGCGGACGCGCTCCAGGTTGACCAGGCGCGACCACGGCTGGACCCCCGTGGCGAACGGCGACAGCGCCAGCGCGTCGATGACGTCGACGGCGGAGTCGGAGTCGTCGATCCAGATGTTCATGGGGAGCTCGGCGTCATCCTGACTGGGGAACGGCACCTCCCGGATCACAGACATGGGACCAATGATCACAGCTCCCGGGGCTGGTTGTCGAAGGGTTTGCCGGTATCAGCCTGTCTTCGTCAGCTCGCCCTCGCTGTTGCCCATGGGCATGGTGAGGTCGTAGTCGGCCTTGTCGTCGTCCTTCAGCTCCAGGGTGACCTTGACGCTGCCGGTGTTGCCCACGTACGCGCACACGCCGCCGAGATCGCTCAGGGTGAAGTGGAGGGTGGAGTCCTTCAGCTCGGTGGCGTACAGGGTGCCCTTGCCGCAGCCGGGGTCGCTCTCGGCGTCGCCGGGGGAGTCCCAGACGCCGGTGGGCTCGCCCTCGCGCAGGACCAGGGTGACGGACTCGTCCTCGAACCGCGTTCCGCCGGCCTCGCCGTCGACCGTGCCCTTCCAGGTGCCCGCGAACTCGGCCGGGACGTCGATCGTGTCGGTGGGCCTGCCGGTGCCGACGGAGAGCTCGGGGAGGAGGTCCGTGATCCCCCCGCCCGGGCTGGGCGTACCGGCGGGTTCGGTGGCCGGCTCGGTGGCGGGTTCGGTGGCGGGCTCGGTGGACGAGGGGGTGACGGTGCTGCCCAGGTTCAGCGCGGGCGGGCCGCCGTTGAGCCACAGGAGCGTGCCGCCGCCCCCGGCCAGCGCGACGACGACGGCCAGGGCAGCCACCACGGCTCCCCGCCGTCGCCGCCGCACCGGCCCCGTGGTGGCTGCCCTGGCCGGCCCGGTACGTTCCCCCGTCCCCGGAACGTGAGGTCCCGGCGAGGCCGGGACCTCACGTTCCGGGGACGGGGGAAC
>NZ_LAVL01000028.1 GCF_001083785.1 Nonomuraea sp. SBT364
GCTCTCGCGGAAAAGGATCTCCGGGCGTAGCGTTGGCGGTATGCGGCAGGCACACGCTGAAGACGCCAGGACCGAGGCCAGACGAGTGATCCGCAACCTGCTGGGAGAGGACCGCCCGACGGCCGAGACACTGGTCGCCGACGCGCGCCCGATCGTCGGGGACGAGCGGTGCGACCGGTGTCTGGGGCTGGCTCTGGGCGCGTCGCTCACGCGGCGGTCGGCGGAGCTGGCCGCGATCGCCGCGCTGCTGGTCGGCACCAGGGAACTGGGCGCGGAGTGGTGGACGCGCCCCAGGGGCGGGAAGCTGCCGGCGCCCGACGAGGTGCTGCGCACGGCCGTGGCGATCGAGCCGTGGACCGATCTGACCGCGCTGGAGATGCTGGCCGCCTGGGCGTCCGACGATGCCGCCGACGCGCTGTGGGGCAAACCGGTCGCCCAGGTCGACCTGAACTCGTGGCAGGCCGAGGACCGCTTCGAGCTGCCGGAAGGGGTGCGGCCGGGGCAGCGGCTGGTCGTGCACTTCGACGCCGGTGGCCGGCTGGACGCGGTCGTGACGCGGCGCCCCGACGAGGACCTGGGCTCCAACCTGGACTTCCACTCGCTGCGCTACTCCCGGCCCGCCGAGGCGCAGTGGAGCTGGGGGGTGGCCGCCGGGCTGGGCCCGCACCGGCTGCCGGGCGAGGACCCCGACCCGTACGCCCGGCCCGTAGACGAGGAGGCGGTGCGGATCCTGCGCGACTGGGCGCTGCGGCACGGCGCCACCGCGCAGCAGCTCGGCGAAGGCTGGGGAAGCGTCGGCGACGTGGTGGCCGCGATCGAGCGGGTGGACTGGATGTGGCGCAGCGGCGAGTGGTTCGGCTGGTGGCGCGGCGCCTCGGCGCTCGTCGACGGCTCGGCCTACCTGCCCTACCGGCTGGAGGAGCTGGCCTCCGGCTGACGCCGCCCTCCGGGATCGCGCCGCTCGGCCGGAATCACCGCAGCGGGGCGGTGGTTGTCAGTGGGCGTGAAGGTTGAGATTTTCTCTGACATCGTCTGCCCTTGGTGCTATATCGGGCACACCAGGTTCGCCCGTGCCGCGGAGGCGTTCCGGGCCAAGGGCGGGGTCATCGACGTGACGATGCGCCCGTACCAGCTCAACCCGGACGCCCCGGCCGAGGGTGAGCCGCTGATCCCCGCGCTGGAACGCAAGTTCGGCGCGAACGTCCCGCAGATGGTCACCCGGGTGACCGCCACCGGCGCCGAGGACGGCCTCGACATCCGCTTCGACCGGGCGGTCAGCGCCAACACGTTCGAGGCGCACCGGCTCGTCGACGTCGCCGCCGCGCAGGGGCTGGGCGAGGAGATGGCCGGGCGGCTGTTCCGCGCGCACTTCACCGACGGGCTGAACGTCGGCGACCCCGGGGTGCTGGCCAAGCTGGCCGCCGAGACGGGTGTGCGCGACACCGGCGAGGGGGCCGGCGGAGTGCGCGAGCAGATCGCGAGGGCCGCCCAGCTCGGGATCACGGGGGTGCCGCTGTTCCTGTTCGAGGGGCAGTTCGCGGTGTCGGGGGCGCAGCCGGTGGACACGTTCAGGGTCGCGATCGACGAGGTGGCCGCCCGCACCGGCCAGACGCCCATCACGCCGCTCACCCCGCCCGGCGACGGCTGCGACGACGGTTACTGCGCCGTCTGAGCGACCCGGCCGCCACGACGGGTGCTGTGCCTCTACTGAGCCGCGTGCGTGGCTCCCGGGGCTCCCGGGGCTGTGGTGCCCTCGCCGAGCAGGCCCGCGCGGTGGTGGCGGCGGCACAGGACCTGGTAGCGCACCGGGGAGGCGTCGGTGTCGCCGATGACCACCTGCTCGCCGGTGCGCGCCAGCTCGCCGCCGACCACGCGGGCGTTGAGCCGGCCCGGCCGGCCGCACCAGCACAGCACCTCGACCTGCAGCCGGCACACCTCGTCGGCCAGCTCGAACAGCCGCTGCGCCGCCGGGAACATCACCGACCGGAAGTCCGACGCCAGCCCGAACGCGTACACGTCGATCCCGTGCTCGTCCACCAGATCGGCGAGCTGCTCGATCTGCTCTACGGTGTAGAAGCACGCCTCGTCGCAGATCAGGTAGTCGATCTTGTCGTGCCCGGTGACCAGCGCTACCAGGTCGAGCGCGTCGCCGACCTCGATCGCCTCCAGGCCGAGCCCGATCCTGCTGGTGACCCGGGGCCCGCCCGACCGGTCGTGCTTGGTCAGCACCAGCCCGCGCCTGCCCTGGCGGCCGTGGTTGTAGTTCATCTGCAGCGCCAGCGTGGACTTGCCGCAGTCCATGGGCCCGAAATAGAACTTCAGCACGGCATCACGCGCACCAGGCGGCACAGGAGACAGGGCAGACGATTCAGTCACGGGGTGCCACCTTAGCGGCTTGGCTTGTTCCATGACCTCGTGGGACATTTCTCCTCTGGAGTATCAGGAGGAACCGTGGTCCATGACAAACCCCCGTCGCTCGACGCGATGATGACCCCCGACGAGGTCACCGCCGCGCAGGCCGACGCCGCCCGCTGGCGGTACGGCTTCTTCGTGGTCGTGACCGGCATCATCGCCGTCCTCGTCGCGTTCGGCGCCGCCGTGTTCGCCACCGGGGAGCTCGCCGCGCTGTTCGCCGGGGTGGCCGGGGTGATCGGCACCATCATCGGCGCCTACTTCGGCGTGCAGGCGGGCCAGTCGGGGAAGGCCAGGGTCGAGGCCGAACTGTCCAAGGCGCAGGAGATGGTGGTCCGGCTCGCCGCGTACGTGGGCACCGAGAACGCGCCCAAGGTCATCGACGAAGTGCTCGGCCGTCGCCGAAGCTAGAGGAGCCATGCGCAGCGTCCGTATCGGAGTCGACACCGGCGGGACGTTCACCGATGTGGTGGCGGTGGACGAGCAGACCGGTGAGATCGTCACGACCAAGACCCCCTCCACCCCCGCCAACCCGGCCGACGGCTTCCTCACGGGCGTCGGCAAACTGGGCGAGCTCGACGTCGCCTCGATCGTGCACGGCACCACCGTCGCGACGAACCTCCTCCTGGAGGACCGGATCACGAACCTGGGCCTGATCACCACGGAGGGCTTCGAGTACCTCCTGGAGATCGGCCGGCAGAGCGTCCCCGACGGCTACGGCAACTCCTACTTCTGGGTCAAACCGCCCCGGATCGTCCCCGTGCACCTGGTGAAGACCGTCGGCGGCCGGCTGGACCACCGGGGCGCCGAGGTGCGCCCGTTCTCCGAGGAGCAGGCGGCCGAGGTGGCGCGCTGGTTCCGGAGCCGGGGCGTGACCGCGATCGGCGTGTGCTTCCTGCACTCCTACGCCAACCCGGACCACGAGCGGCGGATGCGCGAGGTGCTGGCCCGCGAGCATCCCGAGGCCGTGGTGTCGCTCTCCAGCGACGTGCTGCGCGAGTACCGCGAGTACGAGCGCGCCGTCACCACCCTGGTCGACGCCGCGGTCAAACCGGGCATGCGCGCCTACATCGCCAACCTGTCGAGCCGCCTGGGCAAGCCGTTCTCGGTGATGAAGTCCAACGGCGGCGTGCTGTCGGCCCGCGAGGTCGTCCACCAGCCCGTCACCACGGTCCTGTCGGGGCCGGCGGCGGGCGCGCTCGGCGCCGGGCTGATCGCGGCCAACGCCGGGCACCCGTCGGTGATCACGCTGGACGGCGGCGGCACGTCCACCGACGTGGCCGTGGTGATCGACGGCGAGCCGTCCGTCACCACCGAAGGAGCCGTCGGCCGCTACCCGTGCAAGATCCCGATGATCGACATCGTCACCGTCGGCGCCGGCGGCGGCTCGATCGCCTGGATCTCGCCGGAGGGCACGCTCAAGGTCGGCCCGCGCTCGGCGGGCGCCGACCCGGGCCCGCTCTGCTACCGGCGGGGCGGCACCGAGGTGACGGTCACCGACGCGCACGTCTACCTGCGCCGCATCCCGCCGCACCTGCTCGGCGGCGAGATCCCGCTCGACTACGACGCCGCCCGGATGGGCATCGAGGCGCTGGCCGGCAAGCTCGGGCTCACGCCTCAGCGCACCGCGACGGGCATCCTGGAGATCAGCGCGTTCAACCAGAGCAACGCGATCCGGCAGCTCACGGTCAAGCGCGGGCTCGACGTGCGTGACTTCCCGCTGGTGACGTTCGGCGGTTCGGGGCCGCTGCTGGCGTGCCGGCTCATCGACATCCTCGGCCTGCCCGCCGTGATCGTCCCGCCCGAGCCGGGCAACGTCTCGGCGTTCGGCCTGCTCACGGTCGACGTCAAGAACGACTACGTACGCACCTGCGTCACCCGCGACCTCGACCTGGCCGGCGCCGCCAAGATCTTCGGCGAGCTGGAGGGCGAGGCCGCCGAGGCGCTCGACCGCGAGGGCTTCGACGAGCCCGTCCACGTACGCAGCGCCGACCTGCGCTACTACGGCCAGGCCTACGAGGTACGCGTCCCGGCTCCGGCCGGCCCGCTGGACGAGGAGTGGCGCGCGCAGGTCGTCGGCCGCTTCCACGACGCCCACGAGAAGCTGTACGGCTACGCCTACCGCGACGACGGACGGCACGGCGTCGAATGGGTCAACCTGCGCGTCTCGGGCATCGGCCCCATCACCCGGCCGGTGATCCGGCGGGACCCGTACCAGCGGATCGAGCCCGTCGAGGCGAGCAGGAGCGTGCACTTCGAGGAGGCGCACGACACCCCGGTCCTCCAGCGCGCCGCGCTGGAGGCGGGCGCGGTCGTCGAGGGGCCCGCCGTCATCGAGGAGTACGGCTCGACCATCCCGATCCATCCCGGTTTCTCCGCGAAGGTGGACGAGTACGGCAACCTGGAGGTACGGCGTGACTGACCCGATCCTCGTGGAGATCGTCGAGGGCACGCTCGCCTCGGTGGAGAAGGAGGTCGAGACCGCCATCGCGCGCACGGCCCGCTCGCCGATGATCCGCGACGCGCACGACTTCCGCGCCGGCATCCACGACGTGCGGCTGCGCAAGCTGACCGGCCGCTCCTACAGCGCGCTCGTGCAGCCGGTCGTCCGTGACTTCCCGGCCGCGACGATGAAGCCGGGCGACGTGTACTTCCACAACGACGTCTACCTGTCCGAAGGCGGCATCGGCCACCTGCCCGACCTGTGCGTCACCGTGCCGGTCTTCCACGACGGCGCGGTGGTGGCGTTCGTGCAGGCGTTCGGGCACCACGACGACATCGGCGGCGCCGTGCCGGGCTCGATGCCGTCGCACGCCCGGTCGGTGTACGAGGAGGGGCTGATGGTCCCGCCGATCAAGCTGTGGGACCAGGGCGTGCCGAACGAGGCGGCGCTGCGCATCATGACGCGCAACTCCCGCATGCCCGACTCGCTGGCCGGCGACCTCGACGCCGAGTGCTCCGCCTGTCTCATGGGCGCCCGCCGCCTCGGCGAGCTGTTCGAGAGGTACGGCAGGCAGGCGGTCGAGGAGTGCTTCGACGCGATCATCGCCAAGACGACCGAGACCTTCCGCCGGGAGTTGCTGGCCAAGATCCCCGAAGGCACGTACACGTGGGAGGACTACGCCGAGCACGACGGCGTCGACGAGCCGCGCCTGCACGCCCAGCGCATCACGCTGACCGTCGACCACGCCGCCGAGGCGCCCCTCACCATCGACTTCACCGGCACGTCACCGCAGGCCAAAGGCCCGATCAACCACGCGGGCGACTACGCCGACGGCGTCTTCCTGAAGAAGTGGCTCGCCCCGGTGCTGCGCAACCTGGCCGACACGCCCGAGCGCATGGCCGAGCTGGACGTCAACGAGGGCGTCGTCCCCCTCATCAAGATGATTTTCCCGGAGAAGGGCACGCTGCTCACCCCGGTCTTCCCCGCGCCCACCAACGCCCGCACGTTCGTCATCCTGCGGCTGCTCGGCGTCCTGGCCGGGGTGCTGGCCAAGGCCACCGGCGGCCGCATGCCCGCCGACCAGGAGACGATCCGCTACACCGGCGTGCACGGCACCGGCGACGACGGCCCGTACCTCATGCGGGAGGTGCTCGGCGGCGGCTCCGGCGGGCGCTGGTACGCCGACGGCGAGGACACCATCCACGTCGTGCCCGACTCGCGCAACATCCCCGTCGAGTTCGCCGAGGCGCGCTGGCCGTTCCGGGTCGAACGCCTCGGGCTGGCCTGCGACTCCGGCGGGCCCGGCATGTACCGGGGCGGGCTCGGCTACGACAAGCACATCAGGATGCTCCGGGACGCGTCGTACATGTCCATCGCCGACCGCTCGATCCTGTCGTGCTGGGGCGTCAACGGCGGCCTCGCCGGGCGTCCCTTCCGTGTCGAGATCGCCGGCAAGGAGATGGAGGGCCTGGTCGACGACCACCCGGTGCAGGCGGGCGAGCTCATCCGCATCCGCACCACGGGGGGCGGCGGCTGGGGCTCCCCGTACGACCGCGACCCGCGCGCGGTGGCGGCCGACGTCCGCGACGGCAAGGTCTCGATCGCCGGCGCCCTCGGCGACTACGGCGTCGTCCTGGACGGCGACCGCATCGACGAGCAGGGCACCGCCGAGCTCCGCGCCCGCCTCCGCCCGCCCGCCGACCGCTTCTTCGACCGCGGCCCCGGCTATCCGCGCCTGTCGGGCGGGCGCGCGTTCGCCGAGGTGGACGAACTGTAGAGATTGTCACGTCACGTGAGGGGCGGGGCCGCCATGAGCCGTCGTGAACCCCCCGTTCTCCGCGTACGTCGACGAGTCGTGCTGCCGGCACGTGGCCTCCACCTCCCCCGTAGGGGGCCTGTTCCAGGCGTGCCCGCCCGCGTACGCAGTGTCACCTGGGATGCGGGGCTGTCATGATGGGCTGCGTTTCCGGACCTTGACCCTTTGGAGGACGCAGTGCGCATCGCTCTCGCCGGGCTCGCCACCAGCCATCCCTACACCGATGCCCGCACCCTGGCCAGGCATGCCGAGCTGGTGGTGTGGGAGCCGGACGGGGAGCGGCTGCGGAGGTTCACCGAGGAGCATCCCGGGGCGCGGGTCGCGGGAAGCCTGGCGGAGGCGCTGGCCGACGGGCCGGACGGGGTGGTGCTGACGGTGCCGAACCCGCGGGTGCCGGAGGCGCTGGCGGCGGTGCTGGAGACCGGGGCGGCGTGTTTCGTGAACAAGCCGGCCGCCGCCACCCGGGAGCAGCTGGACCGGCTGGACCGGCTGGCGATCCATGACCGGGTGATGTCGGGCTCGGTGCTGCGGTTCGCGCCGGGGTTCGCGGGGGTGAAGGCGGAGCCGGGCGAGGTGCTGTCGGTGCGCGCGACCGTACGGCATGACGTGGGGCTCTGGGCGACGGGCTACAACGCCTGGCAGGACACCCCGTCGGAGGGCGGCGGGACGCTGGTGACCATGGGCGTGCACGGGGTGGAGCTGCTGGTGGCGCTGCTCGGCCCGCAGGTGCGGCTGGTGGGGGCGGCGGGGGCGACGCGGCACTACGGGACGCTCCGGTCGGAGGACACGGGGGTGCTGGCGCTGCAGTGGGAGAGCGGGGTGACCGGCGTGGTGGAGGTCCTCGGGGTGAGCGACCAGGAGTCCTACGGCGTGACCCTCTACCGGCGTGACGGCGCCGACCGGGTGGTGATCGAGCCGGGCGACGACCCGGTGCTCGGGCTGGGTTACGCGGGGACGATCGAGGCGTTCCTGCGCATGGTGGCGGGCGCGCCGAGCCCGGTGCCGTGGGCGCAGACCAGGGCGATCCTCGGCGTGCTGGTCGACGCGCGCGAGAGCGTCTGACGGCGGGGAAGGCGGTCCCCGTGCGGGGGCCGCTCATCGCGGGAGTGTGTGCCCGTTGACAGCGGGAGTCTGTCGCAGTTACGGTCTGGACCGTAAATGACGACAGAGGGGGATCCCGCGTGCGGACGACAGCGGAACTCGAGGAGCGGCTGGCGCGGCCGAGCGCCGGGCTGGTCGAGGACCTCGGAAAGCTCGACGGCGACATCATGATCCTGGGCGCGGGCGGCAAGCTCGGCCCGAGCCTGGTGCGGCTGGCGCTCAACGCCACCCGCGGCGACCGGCGGATCATCGCCGTCTCCCGCTTCTCCGAGCCGGGCCTGGCCGACGCGCTGACCGGCGAGGGCGCCACCGTGGTGAGCGCCGATGTGGCCGACGAGCGGGCGCTGCGCGAGCTGCCCGAGGCGCCGAACGTGGTGTTCCTGGTCGGGGCCAAGTTCGGCACGCAGGGCCGCGAGCACGCGACCTGGTACACCAACGCGTACCTGCCCGGCCGGGTCGCCGACCGGTTCCGCGACAGCCGCATCGCCGCGCTCTCCACCGGGAACGTCTACCCGCTCGTCCCCGTGACCGGCGGCGGCAGCGTCGAGGAGGACCGGCCCGGCCCCGTCGGCGACTACGCGATGAGCTGCCTCGGCCGCGAGCGGGTGCTGACGCACTTCTCGGAGCTGCACGGCACCCCCATGTCGCTGATCCGCCTCAACTACGCCGTCGAGCTGCGTTACGGCGTGCTCGTCGACCTGGCGCAGAAGGTGCTCGCCCGCGAGCCCGTCGACCTGGCCACCGGTCAGGTCAACATCGTGTGGCAGGGCTACGCGAACGAGGTGACCCTCCGCTCGCTGCTGCTCGCCGGCACCCCGCCGTACGTGCTCAACGTCACGGGCCCGGAGCTGATCTCGGTCCGGCGGGCGGCGCTGGAGCTGGGCGCGCGCCTGGGCGAGGAGCCGGTGTTCACCGGCGAGGAGGCGCCGACGGCGCTGCTGTCGAACGCCTCGCGGTGCCACCAGCTGTTCGGCTACCCGGAGATCACGCCGCTGGAGCTGATCGACCACATCGCCCGCTGGGTGTCCGACGGCGGGCCGATGCTGGGCAAGCCGACCAAGTTCGAACGCCGTGACGGCCGTTTCTAGAGCCGGCGGACCATCTTTCATGACAAGGGGGACACACGTGCTCAGCACGGCTCCAGAGGCGCAGACGTCGGTGCGTGACCTGTTCAGGCGCGGGCTGGTGATACCGGCGCACCCGCTCGCACTGACCGAGGACAGGAAGCTCGACGAGCGCCGCCAGCGCGCCCTGACCCGCTACTACGTCGAGGCCGGCGCGGGCGGTCTGGCGGTGGGCGTGCACACCACGCAGTTCGCGCTGCACGGCACGGACCTGCTGCCGCCCGTGCTGGAGCTGGCCGCGCGGACCGCCGGTGAGTTCGAGCGCGAGGTGGTGCTGGTGGCGGGCACCACCGGGCCGACCGCCCAGGCCGTGGCCGAGGCCGAGCTGGCCAGGTCGCTCGGCTATCACATGGCGTTGCTGAGCCCGTACGCCGAGCTCGACGAGGACGCGCTGGTGGAGCGGGCGCGGGCGGTGGGCGAGGTGCTGCCGGTGATCGGCTTCTACCTGCAGCCCGCCGTGGGCGGCCGGCCGTTGTCGCGGGACTTCTGGACGAGGCTGGCGTCGATCGAGTCAGTCGTCGGCATCAAGGTCGCCCCGTTCGACCGCTACCGCACGCTCGACGTGCTGCACGGCGTCGTCCGCGCGGGGCGCACCGCCGAGGTCGCCCTCTACACGGGCAACGACGACCACATCCTGGCCGACCTCATCACGCCGCACCGGGTGGTGGTCGACGGGCGGAAGGTGGAGGTCGAGTTCGTCGGCGGGCTCCTCGGCCAGTGGGCCGTCTGGGTGCGGCGCGCGGTGGAGCTCCTGGAGGAGGCCGGGCGCGCCCGCGCGGGCGACGACACCGCCGTGCGCCGCCTGCTCACCCTCGACGGGCACCTCACCGACGCCAACGCGGCCATCTTCGACACGGCCAACGGCTTCCACGGCTGCATCCCCGGCATCCACGAGATCCTGCGCCGCCAGGGCCTGCTGGCGGGCCGCTGGTGCCTCGACCCGGCGGAGGAGCTCTCGCCGGGCCAGCTCGCGGAGATCGACCGGATCTGGGCGGCCTACCCGTGGCTCAGGGACGACGACTTCGTGGCCGAGGGCCTGGCCCGCTGGCTGTCCTGACGGCCGGCGCGTGTCAGAGCATCAGCCGGTACAGCGTCAGCGGCCGCCCGCTGGAGCCGCTGGTCAGGTTGCCGGTGCGCTCGGCGAGACCGGCGAGCTCCAGGCGGTGCAGCATTCGGCGGGCGGTGCGCTGCTGGACGGCGAGCCGGTCGGCGATCTCCCGCGTGGTCAGCGGCTCGTCGCCGGCGGCGTCGCGGGCCTCCAGGAGCTTCTCCAGCGTGGGCACCGACAGGCCGACCCGCCGGGAGATGACCGACAGGTTCTGCTCGGCCGCCGGCCCGGTCGGGACCGACTCCAGCACGATGTCGGTGTCGGCGCGCAGCGACAGCACCGCCGCGACGTCGCCGATGCGGCGGGCGCGGGCCAGGGCGCGGCGGGCCAGGCTCTCCGCCTCGGCGGCGCTGCGGCCCAGGCCGAAGCCGACCCGCACCACCTGGTTCTGACTCGCCAGGCGGGCCAGCAGCGGCAGCCCGGTGAAGCCGACCGTGGCGTCGAACAGCGGCCCGCGGGTGGTCACCAGCAGGTGCGTGCCGCCGCGGAAGGCGGCGACGGTGCCGCCCAGGGCGGCGGCCTCGCGCAGCAGCCCCTCGTCGTTCTCCACCTCGATGAGGCCGAGCGCGATCTGCGCGTCCTCCTGGGCCTGGCCCTCGGCGGTCAGCAGGAGCTGGCGCAGCGCGACCCGCACCGAGTGCGTCGACGGGGCCAGCCGCAGCACGTGCGGGTCGTCGCGCAGCGACTCGTACACGGAGCTCAGGCAGGTGATCACCGGGTGGGCCGGGCCGCGCCGGTGGAAGGCGATGGCCTTCTTCGACGTCATCTCCGGCCGGTAGGGCAGGGTGCGCAGCTCGTCGGTGGGCAGCCCGGCCTCGGCGAACGTGGCCGTCACGTCGGCCGCCGGCAGCGTGTCGATGGACAGCCGGGTCACGTCCACGCCCTCGTGCTGCAGCCGCACCAGGGCGCTGAGCAGCGTCGCGCCCGTGTAGTCGACGAACGCGGCCGGGCGGGTGAGCGCCTCGGCGTCGCGGGAGAGCATGTACGGCACGATGCCGGTGAACAGCCAGCCCTCGACGGAGGAGGCGTGCGCCTCCACGATCGCGGGCGCCTGCGACTCGTGGTCGTAGTCGAGCCGCAGGGCGCTGAGGCCCGGCTGCTCCTCGCAGGTGGCCGCGACCTGGTCGACCAGATCATGCGGACCGACGACACCGATGACGATCGCCACCCACGTCTCCCTTTTCGTTATTAACGGTCAAGACCGCAATCGTAACCTGTGAGGTGCTCTGTGAAGTTCCCGTCCATGGCCGAGGCGGACGGCCGCACGCTCGGCGACGAGGAGGTGGCGGCCGTCGAGCGGGTGATCCGTTCGGGGATGCTCAACTCCGTCTGGGGCACCGAGGCGCGGGCGCTCGAACGCGAGATCGCCGAGCTGCACGGCGTGCGCCACGCGATCGCGTGTAGCTCCGGCACCGCCGCCCTCCATCTCGCGGTCGTGGCCGCCGCACCGGATCCCGGCGACGAGATCATCACGACGCCGATCACGGATTTCGGGACTGTGGCCCCCATCTTGGCGCAGAACGCCGTTCCTGTCTTCGCCGACGTAGATCCCGCCGACGGCAATCTCGATCCCGGCGCCGTCGCGCGGCTGATCGGGCCGCGCACCCGGGCCATCATGGCGGTGCACCTGTTCGGCGCCCCGGCCCGGGTGGACGAGCTGCGCGCCCTGGCCGACCGGCACGGGCTCGCGCTGATCGAGGACTGCGCCCAGGCGTGGCTGACGGAGCTGCCCGCAGCTCGTCCGCCCGGGCCGGGCGGGGCCAGGCTCGCCGGGACCGTCGGCGACGTGGCGTGCCTGAGCCTGCAGCAGTGGAAGCACATCACCTGCGGCGACGGCGGGCTCACGCTGACGAGCGACGACGAGCTGGCCCGGCGGATGCGGCTGTTCTCGGACAAGGGCTGGGACAGGTCGGCCGGCCGCTCGCACGCCGCCTTCGGCCTGAACTACCGCATGACCGAGCTCCAGGCCGCCGTAGCGCGGGCCCAGCTCGCCAAGCTGCCCCGGGTGGTCGCCGACCGCCGCCGGACGGCCCTGGCGCTCCTGGAGGCCCTGGAAGGCCAGGAGGGGCTGGAGGGGGTACGGCTGCCGCGCCCGGACGGCCACGCCTGGTGGCTCTTCCCCCTCGTGCTGCCCGGGGGCGGCGCGCCAGAGCTGGCCGCGCACCTGCGGGCGGCCGGGATACCGGCGCGGGCCGGATACCTGAACGAGCCCCTCAACCACGCCCCCGTCTGGCAAGGACCGATATATGGAGCCTCTCGCTACCCTTTGGAGGGGTACGCCCCCCGTCCGTGCCCGGAGGCCGAGCGGATGGTCGCCGAGACGCTGCTGGTCATCGACTGGAATGAGAACTACACCTCGGATCACATCAACCTCATAGCCCACGAGATGACGAAATTTCGGGCCCTCCCGTAGTCACGGTCAGGTATCAGGGATTGACCGCGCCGAGGACGCGTCACTAGGTTTCGGTCAGGACCGGTATTAGTGAAAGGATGCCGCCGATGAGGAAGACAACGGCCCTGGGCGTCGCGCTCGCACTGAGCGTCGCCGCCGCCGGGTGCGGATCGTCCAGCGGGTCGGACAAGAGCACGGTGACCCTCTGGATGTACCCCGTCATCGGCGACCAGGCCAAGAGCCAGGCGTTCTGGGCGAAGGTCGAGAAGGACTTCGAGGCGAAGAACCCGGCGATCGACGTCACCGTCGACCAGCAGCCGTGGGAAGGCCGCCAGGAGAAGGTCACCACGGCCCTGGTCTCGAAGAAGGGCTTCGACCTGGTCGTCCTCGGCCCCGACCAGATCCCGCAGTACGCCCAGCAGGGCACGATCGAGCCCGTCGACGACGTCGTGGCCACCGCGAAGGGCTCCTACCTGCCCAACTCGCTCAGCGCCCTGACCGTCGACGGCAAGCTCTACGGGGTCCCGATCTACCAGACGATCACCGCCCCCATCTACAACAAGAAGCTGTTCACCGACGCGGGCGTCGAGAAGGTCCCCGAGACGCTGGAGGAGCTCAAGGCGGCCGCCCCCAAGCTGGCCGCCGACAAGGTCGCCGTCCTCGACTACCCGGGCAAGCCCGAGGTCAGCCTGAACCAGAGCTTCTACCCCTTCCTGTGGGCCAACGGCGGCACCGTCTTCGCCGCCGACGGCAAGAGCGTGGCCTTCAACGGCCCGGAGGGCGTGGCGAGCCTGCAGCTCCTGCTCGACCTCAAGGCCGCCGGCGGCCTGCCGGAGAACGCCGCCAGCAAGGGCAACGACATCGAGGGCGGCGCGCTGGCGGCGGGCAAGACCGCCATGTACCACGCGGCCACCGCGCTGCAGGCCGTCCAGCTCGGCGCCGCCATCGGCGAGGAGAACGTCGGCATCGGCCTGCCCCTGGAGGGCAGCAAGCGGGTCGCGTTCGGCATCCCCGGCGGCGTCGTGCTCGCCAAGCACACCGAGAACAAGGACGCCGCCAAGAAGCTCGCCGGCTACCTGGCCTCGCCCGAGGTCGCCGCCGAACTGGCCAAGGAGTCGGGCTTCTTCCCGGCCCGCACCGACGTCACAGTGCCGGACCAGTCGGAGTCGGCCAAGGAGTTCGCCAAGTCCCTGCAGTACGCCTTCCCCGGCGACACCCACCCCAAGGCCCGCCAGGTGATGGGCCTCATCGCGCCGCACATCCAGGCCGCGCTGCTCGGCCAGGAGGACGCCAAGACGGCCCTGGACGCGGCCGCCGAGGAGGCCAACACGCTGCTCAGCAGCGGCGGCTGAACGAGAAAGGAACGCCGTGCGTCATCGCATGCGTGACCCGGTCACCGGGCTGCTGTTCGTCCTGCCCGTGCTCGTCCTCTTCCTGATCTTCCGGATCTTCCCCTCACTCGGGGCGGCGGGCATGAGCCTGACGAACTGGAACATCGGCGGAGAGTGGAGCTTCGTCGGCGCGGACAACTACGCCAGGCTGCTCGACGACGTCAACTTCTGGCTCAGCCTGCGGGTCACGCTGGTGTACGCGGCCATCTACGTGCCGCTGACCGTCCTGGTGGCGCTCGGCACGGCGTTGCTGCTCAACCAGGTGGTGTTCATGCGCGGGCTGTTCCGCGGCATGCTCTTCCTGCCGTACGTGACCAGCTTCGTGCTGGCGGGCATCGTCTGGCGCTGGATCTACGAGTTCGACGGGCTGATCAACGGCCTGATCGGCAAGATGGGCCTCGGCCCGGTCGCCTTCCTGGAGGAGGCGTCGCTGGTGCTGCCCGCGCTGGCCGTGGTGTCGGTGTGGAAGGGCTTCGGCTACTCGATGCTGATCCTGCTGGCCGGGCTCAAGTCGATCCCGGGCAGCTACCTGGAGGCCGCGACGGTCGACGGGGCTGGGCCCTGGCAGAAGTTCCGCCGGATCACGCTGCCGCTGCTCAAGCCGACGCTCTTCTTCGTCCTGATCATCGAGACGATCGGCGCCTTCCAGGTGTTCGACACCATCTACGTGATGACCGGCGGCGGCCCGGCCCGGGCCACCTACACGCTCATCTACGGCATCTACGACCACGGCTTCCGCTCGTTCGACTTCGGCTACGCCGCCACGTGGGGCGTGGTGCTGTTCGCGATCGTGCTGGTCGTGTCGCTGATCCAGCGCCGCTTCCTGGACCGGGGGAACACGTGACCATCACCGCCTCCAGGCCGCTCACCCGCGACCGGGCCGCCGGACGGCCGCGGCGCCGGCGGGCCAGGTGGCCGCTCGCCGCCCTGCTGGCCGTGCTGTCGCTGCTGACGGTCGCGCCGTTCCTGGCCATGTTCGTCGTGGCGCTGTCGCCCGCCGGGCAGCCGACCCTGCCCGCCCAGTGGCCCGACTCGCTCACCCTGGACAACCTGTCCAAGGTGCTGTCGGCGTCCGGGTTCGTGAAGTGGACGGTCAACTCGCTGCTCTACTCGGTCGTGTCCGTGGTGGTCATCCTGCTCACCGCGTCGATGGCCGGTTACGCGTTCGCCAAGAAGCGCTTCCCGGGCCGCGACGCGATGTTCTGGACGTTCCTGGCGACCATGATGGTGCCGTTCCAGGCGACGCTCATCCCCACGTTCGTGCTGGTCAACAGCCTGGAGGGGGTCGACACGTTCTGGGGGCTGATCGTGCCGACGCTGGCCAACTCCCAGGCGGTCTTCCTCATGCGGCAGTTCATCATGGGGCTGCCGGACGAGCTGTTCGACGCGGCCAAGGTCGACGGGGCCTCCGAGCTGCGGGTCTATCTGACGATCGTGGTGCCGCTGACCAAGCCGATCATGGCCACGCTGGGCGTGTTCGTGTTCCTGTGGCACTGGAACGACTTCCTGTGGCCGCTGGTCGTGGGGCAGAGCGACGCCACCCGGACGCTGACCGTGGGGCTGACCACGCTGCGCACTGAGGAGATGCAGCTGTCGATGCTCATGGCCTCGGCGACGATCTCGGTGATCCCGTGCCTGCTGGTGTTCTTCCTGCTGCAGCGGTACCTGGTCAACAGCATCGCGATGACCGGGTTCAAATAAGCTCCTTTCGTGGATATTTCGGCTCAAGCGCTCCGGGATCGGCTCCGCGGCACCCTCGTCGCCGCCGCGGCCACGCCCATGACGGCGGCCGGCGAGGTGGACCCGGACATCGTGACCCGCTACCTGGCGGGTCTCGTCGAGGACGGCGCGGGCGCCCTGGCGGTCCTCGCCCACACGGGCCGGGGCCCGTACCTGCCGCCGGCGACCCGGGCCACCGTGATCGGGCGCGCGGTCGCCCTCGGCGTCCCGGTCCTGGTGGGCGTGGGCGGCGAACCCCCGACGGGCCCCGGTCCGGCGGGGCCGGCGGGGCCGGAGGAGGAGGCGCGGGTCGCGGCGAGCCTGGGCGCGGCCGGGGTACTGGTGTTCCCCTCGCCCGGCGACAGGCTCGCGCAGCACGAGGCCGTCTGGCGGGCGGCCCGGCTGCCCATGATCGCCTTCGACCTCTACACCCGCCCCTGCCCGCCCGGCGTGCTGCGCGACCTGCTCGCCCACCCGGGCGTGGCGGGACTCAAGACGGCCCTGCTGTCGGACGCGATGGGCTGCCAGCTGGCCATCGCCCTCGCCAGGGACGCGGGCAGGCTCGCGATCACCGGCGAGGACCGCATGTTCGCCCCCTCCCTCCTGTGGGGCGCCGAGGCGGCCCTGGTGGGCATCGCCGCCGCGCACGTCGGCCTGACCGCCGCCGTCATGCGCGCCTTCGAGGGCACCGACCTGCGCGCCTTCCACGAGGCGTCCTCCCGCCTGGACCGGCTGGCGACGGCCACGTTCACCGGCCCGATGGAGGGCTACGTCCAGCGGATGCTGTGGCTGGCCGCCGCCGAGGGCCGCATCCCGCACTCCCACGCCTTCGACCCGTACGCGCCTCCGCTGCCGGACGGGGAGCGGGCGGCCGTGCTGGAGGCCCTAGCATCGGGCCATGCCTGACACGCGCCCGGACACGATCCGGCAGCTCTCCACGAAGGTGGTCTACGACAACCCCTGGATGGTCGTCCGGGAGGACGAGGTCGAGCGGCCCGACGGATCGCAGGGCATCTACGCCTACGTCGACAAGCCCGACTTCGTGATGGTCGTCCCGATGGAGGATGACGGCTTCCACCTGGTGGAGGAGTATCGCTACCCGATGCGCCGCCGCTCGTGGAGCTTCCCCCAGGGCACGGCGGTGGCCTCCAGCCGCGAGGAGGAGGCCAGGATCGAGCTGGCCGAGGAGACCGGGCTGCGCGCCGGGAACTGGACGCTCCTCGGCGCGCTCGACAACGCCCACGGCCTGGTCAACCAGCAGCTGTACGTCTACCTCGCCACCGACCTGGAGCGCGGGCCGGTCAACCGGGAGCACACCGAGCAGGACATGCTGCACCGGTGGGTGCCCCGAGCCGAGTTCGAGCGGATGATCCGCGCTGGCGAGGTGAGCGACTCGGGGACGATCGCGGCCTACGCCCTGCTCGCGATGGGGCTCACGTCAGGGTCTGGGTGATCTCGTCGCGGCCGGCTTCGTGCGCGACGACCGCGCGGGCGCCGTTGACCAGCGGCATCCACGGCGGCACGTGCCCGCACTCGACGTCGGCGATGATCGGCACGCCGAGCCCGCCGAGCGCGTCGAGCACCGCCTCGTGCTGGGTGAGCGTCAGGAGCCCGGGGGCGCGGGTGCGGCCGACGAGGATCGCGGTGGCGCCGGCGAAGAAGCCGGCCAGGCGCATGCCGTGCAGGTTGCGGCAGATGGTGGCCGCGTCGTGCTCGCACGCCTCCACGTAGACGATCAGCCCGTCGCCGGCCAGGGGCGTGGTGTCGAGGTAGGGCGTGCCCGCGAGGTTGCACAGCATCTCGACGCAGCCGCCGATCAGCCGCCCCTCCGCCCGGACGTCGCCGTCGCCGTCCAGGCGGGTCCACCGGCCGGGCGTGTCGAGGGTGAGCTCGTCCACCTCGGGCGCGTTCTGCCAGTCGTCGCGGCCCTGCGCCCGGTAGCGGCCGGGCGGGGTCTGGGTGAACGTCGCGCCGGGCGGCATCGTGACGATGTCCAGCCAGCCGGTCAGCCCGTCCGGGACCCGGTAGGGCGTGTCCATCAGGTTGTTGCCGTGGATGGTCGCGATGCCGCTCAGCAGCGTCAGCGGCGTCATGATCGTGGTGTTGTCGGAGTAGCCCACCAGCCAGGTCGGCTCGGCCGCGCCCAGGGCGTCCCAGTCGAGCAGCGGCAGCAGGTCGATGCAGGTCTCGCCGCCCCACGGCGGGATCACGGCCTTGATCGAGGGGTCGGTGAGCATGTCCGTCAGCTCGCGGGCCCGATCGGCCGCCGGCGCGCTGACGTGCCCGGAGCCGTCCATGCAGGCGCCGACGACCACTTCGTAGCCGCGTGCCTCCACGGTGCGGATGGCGGCCCGGAGGCGGTCCTCAAGGCTCTTGTCGACGCCGCTGGACGGTGAGGTGACCCCGATCCGGTCACCGGGGCGCAGGGAAGACGGATATCGCATCCCCGTTTACTAGCACGTACGAATCAGTCAAAACTAGCGAAATACGTCGCGGACATGTCCTCGTCGCCGTGGCCCTGGGCGTCGGCGCGGCGGAAACGCTCGCGCGCGGCGGCCACCACGTCGAGCCTGACGCCGGCCGACTCGCCCGCCTCGACGATGAGACCGGTGTCCTTCTCGGCGTTGCGTACGGTGAAGCTCGGCTCGAAGGAGCCGTCCAGGATCGCCCGCGACTTGACCTGGAAGTAGGCGCTGTCCATCGGCCCGCCCACGATCACCTGGCGGACCAGCTCGGGGTCCACGCCGAGGCCCCGGGCCAGCGCGAGCGACTCGGCGACGACGGCCGTCAGCGAGATGCCGAAGCTGACCGTGGCCATCTTCAGCCGGGACCCGGCCCCGGAGGCTCCGTCGTCCGCCAGCCAGAGCGTGCGCTGGCCGAGCGCGCCGAAGACGGGTTCGAGCGTCTCCCTGGCCGCGGGCGGCCCGGCGGCCAGGACGACCAGCGTGCCCTGCTCGGCCGGCTGCTTGGTGCCCTGCACCGGCGCGTCGACGAACGTCAGCCCGTGCGCCGCGGCCAGCTCCGCCAGCCGGGCGACGCCGGCCACGCCGACGGTGCTCATCTGCGCCCACACCTGCCCGGCGCGCAGCCCGGGCGCGGCGGCGGACATGGCGTCGTGGACGGCGCCGGCGTCGCTCAGCATCGTGATCACGACGTCGGCGCCGTGCACCGCCTCGGCGGGCGTGCCGGCGATCACCGCGCCGGCCGCCTCCAGCGGCTCCGCCTTCTCCCGCGTACGGTTCCACACGCGGACGGGCAGGCCCGCCGCGAGCAGGTTGCCCGCCATGGGCGCGCCCATGATCCCTGTTCCGAGTACTGCGACGCCGGTCATGCGTCCCACGTTAGCCGGTGACGGCGCCGATCACCGCCTGCCGTCGATGGCGATCCGCACCAGGTTGCGGCCCTTGAGCCCGTACAGGGCGCGCCGGGACGGGTCGAGGGCCAGCTTGGGCTCGCCGCCGAACCACTGGCCCGCCAGCCCCTCGACGACGGCCGACGCGGTGAACCCGCGCAGGTCGATCTTGTACACCTTGTCGCCGTCGGTGCAGTACGCCACCCGGCCCACGAGGAACAGGTCGCCGCCCTTCGGGCCGACCTTGAGCGTCCGGGTGACCTTCCTGCCCCGCAGGTCGAACTCGAAGACCACGCCCGTGTTCGTCATGCCGTACAAGTGACGGGGGCCGAGCGCGAGCGCGGAGATGTAGCGGACCCCCGGGACGGGCTCGGTCTCCCACAGCGGCTTGCGCGCCGACAGGTCGTAGGCGACCAGGCGGGCGCTCGTCGTGACCGGCGGCAGGCCGAGTCCCTCCTGGGTGAGGGTGCCGAGGTAGGCGGTGCCGCGCCGGGTGACGACCGAGTAGACGGTCTGGCGCTCGACGGCGGGCCGCTGGGTGACGTACGCGCCGGTGCGCGGCGAGTAGAAGGACAGGGCGCCGTTCATGTGGCCGGGCTCGGGCTGGGTGGGCATGACGAGCTGGCCGGTCCTGGCGTCCCAGGCCAGGTCGCGCGGGCGGTCCTGCTGGTTGCCGGTGCGCGCCAGCAGGGTGGCCTCGGCGTCGCCGGCGCGGTGCGAGTAGAGCGCGGCCTGGGTGTAGACGCCGATGTAGGTGGTGCCCCCGACGGTGAGCATGGTCTTCGGCTCGCCCGGGATGGGCAGCCGGGTGGTCTTGCCGGTGGCCAGGTCGTGGATGTCGGCGCCGCTCTTGCCGCCCACGTAGACGCGCTCGCCGTCGGAGTGCACCGACATCGGCTCCTCGGCCGCCGCCCGGAAGCCGCGCTGCACCAGGTTGCGGTACTCCAGCGAGCCCGTGGCCGGGTCGTAGACGAACACCGCGTTGTCCTGGACTCCGTATATGCGGCCCTCGTGGGCCAGGATGCGGTGGGTGGCGGCCTCGAAGTACGGCACGCCGAGCACCTCCAGCTCGCCGGTGTCCAGGCGGCAGCGGTAGAAGGTGCCGGAGGGGCGGCCCGCGAAGTACACGTAGCCGTCGTGGATGAGCACCGAGACGATGTACTTCTCGCCCGGGGCGGTGGCCTTGACGACCTTGTAGTCGGAGGGGTCCGCCTTGTTCAGGATGATCAGATCGGCCAGCGAGTTCATGCCGCCCGCGATGTGGGTGTCGGAGACGCTCATGCTCGACACCCAGTCGCGGTCCACCTCGGGCGGCAGCAGGTTGCGCCGCTCGCCGGTGGCCCGGTCGATCGCGATGAGGTGGGCGTTGGCGCCGACGCCCGCGTAGACGTGGGTGTCGTCGGCCTGGATGCCGCGCACGTACGCCTCGCCGGGCGCCGCCTCGCCCAGGTCGCGGGTGGTCCCGGTGGCCGGGTCGTACTCCTTGACCTTGCCCGGCTCGGAGGTGCCCAGGTAGACCTTGCCGTCGGGGGAGGCGGCCAGGGTCCAGATGAAGTGGTCGGGGTAGGAGGCGACCTTGGTGACGGTGCCCGCGACCGTGTCGAGCTTGTACAGGTCGGACTTGGCGTGGGTGCCGACGTAGACGTCGGTGCCCACCTTGCACATCGCCCACACGCCGACGCCGGTCGGGATCTCGAAATGGGCGGTGACCGAATCCTGGGCCAGGTCGTAGGCGCCGACCACGTTGGGCGACAGGCCGCGCGACCCGGCGTAGAGCACGCCGCCGACGAACTCGGCGTTGCCCAGCGGGCTGGCGACGCTGGCGGGCCCCAGGTCGGTGAGCGTGCCTTCGGGGGGTGCGGTGGCGTGGGCGGCCGTGGCGGGCAGGGTGGCGGGCAGCGCGGCGGCCGCCGTGGACGCGGCGGCCACCTGCAGGAAACGACGACGGGGGATCATGTGCGGCTCCCTGGGAAGGTTTGCGCCGCACGCTATAACGGGCCGGTCCGTAATGTCTAGATCGCGAACAGCTCCGCGGCGTTGCGCCAGGCGACCCGCTCGGCCGTCGCGCCCGTGAGCCCCGCCGCCGCGACCGCGCCGAACGCCGAGGACGGATCGATGAGCGTGGCGTCCGTGCCGAACAGCAGCCGCCGGTCGTCCACGGCCGCCACCACCTCGGCGATCCGGCCCGCCGGGGCGTGCGACCAGCAGGGCTCCAGGTAGAGCCGGTCGCAGCCGTTCGCGGCCTCGATCGCGTAGCGGTAGCCGTCGGCGCCCATGTGTCCGGCGATGACCCGCAGGCCCGGGATGTCCAGGCACACCTGCGCCAGGTCGAGCACCGAGGGGCCCCACGTGTGCACGAGCGCCGGCCGCCCGGCCTCGGCGGCCAGCTCCAGCGCGGCCCGCATGCGCGGCGAGGTCACCGGTGAGCCCGTGTAGTCCGTATGGATCTTGACGCCGACCCAGGGCCCGGTCAGGTCACGCAGGTCCTCGGCCGCCTCGCGCAGCCGCCGGGGGTTGACCGTCACGTACCCGTAGAGCCGGTCCTGCCCTTCGAGCACCTTCGCCAGGGCCCGGTTGCCCGCCTGGGCGTCGTAGATGACCGCCTCGGTGGCCGACACGATCGCCTTGCCGATGCCGTAGCGGTCCATGGTGGCCAGGCTCGCCCCGGCCACGTCCATGGTGAAGAACCACGGCCCCCAGTGCGCGTGCACATCGATGATCATGAAAGCAGCCTCCTCGCGTTGCCCCCGGCGACGGCGGCGACCTGCGCCGGGTCCAGTCCGCCGGTCGCCAGCCGCAGAAGCGGCACGATGGGTTCGTAGTGCGGCGCGCGGGTGCCGTGCAGCAGCCGCTCGGCCCCGACCTCGGCGGCGACCGTCTCCAGCGCGTCGGGGGAGTTGAGCAGCCGCGTCGAGGTGTGGAACCCGGGCTCCTCCATGGCGGCCACCAGGAAGTCGCCCAGGTGGTAGAAGTGCGTGTCGAGGAAGACGACCCGGGCGCCGATCCCGGCGAACGGCTGCCAGAAGCGGCGCACGTCGCCGCCGGTCAGCACCACCAGCCCGAGCTCCGTCGCACGCCGGGCGACGTGCCGCACCGACGGGAACGACGCCTCCACGCCCTGCTCGTCCGGGAACAGCCGCACCGCCCGGACGCCGGCCCCGGCCAGCCTGTCGAGCTCCCGGCCCGCGCCCACCGGGTCGCGCAGGTCGACCGTGCCGACGGGCAGCCAGCGCGGGTCCGCCGCCAGGGCCAGCACCTCGTCGTTGCCCTGCCGTACGTCGAACAGGGCCGCCCGCAGGCCGGCGACCGCGCCGGTCCGGGTGCGGTGGCCCGCCAGCAGCTCGCCCACCGACTCCGGCGTGCCGGGCGGCCCGTCGCGGTCGGGGAAGGCTCCGACGAGCACGTCCACGTCCAGCGTCACCTCCAGCCCGCCGATCAGGCTCCACGCGTCGAACGGCATTGCGGGCCCCTCCTCAATCGTCATGCGCGTCATCATGCCATTGACGAACCGCGCTCATAAAGTTACGGTCTGGGCCAAAATCGTGCACCAATGAACGCGAGGTCGCCGGATGCTCCGATCCCTGCTCGTCGTGGTGGCGGGCCTGTTACCCGCCCTCGTCTCACCGGCGCCCGCGTCGGCCGCCCCCTCCCGCTGCGGCGATCCCGCGGTCACCACCTACGGCCCGGCCTCGGTGACCGGCGCCATCGTCGGCGCCGTCGTGCACGAGGGCCGCGCCTACGTCGTCAGCCGCGGCCCCAAGCCGCCCGTGCTGGCCGAGATCGACCTGGCCACCCGCAAGGTGGTCAGGAGCGTGACGCTCCCCGACGGCCCGGCCGACGGCGAGCCCGAGGGCGGCTGGGCCGCGGCGGTCTCCGGCGGGAAGGTGTACGTCGGCACCTATCCCGTCCCCGACCTCTACAGCTTCGACATCGCCACCGGCGAGGTGGCCCACCTGCACTCCTTCGGCAAGGTCGGCGGCTTCGTCTGGAGCCTGGCCGCGGCCCCCGACGGCACCCTGTACGCGGGCACCTCCTCCGACGGCCGGGTGTGGGAGTACGTCCCCGGCACCGGCGCCGTGCGCCGCTACGGCGTGCTCGCCCAGGGCGAGCACTACGTGCGCGCGGTGGCGGCCGACGACCGCTACGTCTACGCGGGCCTGCTGGAGAAGCAGCTCCTCGTGCGCGTCGACCGCGTCAGCGGCGCCGTCCAGCAGCTCGCGGCCGGCAGCGCCGCGATCGGCGTCGTCGCGCTCAACGGCGACCGGGTCCTGGCCGCGGCCGGCGGCGAGCTGATCGACGTCCGCAAGGACGGCACGGACCTGCGGCGGGTCACCGTCGAGTCCGGGCTCCTGGACGCGCTCACCCCCACCGCCGACGGCTCCGTCTACGCCGCCTCTCGCCCCGACGGCACCGTCTACCGCTACCGGACCGGCGACACCGCGCTCACCAAGGTCATCGACCCGCCCTCCTACGGCGACGAGACCCGCCTGCTCCACGTGACCGGCGAGAACACGCTGCTGTCCTTCGCGGGCAGCGGCGGCCTGTGGTCGCTGGACCCGGGCACCGGCGCCACCGAGTTCACCGACCTCATCGACGCGGGCATGCCGGCCGGCGCCGAGCGGACGCAGAGCATGCTGGTCGTCCCCAACCGCGCCGTATACGCCGGCGGGCACTTCGCCCTGGACGTCCGCGACCTGCGCACCGGCGAGCACCGCAGGATCCGGGTGCCGGGCGAGCCCAAGACCATGGTCCGGGCCGGGAACAAGGTCTACGCCGCCATGTACCCCACCGGCGAGATCGTCTCCGTCGACATCCGCACCGACGAGGTCCGCAGCCTCGGCTACCTCGGCCACGACCAGAAGCGGCCCTGGGACATCGAGTACGACCCGCGCACCGGCAAGCTCCTGGTGGCCACCGCGTCGCTGTCGGCGAGCATCCCCGGCGCGCTGTCCGTGGTCGACCCGGAGACCGGCGAGACGGACGTGTACAAGGGGGTCATCCCCGGCCAGAGCCTCATGAGCCTGTCGCTCGACGCCGGGCGGGGCGTGGTCTACCTGGCCGGCGACGTGTTCGGCACCAGCGCGCCGTCCGCCTCCATCGCCGCCTTCGACCTCGCCCGCCGCACCGTCCTCTGGCAGGCCGAGCCGATGCCCGGCCACCGCACCTTCCAGGACGTCAAGCTGCACGACGGGCTGCTGTACGCGTCGTTCAAGCGCGACTCGGGAGCCTGGATGGCCATGGACCCCGAGACCCGGCAGGTCGTCCGGCAGGGCAAGCTGTCCGGCTACGGCGAGCTGACCGTGCACCGCGGCCGCCTGTTCGCCTCGGTCTTCCGCGAGGGCGGCAACGCCTACGAGCTCGACGCCGGGCGCGGGGCCACGCTGCTGGCCACCGGGCTGGGCGACGAGTGGCACACGAACCCGCAGCTCCACTTCGAACCCGGCTCCTGGAACGCCTGGGCGATCGCGGGCCGCGACCTGGCGCGGATCCGGCTGGACCCGAGCTGCCCGCCCGTGACCGTCCCGGCCGGCTGAACGAGAGGTTCACGCATGTTCAAGTCCCTGATGGTCGTGGTCGCGGGCCTGCTGCCCGCGCTCGTCTCACCCGCGCCCGCCGCCGCCGCGCCCTCCCGGTGCGGCGATCCCGCGGTCACCACCTACGGCCCGGCCTCGGTGACCGGCGCCCTGGTCGGCGCGGCCGTGCACGACGGTCACGCCTACGTCGTCACCCGCGGGCTGAAGCCGCCGGTGCTGGCCGACGTCGACCTGGCCACCCGCAAGGTGGTCAGGAGCGTGACGCTCCCCGACGGCCCGGCCGACGGCGAGCCCGAGGGCGGCTGGGCCGCGGCGGTCTCCGGCGGGAAGGTGTACGTCGGCACCTATCCCGTGCCCGACCTCTACAGCTTCGACATCGCCACCGGCGAGGTGGCCCACCTGCACTCCTTCGGGAAGAACGGCGGCTTCGTCTGGTCGCTGGCGGCCGCGCCCGACGGCACCCTGTACGCGGGCACGTACCCCGCCGGCCGGGTGTGGGAGTACGTCCCCGGCACCGGCGCGGTGCGCGACTTCGGCGTGCTGGCCGCGGGCGAGCGGTACGTCCGGGGCGTCGACGCGGACGCCCGTTACGTCTACGCGGGCCTGCTCGACAAGGGCAAGCTCGTCCGGATCGACCGGAAGACCGGCGAGAAGCTCGACCTGGCCACCGGGCCGTCGGGCATCGGCTTCGTCGCCGACCACGGCGACCGGGTGCTGGCGACCAGCGGCGCGACGCTCATCGACGTGCGCGACGACGGCACCGACGCCAGGACGGCCGGCCTGGGGCAGGACAGCCCGGGGTCGGGCAGCCTCGACACGCTCACCGTCGCGCCCGACGGCACCGTCTACGTCACCTCCCGGCCCGACGGCGCGGTCCACCGCTACCGCACCGGCGAC
The DNA here is from genome assembly GCF_001083785.1 of Nonomuraea sp. SBT364. Lineage (GTDB taxonomy): Bacteria > Actinomycetota > Actinomycetes > Streptosporangiales > Streptosporangiaceae > Nonomuraea. The sequence continues at coordinate 25,290 of NZ_LAVL01000028.1, forward strand.
ACGAGCCTGACCAGGATCGCCGACCCGCCCTCGCCCGGCGACGAGACCCGCCGGCTGGCCCTCGTGGACGACCACACCCTGGTGGGCTTCTCGGGCAGCGGCGGCATGTGGTGGCTGGACCTGCGGACCGGCTCGTCGGAGTTCGCCGACATCATCGAGGCCGGGCTGCCCTCGGGCTCGGAACGGCCGCAGAGCATGCTGCTCGTCCCCAACCGGGCCGTGTACGTGGGCGGTCACTTCTCCATGGAGGTCCGCGACCTGCGCACCGGCGCCAAGCGGCGCTTCCGCATGCCCGGCGAGCCCAAGGACCTGGTGCGCCGCGGTGACAAGATCTACGCCGCGATCTACCCCAGCGGCGAGATCGTCTCCGTCGACATCCGCACCGACGAGGTCCGCAGCCTCGGCCGCCTCGGCCACGGCCAGCAGCGCCCCTGGGACATCGAGTACGACCCGCGCACCGACAGGCTGCTGGTCGCCAGCGCGCCGCTGGGGGCGAACCTCAAGGGCGCGCTGACCGTCGTGGACCCGGACACCGGCCGGATGGACGTGTACGTGGACGTCATCCCCGACCAGAGCCTGATGAGCCTGTCGCTCGACAGCCGGGCCGGCGTCGTCTACCTGGGCGGCGACGTGCTCGGCGGCGGAGGGACGCCGCCGGTGCGGACGGCGGCGTCGGTGGCGGCCTTCGACCTGCGCACCCGTACGGTGCTGTGGCGGACCGACCCGCTGCCGGGCCACCGGACCTTCCAGGACGTCAAGGTGCACGACGGGCTGCTGTACGGCGTGTACAAGCGCGACTCGGGCGTGTGGATCGCCCTGGACCTGGACACGCGGCAGGTCGTGCGGCAGGGCAAGCTGCCCGGCTACGGCGAGCTGACCGTGCACCGGGGCAAGGTGTTCACCTCCACCTTCTTCGGCGGCGGCAACGCCTACGAACTGGGCGAGGAGGCCAAGCTGCTGGCGACCGGCCTCGGCGACGAGTGGTACACCAACCCGCAGCTCCACTTCGAGCCCGGCTCCTGGTACGCGTGGGCCCTCGCGGGCCGTGACCTGGCCCGGATCCGGCTCGACCCGCGCTGCCCGCCCTTGACGGTCGGCACCGCCGCGTCATAGGTTTCGGTCTGTGCCGAAATTGATCGTGGACGCCCACCGGCTGGCCGGCCCCGTGCCGTTCGACGACCTGCCGGTGGACCCGCGGCCCGACCTGGACCGCCTGGGCATCGAGCGGGCCCTCGTGACCCATACTCTCAGCCTCTACTCCGACGCCGGGGCGGGCAACGACGCCCTCTTCGCGCTGTCGGACCCCCGGCTCGAACCGGTGCCCGTCGTGGTGCCGGGCGTGCCGGGGGCGTGCACCCCCGCCACGCCCGCCGACGTGCGGGCGTGGGGGGCGCGCATGGTGCGGCTCTGCCCCGAACGGCACCGATTCGACCTGACCGGCCCGATCGCGCTCCGCTGGCTCGCCGCACTTGGCGACGCCGCGGAACCCCCGCCCGCCGTCGCCGTCGACCTCGGCGAGACCTCACCCGCCCAGCTGCGCACGCTCGCCGGACTGCTGCCCGGGCAGCGCATCCTCGTGCTGAACCCCGGCTACCGCCGCCTGCGCGCGCTGGCCGAGCTGATGGCCGAGGCGCCGGACGTCTGGGTGGAGATCGGCACCGTCAACACGCAGGGCGGCGTGGAATGGCTGGCCGAGCGGTTCGGGGCCGGGCGGCTGGTGTTCGGCACCGGCGCCCCGGTGGCCGACGACTGCGGCCCGCGCTTCCTCCTCGACCACCTCGACCTGACGCCGCACGAGACCGACCTGATCGCGGCCGGCTCCCTGGAGAGGCTGCTCGGAGGCCGCCGATGATCCTCGACGCGCACGGCCACGTCGGCACCTGGCCGGACTTCCTCATCCCCGACCCCACCGCCGAGGGCCTGGTCGCCACCATGGACCGGCTCGGCGTCACCGCCGTGGGCATCAGCCACCTGCTGGCCGTCGGCCCCGACGCCGAGGGCGGCAACCGGCTGGCCCTGGAGATCGCCGGCAAGCACCCCGGCAGGTTCGGCGTCTGGCAGGTCTACAACCCGCACCACCGCACCCCTCTGGCCACCGACGGCGTGTGGGGGGTCAAGCTGCACCCGGACGTCCACCAGTGCCGCCTCGACGACCCGCTGTACGAGCCCGTCTGGCGGCTCGGCCTGCCGGTGCTCGCGCACGGCCAGACCGACTCGCCGTGGAGCGATCCGGCCCAGTTCGCCACCGTCGCCGCCCGGCATCCGGACGTGCCGCTCCTCATGGGGCACACCGGGCTCTGGCCGTCCGGCTTCGCCCGGGCGGCCCGCCTGGTCGACGGCCACCCGAACGTCTACCTGGAGGTGTGCGGCTCCCAGTCGACCGGCCGCTGGATCGCCCGCCTGGCGTCGCTGGCGGGCGCCGAGCGGGTCGTGTTCGGCACGGACGCCTGCTTCCTCGACATGCGCCTCGGCGTCGGCCGCCTCGCGCTCGCCCCGCTCACCGACGCCGACCGCGCCCTCATCCAGGGCGGCAACCTGGCCCGCCTGCTCGGGAAGGGACACCCATGACACTCGCCCTGCACGGCGGCACCCCGGTGCGCGCCACCCCGTGGCCGTCGTGGCCGCCGCCCCTGGATCCCGCCCAGCGCGAGCTCGTGACCGGCGTGCTGGAGAGCGGCCTGTGGGGCGCCACCCAGGGCGGCTCCCTCGTCACCGACCTGACCGCCGCGTTCGCCCGCGCGTCCGGCGTCCCGTACGGCGTCGCCGTCGGCAACGCGACGCTGGGCCTGTTCGCCGCGCTCAAGGGGCTGGGCGTGGGCCGGGGCGAGGAGGTGATCGTGCCCGCCTACACGTTCGTCGCCTCGGCCACGGCCGTGCTGCTCGCGGGCGCCGTCCCGGTGATCGTGGACGTGGACCCGGAGCACCTGCACCTGTGCCCGGACGCCGTGGCCGAGGCCGTCACGCCGCGGACCGCCGCCGTCATGCCCGTGCACCTGGCCGGCAGCCCGGCCGACATGGACGCGCTCGCCGCCGTGGCCGCCCGCCACGGCCTCGCGGTCGTCGAGGACGCCGCCCAGGCCCACGGCGCCACCTACCGCGACCGGCCGGTCGGCGGGCTGGGCGACGCGGGCGTCTACAGCTTCCAGGCGAGCAAGGCGATGACGGCGGGGGAGGGCGGGCTGATCGTCTGCCGGGAGGAGAAGACGTACGAGGCGGTCTGGTCGGTGTGCAACGTCGGCCGCCGGCTCGGCGGCCAGTGGTACGGCCACCCGTCGGTGGGCTGGAACCTGCGGCTCACCGAGATCCAGGCCGCGCTCCTGCTGCCCTGGCTGGACCGCCTGGACGACGAGATCGCCCGCCGCGAGGCCTTCTGCGCCGCCCTCGGAGCCGAGCTCGCGCACCTGCCGGTGACCGCCGTGCCGGCGCCCCCGGGGACGACCCGGGACTCGCGGCACCTGCTCATGCTGCGCGTCGAGGCCCCCGTGGACCGGGAGTTCCTGCTGGCCGCGATGGCCGCCGAGGGCGTGCCGCTGGACAGCGGGTATCCGCCGCTGGGCGGCATGGACGCGCTCGCCGCCGAGGGGGCGCGCGCCGAGCCGTGCCCGGCCACCGAGGAGGCCGCGCGCGGCGTGGTGTGGGTGCGCCAGTCGATGCTCATGGACGACCCGGCCCGCGCCGCCGACGTCGCCGAGGCGCTGGCCAAGGTGCTGTCCGCCTAACCCGATCGGGGGACGAACCGGACGAACGGGATGCGCTCCCCGGCAGCCCGGAAGTCCGCCTCCGAACCGTCGACCTGGAAGCCCATCAGGCGCGGCAGCAGCACCCTGGCCGCCCACCGGTGCCGGGAGGCGTAGCGGGCGAAGACGTCCGCGCCCTCCCCGGGCGGGAGCGGCACGGCCGTCACGGGGATCGTCCGCGTCCCGATCTGGATGGTGACCTGCGGCTGGTGCAGCACGTTGCGGTACCACGCCGCGCCGGTGCCGAACCCGGAGGCCGCCACGACGCCGGCCGGACCGGACTCGACGACTTCCACGACGACCTGCCGGGTCTTGCCGGTGACCCGCCCGACATGGTTGATCAGCACGAGCCGGCGGCCGAACAGCCACCCGAGCCCGATCCGGTAGAGGTGGATCGGCAGCCTGAACAGCAACCGGCCCAGCCCGGCCGGCGGCTCGGCCTTCTTGACGATCTCCATGGATCTCCTCCTTCGCTGGCTTAACCGACGAGTCTGCGCAGGACGGCCGCGGCGGCCCCGGGATCCGGCCCGGCTCCCAGCCCGCGGTGCAGGATCAGCCCGTCGACCACGGCCGCCAGGACCGCCGCCGTCTCGACCGGCGCGGGCACGCCGCGCTCGCCCAGCCACCGGCCGAGCCGGTCGCGGAACTCCTCCAGCACGCCGCGGATCTCCAGGCGGAGCGCCTCGTCGCGGGTGGCGGCCAGGTAGGCCTCGGTGGTCAGCAGCGAGGCGGGATCGGCCCCGGTGAACTGCTCGACGGAGGCCAGCAGTGCCTCGACCGCCTCGGCCGGGGTGCGCGCGCTCTCCAGGAACGCGTCGCTCTCGGCCAGCGCGCGGCGCAGGCCGGTGATCACGGCCTCGTTGAGCAGCGCCGGCAGCGACGGGAAGTGGTAGTGCACCACGCTCGGCGTCACCCCGGCGCGTTCGGCCAGGATCCGGGTGCTGACCGCGGTCCAGCCGCGCTCGGGGATGAGCTCGGCCGCCGCGTTCAGCAACCGCTGCCGCACCTCGCGCCCGCGTGCCGCCGCCGGAGAGTTCACCGGGTTCCTCCTTTTAGGGCAGTCGTCCTGTACGACTGCCCTGATACTAGGCCGCGCGTCCCGGGACCGCAAACCGGTTGCTCAGTAGGACTTACTAAGTTTTACTGAATACATGGCACGCAGGACGCAAGAGCTCGGCCGCTTCACGGACGTGGCGCTGCTGGTGCTCATCAGCCTGGCCGAGGGCCAGAAACACGGCTACCGGATGATCCACGACATCGAGGAGTTCTCCGGGACCGCACTCGAACCCGGCACGCTCTACGGCGCGCTGATGCGGCTGGAGGAGCGCGGCTGGATCGAGTCGGTCGCCTCCTCCGAGCGCCGCAAGCCGTACCGGATCACCGAGGGAGGCCGCGACGCGCTGCGCGAGCAGCTCGCCACGCTGCGCCGCATCGAGCGGGCCGGCGCGAGGCGCGCGGGGTTCGCCTGGGGCATGTCATGATGCGGGCGATCGCGCTGGCGATGCTCGCCCTCTACCCCAGGGCGTGGCGCGACCGCTACGGCGAGGAGGTCGCCGACCTGGTCCGCTCCCGGCCGGCGCGGCCGCGCACGGTGCTCGACCTGGCCAGGGGCGCGGCCGACGCGTGGGCCCGCCGCGGGCGCCTGCCCGGGGCCGCGCCGATGCGCGTCCCGGTCGCCGCCGTGCTGTCCGTGGCCGGGGCGGCCCTGTGGCTCCTGTGGAACCCGGGCGTGCGCGACCCGGCCAGTCTGCACGGCGTCTGGGCCGGGGCCGCGGCGGCCGGCGAGTTCGCCGGGCGGCTGCCGGACATGGCGCGCGGCCTGTTCGCGGCGGCCGGCGTCTACGGGGTGCTCTCGGTGGCGCCGCTCCTGATCACCTCCGTCTCCGTCATGAAGTCCGGCGGGCAGGGGGTGGCCGCCAGGCTGACGGCGCGCCAGGCGGTCATGACCGCGCCGTTCGTCGCGGCCCCCGCCGCCCTGATCGGCTACGTCCTCTACGGCGCGGCCTTCGCCGGCGGCGGCTACCCGGCCGGACCGCTAGGCGAGGCCATGGCGGGCGGCTTCGTCGTCCCCATCGTGCTGGCGCTGATGCTGCCGCTGCCGGCGATCGCCGCCCCCGCCCCCGCGCTGGCCGCCGCGGTGCGTGGCTGCGGCAGCTCGCTGGGGGTGGCGGCCATCCTCAACGCGCTGGCCTGGCTGCCGGTCGTGGCGCTGATGGCGCTGGGCCTGCCGGAGGCGTCGGGGCCGTTCGTGGCGGCGGTGTCGGCGGGCGCGCTGCTCAGCGTGGCCATGGGCGCCCTGGTGGCGGTGAGCGCGCTCAAGCACGGCCGCACCGCGCCCAGTCTTCGTGGAGTCGCTATTCGGCCCGAACCGTAACCGGAGTATTGACGGGAAATCAGTTCCTTTCTAGGTTTCGGTCATGACCTTAATCAAGCGAGCGTTCGCCGCCGCCGTGGCAGCCGTGGTGCTGACCGCGCCGGCCGCCCCCGCGCACGCCGATGACCGGCTGACCGACCTGGGGGTGCCGCTGCAGGACGTGCTGCTCCTCGGCGGCACCGTCGCCCCGGGTCCCGACGGCGCGCCCGTGCTCTGGGCCGCCTCGTCCGGGACGCCGGCCCACCTCAACGCCGTCAACCCCGCCACCGGCGCCGAGGTGGCCCGGCTCGACCTCCCCGGCGCCGCCGGCGCCTGGGCGGTGGACGCCACGCCCGACGGCAGCGTGTACGCGGGCACGTACGGCGACGGCCACCTCTACCGGTGGACCCGCGACGGCGGCGTCACCGACCTGGGCCGCCCGATCGCCTCGGAGAACTTCATCTGGTCCGTGGCCGCGGGCGAGGGGAGCACCGTCTACGGCGGCACCTCTCCCGGCGGCCGCCTGTTCGGCTACGACCCGGCCACCGGGATGCGCGACTACGGCCGGCTCTCGCCGTCCCACGCCTACGTCCGCAGCGTCTCCTACGCCGGCGGCAAGATCTACGCGGGCACCGAGAACCCGGCCGCCCTGTTCGAGGTCGACGCCGCCTCCGGCGCGGTCAGGCAACTGCCCGCGCCGCCCGGCGTCGACCTGAAGGACCGGTGGGCGTACGACGTCAACGTGGAAGCCGGTTACCTGTACGTCCGGCTCGGCACCGCGTTCCCCTCGCCGCTGCACGTGTGGGACATCGCCGCCGGCGCGTGGGTGGACGCGCTGGAGACGGCCCACGGCCTCGACGTGTCCCCGCCGGACGACCAGGGCCGGGTCTACTTTGTAAAGGGCGGCGAGCTGGTCCGCTACGACCCGCGCACCAAGGCCGTCACCCCGACGGGGATGCCGTTCGTCGGCCGGGTGGCCAACACGCGCGGCATCGGCTGGGCCGAGCTGGGCCTGCCCGACTACCCGGGCAAGAGCCTGGTGGGCCTGCTGTGGCGCGGCATGATGTTCCGCTACAACCCGGAGACCGGCGCCAAGTCGTTCGTCCAGTCGGGCATCAAGGGCGAGCCGATCGACATCACGGCCATCGCCGGCGGCCCCGACGGGCGCGTCTACACGGGCGGCTTCCTCAACGGCGGCTTCGCCGCCCTGGACCCGCGCACCGGCGAGAAGGAGGAGTTCCACACCTTCTCCCAGACCGAGGGGCTGGCCACGCACCGGGGCAAGCTCTACATCGGCGCCTACCCGGACGCCCGCATCTACGCCTACGACCCCGCGCTGCCCTGGAACAGCCCCGAGTACTCGCCCAGCCCCGAACCGGGACCGGCCGACAACCCGGTCAGGCTCGCCGACTTCCACGCCGACAAGCAGATCAGGCCCCGCGCCCTGACCTCCGCCGGGAAGTACCTGGCGGTGGGCACCATGCCCGACCTGGGCCACCTCGGCGGCGTCCTGGCCCTGTGGGACCCGGAGACCGGCGCGCTCAAGCACGCCGAGCGCAACGTCGTCCGGGACCAGAGCATCGTCTCCCTCGCCTACCGTGACGGCGTCCTCTACGGCGGCACCTCGATCTACAGCGGCCAGTCGGCCACCGAGCCCACCCAGCCGGAGGCCAAGCTGTTCGCCTGGTCGGTCAAGCACGACAAGCTGCTGTGGGAGATCGTCCCGGCCCCCGGCAAGCCCGCCATCCCGGCCCTGACGTTCGACGACCGCGGCCGCCTGTGGGGGATCGCGGGCGGCGAGGTGTTCGGCGTGAACGTCGCGGCCCGCAAGGTCGTCTCCCGCCTCACGCTCTCCACCAGCTCCAGCTCCGGCGGGCAGCTCGCCTTCAACCGGAAGGACAGGCTCCTGTACGGGGCGCACGCGGGCAAGGAGGCGTTCACCCTCGACCCCAGGACCCTGGCGCGCGCCGTGGTGAAGCAGGGGCCCGTCCAGCACCTCGCGGTGCACCGGTCGGGCGACGTGTACTTCGCGGAAGGATCGAGGCTCTTCCGCTTCCGGCCCTGACCGGACGCGCCCCCTCGGGACCCGCGCCCGGCCCCGAGGGGGTGGGCCGGGTCACCGGCACCTGCGGCCCGGCGCGCGAATGGCAGGATGGAGCCATGGGGCCATTGCGGATCATCGCGGTGCGGCACGGCGAGAGCGAGGCCAACCTGGCCTTCCGGGAGGCCGGCGACGAGCCGCTGGTCTACGGGCGCGGCGACGACGAGGTCACGCTGACCGCGCTCGGCAGGGAGCAGGCCGCCGCGCTCGGCGCGCTGCTGGCCGCGCTCCCGGCGGCCGAGGCGCCCGACCTGGTGTGGTGCTCGCCCTACCGGCGCGCCCTCGACACCTGGACGATCGCCTCGCGGGTGTGGGGCGCCGATCCGCTGCCGGTGACGGTGGACGAGCGGTTGCGCGACCGGAGCCGGGGCACGCTGGGCCGCTACAACGAGGCGGAGATCGAGCGGCGTCACCCGGAGGAGCTGGCCCGCCTGCGGGCCGAGGGCGACTACCGCTACCGGCCGCCCGGCGGCGAGACGTACGGCGACGTGGCCGCCCGGGTCCGCGACCTCCTGGCCGACCTGCGCGAGCGGGCCGAGGGGCGGCGGGTGCTGATCGTCGCGCACGACGCGGTGGTGCTGGCGCTGCGGCACGTCATCGCCGGGTCGCCCGATGCCGAGCTCGCGGCGCTGGACGCGTTCGCCCCGATCCTGAACGGCTCCGTCTCCACGTGGCACGCCGTCGGCGGCCGCCTGACCTTGCGCGACTTCAACACCGTCGGCCACCTGTAGGGGCGCTCAGGTGGTGACGATCTCGTCGGCGCGCGCCCGGGTGCCGTCGGCGGCGAACCACGCCTTCTCCTTCTCGAACCACCTCCGCCAGCGCGGCTCCAGGTGCGCGCCGTCGCGCGCCAGCACCCGCCGCAGCCGGACGTCCTCGTCCGCCTCGACCCAGACGGTGTAGGCCAGCAGGTGCGCCGCCGACGCCCGGGCCGTGCCGACGCCCTCGATCACCAGCGTCGGCGCGACCGGCACCACGACCTGTTCTGCGTACGTGGCCCGTACCCAGTCGTAGCGCCGGAAGGCGCCGGGGCGGCCGTGCCGCAGCGGCAGCAGGACCTGCTCCTCCAGGGCGGCGAACCAGGTGGCCGGGCCGTCCTCCCACTGCACGGGGAAGTCGTCGCTGTGCACCACCTGGCAGCCGAGCGCGGCGGCGAGCGCGCGGGCGAGCGTGGTCTTGCCGGAGCCGGCCGGCCCGTCGACGGCGACGAGGCGGACCGGGCCGCACGACGGAGGGCGCGTCAGGACGCGCCGGGCCAGGGAATCCACGGCACTCAGGGTAGGAGGAGACTGGAGCGCGGAGGCGAGAGGATATGCTGCCGCTTCCGAACCGGCTGGAGGTTGATCTTGCGCGGACCCCTGGATGACATCGTCGTGCTCGACCTTTCCAGGGCCCTCGCGGGCCCGCACGCCGCACAGATGCTGGGTGACCTGGGCGCGAGGGTCATCAAGGTCGAACACCCCGACGGGGGAGACGAGTCGCGGGGGTGGGGCCCGCCCTTCGTCGGCCCGGACCAGGGAATTTCGACATATTTCCTGGCGGCGAATCGTAACAAGCAGTCCATCGCCGTGGATTTGAAGTCCGACGCGGGCAGAGAGCTCATCGAACGGCTGGTGCGCCGCAGCGACGTGCTGGTGGAGAACTTCCGCACGGGGGTGCTCGACCGGCTGGGCCTGTCCGTCGAGCGGCTGCACGAGCTCAATCCGCGCCTGGTCGTCCTGTCCATCACCGGTTTCGGGCACGACGGACCCGAGGGCGGCCGGCCGGGTTATGACCAGATCGCGCAGGGGGAGGCGGGGCTGATGTCGCTGACCGGGCCGCCCGGTGAGCCCTACCGGGTGGGCGCCTCGGTGGCCGACCTGCTCGCGGGCATCCACGGCGCGTACGGCGTGGCCGCCGCCCTGTACGAGCGTGAACGCACCGGCAGGGGCCGGGTCGTGCGGACCTCGCTGCTGGCGGCGGTCACCGGCGTGCACTCCTACCACGGCACCGCCTGGACCGTCGGCGGCCGGGTGCCCGCCGCGGGCGGCAACCACCACGCCTCGATCGCCCCCTACGGCGCCTTCCGCTGCGCCGACGGCATGCTGCAGATCGCCGCGGCGAACGACGGCCAGTGGAAGAAGGTGGCCGCGCTACTCGACATCGACCCTGATATGGCGAAATATGCGACCAACAGGGACAGATTCGCGCACCGGGATGAGCTGATCGCCGACATGGAGAAGGCCCTGGCCGCCCACGACCGCGCCTACTGGCTGGCCAGGCTGGGAGAGGCCGGCGTGCCCGCGGGCGCGATCCGGTCGCTCGACGAGGTCTACGCCTGGGCGCAGACCCGCTCGCAGGGGCTGGTCGTCGAGGTGGAGCACCCGGTGCTCGGCCCCATCGAGCTGCCGGGGCCGCCGCTGCGCTTCGACGGGCTCGACGGCGTGAAACACTCGCCGCCGCCGGCGCTCGGCCAGGACGGCGACGCGGTGCTGCGCTGGCTCACGGAGCGCGAAGAGCTCGCCCGACGCGAAGAGCTAGAGCGATGAAGGGGATCCGGCGGCACCGCACGGTGCGCTCGTGCGTCAACATTGCATCACCGGCTGACAAGAGGGAGCGATGGTGAGCCGTCCGGACGCGCGCACACTGATCGACACGGTCCTCGACGGGGGCTCGTGGAAGTCGTGGGACGCGCCGCCCGCCGACCCGGCCGAGCCGGGCTCCTCCTACGCCGAGGAGCTGGCCGCGGCCCGGGTCAAATCCGGCTACGACGAGGCCGTGCTGACCGGCGAGGGGCTGCTCGGCGGCCGCCGGGTGGCCGTCGTGGCCTCGGAGTTCTCGTTCATGGCCGGGTCGATCGGGGTGGCGGCCGCCGAGCGGATCGTCGCCGCGATCGAGCGGGCCACCCGGGAGCGGCTGCCGCTGCTGGCCGCGCCCGCCTCGGGCGGCACCCGGATGCAGGAGGGCGCGACGGCGTTCGTGCAGATGGTGAAGATCACCGTGGCGGTGCAGGCGCTGCGCGCGGCGGGCCTGCCGTTCGTGGTCTACCTGCGGCACCCGACGACCGGCGGGGTGTTCGCGTCCTGGGGCTCGCTGGGGCACGTGACGGCGGCCGAGCCGGGCGCGCTCATCGGTTTCCTCGGGCCCAGGGTGTTCGAGTCGCTGCACGGCTACCCGTTCCCCGCGGGCGTGCAGGTGGCGGAGAACCTCTTCGAGCACGGCCTGATCGACGCCGTCGTGGCGGCCGGCGACGCCCGCGAGATCGCGATCAGGGCGCTGTCGGTGCTGTCGGCCGAGCCCGGCAGCGTGAGGGCGGGCCCCGCGCCGGAGGAGGACCTGCGGCCCGTGGAGGCATGGGAGGCCATCACCCGCTCCCGGCGCGACGACCGGCCCGGCGTGCGGGCGCTGCTCAAGCTGGCCGCCACCGACGTGACCCCGCTCAGCGGCAGCGGCGAGGGCGAGAACGAGCCCGGCCTGGTGCTGGCGCTGGCCAGGTTCGGCACCGCCCCGGTCGTGCTGCTGGGCCAGGACCGGCAGCACCAGCGCGCCCGCTCGCCGCTGGGCCCGGCCGGGCTGCGGGTGGCCAGGCGCGGCATGCGGCTGGCCGCCGAGCTGGGGCTGCCCCTGGTCACGGTCATCGACACGGCCGGCGCGGCGCTGTCGAAGTCCGCCGAGGAAGGCGGCCTGTCCGGCGAGATCGCCCGCTGCCTGGCCGAGCTGGTCATGCTCGACGCGCCGACGGTCTGCCTGCTGATGGGCGAGGGCGCCGGCGGGGCCGCGCTGGCGCTGCTGCCCGCCGACCGCGTGCTGTGCGCGCAGCACGCCTGGTTGTCGCCGCTGCCGCCGGAGGGCGCCTCGGCGATCCTCTACCGCAGCGTCGACTTCGCCCCGGAGATCGCCCAGGCGCAGCGAGTGCGCGCCACCGACCTGCGCCGCGACGGCATCGTGGACCGCGTCGTCCCCGAGCTGCCCGATGCCGCCTACGAGCCGAGGGCCTTTTGCGAGCGGGTCGGCCACGCGCTGGAGCACGAGATCGCCGGCCTGCTCACCCAGGCCCCCGGCGACCGGCTCGCGGCCCGCCTGGCCCGCTACCGCCACCTGGGCGGCTGACTCAGGGGACCGGGACGCGCTCGACGCGGATGGAGAAGACCTCCTCGCGCGGCACCACGACCTCGTAGGCGCCGTGGTCGACCATCCAGTAGCCGAGCGCCTCGGCCTTCATCCCGCTGTGGCCGGTGTAGGCGATGTGCAGGCCGTCCTCGTCCTCGTCGAGGACGATGCACGGCTCGCCGCCGAACGTGCCCACGGTGCGGATCAGCACCAGCCACTCCAGTTCCGTACGCGCCACCGTGCGCCGCCAGTAGCCGGAGGCGGCCTCGAACCCGTCGAGCTCCTCCTCGCTGAACAGCACCACCTGCTCGTCGGGCCCGAGCGCGGCCGGCAGCGTGCGCTCGCCGAAGCGGGCGACGAACCCGGAGGCGACGGGTGTGAGCTCGTCGTTCATGCGGCAGGCCGCCAGGTGAGACCGTCGTAGCCGGCGAACGGCCGTTCGCCCTCCGCGGTGATGTGCACGATGCTCGCGCCGGCCGGTATGGGCATCGGCGTGGTGTGGAACTGCGGCACCACGTGCTCGCGCGAGGTGGTGAACCCGTTGCCGGCGAACGGTGGCGCGTCGCTCCAGTCGCCGCCCATGTGCGGGCCGTACGGGACGGCGTAGGTGTCGACGTCGCGGGCCTGCCAGCGCATCACGTACAGCTCGGGCACTCCGGAGGTCAGCTCGGAGCCGTCGAACGACAGGTCGAGGCCGAAGTAGAGCTGCTCGGGGGTGGTCAGCCTGACGCAGTCCTGCACGCGGTAGACGAACCCGGCGATGACCGTGCGTTTGCCCGCCAGATAGGGCACCAGCAGACGCGGCGGGACCACCTTCTGCATCTGCGTTCCGCTCATGATGACCACTTTACGGTCGCTCGACCCCGAGCACCCGATGTTCAAGACACGGCAAGGTCGCGCGGGCGGCGGCGGTGGCCTCCGGATCGAGCTCCACGACCTGCACACCGGGCGGTGTGCCGAGATCGGCGCGCACCACGCCCAGCGGGTCGACCAGCATGCTGCGCCCGACGCCGTAGCCGTCCTCGGCCTCGGCCGGGTTGGGCGCCTGGCCGACGGCGGCGGTCCACATGGTGTTCTCCAGCGCGCGGGCGCGCACCAGCGTGACCCAGTGGTCCTCCTTGAGCGGCCCCGACCCCCAGGCGGCGATCACCGCGAACAGCTCGGCGCCCTGGTCGACCAGCGCCCTGGTCAGCTCCGGGAAGCGGATGTCGTAGCAGGTGACGAGCCCGACCCGGAGCCCGGCCAGCTCCACCACCACCGGCTCGGAACCGGGCGCGACCAGCTCCGACTCCTTGGCGCCGAACGAGTCGAACAGGTGGATCTTGCGGTAGGCGGCGCGGATCCCGCCGTCGGCGCCGATCGCGACGGCGGTGTTGCTCACCCTGCCGTCACCGGGCTCGAACACGCCGGCGATCACCGCCAGGCCGTGCCGCTCGGCGGCCTCGGCCACGCCGGACACGAACGGCCCGTCGAGCGGCTCGGCCAGCTCGGTGATGCGCCTGCCGTAGCGGGTGAGCGTGGCCTCGGGGAAGATCGCCAGGTCGGCTCCTTCCGCCTTGGCGAGGGCGTCGCGGACTCGTGTCAGGTTGGCCGCCGGGTCAGGGGACACCGGGATCTGGCAGAGGGCGATTCTCGTCACGGCCCGACTCTAACTTGTTGGGCACGTACCGGAACCGGGTGAGGCACCGCCAGATCCACTCCAGCGGCCCGTAGCGGCAGCGGCCCAGCCACCACCGGCTGAACAGCCCCTGGACGAGCAGCGTCACGGCCGTCAGCCCGAGCACCGACCAGCGGGTGGGGTCGGCGGCGAGCAGCGGCGCGGCCAGCACGATCACCACGGTGCCGCTCACGTAGTTGGTCAGCGCCATCCTGCCCAGCGGCTCCAGCGCCGCCGACAGCCACGGCCGCAGCACCAGCAGCAGCCCCGTCACGTACGCGGCCGCCCCGGCGACCGCGCCCGCCAGGTAGAGCGACCAGTCGCCGGTGGAGTTCCACGCGGCGGTGAGGAACACGACGGCGGCCACGCTCACGGCGAAGCCGGGCGCCAGCAGCCGCCGGGACGGGCGCAGCCGCATGAGGCCCATGCCGATCAGGAACGCGGCGGGGATGAGCAGCGGCCCGTTGGAGACGAACGGCGGCGCGTCCTCGATGCCCAGGTAGCCGCCGCCCTCCATGACGCTCCAGGCGAGCAGCGCCACCCCCAGCAGCAGCGGCGGCAGCGCGCCGGGCAGGAACGAGGCGGGCAGCAGCACCAGCGCCCCGAAGAACGCGTAGTCGGTCAGCACCTCCCCCGTGTACCAGGTGTGCTGGATCAGCCCGAACATCATCAGCCAGAACAGCCGGCCGAGCAGCGCCCACCGGCCGGACCCGCGCAGGAACAGCACGAAGCTGATGCCGAACAGCAGGGAGAAGATCGGGTAGAAGCGGCTCTGGAAGAACGTGTCGATCACCTGGTCGATGCCCGTGGCCGGCTCGTGCGGCGCGTGCTGCCACGTGTTGACCAGCATGATCCCGCCCACCGCGAACCCGCGGAGGGCGTCGAGCTCACGGATGCGTGCGACGCTGCCCAAGTGATCCACCCTATGGGTAATAGTGTGAGGCTGTGACGGAACCACTTGTCTCCCGGATGCGCTCCTTCGGCACGACGATTTTCGCGGAAATGAGCGCACTCGCCACCCGGACCGGCGCGATCAACCTGGGCCAGGGCTTTCCCGACACCGACGGCCCGGCGGCCATGCTCGACCGCGCCGTGCACGCGATCCGATCGGGCGCCAACCAGTATCCGCCCGGCCCCGGCGTGATGGAGCTGCGCCAGGCCGTCTCCGAGCACCGCCGCGAGCACTACGGCCTGGCCTACGACCCGGCCGGCGAGGTGCTGGTCACGGTCGGCGCCACGGAGGCGGTCGCGGCGGCCGTGCTGGCGCTGTGCGAGCCGGGCGACGAGGTGATCGCCTTCGAGCCCTACTACGACTCCTACGCGGCCTCGATCGCGCTCGCCCAGGCCCGCCTGGTCGGCGTCACGCTGCGGCCGGTGGCGGGCCGCTTCACGTTCGACCCGGCCGAGCTGCGTGCCGCCGTCACCTCGCGTACCCGGGCGATCCTGGTCAACTCACCGCACAACCCCACCGGTACCGTGCTCACCCGCGACGAGCTGACCGTCATCGCGGAGCTGTGCCGGGAGCGCGACCTGATCGCGATCACCGACGAGGTGTACGAGCACCTCACGTTCGACGGCGTCGAGCACGTGCCGCTGGCCACGCTGCCCGGCATGCGCGAGCGCACGGTGATGATCTCCTCGGCGGGCAAGACGTTCTCGGTCACCGGCTGGAAGACCGGCTGGGTGTGCGCGCCCGCGCCGCTGGTGACGGCGGTGCAGTCGGTCAAGCAGTTCCTCACCTTCACCGCGAGCGCGCCCTGGCAGGTCGCCGTCGCCTATGGGCTGCGGCACGAGCTCGAGTGGGTGGCGGCGCTGCGCGACTCCTTGCAGGACAAGCGTGACCGGTTGATGGAGGGCCTGGCGGCGGCCGGGTTCGAGGTGTTCGGGCCGGCCGGCACGTACTTCGTGCAGACCGACATCCGGCCGCTCGGCTTCACCGACGGGCTCACGTTCACCCAGCGGCTGCCGGAGCTCGCGGGCGTGGTCGCCATCCCCACGCAGGTGTTCTACGAGCACGCCGAGCGCGGCCGGCACTTCGTCAGGTTCGCCTTCTGCAAGAAGGACGAGGTCATCGACGAGGCGGTGACCCGGCTCAAGCGGCTGTCGGCCTGACAGGTCAGGTCTCGTCGCCCGCCAGGTCGACGATGGCGGCGACCGGGCCGCCGCCGGAGGGGCCCTGGTGCACGGCGGCCACCGACACGAACACCGCGGGGTCGCCGGTGACGGCCGCCGCAACGCCGCCCACCGTGGCCTTGATCTGGCGGTGCCAGTGCACGTCGGAGTCGTCCAGCATGATGTTGCGCCGCCCCCGTACGCGCCCCGACGGGTCGGCCTCGCACTTCATGAAGACGTTCACCAGCCGCCCGCCCAGGTCGGAGTGGTGCGGCCGGTCGGGCAGCGGCAGGCCGGCGTCACGGATCGCCGCCCAGATGCCGTCGGCGTCGAGCGCGTCGCGCATCACGCCGTGACCGGCCCGGTAGCGGCCGCCGATGCCGCGCACGTTGCCCACCAGCACGATCTGGGCCCGGTCCAGTTCGACGCCGGACGAGCAGGAGGCCACCGAGGAGTAGAGCGACAGGTCCTTGTGGATCTGGCCGGCCGACGGCATGCCGATCTCCCCGAGCGCCACCGCGACGCCCAGCGCGGTGGTGGAGTTGGACAGGTCCATCGACGGGCCGGTCTCCTCGATCGCGGTGTCCTGGCCGCGGTCGCGGGCGTCGGTGATGGTGGCCAGCGTCAGCAGCGGCGTCTTGGTCTGCACGTAGTGGACGTCGCGCGGGTCGTCGATGCCGGCGGCCTTCATGGCCTCGCGCACCCCGGCGGCGACCTTCTCCACCATGGCGGGCCGGCCGATGTCCTCCGGCAGGATCACCTCGCTCATCGCGACCCCGACCGACACGCGCGGCTCGTCCGACGGCACCGCCCGCGCCGGGTCGAGCGTGGCGAAGATCGTGGCGTGCGGGCTCAGCACGCCGTCGGTGCCTCCCGACCACACCAGCGGCACGCTGTCCGGCGCGGGATGGCCCCTGGAGGCGAGGACCTCGCGGAAGGCGCGGTCGGCCAGGATCCGCGTGTAGTCGTTGACGCCGCCGTTGCCCTCGGTCTTGCCGACGACGGCCAGCACCCGGTGCGCCTCGATCACCCCGTCGTCGACGAGCCGCGCCAGCCCGGACGCGTCGGTGACGCTCTCGATCGGCACCTTGCGCACTTCAATCGGATCCGGCATCCGTCCGCCCCTTCCAGCCACCTCGATCGGCATACCCCGCCCGACGTTACTGACGCCGGGATCGGGGTCACATCGGCAATGTCTGCCAGTAGGGTCCGGGTGTGATTCGTGAATGTGCCGTCAACGGGATAAGGCTGACGTACCGTGAGGAAGGGGACGTGGCGGCGCCGGTGCTGGTGCTGCTGCACGGCCGGACCGCCGACCACAACGACTGGAACGGCATCACCCAGCACCTGGCCAGGCGCTACCGCGTGCTGGCGCCCGACCTGCGCGGGCACGGCGCCAGCGAACACCCGGGCGCGTACGCCATCCCGGAGATGGCCGAGGACGTCGCCGGCCTCCTCGACGCCCTCGGCGTGGCGCGCGCGACGGTCGTCGGCCACTCGCTGGGCGGCATGGTCGCCTACCACCTGGCCATGAACCACCCCGGCCGGGTGACGCGCCTGGTCATCGAGGACTCGGCCGCGCCCGACCCGATGAGGGACCGCCCGCCGCTCGTGGAGGACGGCTCGACCGGGTTCGACTGGCGGATGATGCACGAGACCGAGCGGCAGTTCGTCGACCCCGACCCGGCCTGGTCGGCGGGGCTCGCCCGGATCACCGCCCCGACGCTGGTCATCTCGGGCGGCGCGGCCAGCCCCTTCCACGCCGAACGCCTGGCGGCCCGCATCCCCGGCGCCGAACTGGTGACGATCGAGGCCGGGCACCTGATCCACGTCACCGAACCCAAGGCGTTCAAGCGGGAACTGGACGCCTTCCTGACGTACTGACCGGCGTCAGGCCAGGCAGGCGCGGAAGACCGCGGTGAGGCGCTGCACGACCTCGGCCCGGGGGGTCGTCGTGTTCGGGCCGAAGAGCTGGCGGAACTGGCCGCTGCCCATGACGATGGCGGTGGCGATCGTCGCCCGCAGTTCGGCGTCGTCGCCGGGCAGGCGGGCGGTGAGCGGCTCCAGGATGGCGGTCCTGACCCGGTCCTGGGTCAGGCTGCGGATCTCGGCGCTGGACCCCGACCGGCTGAGGGTGGCGAGCACCGGGCTGTCGGACTCGGAGCCGAGCCGGTCGGCGACGTATTCGGCCAGGCGCACGGCCAGGTCGTCGCCCTCGTCGAGCACGCCGGGGAAGCGCCCCTGCTGCGCCAGCACCTCGGCGAACAGCTCGCGCTTCGAGCCGAAATATCGGTTGATGAGCGCGACGTTGGCGTTGGCCTCGGCGGCGAGCATGCGCATCGTGACCTCGTCGTAGCCGTGCTCGGCGAACAGCAGGCGGGCCGCGTCGAGGATGCGCCGCCGGGTGCCCTCCCGGCTCCTTGGTTCCACGAAGATGACAATAGGGGCCGGGCCGGGATGGGCAGGCCAGGGCGACGCGGGAATACTGGTCGATATCGCCTACCTTGGACTGTGTGACCGTAATGTCATAAAGATCCGCCAAGGTGGGAAGGGTGGGAACGAAGCTCGGCGATCACATGCGGGAGCGGCTGCGGACGTTCGGGCTGACGGCTCCCTCGATCGCGCAGTCCGCCGTGGGCTCGGCCGTGGCGTGGATGATCGCCACGCAGTTCCTCGGGCACGCGCGCCCCTTCTTCGCCCCCATCGCGGTGCTCATCAGCGTCGGCATCGGCCTCGGCCAGCGGCTGCGCCGGGTGGCCGAACTGGTGATCGGCGTCAGCCTCGGCGTCGGCGTCGGCGACCTGCTCGTCGCCTGGATCGGCTCCGGCCCCTGGCAGATCGCCCTCGTGGTGGCGCTGGCGATGGCCACCGCCGTGCTGCTCGACAGCGGCGCGCTGTTCGTCGCGCAGGCCGCCTCGTCCGCCGTCCTGGTCGCGGCGGTGGTGCCCGGCGACGACATGGGCGGCTTCGACCGGATGCTGGACGCGCTCACCGGCGGCGTGGTCGGCCTGGCCGCCGTGGCCCTCATGCCCGCCAGCCCGCTGACGATCGCCGCCAAACACGCCTCCGGGGTGCTCGACGCGCTGTCCACCGCGCTGGAGCAGGCCGCGGTGGCGATCGAGAAACGCGACGCCGACCTCGCCGCCGAGGCGCTGGAGGAGGCGCGCGGCACCCAGTCGGCCGTCGAGGAGTTCGGCCAGGCACTGCAGACGAGCAAGGAGATCATCATGATCTCCCCGATGCACTGGCACCGCCGCGCCCGGCTGGCCCGCTACGAGACCGCCGCCGAGCCCGTCGACCACGCGCTCAGGAACGCCCGCGTGCTGGCCCGCCGCACCCTGGCCGCGCTCGGCGAGTACCCCCCGCCGCCGCCCGCGCTGGCCGACTCGCTCCGCGAGGTCTCGGAGGCGGCGCTGCTGCTGCAACTGGAGCTCGGCGCGGGCCGCGAGCCCGTGCTGGCCAGGCAGGCCCTGCTCGCCGTCGCCACCCGCCAGCGGCCCGAACGCCTCGGCTTCTCCGCCGACGTGATCGTCGCGCAGCTCCGCTCGATCGTCGTCGACCTGCTCCGCGCCACCGGCACCGGCGAGGAGGAGTCGACGGCCGCGCTGCCTCCGGTCGACGTCCCGCCCCGCCCCTGACGGCCGCCACCCGCTCACCGGCGCCACCGCCGGCAGCGGCTCGGCCAGGTCGCCGCCGCCGTAGCACACGGTCTCGGCGGCCGGTGGAAGGAGGCGGGACGCGGCGCGGGTAGTCTCGGACGCTGTGCCGAGCATTCCGCAGCCCCTCGATCCCGCAGACGACGGCGGCGCCGCGCCCGCCGTGGCCGCCGCCCTGGCCGACTACCAGCGGGAGGCGGCGGGCCCCGACCGGGTGCTCAACGCGCTGGCCGGCGCCCGGCTGCTGGTGCCCGTCGTGGCCCTGCTCACCGAGTCCGAGGTGGGCGAGCACGGGCTGCGGCAGGAGAAGGAGAGCGAGATGGCGCTGCCCAAGCTCGTCGGCCAGGACGGCAGGCAGGCCGTGCTCGCGTTCACCGGCGCCGAGCCGTTGGCCAGGTGGCGTCCCGACGCCCGCCCGATCCAGGCGAGCACGCTGCAGGTGTGCCGGGCGGCCGTGGGCGAGGAGGCGGCGGCCGTGGTCGTCGACGTGGCCGGGCCGGTGCCGTTCGTGATCGAGGGCGAGGTGCTGCAGGCGCTGGCGGCCATCGAGTCCGGCACCCTCGACCAGCTTCCCGGCGTCACCGTCGCGCGCGTCGAGCCGGTCGCCAGACGCCGCTGGTTCTCCCGCCGCCCGAACTGAGCGCCGGCGGCCCTCTCCGGGAATCACCCGGCGGACGAGCGCCCGCCCGCATAGGGTCGGCCCGTGCTCGCACTGCTGGGGGTGCTCGGCCTCGTCGCCGGCCGCTACGTCAGGACCCTGGCCGGCGCCTTCGGCCCCGACCCCGCCGACCACCGTGCCGACCACCGTGCCGGGGCCCGCGCCGCGTTGCGCGCCCTCGTGCGCACCGTCCCGGTCCCGGCCTGGCCGCCGATCCCGGAGGTGGCCACCGCCGCCGTCACCGTGCTGGTCGCCTGGCGGGCGGGCCTGCCGTACGTGTACGCCGCGGTGGCGGGCACGGCCCTGGCCGTCATCGACTGGCGCACCAGCCGGCTGCCCGACGTGATCACGCTGCCCTCGTACCCGATACTCGCCCTGGCCCTGCTGCCCACCGGGGAGCTGCCCCGGGCGCTGCTCGGCGGGCTCGCGCTGGCCGCCGCGTACGGCGTGCTCTGGTTCGCCAGGCCCGCCGACCTGGGGCTGGGCGACGTCAAACTGGCCGGGCTGATCGGCCTGGCGTGCGGCGCGCTCGGCTGGCAGGCGTGGACCGTCGCGGCCCTGGGCGGGCAGTTCCTGGGCGCCCTCTACGCCGCCGCCCTGCTGGTCACCCGGCGCGCCACGCGCACGACCCAGTTCCCGTTCGGGCCGTTCATGCTGCTCGGCGGCCTGGCCGGGCTCTGTCTCGGTGGATGAACGCCGGACATCTCACTGGGCCGCGCATGGAAGACTTGGAGACATGTTGCGCTGGTTGACTGCCGGAGAGTCCCACGGCCCCGAGCTCGTTGCCATTCTGGAAGGCCTGCCTGCCGGGGTCGAGGTGACCACGGCCGCCATCGACGAGGCGCTGCGCCGGCGCCGCCTCGGCTACGGGCGCGGCGCCCGCATGAAGTTCGAGCAGGACGAGGTGACGATCGTGGGCGGGGTGCGGCACGGCCGCACCATGGGCAGCCCCGTCGCCGTCCGCATCGGCAACACCGAGTGGCCCAAATGGGAGAAGGTCATGTCGGCCGACCCGGTCGACCCGGCCGAGCTGGAGGGCCTGGCGCGCAACGCGCCGCGCTCCCGGCCCCGCCCGGGTCACGCCGACCTGGCCGGCATGCAGAAATACGGCTTCGACGACGCCCGCCAGGTGCTCGACCGGGCCAGCGCCCGCGAGACGGCCGCCCGCGTGGCGCTCGGCGAGGTGGCCCGGCGCTTCCTCAAGCAGGCGCTCGGCGTCGACGTCGTCAGCCACGTCACCTCCATCGGCGACGCCCGGACCCCGGCCGAGGAGCTGCCCGGCCCCGGCGACCTGGCCCGCGTCGACGCCGACCCGGTCCGCTGCGCCGACCCGGCAGGCAGCGCCGCCATGGTCGAGGTGATCGACCGCGCGCACAAGGACGGCGACACGCTCGGCGGCGTCGTCGAGGTGCTCGCCTACGGCCTGCCGCCCGGCCTCGGCAGCTACACGCACTGGGACCGGCGCCTCGACTCACGCCTGGCCGGGGCCCTCATGGGCATCCAGGCGATCAAGGGCGTGGCGGTCGGCGACGGCTTCGAGACCGCCCGCAGGCCCGGCTCCCGCGCCCACGACGAGATCGCCTACACGACCCAGGACGGCGTGCGGCGCATCACCAACCGCGCGGGCGGCGTCGAGGGCGGCATGACCAACGGCGAGATCCTGCGCGTCAGCGCCGCGATGAAGCCCATCTCCACAGTGCCCAGGGCGCTGGCCACGATCGACGTCAAGACGGGCGAGGCGGCCAAGGCCCACCACGAGCGCTCCGACGTGTGCGCCGTCCCGGCGGCGGGCATCGTCGCCGAGGCGATGGTGGCGCTGGTGCTGGCCGACGCCGCCCTGGAGAAGTTCGGCGGCGACTCCGTGGAGGAAGTCGCCCGCAACCTGTCCGGCTACCTCTCTTCGATGGTGATCAAATGACCAAGGCCGTGCTGATCGGCCCGCCCGGGTCGGGCAAGACCACTCTCGGCCGCCTGCTCGCCGAGCGGTTCGGCGTCGCCTTCCGCGACACCGACGCCGACGTCGAGGCGGCCGCGGGCAAGCCTGTCAGCGAGATCTTCATCGACGACGGCGAGGAGCGCTTCCGCGAGCTGGAGCACGAGGCCGTGCGGCGGGCCCTCGCCGAGCACGACGGCGTCCTGTCGCTCGGCGGCGGCGCGGTGCTGCACGCGGAGACGCAGGCCCTGCTCGCCGGTCATCCGGTCGTCTACCTGCAGGTGGGCCTGGCCGACGCGGTGCAGCGGGTCGGCCTCGCCTCGGCCCGGCCGCTGCTCGTGCTCAACCCGCGCAGCCAGCTCAAGCGGCTGATGGAGGAGCGCCGGCCCGTCTACGAGCGCCTGGCCGTCCTGACCGTCGACACCGGCGGCCGCGACCCCGAAGAGCTCGCCGACGAGATCGTGAAAGGCCTGGGCGCGTGAGTGTGACGCGGATCGCCGTGCGCGGCGACAGTCCGTACGAGGTCGTGGTGGGCACCGGTGTGCTCGGCGAGCTGCCGGGGCTGTTCAGGCCCGGTGTGCGCACCGTGGCGGTGATCCACCCGGCGAGCCTGCCGGAGATCTCCCGGCCGGTCTGCGCGGCGCTGTCCGACGCCGGGTTCGACGTGGTCGAGCTGCCCGTGCCCGACGGCGAGCAGGCCAAGAGCGTCGAGGTGGCCGCCCAGCTCTGGTCGGCGCTCGGCCGCTACGGCGTCACCCGCTCCGACGCGGTCGTCGGCGTGGGCGGCGGCGCGACCACCGACCTGGCCGGGTTCGTGGCCGGCACGTGGCTGCGCGGCCTCCAGGTCGTGCTCGTGCCCACCACGCTGCTGGCCATGGTCGACGCGGCCGTCGGCGGCAAGAACGGCATCGACACGCCCGAGGGCAAGAACCTCGTGGGCACCTTCCTGCCCCCGGCCGGTGTGCTGTGCGACCTGGCGACGCTGCCCAGCATGCCGCGCGCCGACTACGTGGCCGGCCTCGCCGAGATCATCAAGGGCGGCTTCATCGCCGACCCGACGATCCTCATGCTCATCGAGGACGACCCCGACGCCGCCACCAGGCCGGAGGGGCGGCACACGCGCGAGCTGATCGAGCGCAAGATCCAGGTCAAGGCCGACGTGGTGGGCGCCGACCTGCGCGAGGCCGGGCTGCGCGAGATCCTCAACTACGGCCACACGCTCGCGCACGCCATCGAGCGGGCCGAGAGCTACCGCATGCGCCACGGCGAGGCGGTCGCCATCGGCATGGTGTTCGCCGCCGAGCTGTCCAGGCTCGACGGCCGCATCGGGCCCGACCTGGTCGAGCGCACCCGCTCCATCCTGACGTCGGTCGGCCTGCCCACCGCCTACCGTGCCGACGCCTGGCCGCAGCTGCGCGACCACATGCGCCTGGACAAGAAGAACCGCGGCGCCAAGCAGCGCTTCGTCGTGCTCGACGGCCTGGCCCGGCCGGGCCGTCTGGAAGACCCGCCCGAGGAGCTTTTGGAAGCCGCCTACCGTGCGGTCGCGCGTGTCACCGGGCATTAACGTGTGTGGGCCACTACAGTCGTGGCCCACGCCGCAGCACGACGAAAAAGCGGAGATGAACAGCAGGTCATGAGGCATTACGGCTCCTTCGTGGCGCTCGGTGACAGTTTCACCGAGGGCTTGAACGACCCCGGCACCAACGGCCACTACCGAGGCTGGGCCGACCGGGTGGCAGAACGGCTCGCCCAGGACGATCCGTCGTTCCGCTACGCCAATCTGGCGGTGCGCGGCAGGCTGCTCGACCAGATCGTCGGGGAGCAGGTCCCGCTCGCCGTCCAGATGGCCCCCGATCTGGTGAGCCTCTGCGCCGGCGGCAACGACCTGCTGCGGCCCGGCAGCGACCCGGACGTGATGGCCAAGCGCCTGGCCGGCGCGGTGCGCGAGCTGCGCTCCTGCGGCGCCGACGTGCTGCTGTTCACCGGCGTCGACCCGCGTGACACGCCGCTCATGCGGCGGCTGCGCGGCCGCTTCGCCATCTTCTACCTGCACGTGCGCTCCATCGCCGACCTCTACGGGTGCCACCTGGTGGACCAGTGGTCGATGCAGGGGCTGCGCGACTGGCGGGCCTGGAGCGAGGACCGCCTCCACATGAACGCCGACGGTCATAGGCTCGTCGCCGCCCGGGTGCTCGACGTCCTCGGCGTGCCCTTCGACGACTGGCACAAGTCCTGGCCCCAGCGGGCCGTGGATCCCCGTGCCCGCCGCAAGGAGGACGCCCAGTGGATCCGCGAGCACCTGGTGCCGTGGATGTCTCGCCGGCTGCGCGGCGTCTCCTCGGGCGACGGGCTCTCGCCGAAGCGTCCCGAGCTGTCCGAGTGGTCCTGAGTCCTTCCCCGGTCACCTGACGATCCTGTACGGCGTGCCGTACAGGATCGCCGCTCATTCGGCGGAGAGCCGCTTGAGGGCGGCGCGCGGGACGGCGGGGTCGGTGGTGCGCCAGAACGGCGGGAGAGAGCCCATCAGGAAGCCGCTGTAGCGGGCGGTGGCCAGCCGGGGGTCGAGGACGGCGATGACGCCCTTGTCGTCCTGCGAGCGCAGGAGGCGGCCGGCGCCCTGGGCGAGCAGGAGGGCGGCGTGGGTGGCGGCCACGGTCATGAAGCCGTTGCCGCCGCGGGCCGCCACGTGGCGCTGCCGGGCCGAGGTGAGCGGGTCGTCGGGGCGGGGGAACGGGACGCGGTCGATGATGACCAGCCGCAGCGACGGCCCGGGCACGTCCACGCCCTGCCAGAGCGACAGGGTGCCGAACAGGCAGGTCTCCTCGTCCTCGGCGAACTGCTTGACCAGCAGCATGGTCGAGTCGTCGCCCTGGCACAGCAGCGGCACCTTCAGGCGGTCGCGCAGCGCCTCGGTGGCGGCCTTGGCGGCCCGCATGGAGGAGAACAGCCCGAGCGTGCGCCCGCCCGCGGCCTCGATCAGCTCGGTGATCTCGTCCAGGTAGGCCTGCGGGAGGCCGTCGCGGCCGGGCTGGGGCAGGTGCTTGGCGACGTAGAGGATGCCCGCGCGGGGATGGTCGAACGGGGAGCCGACGTCCATGCCCTGCCAGCCCTTGTCGCCCAGCCCCCACTGCCGCGCCATGCCGTCGAACGTGCCGCCGAGCGCCAGCGTGGCCGAGGTGAGCACCACGGTGCGGTCGCCGAACAGCTTGTCGCGCAGCATGCCGCCCACGTTGAGCGGGGCCACGCGCAGCATCGGCGGGCGGCGGTCGGTGCCGCCCTCCAGCCACACCACCTCGGCCCGGTCGGCCTCCGAGGCGTGCCCGTAGGCCTCCAGCATGCGCACCGCCGTGTCGTGCACCTCGTCGAGCGCGGTGAAGGCGGCCTTGCGCTGGCCGGCGCGGTCGGGGTCGTCCTTGTCGCCGCCGCGCGGCCCGAGGGCCGTCAGGCAGCGGGCGGCGCTGTCGCGCACCAGCGCGAGCGTCAGGCCGAGCACCTCGGGCAGTTCGTCCACGCGGCCCGGCGGGGCGGCCGCCAGCAGCGCCTTGAGGTCTTCGCCCGCCTCCAGGAGCTGGTCGGCGACCGGCTGGTCGATGAGGCGGCCCACGCGGCGCACGGCCAGCGACACCGAGCTCTCCGACAGCTCGCTCGTCACCACCGAGGTGACCCGGTCGACCAGCTCGTGCGCCTCGTCGACGACGACGAGCTCGTGCTCGGGCAGCACCGGCAGGTCGCCCATGGCGTCGATGGCCAGCAGCGCGTGGTTGGTGACGACCACGTCGACCTCGCCGGCCCGCGCCCTGGCCAGCTCGGCGAAGCACTCGGGGCCGCTCGGGCAGCGGGTGGCGCCCAGGCACTCCTGGGCGCTGACGGAGAACTGCCGCCAGGCCTGCTCGCTCACGCCGGGGACCAGCTCGTCGCGGTCGCCGGTCTCGGTCTCGTCGGCCCACTCCTGGATGCGCTGGACCATCCGGCCGGTCGCGCTGACCTCGCGCGGGTCGAACAGCTGGTCCTGCTCGTCCTCCTCCGGCCAGCCCGCGGTGGCCTTGTAGCGGCACAGGTAGTTGCGGCGGCCCTTGAGTATGGCGAACGTGGGCTCGTGCGGCAGCTCCTTGGCCAGTGCCTCGGACAGGCGGGGCAGGTCGCGGTCGACGAGCTGGCGCTGCAGCGCGATCGTGGCCGTGGAGACCACCACGGGGGTGTCGGTGTCCATGGCGTGCCGGATCGAGGGCACCAGGTAGGCCAGTGACTTGCCGGTGCCGGTGCCCGCCTGGACGGCCAGGTGCTCCTCGTCGTCGATGGCCTGTTGCACGGCCTTGACCATGGTGATCTGGCCCTGGCGTTCGCTCCCTCCGAGAGCGTCGACCGCGATGCTGAGCAGTGAGTCCGCTGACGGGAGATGGGAGTCCGGCACGGCAGTAAACGCTACCCGCATTCCGGGGTCGCCGCGCCGAACGCGGCGTGACCGGCCATACGCATCCCGGCGTTCACGGGCCCGTCCGCCGCCGCCCATGGCACACTGGCCGTCGGTGCTCCAACTGGTCATGGAGTGACCTGCGGGGGTATCGGTGGAGATGGTTTTGTAGGCTTCTCCGGGGTTGAGTGGACGTATTAGGGCTGGATGTGCAGGATGTCTGCCATGTCGGAAGTTGTCCCGTTGCCGTCGTTCGGCGAAGTGTTCTTCGATGCCCGAGGCCAGGAGCGGTGTCTCCGTGTCACCTGGCACGAGGGCACGCTGGTGCTCAGCCTGTGGCGGGGGGAGATGTGCACGGCGAGCTTCCGCATGCCGATGGACGACGTCGGCCGGCTGCTCGACACCCTCGACGACGGCTTCGCCGAGGCCACCGGTGAGCAGCCCGCCGTGCCCGCTCAGGAGCCCGGCACCGAGGTGATCCCCGGCACCGGGCAGTATCACCGGCCGCCGCAGACCGGCCAGCACCAGGCGGCCCCGGACGACCGGCCGACCTCCACGCTGTCGCCCAACGACGTGCTCGTGGCCCGGGGCAACCCGGCCCACCAGGACAAGCTCGTCGCCTCCTACGGCGAGCCGCGCGAGCAGCGCCAGCCCTTCTCCGGGCCGCAGTACAGCGACCCGCTGTCCGGCCCGCCTCCCGCCGAGCCCTTCACCGGCCCGCAGTACACCGACAGCGGCTACAGCGATCCGCTCTCCGGCCCGCACTACACGCAGGAGCAGCCCTTCACCGGGCCCCAGTACGCGGAGGAGTCGCCGGGGGCCTCGACCGGGCCGGTCTACCAGTTGCCGGGCGAGCGCCCGTCGCCCCTGTCGACCGACCCGCTCGGCTTCCCGTCCCAGGCGAGCGCCCCGTACCAGCAGGCCGAGACCTACCAGCAGAACGAGACCTACCAGCAGAACGAGCCGTACCACTCGGGTGAGACCTACCCGGTCGGCCGGCCCGAGCCGTACCCGCAGCGCCAGCCCGATCCCTACGGCGGCCAGCAGCCGCCCAGCCGCCCGCAGCGGCCCGTGCAGCCCGCCGCCGGGCTCGGCACCCCGATGCACGGCATCCCGGGCGCGGGCCGCCGCCAGGACCCCTTCCAGGACCGCACGTACGGCCAGGACCCGTCCTACGGTCCGGACTCCTCCTACGGTCCGGACTCGTCCTATGGCCAGGACCCCGCCTATGGCCAGGCCACCGGTTACGGTCAGGATCGAAGCTACGGCCAGGACCAGGGCTACGGCCAGGGTCAGAGCTACGGACAGGACCCCGGCTACGGGCAGGGCGGCGCCTACGGGCAGGAGCGGGCCGACGGGCGCACGCCGCCGAACCCGGTGGACCCGCTGCTCGCCCTCGGTCAGCCCGCCGAGCCGTACCAGCCCCAGGACCCCGACATGACCCGCCCGTACGTCGGCGACCCGATGTTCTCCACCGGCGAGCGCCTGCGCCCCGAGCAGCAGCAGTACGACGAGCGCGGCGACCGTCGCGAATGGTGATCGCCACGCACTGACGGCGTTTCCTACACTTGTCCCGACAAATTGGGACACATCTGGAGGAGTCGCCGGTGAACCCGATGACGGGCCTGCAACTGCTGCTGACGGCCGGAGGCGCCGTCGCCCTCGCGGCGGTGGCCCGCCGGAAGGGCTGGCCCGCGCCGCTGCTGCTGGTCGCGGCCGGGCTGCTGGTCTCGCCGCTGGTCCCGGCGGTGCGGCTGGATCCGGAGCTGGTGCTCTACGTGTTCCTGCCGCCGCTGCTCTACTCGGCCGCGTTCGACAGCTCCTACCTGCGGCTGCGTGACGCCAAGGGGCCGGTGGCGCTGCTGTCGGTCGGGCTGGTGCTGTTCACCACGGTCGTGGTGGGCCTGGTCGTGCACCTGATGCTGCCCGCCGTGCCGCTGGCGGCGGCGTTCGCGCTGGGCGCGATCATCGCGCCGCCCGACGCGGTCGCGGCCGTGGCCGTGGGCCGCCGCCTCGGGCTGCCACGCCGGACGCTGACCATCCTCATCGGCGAGAGCCTGTTCAACGACGCCACCGCGCTGACCGCCTACCGGGTGGCGATCGCGGCGGCCGTGGGCGGCAGCATCGACCTGCTGGAGGGCGCCTGGCAGTTCCTGGTCGCGGCGGCCGGGGGCGTGCTGATCGGGCTGGCGCTGGCGTTCGCGTTCGCGTGGCTGTTCCGCCACACACGCGACTCGCTGGTCGAGAACACGCTGATGCTGCTCATCCCGTTCGCCGCCTATCTGGCGGC
The DNA here is from genome assembly GCF_001083785.1 of Nonomuraea sp. SBT364. Taxonomy (GTDB): domain Bacteria; phylum Actinomycetota; class Actinomycetes; order Streptosporangiales; family Streptosporangiaceae; genus Nonomuraea. The sequence continues at coordinate 54,290 of NZ_LAVL01000028.1, forward strand.
CGAGAGCGTGCACGCCTCCGGGGTGATCGCGGTGGTGATCGTCGGGCTCTACCTGGGCAACCAGATGCACCTGCGCGGGTTCGGCACCCGGCTCGTGTCGGACTCGGTGTGGAAGGTCAGCGACTTCTTCCTGGAGACGATCGTCTTCGCGCTGATCGGGCTGCAACTGGTCACCGTGGTCGAGGGCATCGTCGGCTACAGCCCGTGGGAGGTCGCGCTCTACGCGGTCGTGGTGTTCCTGGTGACGGTCGCGGTGCGGTTCGTGTGGGTGTTCGCCGCCGGTTACGCGCCGCGCCTGCTGCGCAGGGGGGCCGAGACGCCTTCGCCGCAGCAGCTGACGATCGTCGGCTGGGCGGGCATGCGGGGCGTGGTGTCGCTGGCCGCCGCGCTGCTCATCCCCGACATCCCGGACCGGGAGATCCTGCTCTTCCTCACCTTCACCACCGTGATCAGCACCCTGCTGGTGCAGGGCCTGACGTTCCCGGCGCTGATCAGGAGGCTGCGCGTGTCGAGCGAGCAGGAGCGGTACGAGGACCGGCTCGCCGAGGCGTCCGCCCAGCAGGCAGCGCTGGAGGCCGGGCTGGCCGAGCTGGAACGCCTGGTCGCCGCCGACGGCGAGCCGGACGAGATCCAGCGGCAGGTCATCGACCAGCTCAGGGAGAAGTCCTGGCGCCGCTCGCTGTCGGCCTGGGAACGGCTGGGCGGCGGCACCGGGCACGGCGGCGCCGAGACGCCCAGCGCCCTCTACAAGCGGCTGCGCCGTGACATGCTCCAGGCCGAGCGGCAGGTGTTCGTCCGGCTGCGCGACGAGCGGCGGCTGGACGACGAGGTGCTGCGCGAGGTGATGGCCCAGCTCGACTTCGAGGAGGCCATCCTGGAGCGTTAGCCCATCGAGCTGTCGACGAAGCACCACCGCCACTTCTCGTTCGGTTCGAACGACTGCACCACCGGGTGGCCGCTTTCGCGGAAGTGCGCGGTCGCGTGCTTGCCGGGCGAGGAGTCGCAGCAGCCGATGTGGCCGCACTCCAGGCAGCGCCGCAGGTGCACCCAGCGGCCTCCGGTCGCCAGGCACTCCTCGCAGCCGTCCGGGGTGCGCGCCTGCGGGTCGTCAGCCTGGGAAAGATGCTCACACATAGCCATGACACCGATCCTATTTCGGGCCTTCCCCTGGCTGAGGGCCGGACCCGGGGCAGCCGGGGAGCGACGCGGTGCGCGGACGCCGACACGCCCGGCCATCAGGCCGGGCGGTGGCGCCTCGGGGGCGCGGTCCGTTGGGTAGGGTCGAGATATGTCTCGCCTACGCAGCCGGTTCGTGCCCTTGCTCGCCTTCTCCGCGTTCGTGTTCGCCGCCGGATGCGGCGAGGTGAACGACACGATCGACAGAGCACAGGCCTGCCTCGAAGCTCCCAAGATCATCGGTGAGCTCACCGCCCAGCTCGGCTCGCTGGTCAACGACCCGCAGGCCATGGAGAAGGCGCTCGACGGCACCGCCGCCAAGCTCAACGAGGTCGCCGACTCCGCAGCCAACACCACGATCAAGGAAGCCTCCGACAACCTGGCCACCACGCTGTCCGGCCTCAACGTCCAGAGCGCCAACGACGCCGTCGACGCCGTCCAGAAGGTGGGCACCGACGCGGCCGCCTACGTGCAGAAGGTCAGCTCGGCCTGCACCGGAGGCTGAAACCCGGTTTCTCTAGGGAGAATAGGTACGAACTACCGTTTTTCTCATGGAGCCCGACCCGCGTTTCACCCTCGCCAACGAGCGCACGTTCCTCACCTGGCTGAGCACCGCCCTGGCACTGAGCGCGGGCGGTGTGGCCATGGCCGCCGTGCCCGCCGACGTGTTCGTCCCCTGGCTGCGCACGGTGCTCGCCGTGGTGCTCGTCACCCTGTCGGCGCTGGCCGCGGGCCTGGCCTACCCGCGCTGGCGCAACATCCAGCGCGCCCTGCGCGCCGAGGCGCCGCTCCCGCCACCCGCGCTGGCCGCCGTCTTCGGCTACGGCGTCGCCGCCGTGGCCGTGCTGGCCCTGGTGCTCATCCTGCTCGCGGCCTGACATGTCCGAGGAGATCTGGGACCGGGGGCTGCAGAGCGAGCGGACCCGCCTGGCCTGGGTGCGCACCGCCGTGACGCTGGCCACCGGCGGCCTGGGCGCCACCGGGCTGGCCGCCCGCGCCGGCCTGCCCACGCCCGCCATGGCCGCCTTCGCCCTCGCCGCGCTGTGCGGCGCCGTCCTGCTCATCAGGACGCGGTCCCGCTTCCGGCGCGTCCAGGAGGCGCTGCACGGCGGCCGCCCGCTGGACAACGGCGCCGACGCGCTGCTCGCCTGGCTCGGCACGCTCGCCGTGATCGCCGGCGCGCTGACCTTCGTCGTCGCCGTTCGATGACCCGGCTTGCGGGTACGCCGTCAGCAGGCGGACACTCGAAGTGAGGGAGGTGACCTCCATGGAAGAAGAGCGCAGGACCGTGCCCTTCGAGTGCCGGAGCTGCTGGCACGTCTGGGAAGAGGACTACCTCGTACGGCACGTGCACGGCCGCCATGGCGTCGAGGGCGAGGTGTGGATCCGAGGGGGAGTGGCGGTGCCGCCGCCCTCGCCGAGCGTCGTCGTCTGCCCGCGCTGCGGCTGTCAGGGTGCCGTCATGTTCCCGGACGGCTATCTCGCCCGCCACCCGGAGCTGGTCCGGGCCGGCGAGCCCGCGCCGCCCGACCCGACGCCGCTGCTGAGCCCGGTGCCCAAACGTCTCTATTGATGCCCTAACATGACGCAGGGTGAGCTTTCCCTAACGGAAGGTGTCACAAAGGTCCGTCTTGCCGGTGGTGGGAGCCGGGCGCACACTCGGTGCGGATGGTGATCCGTTACCGGGGGGTGGTCCTGGTGCGCGATGGGTTCGACACTCATCAACTCTGGCCCTACGAGTGCCTGTGCTGCTGGCACGTCTGGGAGGTTCGTTACACCGTCAGGCGGCTCGACGACGGGCACGGCAACACCGTCGAGGTGTGGCTGCGCAACGGCGTCACCGTGCAGCCTCCATGGGCCGGGACGTGCTGCCCCGGCTGTGGAGCGGTCCAGGTGACCTCGTTCCCGCCCGGCTACCTCAGCCGGCACCCCGAGCTGGTGTCGGCGGCCGAGCCCGATCCGGCGCCCGCGCCCGTCGAGCCGTTGCCGCCGGTCACGTCCGCCCGCGCGCCGCGGCCCAGGCGGCTGCTGCTCGGGCTCGGCGTACCGGTGCTGCTGCTCGCCGGGTTCGAGCTCTACCTGGTCGTCCTGGCCGTCGCGCACGTCGGCTAGGAGACCGGGCCGCCTCAACGGCGAGGCGGCCCGGGGCGGCGGTCAGCTGAGACTGTCCAGCCAGGCGCGGTGCAGACCGGCGAACCGGCCGGAAGCGGCCACGAGCTGGTCCGGCGCGCCGTCCTCGACGATCTCGCCCCGTTCCATGACCAGCACCCGATCGGCGATCTCCACCGTCGACAGCCGGTGCGCGATGATCAGCGCCGTGCGGTCGGCCAGGATCGTCCGCAACGCCCGCTGGACCAGCCGCTCGCTGGGCACGTCCAGGCTGGAGGTCGCCTCGTCCAGGATGAGCACCGCCGGATCGGCCAGGAACGCCCGCGCGAACGCGACGAGCTGGCGCTGCCCCGCCGACATGCGGCCGCCGCGCTTGCCGACCTCGGTCGCGTACCCGTCGGGCAGCTCCGAGATGAACTCGTGCGCCCCGATCGCCATGGCCGCCTCGCGCGCCTCACGGTCGGACGCGCCGGGCCTGCCGAACCTGATGTTCTCCATCACCGTGCCGGAGAACAGGAAGTTCTCCTGCGTGACCATGACCACGGCCTTGCGCAGCGTCGACTCGTCCAGCGTGCGCAGGTCGGCGCCGTCGAGCAGCACCCGCCCGGCCGTCGGGTCGTAGAAGCGGGAGATCAGCTTGGCCAGCGTGGTCTTGCCGGCCCCGGTCGAGCCGACCAGCGCCACGCTCTGCCCGGCGGGGATCGTCAGGTCGAGGCCGGGCAGGATCGGCATCTCCTCCACGTAGGCGAACCGGACCCCCTCGAACCGCACCTTGCCCCGCGCCTCGGGCAGCGCGTGCGGCTCGCGCGGCTCGGGCACCGACGGCTCCTCCTCCAGCACCCCGGACAGCTTCTCCAGCGCCGCGCTCGCCGACTGCAACGTGTTGTAGAACTGGCTGATCTCCTGCATCGGCTCGTAGAAGCCGCGCAGGTAGAGCAGGAACGCGGTGAGCACGCCGACCGTCACGTCACCGTGGAAGGCCAGGTAGCCGCCGTAGAACAGGACGACCGCCACGGTCACGTTGCCGATCAGCTTGATGCCCGGCATGAAGATCGCGATGAGCTTCATGGCCCGGACGTTCGCCTGCCGGTAGTCGTCGTTGAGCTGCTGGAAGATCTCCTGGTTACGCGGCTCGCGGCGAAACGCCTGCACGGCGCGGATACCGGTCATCGACTCGACGAAGTGCACGATGACCAGCGCCACCGTCTCCCGGGTGCGCCGGTAGACGATCGCCGACTGCCGCCGGAACCACCGGGTGAACAGCAGCAGCAGCGGCAGCGGCACCAGCGCCACCAGGCCGAGGTGCACGTCCAGGATCAGCAGCAGCGCCGCCGTGCCGAACATCGTCAGCACCGCCGTCACCAGCCCGTCGAAGCCCGACTGCAGCAGCTCGGCGATGGCCTCGATGTCGGAGGTGAGCCGGGAGATGACCCGGCCGGAGGTGTACTTCTCGTGGAAGCTCAGCGACAGCCGCTGGAAGTGGTCGAACACCCGGCGGCGCAGCTCCAGCAGGATGTCCTGGCCGATCCCGCCCGACAGCTTGAGGAACCACTGCCGGGTCACCGCCTGCGTGACGGCGGCCGCCAGGATGACGCCCACCACGGTCAGCAGCGTGCCGGGCCCGGTGCCGCGCAGCATCGGCGGGATGCCCGCGTCGATGCCGACCTTCACCAGGTAGGGGATGGCCAGCCCGGCCGCGTTGGACACGACGATCACCGCGGTGAGCAGGGCGATCGCCTTGCGGTGGGGTTTCAGCAGGTCACCGAGCAGCTTGCGGGAGCGTGCCCGCAGCAGCCCGCTGACCTTGTCCGTCAGCTCGTCCTGATCCTCCGAGGAGACCCCTCGCCAGGTCGTCGTGGCGGTCAACGCAGCGCTCCTTCCGAAGGGTCGAGGTCGGCGTCCTGGGCCAGCAGCTCGCGGTATTCGGGCACCTCGTTCAGCAGGTCCTGGTGGCGGCCCACATGCGTGATCGTGCCGCCGGCCAGCAGCGCGACCTTGTCGGCCAGCAGCACCGTGGAGGCGCGGTGGGCCACCACGATGCCGGTCGCCTCGCGCAGCACCTCGCGCAACGCCTCCTCGACCAGCGCCTCGGTCTCCACGTCGAGCGCGGACAGCGTGTCGTCGAGCACCAGGATGCGGGGCTTGCTGAGCACCGCCCGCGCCAGGGCCAGCCGCTGCCGCTGCCCGCCGGACAGCGACAGGCCCTGCTCGCCGATCCGCGTGTCGAGGCCCCACGGCAGGTCGTACACGAACATCGCCTGCGCGGTCCGGATCGCGGCGGCGAGCTCCTCCTCGGTGGCGTCGTGGCGGCCGAGCGTCAGGTTCTCGCGCACGCTCATCGAGAACAGCGTCGGCTCCTCGAACGCGGTGGCCACGATCGAGCGCAGCTCGGGCAGGGCCAGCTCGCGCACGTCGCGGCCGTCGATGGTGACCCGGCCGGCCGTGACGTCGAGCAGCCGCGGCACGAGCGAGGTCAGCGTCGTCTTGCCGGACCCGGTCGCGCCCACGATCGCGACCGTCTCGCCCGGCCGCACCTCCAGATGGACGTCGCGCAGCACCGGCCGGTCCGCGCCGGGGAAGCGGAACTCCACCCCCTCCAGCCGCAGGTGGCCGCGCGGCCGCTCGATCGCGGCCCGGTCGCCGCCCACGATGGCCGGCGGGGTGTCCATGACCTCCAGCACGCGGTCGGCGGCGGTCATCGACTCCTGCGCCATCGCCAGGATGAAGCCGAGGCTCGAGATCGGCCACACCAGCTGCAGCACCAGCGTGGTGAACGCGAGCAGCGCGCCCAGCGTCATCGCCCCCTGGCCCACGGCCAGCGCGCCGAGCAGCAGGACCAGCGCCAGCGTGAAGTTGGGGATCATCTCCAGGAAGGTGAAGAACCGCGCCGACAGCCGCACCTTGCCCATCGAGGTGGCGTGCAGCTTGCGCGCGGCCTCGTCGAACGTCTCGTAGACGTGGTGGCGGCGGCCGAACGCCTTGATCGTCCGGATGCCGATCGCCGACTCCTCGACGAACGTGGCCAGATCGCCCTGCTCGTCCTGCACCTGCCGGGAGATCTTGATGTAGCGCTTCTCGAACCGCATCGACAGGATGACGATCGGCACCACCGAGGCGGCCACGAGCAGCCCCAGCGGCAGGTACATGTTGAGGAGCAGCACGGTGACGACCACGAGCTGCAGGATGTTCATGACCAGGAACAGCATGCCGAAGCCGAGGAACCGGCGGATCGTCGACAGGTCCGTGGTCACCCGCGACAGCAGCTGACCCGACTGCCACTCGCCGTGGAAGCTCATCGGCAGCCGCTGCAGGTGCGCGTACACGTCGTCGCGGATGCTCGTCTCCAGGCCGAGCACCGGCCCGATCTGCGCCCACCGGCGCAGGAACGTGAGAAGCGCTTCGACGACGCCCAGCCCCAGCGCGATCAGCCCGAGCAGGAGCAGCGCGCCGGAGTCGCCGGTGCGCACGGGGCCGTCGACGACCCGCTCGCCGACGAGAGGCAGCGTGATGCCCACACCGATGCCGACGATCGCGGCCAGCCAGATGAAGATCAGTTTGCCGAGGTAGGGGCGGAGATAGTGCCTCATCCGCCACAGGGAGATGGATTCGAGCAGGGGACGGCCAGGAGAGCTCGTATCTGGAGGCATTCCTCCAAGGCTAGTACGGCGGATCAACCGATTTTCCGGGGTGAGGATGTCGTGGCGCGCGTGGCAGGGTGGTGCCATGAACGAGACAGACCTCCGTCACCTGCGCCGATGCGCCGAACTGGCCGCCCGGGCGCTGTCCGAGGGCGACGAGCCGTTCGGCTCGGTGCTCGTCGGGCCCGACGGCGCCGTCCTCTTCGAGGACCACAACCACGTCGTCGCGACCGGCGACCACACCCGTCACCCGGAGTTCGAGATCGCCCGCTGGGCGGCGGCCCACCTGACCCCGCGCGAGCGGGCAGCGGCGACCGTCTACACCTCCGGCGAGCACTGCCCGATGTGCGCGGCCGCGCACGGCTGGGTGGGTCTCGGCCGGATCGTGTACGCGGCCTCGTCGGAGCAGCTCGGGCAGTGGCTCGCCGAGATGGGGCTCGGCGAGCCGCCGGTGCGCCCGCTCCCGGTCCGGGACATCGTCCCGGGTGCGGTGGTCGACGGGCCGGCGCCGGAGCTGGCGGCCGAGATCCGCGCCCTCCACCGCCGCTTCCGCGGCCTCAGTGGATGAACGGGGGCCACGCCCCAGTTCGGTGGCCGGAAGATATTCGTGCCCGGTGAAAATTTGACGCGGCCGCGGATTCGCTCCGAGTTGGCGGGCATTCGGCTGAACGCCGAGGAGTCGCCCGAATTGTTCACTTATTTCGCCATAAGTCGCAAAATGTCATGACCGTGGTGGTGCGATGGCGATTACCTTCGAGCGCAACGGGAGATGTCGGTGCGGTGAGGATATTGTTACAGGCCAGCCATCCTCGGTGAATATCCTCTTTATCGTGAATGTCCTCATAGCGTAGAGGCATGGAGTTGGTGGCAACGATCGCCGGCGTGATCGCTGCTGTGCTCGCGGTGCCCGCCGCCATGATCGCGGTGCCGCCGATGCTGGGGATGTGGCGGGACCGGCGCCGCAGGCGCGCCGCCCTCATGAGAGGCGACTCGGGCGGCCGCTCCGCCACGGGCGCCGGCGCTCCGGACGCCTCCGGGAGCATCGGCTCGGTCGAGGCCCCCATCGGCCGCCTTCCGGAGCTCGTCCGCGGCCGCGAGGACCTGATGGGGAGGCTGCGGCAGGCGGCCGAGGTGCCCGGCGGGCCGGTCCAGGTCCTCGGCGGCATGGGCGGACTCGGCAAGACGACCATCGCCCTGAAGCTCGCCGAGGAACTGCGCGAGAAGCAGCGGGTGGTGTGGTGGGTGGAGGCCACCAGCCGCAGCCAGGTGGAGACGCTGCTGCTCCAGGTGGCACAGGACGATCTCGGGGTGCCGCCGGAGAACGTCCAGGACGCGCTGGCCGGCCGCCGCAACGCCGCCGACGTCTTCTGGGGCGCGGTACGCCGTACCGGCAAGGTCGGCGGGTTCGCCCTGGTCCTGGACAACGCCGACGACCCGCACGCCGTGCTCGCCCCGCCGGGCGGGGCCGCGGGCGAGGGCAACGGGTGGATCCGCACCAGCCCGATGTGCGTGACCGTGGTGACCTCCCGTGACCGGGACCCCAGGACCTGGGGGCCGCTGTGCGAGGTGCACGCCATCGAGCCGATCGACGAGGAGGCCGGGGCCCAGATGCTCCGCGACCTGGCTCCCGGCGTCCCCGACACCGACCACGCCGCCGCCCTGGCCCGCAGGCTGCAGTGCCTCCCGCTGGCGCTGCACCTGGCCGGCACCCTCATCGCCTGGCCGCACAGCGCCTTCCGCACGTTCGCCGCCTACCAGCAGGCGCTCGAAAGCGACATGGTCGGCATCCTGGATCTGCGCCCCGACACCTCCCAGCCGCCGTCGGACAGGCAGGTGGTGGCACGGACCTGGCAGTTGTCGTTGCGCACGCTCCAGGACCAGCAGGTGAAGCAGGCCTCGACCATCGCCCTGGTGATGGCCCAGCTCGCCGACGCGCACGTGATCCCCTCGGGTCTGCTGCACCCGGGCCGGCTCGGGCCCCTCATCGGGGTGACCTCCAACCAGGTCGCCGTCGCGATCGAGGCGCTGACCAGGGTCGGGCTCACCGACCCGACGGCCGACGGCGACATCCCCGGCTTCCGGCTGCACCCGCTGGTGGCCGAGACGCTGCGCGTGGCCAGGCCGTTCCCGCACTTCCGGGTCCTGCCCGTGCGGCAGGACCTCCAGCACCGGGCGTGGGCGATCGCCCTGCACCTGCTGCACGCCGATCTGGGGGAGCTGGATCACGAGCAGCCGTGCGACTGGCCGATGGGAGTCCTGCTCGAACAGCATCTGCGCGCCCTCATCGGCCGCTGCCCCGGCAACCCTCCGCGCGACCTCCTGCGCGGGCTGGCCTCCAGCACGTCGACCGTCGTCGACATCCTGCGCGAGTACGGCTCCTACCCCGACGCCTCACAGCTCGGCGACGAAGCCGTCCGGGTCACCGGGACGCTCTCCGCCCGCGACCCGGCCCTGCTCCAGCTCCGGCACAGCCTGGCCATCCTGCTGCACAAGCGCGGCAGCTTCCGCCAGGCGGAGGACGAGTTGCGCAAGGTCCTGGCCGACCGGCAGCGGGTGCTGGGACCGGATCACCCCGACACGCTGCTCACGCGGCACAACCTCGCCGCCAACCTGCACCGGCAGGGCAATCTCCGCGAGGCGGAGAAGTACTACCGCGAGGTCCTGGCGGACCGCAGGCGCGTGCTCGGCGCCGATCACCCGGACACTCTGCTCACCGGCCACCATCTCGGCCGCGCCCTGCAGTCCCGCGAGGAGTTCAGGAAGGCGGCGGAGTCCTACCGCGACATCCTGGACCACCAGCAGCGTGTCCTCGGCCCGGACCATCCCCAGACCCTGCACACGCGGCACAACCTGGCCACCATCCTCACCGACCTGGAGATGTACGAGGAGGGGGAGACGGCCCTGCGGCAGGTGCTGGCCGACCGGGAACGGGTCCTCGGCGAGGAGCATCCCGACACGCTGCTCACCCGGTACGACCTCGCCACCACCCTGCACAAGCGGGGCCGGTTCGAGGAGGCGAAGTCGGCCTACGAGCAGGTGCTGGCCGACCGGGAACGAGTGCTGGGCCCCGACCATCCCGACACCTCCCTCACCCGGCACGGCCTGGCCCTCGTCCTCATCGACTTCAAGGAATTCCGCGACGATCCGCCCTGATTATGGCCGAGCATTTATGGACGTTAAGGTTGGTCTCCTCAATCAGCCGGGTGTCGGCTAGCATTGCGGATTACACAAGTTCCCGGGGCAGGCACGGGGTGTTGCGCGGTGACATTCCAAGAAGCAGCACGAGAGTGGCCCGCCACCCTCGATGTGCCCCAAATGTTGCAGGATGGCTGGGAGCCTCGGCCTTTCCGGCAATTCCTTCTGAAAGTGCACAGCCGGTGCAATCTGGCCTGCGACTACTGCTACGTCTACACCCTGGCCGACCAGAGCTGGCGATCACGCCCCAAGGTCATGGCGCCCGCGCTCATCACGGCCGCGGCCGCCCGCATCACCGAACACGCCCGGCGCCATCAGGTCGACTCCGTCCGGCTCATCCTGCACGGCGGGGAGCCGCTCCTGGTCGGCCACGCCTACCTGCGCGCGGCCGTGGAGACCATCAGGTCCCAGGCCGGCCCCGGCCTCCGGGTCGACGCGGCGGTGCAGACCAACGGGGTGCTCCTGGACGACGACGCGCTGCGCTGCTTCGCCGACCTCGACGTCAAGGTCGGGGTCAGCCTCGACGGCAGCCCGCGCGGCAACGACCGCAACCGCCGGTTCTCCGACGGCCGCAGCAGCTACGAGCCGGTCGCCAGGGCGCTCCAGCTGCTGATGAGCCCGGCCTTCGAGCATCTCTACAGCGGCCTGCTGTGCACCGTCGACCTGGCCAACCACCCCATCGAGACCTACGAGGCACTGCTGGAGTTCCGGCCGCCGATGATCGACTTCCTGCTGCCGCACGGCACCTGGGACTCCCCGCCGCCCGGCCGCTCCGCCGACCCCAAGAAAACGCCGTACGGCGACTGGCTCGTGGCCGTGTTCGACCGCTGGTACGGCTCCAGCGGCGAGACGGTCGTCCGGCTCTTCGAGGAGATCATCCACATGCTCCTGGGCGGCAAGTCCGCCAGCGAATCGGTGGGCCTGACCCCGACGAGCCTGGTGGTGATCGAGACCGACGGCACGATCGAGCAGACCGACGCGCTCAAGGTGGTGCAGCACGGCGCGCCGGCCACCGGGCTCAACATCGTCGACCATCCCTTCGACCTGGCCCTGGAGCACCCCGGCATGGTGGCCAGGCAGCTGGGCTGGGAGGCGCTGAGCGACACCTGCAAGTCGTGCCGGTTCGGCCGCGTGTGCGGCGCCGGCCTCTACCCGCACCGCTACCGGCCGGGCACCGGGTTCCGCAACCCGTCGGTCTACTGCTACGACCTCTACCGGCTGATCGGGCACATCCATTCGCGTCTCGTCAAAGATCTCCGGCGATCCTCCACCTGAAGGGAACTCCATGGAACCACGGCCTCACCGGTTGCCCGGCGACGTGCTGTCCCTGTTGGCCGCCGGTGGCGGCGGCGCGGAGGCCGTGCGCCACCTCGTCGCGGCCCAGCGCAGCAAGCACCGCTTGCTCGTGCTCGGCGTGGCCCGGCTGGCGAGCGGCGGCGGGCACCCCGGCGCGAAGGCCGTGGACCACGCGTACGACGTGCTCGCGGACGTGGAGAAGAAGCGGCCGGAGGCGGTCGACGCCGTCCTGCGCCATCCGGCTGTCGGCGCCTGGGCCGCGCGCACCGTACACACCCTGACCGGCGACGGCGCGGCCGCGCACGACGCCGCGCAGCTCGGCGGGGTCGCCGCCGCGGCGGCCGTCCGGGCCGGTGTCCCGTGCCGGGTCGAGGCGCCGGCGCCGGCGGGCAGGGTCACCCTGCCCTCGCTCGGGCAGCTCGTCCTTCCCGAGGCCGCAGACCTGGTCGAGCTACGCGTGCACGCCGACGGGGAGGTGACGGCCGGCGGCCGGCGCGTCGCCGCCGGCGAGCGGGAGCAGCCGGGCTGGGAGCCGCTGGCCCGCATCCGCACCGGCGACGGGGCCCTCGGCCTGCTCGTCGACGACCTCGACCCGCACCGGTGGACCAGCGAAACGGTGATCGACGGCCGCCTGTCCGCCGCCGAGCTCCGCGCCTGGCAGGCGTGCCTGGACGCCGCGTGGCGGACGCTGACGCGGCACCACTGGACCATCGCCGCGGAGCTCGGCTCCATCATCTCGGTCCTGACTCCGATCCGGCCCCCCGACCAGGGCATGAACAGCGCCTCGGCGGCCGGCAGGTTCGGCGCGATCGCGATGTCCACCCCGCCCGACGGGCGGTGGCTGGCCTCCACGTTCGCCCACGAGGTGCAGCACGCCAAGCTCGGCGCCGTCCTGGACGTCACGGACCTGCTGGCACCGGACGACGGGCGCTACTACGCGCCGTGGCGGCCCGACCCGCGCCCGCTGTCCGGCCTGATCCAGGGGGCGTACGCGTATCTGGGCGTGTCCGGGTTCTGGCGGCGCCAGCGCGCGCACGAGACGGACCTGCGCCCGCACATCGAGTTCGGCCGGTGGCGGGAGTCGGCCTACGAGGTGACCGGGACGCTGCTCGACAGCGGCCGGCTGAACGCCCCCGGTGAGCGGTTCGTCACCGCGATGCGGCGCACGCTGTCGGCCTGGCTCACCGAACCGGTGCCCGCCGCCGCCCTCGACGCCGCCCGGCGCGAGTCGGACGAGCACCGGGCGGCCTGGCAGGCCAGGAACCGGCAACCTACAGGGTGAGCGGGTCGAAGTCCCAGTTGAAACGCTCGCCGGTGGCTGCGTGGACACGTTCGGGATGGTCCTTGGGGAACGCCGCCCTGTAGTGCGCCTCGGCGACCGCGTAGAGGGCCTCGGCCTCGGCGACGTCGCCCGAGGCGCGCAGGTCGACGGTCAGGTTGACGGCCGCCGACAGCGCGAGCGGATGCCTCTCACCGAAGAATTCCCTGACCTGCTCGTACGTCTGCCTGCCGATCTCGCACGCCCTCGGGCGGTCACCGAGGGCGGCCAGGTCGCCGGCCAGGTTGACGGCGCCGGCGAAGGTGTAACGGTGTCTTTCGCCGAGGGCGTCGCGCAGCCCGTCATGTGCCTGCCGGTCGAGCTCGCCGGCCCGGCGGGCGTCGCCGCGCAGGCGGTAGAGCAGGGCGAGGTTGATCTGGCAGCCGTAGGTGAAGGGGTGCTGCGGGCCGAAGACCTCCTCGTAGCGGGGGAGCACCGCCTTCGCCAGTGCCATCGCCTCCTCGTGACGGCCGGCCTGGCGCAGGGTGTTGCTGAGGGCGACCATGGCGGCCATGGTCTCGGGGTGCTGGTTGCCGAAGAGTTTGACCAGTCTGGCGAAGGTTTCGTCGATCAGTTCGAGTGCGCCGTCGACGTCGCCGATCCGGCGGCGGGCGATGGACAGGTCGCGGGCGGTCATGAGCGTGAGCTGGTGCTCGACCTGGAGCTCGCGGCAGCCGTGGGCGTAGGCCTCCTCGCCGAAGTCGCAGGCCTGCACATGGTCGCCGCACGCGCGGACCACCCGGGCCAGCCCGTTCCAGCACATCTGCACGTCCCACTTGCTGACCCCCTCACGCGCGCTGCTCTGCTCCAGGAAGGCCAGCTGCTGCAGTTCGCGGGCCTGCTCGTACTCGCTGAGCAAGGCGTGGTCCAGCGCGAGGTTGTTGATCACACGTAGGGTGGCCGGGTGGTTGGCCCCGAACTTACGCTCGTGCGCGGCCAGCGAGGCGGTGTCCTGTTCGAAGGCCTCGCGGAACTTGCCCTGGGAGCGCAGGTTGGCGCCGTAGGTGAGGGCGACGCCGAGGGTCTCCTCGTGCTCGTCGCCGAACTCCACGCGCATGAGGTCCAGAGTCTCCTCGTTGAGCCGGCGCGACTCGTCGTAGCGGCCGATCTGCCAGAGCACGATGCCCAGGTGCCTGCGCAGGCGCAGGACCTGCGGATCGGCGATGCCCGACGCTCGTGTCCAGTTGTCGAGGAACTCCTCGGCGAAGGTCTGGGCGGAGTTGTAGCTGGCCACGCGGTAGAGGTAGCGGACGACATTGATGGCGAGCTCCTGCACCGCATCGTCGCCGCACCGCGCCAGCCCCGCCGGACGCACGTGCGGGACCAGGTCGGAGAAGGCCGGCCAGTATGTGGTGTCCTCGGGTTTGGTCGGCGCGCCGCTCGCCAGCACCTGGTGCACCTCGTGCCTGATGGCCGCGCGCTCGCTCTCTCCGAGCGAGTCGCGCAGCAGCGCCTGGACGAGCCGGTGGACCTGCACGGTGCCGGCCTCGGCCTCGATCTTCACCAGGGCGAACCGGTTGAGCTCGGCGAAGGCCCTGCTGAGCACGAGTGGGTTGGCCAGGATCGGGCCCATCCGCTGGGTGCCCGCCTTGTTGCCGCGCCGGAACACCTCGCGGGGGATGGGGTCGGGGCCGAAGAAGGCCAGGCAGCGCAGCACCTCGGCGGCCTCGGGCAGCCGGTTCTCGATCTCCTGGACGGACAGTTGCCAGGCCGCGGTCATCGACAGCGGGTATTCGGTCGACTTGCCGAGGGCGAGCACTTCCCGGGCTCGCTCCGACAGCTGCTCGATGTACTCGTCGGTGGTCATGCCGGTCATGACTTGGAGGGCCGCCGCCTGTTCCAGGGCGAGAGGGAGGTCGCCGAGCTCGGAGGCCAGGTGCCCGGCTTCGCGCTCCTCGATCTTCCGTTGGAGTCGTTTGCGCAGGAAGTCGACGCTTTCGGCGCGGGAGAACACGTCGACGGGCACGGTTTCGGCGACGCCGCTCCAGCGGCTGTTGCGGGAGGTGATCAGGACGTGGCCGGGGCCTCCTTCGGGGATGAGGTCGCGGATCTCCTCGGGCTCGTCGGCATTGTCGAAGATCAGTAACCACTTCTCGACGGGGTCGCCGCGCTGGAGCGCGTCGCGCACGGAGGCGGCCGCCTCGTCGATGCCGACACTGCTGGCGGGGCGCAGCTTCAGATCGTCGGTGAGCGCCGCGAGGGTGCTGGGCACGAGCATCGGCTGGTCGGCCGGCACCCACCAGATCAGGTCGTAGAAACCGCGATAGCGCCACGCGTACTCGATCGCGAGCTGGGTCTTGCCCACGCCGCCGAGCCCTTGCAGGGCCTGAGGAAGGGGGACGACGGCCGCTTTGGTGGACGTCGTGATGCTTTCCCGCAGCTGGCTGAGGAGTTTCTCGCGCCCGGTGAAATTCTTGTTGCGGCCGGGAATCTTCTTGCCCCAGATTGCGGGCATCCGCGCCGGTTCCTGCGTGCTGACCTGCTCGTCCACGGTGCCTCAGCCCCTCTCGTCGGCCTTATTTTCGACCCTACGATTGATTCTGGCGAGCGGCGGTCACAGAATCACATATAGCAAAGCAGGGGAGCGCCCGCGCCACAATTCATCGCATTTGCGGGTGGCCGTAATCAGCTTCGAGGAGGGCCGTATGGAGGACACGAACGGGACCGGGCTCATCGATGTCGGAGACATCGATCTGGAAGACCTCAAGAGGCTCCAGAATCCGGCCCTCACCCGGGCATGGCAGCGCTGCGCCGACGACGGGGGCGGCACGGTGGCCGGCTTCCAGTCGGCGGTGTGAGCCCCGGACCACCCGTGGACGATCCGGGGCTGCCGCGCGCCCGCCGGCTCAGCCTGTCGAGCCGAGGGCGATCGTGTCGGCGACTTCGGTGTGCCGTTCGGATTCCTCCTCGGCGAAGCGCGCCTCGTCCAGCTTCTCGGCGATCTCCTCGTCCTGTTTCATCAGCGCCTCCAGCGACTGGCCCGCCATCTCCAGCACGCCCATGTCCGCGTACGCCTGCTGCAGCCGCGGGCTCCACAGCCCGATGTCCTTGACGCACGGCACGATGCGGCTGAACAGCAGTGACCTGAACAGGCGCAGGTACTCCGACTCGTCCACCGCCTGCATGGCCTCGTCCACCTCGGCCTTCGTCAGGCCGAGGTTCTCCCATGTCTCCCTGCCGCGCAGCCGGTCACGCATGAGGTAGCAGCCCTCGATGACGAAGTCCTCGCGCTCGCGCAGTTCGGTCTCCGACAGTTCCTTGTAGTAGTCGCGCAGGGCCATCCGGCCGAAGGCGACGTGCCTGGCCTCGTCCTGCATGACGTAGGCGAGGATCTGCTTGGGGAGCGGCTTGGTGGTGATGTCGCGCATGACGCCGAACGCCGCCAGCGCCAGGCCCTCGATCAGCACCTGCATGCCCAGGTACGGCATGTCCCAGCGGGAGTCGGTCAGCGTGCTGTCCAGCAGCGCCTTGAGGTGTTCGTTGATCGGGTAGGCGAGGCCGACCTTCTCCTGCAGGAACCGGGCGTAGGTCTCGGCGTGGCGGGCCTCGTCCATCGTCTGGGTGGCGGCGTAGAACTTGGAGTCGAGGTCGGGCACCGACTCGACGATCCTGGCCGAGCAGATCATCGCGCCCTGCTCCCCGTGCAGGAACTGGGAGAACTGCCAGGCCGCGCCGTGCAGCCGGACGTCCTTGCGCTGCCGTTCGTCCATCCGCTCCCACAGCGGGGTGCCGTGGATGGCGATGGTGGTGTCCGGGATGCCGAGCACGTCGTACGGGTCCACCTCCAGGCCCCAGTCGATGCGCCGGACCGAGTCCCACTGCTTGTCCTTGCCCTTCTGGTACAGGGCCAGCATCCTGTCGCGGCCGTCGTCGTACTCCCAGGTGAACTTGCTGGTTCCGGCCATGTCCACGTTCCACGTGGAGAGCCCGGCGGGGATGGTGTAGAGATCGTGGGTCGACATGGGACCTCCGGGGGGTCACGTACGCCGTACGTCCGTAATCGGAGCTTGCACGTACGGTGTACGCGCGTCAATAGAATGAGCTATGACCACCGAGCCCCTGTCCAGGGCGCGCATCGTGGCCGCGGCCATCGCCCTGATCGAGCGCGAGGGCGCCGACGCGGTCTCCATGCGGCGCATCGCGGCCGAGCTGGGCGTCGGCGTGATGTCCCTCTACAACCACGTGCCCAACAAGGACGCGCTGCTCAGCGGCGTGGCCGAGGCCGTGCTGAGCGGGATCGAGTTCACCGACGACCCCGGCGCCCACTGGACCGACCGGGTGCGGATGCAGGCCCGGGCCTTCCGGCAGATCGCGCACCACTATCCCCGCTGCACCATGCTCGTCGTCAGCCGGCAGCTCCACTCGCCCGCCGGGATGCTGCCGGTGGAGCGGGCGCTGGCCACGCTGCGCAGCGCGGGGTTCGACGGGGTCGACGCGGTGCGGGTGGTGCGGCTGTTCATCGCGTTCATCGTCGGGTCGCTGCTGCGGGAGGTCGGGGTGACGCCCACGTTCGCGCCGCCGCAGGACGCCAGGGCGGCCGTTCCCGACGGGGTGGACCCGGCGCTGTTCCCCGAGGTGCACGGGCTGTCGGCGCTGCTGGGCAGTTGCGATCACGAGGCCGAGTTCGAGTTCGGCGTCGAGATGCTGATCCAGGCCATCGCGGTGCACCCGGCGCGGCGGGAGGGCACCCGCTGAGTGGCGGATGCCCTCCGGAAAGCCGGCGTCAGTACCAGTTGTGCGACCTGAAGTGCCCCCAGGCGCCGCACGGCTTGCCGTACCTTCCCTTGATGTAGGCCAGGCCCCACCGGATCTGGGTCTCCGGGTTGTGCCGCCAGTCCCTGCCCGCTCCCCGCATCTTTCCTGCGGGGAGCGCCTGCGGGATGCCGTAGGCGCCTGACGATGAGTTGTGTGCGCGGTGATTCCAGTTGCTCTCCCTGGTCCACAGGTTGTCCAGGCAGTGGAACTCACGCAGCGGCCACGACCGCTGCACCACCTGGTTCAGGGCGAACCCCTTGCTCCTGCTCTTGGCGTCCCCGGCGGCGACCTTCGGCTTGGCGGAGGTCCGCCAGACGCCGGTCTTGACCACCGGGGCGTCTCCCGTCTCCGCCCAGGCGGTCGTCACCGTACCGCTGAACGCGGTGATGCCGGCGACGGCGACGAGAGTGATCCGTAGTGTGCGCTTGCTGTCCAATTTCGTCCTCGCGGTCGGGTCGCGTGCGGACGGGCGCTCTCGCTTCCCCGGCGCCCCTGCCGGCCCGCGTCCGTGGCTCGCACGCGGAGGGTCCGCGTGGCCCTCCGGGATCCTTTGGTCCGCCCGATCGTGCTGGACGGCCCGGAGGGCGCCACGACATGTCCTCTCAGCCGGTTGTAGTACGCGGCCCGGCCGGGCTCCGGGACCTGGGACACGCCCCGGACAGGTGTTTGCCGCACGGTGGCCGACAAAGAGCGCTCCCGTTGGGCCGGGTTGGCGCGGCCCGGCGCGCGGATGGCCCGCGCTTGCCGCGAAACGGGCCCGGGCCTGGGGTTTGAACCGCTCCCGAAGGTGGGATGGCGAGTAGGGTCGGGCGCATGAGTGTTCGAGACATCCCGGTTCGCACCTTGGCGGACGTGCCCACGACCCTCGCCGGCCTGGCCGGCGACAACGCCCTGCTCATCGTGAACGTGGCCTCCCGGTGCGGGCTGACCCCGCAGTACGCCGGCCTGGTCGAGCTTCACCGGCAGTACGGGCCGCGCGGGTTCAGCGTGGTGGGCGTGCCGTGCAACCAGTTCATGGGGCAGGAGCCGGGCAGCGCCGAGGAGATCCAGGAGTTCTGCTCGGCCACCTACGGCGTCGACTTCCCGCTGCTGGAGAAGGCCGAGGTCAACGGTCCCGGCAGGCATCCGCTCTACGAGCGGCTGGCGGACGTCCCGGAC
Source organism: Nonomuraea sp. SBT364 (assembly GCF_001083785.1). Taxonomy (GTDB): domain Bacteria; phylum Actinomycetota; class Actinomycetes; order Streptosporangiales; family Streptosporangiaceae; genus Nonomuraea. Next base: position 72,935 of record NZ_LAVL01000028.1, read on the forward strand.
GCCGACGGCCAGGCCGGCGACGTGCAGTGGAACTTCGAGAAGTTCCTCGTGGCCCGCGACGGCACGGTGGCGGCCCGCTTCCGCCCCGGCACCACCCCGGACGACCCCGCGATCGCCACGGCCATCGAGAAGCTGTTGTAGGGCTCAGCGGTGCGGGCCGCAGCTGCCCCGGACGATGAGCTCGGTCGGCAGCACCACCGTGCGCGGCCGCCGGGCGCCGGTGCGCAGCACCAGCTCGGCGGCGCGGTAGCCGATGTCGCGGCCGGGCTGGGCGATCACGGTCAGCGGCGGCGAGCACAGCTCGGCCCACGGCACGTCGTCGTACATGACCAGCGACACGTCGCGGGGCACCCGCAGGTCCAGCTCGCGGGCGGCCAGGACGGCCGCCTCGCCGAGGACGTTGCCGGCGGCCACCACCGCCGACAGGTCGGGGCGGCTCTGGAACAGGCCGGAGGCCGCGGCGTAGGCGGCGTCGCGGCTGCCGGTCGCGAAGACGACCAGTTCCTCGTCCACCGGGTCGCCGACCGCCTCGCGGAAGGCGGCCACCCGCCGGTCGTGGCCGGGACCGCCGAGGAAGGCGATGCGCCGGTGGCCCAGCCCCCGCAGGTAGCGGACCGCCGTACGGATGCCCGCGCGGTCGTCGGCCAGGACGGCGGGGACGTCGACGGGGCGGGCGGCCGGCTCGGCCGCGGCGGGCAGGCCGTCCAGGAGCATGAGGTCGCGGACGCCGGTGGAGCCGGCCGGCTCGGCGGCGTCGGCGGGCAGCCGGTCGGCGAAGACGACCGCCATGCCCGCGCGGATCGCCGGCCGCCAGGTGTCGGCGCCGCCCGACGGCACCGCGATCACCCGGTCGACGCCCTGTTCCAGCAGCATGCCGATCATCTCGGACTCCTGCTCGGGGTCGTCGGCGGTGGAGGCGAGCAGGACGGGCTCGCCGGCCGAGCGGCCGCAGGCCAGCACGCCCTCGGCGAGCTGGCCGAAGAACGTGTCGGTGAGGTCGGGCACCAGCAGCCCCATGCCGCCGGTGCGGCGCTGGCGCAGGTTGCGGCCGAGCGCGCTGGGGCGGTAGTCGAGCTGGGCGGCCACCGCGAGCACCCGTTCGCGGGTGCGCGGGCTGGCCGAACCGCCGGACAGCACCCGCGACACGGTGGCCACGCCGACGCCCGCAGCCTCGGCCACGTCCTTGATCGTCGCCCGCTTCTCCATGGAAACGATTCCATCATGCTTTCCGGAATCGGGATAGTCTTCGGGGAAGACAAAGGCTGGTCACACGCTAACCCTTGACACGGATGTCCGTTTCGGGTGAGATGCTTGAAAACGTATCCACGAAAGTGGAAACTCCGCACAACATCGGGGTCAAGCCCTGGAGCGCGAAGGACAGTCATGGCATCCATCGTTCTGACCAACGTCGACAAGATCTACGCCGGTGGCGTAAAGGCCGTGAACGGGCTCAACCTTGAGATCAAGGATGGCGAGTTCATGGTGCTGGTCGGCCCCTCCGGTTGCGGTAAGTCGACCGCGCTCCGGATGATCGCCGGCCTGGAGGACATCAGCGGCGGCGAGATCGCCATCGGCGAGAAGGTGGTCAACCACCTGCCGCCGAAGGACCGCGACATCGCGATGGTGTTCCAGAACTACGCGCTCTACCCGCACATGACGGTCGAGGAGAACCTCGCCTTCGGCCTCAAGCTCCGCAAGATGCCCAAGGCCGAGATCGCGCAGCGCGTCAACGACGCCGCCAAGATGCTGGGCCTGGAGACCTACCTCAAGCGCAAGCCGGCCGCCCTGTCCGGTGGTCAGCGCCAGCGTGTCGCCATGGGCCGCGCCATCGTCCGTGAGCCGCAGGCCTTCCTCATGGACGAGCCGCTGTCCAACCTGGACGCCAAGCTCCGCGTGTCCATGCGCGCCTCGCTCAACCAGATGCACGAGCGCCTCGGCGTCACCACCGTCTACGTCACGCACGACCAGGTCGAGGCCATGACCCTCGGCGACCGCGTCTGCGTGCTCCGCGACGGTCTGCTGCAGCAGGTCGACACGCCGCAGAACCTGTTCGACAAGCCGGTCAACCTGTTCGTCGCCGGCTTCATGGGCTCGCCGTCGATGAACTTCGTCACCGCCGAGCTGGTCCGCGACGGCGGCGCCGCCGTCTCCTTCGCCGGCATCAAGCTGCCGATCCCCGACTCCACGTTCACCGACAAGCCGGGCCTCGACCAGTACATCGGCAAGAAGATCATCCTCGGCATCCGCCCGTCGGACTTCGAGGACGCCGCCTCCGCCGGCAGCCACGCCGATGGCTGGGCCACGCTGCCCGTCAAGGCGGAGGTCACCGAGGAGCTCGGCTCCGAGATCAACGTGCTGTTCTTCATCGACGCCCCGCCGGTCGAGCACAAGGACACCGTCGCCGCCGCCGACGCGGGCGACGAGGACGAGGCCACGCTGCCGCTGGCGGGCGACAAGTCGCTGTGGACCGCCCGGGTCAACGCCCGCAGCCACGCCCGTCCCGGCCAGAACATCGACCTGGTCCTCGACGCGCACAACCTGCACTACTTCGACCCGACCTCCGGCCTGGCGATCGGCCACGAGGCCAACATCGGCCGCTGACCCTTCCGAACCACCGGTTCCCGGCCGCGAGCCCCGCTCGCGGCCGTCACGGGCCCTCACCGCGACCCCCTCCCGCGGCGAGGGCCCGCCTTACTTGGGTACGGCTAGCGCGCGGGTACGGGTGCTGTGCGGGTACGGGACTCCCGCGGCTACGGGCCGGTCGGTGCGGGGGACGCGGGCGGCGGCGTTCGCGGCGGGGTGGGTCAGCGGCCGATCCTGGCGGAGATCCGGGAGGCGAGGCCGTGGGGGACGAGCCTGCCGACGTTCAGGATGACCTTGTAGCGCAGCGACGGCACCGAGACCCGCTTGCCGAGCGCCAGGTCGCGCATCGCCGTACGGGCCACGTCGTCGGCCTTGAGCCACAGGATGCCCGGCGTGCCGGACATGTCCATGGAGGCGCGCTGATGGAACTCGGTGCGCACGAACCCCGGGCACAGCGCCATCACCTTGACGCGCGCGCTGCCCGCCTCGGCCGCCGCCGACTCGCTGAAGTTGACCACCCACGCCTTGCTCGCGCTGTAGGTGCCCCGGGTGAAGTACGCGGCCACCGACGCCACGTTGATCACCCCACCCCGGTCGCGCTCCCGCATCCCGGGCAGCGCGGCCAGCGTGAGCCGCAGCACCGCCTCGCAGTGGACCTTGAGCATGACCAGCTCGTCCTCGACCGGCGTCTGCAGGAACGCGCCCTTGTGGCCGAAGCCGGCGTTGTTGACCAGCAGGTCGACGCCCTCCCGGCAGCGGGCCTCGACGCGCGCCAGGCCCTCCTCGGTGCCCAGGTCGGCGGGCAGCAGGTCCACCGGCACGCCGTAACGCAGCCGGAGCCGCCCGGCCTCCTCGGCCAGCCTGCTCTCGTCGCGAGCCACCAGGACCAGCGAGAAGCCGTCGGCGGCCAGCCGCCGGGCGAAGGCGGCGCCGATACCGGCGGTGGCGCCCGGCTGTCTCTTATACACATCTGGCGCTGCCGACGAAGAGGGTAAGGGAGGTCTAGGAGGGCTCTGTGTCTGTTA
>NZ_LAVL01000288.1 GCF_001083785.1 Nonomuraea sp. SBT364
GCCCACTCCTGTGCGCCCCCTCGGGGACGCGGCGCCCCGTCCGGCCGTGCGAGTTCGTCGGTGGGGTGCGGGAGGATCGAGGGCATGATCCCCTCGCTCGGCGAGCTCGCCGCCCGCGACCGCGAGATGGCCGCGCTGCCGCTCACCGCCCACGACGTACGGGAGCGGCTGCGCGGCGGCGCGCGGCCGGTGCGCGAGGCGGTCGTCCGCGAGCTGCGGGAGGCGTCGGCGGAGGCGTGCCGCCGGGCCACCCTCGCCCTGACCCGCCTGACCGCCGACGACTACAGCCGCGAGTTCACCCTGGCCTTCACCCGCTCCGGCGGCTGGAGCGCCGGAGAGCTGACGCGGCTGTGCGAGGCGGTCAGCCGGGGCGGCAACGGCTGGCACGACCTGGAGTGGATCCACCTGCTGGGGGAGCGCGCCGCCGCGTTCCCCGCCGCCGAGCGCGAGGGCCTGTGGGCGGCCGTCGAGCTGCTCATCGACGAGACCGGTGGCTTCTACCTCGGCGCGCGCGAGAGCCGGCAGGTGCAGCGCGCGCTGGCCCCCGTCAACCCGGCGGCCCCGCCCCTGCCGCTCCCGCTCGACGGCTGGGGCGCCCTGATCCGCGCCCATCTCGGCGACCGGCCCGCCCCGCACCTGGTGGCCCTCACCGAGCACCTGACCGAAGCGGGCAGCCCACGGCCGACGAAGGCATGGCGCGGGCGCGCACTCGGCCTGCTCGCCGCCGACGGCGCGCCCGAGCTGGTGGCCGCGGCGCTGCGCGCCTTCGACGGCCCGGTCCCCGCCGGGCACGTCCATCTGCTGCGCGTCGAGCTGAACAGCGACATGGCCAGGGGTTTCGCCTGGGCCGCCGCGCTCACCGGCGCCGACGGCGCCACCGCCACCCTGGCCCGGCTGGCCGAGTCGGCGGCGGGCGGCCAGGGCGGCATGATGCTCGACCTCAAGCTGGCCGGGGCCGCCGTCAACGCGCTGGGCGAGTGCGACGGAGCGGCCGAGGCGCTGCACCGCCTGCGGCAGTCGATCAAGAGCCGGTCGCTGCGCAAGCACATCGACACCGCCCTCACCGCCGCGACCGCCCGATCGCCGTCGCCCGCTACCTGACCGGGCGGACCGACGGCGGAAAGCCTCTCCGGCCGTCGCCGGACGGCGGGGCCGTCCCTGAAAACTCGCTGTGAAGCGGGCGCTTGGGCCTTTGCGGCGACGCCCGCCCGGGAGATCGTGGCCGCATGAGATCAGCGATCCTCAAGACCGCACTCACGACCGCTCTGACCGCAGCGCTGTGCGCGATCCTGGCCGCCGGACCGCTGGTCGCGCCCGCGCGGGCGGCCACGCCGCCCGCCACCTTCGCGCTGCCCGACGGGTTCCAGCCGGAGGGGATCGAGATCGGGCCGGGCCCGTACGCCTACTTCGGCTCCCGCGCGACCGGCTCCATCTACCGCGCCGACCTGCGCACCGGCCAGGGCGAGATCATCAGCGAGGGACCGGGCACCCCGTCGCTCGGCCTCAAGTCCGACCACCGGGGCCGCCTGTTCGTCGCGGGCGGCAACGCCGGCGACGCCCGCGTCGTCGACCTGCGCACCGGCGCCGTCCTCAGGTCCTACACGCTGGCGACCGGCACCTCGTTCGTCAACGACGTCCTGCTGGCCCGCGACGCCGCGTGGATCACCGACTCGGCCAACCCCGTCCTGTACAAGCTGCCGCTCGGCCGCCACGGCGCGCTCCCCGCCGAAGCCGTCACGATCCCCCTCACCGGCGCCCTGCGGTACACCACCGGCATCAACGCCAACGGCATCGCGCCCACCCCCGACGGCCGGAAGCTGCTGATCGTCCAGTCCAGCACCGGCAAGCTCTTCAGGGCCGACCCGCGCACCGGCGCCACCACCGAGGTCGACCTCGGCGGCGAGCTGCTCACCAACGGCGACGGCCTCCTCCTGAAGGGCCGCACCCTGTACGTCGTCCAGAACCGGCTCAACACGGTCGCCGTCCTCCGGCTCAACCGTGACGGCACCGAGGGCCGCGTCGTGGACCGGCTGACCGACCCGCGCTTCGACGTCCCCACCACGGTGGCCGCCTTCGGCGGGCGCCTCTACCTGCCCAACGCCCGCTTCACCACCCCGCCGACGCCGAGCACGCCGTACACGGTCGTCTCGCTCGAACGGTGACGATCAGCGGTACACGCTGTTGATCGCAAGGAGGTCCGGGTGGGCGGGCCCGGCGGGATGCAGCAGCGCCCGGACCTCCTGCTTGAGCTGCCGGGGTATCCCCGGCCCCAGGCCCAGGTACTCCAGCCGGACCGAGGCCGCCGGCAGAGCGGGGTGGAAGTGCAGGCCGGGACCCTCGTCCGCGCACGCGGGCAGGAGGGCGTCCACGAGTGCGACGGCGCCCCGCGCGGTGAAGCCGGCGTGCCGGAGCTCCAGGCGGCGCAGCGCGCTGCCGGGCAGGGCCGCCGCCAGGGCTGCCACGCCGTCGTCGCCGATGGCGTTCGGCGGGGCGCCGAGCGCGCGTTCCGAGGGCGGCCGGCCCAGGTCCAGGAGTTCGACGCCGTCCAGGGCGGCGGCGAGCGCGCGGGCGCCGGCCGGACCGACGCCGTTGCCGCCGAGCCCGAGCGACAGCGGCCGGTCGGCCCGGGCGGCGGCCGCCAGGGCGCGCGCGCCCGCGTCGCCCAGGTGGTTGGCCGCCAGATACAGCTCCCGCACGCCGGCGTCCCGGGCCAGGGCCGCCAGCAGCCCGGCGGCGTCGGGCCCGAGGCCGTTGCCGCTCAGGAACAGCCGCTCCACCGGCACCGGCCGGTCCAGCAGCGCCTCCAGCAGCGCCCGCAGCCCGTGCGGGGTGAGGCCGGTGTTCACCAGGTCGAGCGTCCTGATCGAGGTGTTGCGGCGGAGCATCGCCGCCACCGCCGTCACGCCCGCGTCGCCGAGCGGATTGCGCTTGAGCCACAGCGCTCGCACGGTGGTGTCGTGCGCCAGCCACCCGGCCAGCCTGCCCGCGCCCTCGGCCGAGATGTGGTTGCACCCGAGGTAGAGCGTCTCCAGCCGGTGCCCGCCCGCTGCCCGGTCCGGGGAGGGCGCGCCAGGGACCTCGCCGGGGTGCTCCGCGGAGAGGGCGTCGGCGAGGGCCGCCGCGCCGGTGTCGCCCACCGAGTTGGTGCCCAGCAGCAGGTGCCGGGCGTGCGGCGAGCGGACGGCCAGGGGCAGCACGCGCAGTGCGCCCGCCACCCCGAGCGCCTGCTTGCACAGGTCCACCCGCCCGTCGGGCCGCAGCATGCCCACGGGGAAGGTCTCGGCCGCCTCCACGGGCGCCGGATCGGCGAGCCGGGCCAGCAACGGCTCCAGCCCGGTCGCCTCCGGGCCGGGCGGGGCCGTCGAGGGGACGGGGGCCGGGCATCGGACGGGTACGGGAGGCCGCATCACCACTCCACCGGGCGGTAGTTCTTCAGGAACAGTCCGTACAGCCGCTCGCCGCCGACACCCCGCACCACCGGGTCGTACACCCGGGCGGCGCCGTCGACGACGTCGAGCGGCGGCCGGAACCCGGCGGCCCGCTGGGCGAGCTTGACGGGATGCGGCCGCTCGTCGGTGACCCAGCCGGTGTCCACGCTGTTCATGTAGATGCCGGAGGTCGCGTAGTCGGCGGCCGAGGTCCGGGTGAGCATGTTCAGGGACGCCTTGGCCATGTTCGTGTGCGGGTGCCGGACGGTCTTGCCGTCGCGGGAGAAGCTGCCTTCCATCGCCGACACCTGCACCACGTACCGGTCCGGCCACGGCGAGGACTCCAGCAGGCCGCGCAGCCGCGAGGTGAGCAGGAACGGCGCGAACGCGTTCACCACCTGCACCTCCATCCACTCAGCGGGGTCCACCTCGTGCAGGCGCAGGCTCCAGCTGTTGCGGGCGCGCAGGTCGAGCGGCTGGCCGGTCTCGTCCGTACGGCCGGCGGGGAACAGGTCGTGATGCGCGGAGAGGTCCGGCGTGGCACCGGCGGGGGCGAGCGCGGCCGGGACGCCCTCCCGTAACCGGACGCGGGAGGCGGCGCCGGTCAGCGGGACCGACTCCGCCGCGTGTATCTCCCGGTAGTAGGCGGCGGGGCGGCGGATCGTCTGCGCCGCGTTGTTGACCAGGATGTCCAGGTGGTCGAACCGGTCGTGCACCGCGTCCAGGAGGCCGGCGACGCCGGGCAGGTCGAGCAGGTCGACGCCGTGCACGTGCAGCCGGTCCAGCCAGTCGCCGCTGTCGGGCAGGCCGGCGAAGCGGCGCGCGGCGTCGCGCGGGAACCGGGTCGTGACGAGCACCTCGGCGCCGTCGCGCAGCAGCTTCAGCGCCACGTGGAAGCCGATCTTCACCCGCCCGCCGGTCACCAGGGCGCGCCGCCCGCGCAGGTCGGCCCGCGCGTGCCTGCGGGCCGTGTTCTCCTCCGCGCACGACGGGCAGAGCATGTGGTAGTCGGCGTGGACCCTCCGGTAGGGCGTCCTGCAGACGTAACAGGGCCGATGCGCCTTGAGCACGCGTTCCTCGCCGCCGCCTGCCGCCGCGTCGTCCACGGGAAGCCCGGGCTCCGAGGGGTTCTGGTCGCGGTAGCGGGTGGTGGAGGCGAGCAGGGCCCGGTCGTGGTGCCTGCGCTCGTCCTGGCGGGCCCGCCTGACGGCGCGGTGCAGCTCGGCGGCGGCCGCCCGGACGGGGTCCCAGCGGGCGTCGCCGGGCTCCGCCGTCACCGCACGGGCGAGGACGCGCAGGCACGCGTCGAGATCACCCTGATCGAGGTCGGCGGCCGACATCTCAGCAGGATATCCGGAAAAGTCGGGTGATCCACTGGATTATCCCTCCCGCACCGCCGCGAGTTGCTGCTCGAACGGGACGACCTCCTCGACCACCGGCCCGCCGTCCGCCGGCTCGTCCGCCGGCGGGGTCAGGCGGAGCATGAGGTCCGCCAGTTCCCCGGAAGCGCGGGCGATGCGGTCGGGGAGGGCGCCGGTGAAGGCGTCGCCGGTGCCGCCCCAGTCCTCCGACGCCGCGTACACCGCGGTGGGCACGACCACGGCGCGCAGGTAGGCGAACAGCGGGCGCAGCGCGTGCTCCAGCGCGAGCGAGTGCCGCGCGGTGCCGCCGGTGGCGGCGATGAGCACCGGCGTGCCCGCCAGCGCGTCCGGGTCCAGCAGGTCGAAGAACGACTTGAACAGCCCGCTGTAGGACGCGCTGAACACCGGCGTGACCGCGATGACCCCGTCGGCCTCCGCCACGGCCTCCAGCGCCGAGCGGAGCCGGGCGCCGGCGAAGCCGGTGACGAAGTTGTTGGCGATGTCCACCGCCAGCTCCCGCAGCTCGACGACGCGCGGTCCGGAGCCGCCGAGCCGCTGCCCGGCCGCCTCGGCGAGGCGGTCGGCGAGCAGGCGGGTGGAGGAGGGCTGGGTCAGTCCCGCCGTGACGACGACGAGCTTCATACGGATCTCCTTTACGACTGGGCGGCGGGCTGAGGGGCGGGCTGGGCGGCCCGGGTGGACGGC
>NZ_LAVL01000289.1 GCF_001083785.1 Nonomuraea sp. SBT364
GTCCTGGCGGGGCAGCGGCAGCGGGTCCGTGACCGGCAGCACGGTGCCGTCGGCGGGGGTGGCGGCGGCCGGGGTGGTGAGGTTGAGGCTGGGCGGGACGAGCTCGTTCTCCAGGATGAGCACGGTCTTGATGAGCCCGGCGACCCCGGCGGCGGCCTGGGTGTGGCCGATGTTGGTCTTGACGGCGCCGACCCGGAGCGGCCGCTCGGCGGAGCGTCCGCCGAAGACGTCGTGCAGGGCCGACAGCTCGATGGCGTCGCCGAGGTGGGTGCCGGAGCCGTGTGCCTCGACGTAGTCGATCTCGCCGGGGGTGACGCGGGCGGCGGCGAGCGCGCGGGTGATCACGTCGGCCTGGGCCTTGCGGCTGGGGGCGGTGAGCCCGTTGCTGCGCCCGTCCTGGTTGACGGCCGAGCCGCGCAGCACGGCGCGGATGCGGCGGCCGTTGGCCAGCGCCTTGGACAGTGGTTCGAGCACGACGAGGCCGCCGCCCTCGCCCATGACGTAGCCGTCGGCGGACTCGTCGAAGGTCTTGCACCGGCCGTCGGAGCACATCATGAGCCCGGCGCACGCCTGGATGTAGAGCGTGGGGTGCAGCGACAGCGACGCGCCGGCCGCGAGGGCCAGGTCGCACTCCCCCCGGCGCAGGGCCTGGGCGGCGAGGTGGACGGCGATGAGCGAGGAGGAGCAGGCGGTGTCGACGGTGAGCGTGGGCCCGATCAGGTCGAGCTGGTAGGCGATGCGCCCGGCGGCGACGCTGGGGATGGCGCCCTGGCCGAGGTACGGGTCGGACAGGGCGTCCCGGCCCTGGCGTTCCATCTGGAGCCTGCCGTACTGGAGGGTGTCCATGAAGCCGACCATGACGCCGGTGCGGCTGCCCCTGACGCGTGACGGTGACAGGCCGGCGTTCTCCAGGCCCTCCCAGGCGAGTTCCAGGAGCATGCGCTGCTGGGGGTCCATGCGGAGCGCCTCGCGGGGCGACAGGCCGAAGAAGTCGGCGTCCCAGCCGGCGACGTCGTCCAGGAAGGTGCCGTAGCGGGTGTAGATGCCGCCGGGGGCGCGCGGGTCTGGGTCGTAGTAGTCGTCGATGTCCCAGCGGGTGGACGGCACTTCGCGGACCGCGTGGCGGCCCTCGCGGAGCAGGTCCCAGTAGCCTTCGGTGGTGCCGGAGCCGCCCGGGTAACGGCAGGCCATGCCGATGACGGCGATGGGCTCGTCGTGGCGCTCCTCCACCTCGGCGAGGCGGCGGCGGGTCTGGGCCAGTTCGACGGTAGCGCGTTTGAGGTAGGCGCGGAGCTTGTCCTCGGTCCCCATCGGTCGAGCCTTTCCGGTCGCGGTCATGTCGTCACAGTTCGTTGTCGATGAGGGCGAAGATCTCCTCGTCCGACGCGGAGTCGATCTTGTCCATCACGTCACCGGCGTCCGCGAGGGCGGCGCCGAGCTTGGTGAGCGCGCCCTGCAGGATCGGCACGAGCCGGCCTCGGATGGCGTCTCCCTCCCCGTTGGCGTTGAGGAGCAGGTCGTCGATCTGCTCCAGCGCCTTGCGCAGCGTGTCCTCGGGTGAGGGCGGCGCGGGGGCGAGGACGCCGGCCAGGTAGGCGGCCAGCGCGTTGACGGTGGGGTGGTCGAAGACGAGCGTGGGCGGCAGGCGCAGGCCGGTGTCGGCGTTGAGCCGGTTGCGCAGTTCGACGGCGGTGAGCGAGTCGAAGCCGAGCTGGTTGAAGGGCCGGTCGAGCTCGACGCTTTCGGGGCTGCCGTGTGCCAGGACGGCGGCTACCTGGGCGCGCACGGTGTCGACGAGCAGCCGCAGCGCGTCCTGCCGGGGCAGCGTGGCCAGGCGGGCGGCGAGCGCGCCGGGGCCGGCTCCGGCGGTGGTTCCCGAGGTCCGGCGGGGGGTGCGGACGAGTCCGTGGAGCATGGGCGGCAGGTCGCCGGCCTCGGCCCTGGCGCGTAGCCCGGCGGTGTCCCAGCGGGCGGCGACCATCAGGGGGTCGGGGCTGGTCAGGGCCGTGTCGAACAGCTCCAGCCCTTGGTCGACGGTGAGCGGGGCGATGCCGGCGCGGGCGAGCCGGGCGACGTCCGTCTGGGTGAGGGCGCCGGTCATGCCGGATTCGGTGTCCCAGAGGCCCCAGGCGATCGACACGCCGGTCAGGCCGAGCTCGCGCCGGTGGGCGGCGAGGGCGTCCAGGAACGCGTTCGCCGCCGCGTAGTTGCCCTGGCCGGGGTTGCCGAGCACGCCGGCGAGGGAGGAGAACAGCACGAAGAACGACAGCGGGCGGGAGAGCGTGAGCTCGTGCAGGTGCCAGGCGGCGTCGGCCTTGGGCCGCAGCACCGTGTCGATCCGCTCGGGGGTCAGGCTCTCCACCAGCGCGTCGTCCAGGACACCGGCGGTGTGGACGACCCCCGCCAGCGGCACGTCGGCCAGCAGGGCGGCGAGTGCGTCGCGATCGGCCACGTCGCAGGCCGCCACCGTGACGTGCGCGCCGAGTCCTCGCAGTTCGGCGGCCAGGTCACCGGCGCCCGGCGCCGCCTCGCCGCGCCTCGACACCAGCAGCAGGTCCCGCACCCCGTGCCCGGTCACCAGGCGGCGCGCCACCAGCGCGCCCAGCCCACCGGTGCCACCCGTCACCAGCACCGTGCCGGAGATCTCGGGCAGCGGCCGGGGGTCGGGCTTGCGGCGGGCCAGGCGCGGGATGAGGACTTTGCCGCCGGCGACGCGGACCTGGGGTTCGCCGGTGGCGGTGACGAGGGACCAGTCGGTGTGGCCGTCCTCGGTCTCGGCCAGGACGAACCGGCCCGGCTGCTCCGACTGCGCCGAGCGCACCAGCCCCCACACGGCGGCCGCCGCCGGGTCGCCCGGGCGGGTGGCGAAGACCACGGTGGTGTCGTCGGGCTGCGCGGCGACGGCGTCCAGGACGCGCGTGGTCAGCTCGCGTACGCGGGCGGGCACGCCGGGCTGGTCGCTGACGCACGGGATCACCACCGGGTCGGCGGCTCCGGCCGCGGCGGCGGGGGCCTCGACCCAGTCCACGCCGTGCGCCGGGGTGCCGGCGGCGGCGGCGCGGCGGGGCGCGGCGGCCCGGACGCGCAGGGAGCCGATCGACAGGACCGGCGCGCCGTCGGGGGCGGCCGCCTCGACGAGGGTGTCCTCGCCGTCGGTGACGAGCCGTACGCGGAGCTCGGGGGCCTGGGAGGCGTGCAGCGCCACGCCGCCGAAGGCGAACGGCAGCCGCAGCTCGTCGTCGCCGCCGGCCAGCACGAGCGGGTGGAGCGCGGCGTCGAGCAGGGCGGGGTGGATGCCGAACCCGTCCGGGTCCACCTCGTCGGGCAGCGCCACCTCGGCGAACAGCTCACCGCCCCGCCGCCACACCGCGCGCAACCCCTGGAACGCCGGACCGTACTCGTAACCCCGCTCCGCCAGCCGCTCGTAGCCGCCCTCGACCTCGACCGGCTCGGCGTCGGCCGGCGGCCACGCCTCGGCCCACGCGTACGGGCCGGCGGCCGGGGCGCCGGGGGTCAGGGTGCCGGAGGCGTGCCGCTGCCAGCCGTCGGGGGTGCGGGAGTGGATGGCGACGGCGCGGCGCCGCTCGTCGCCGGGCGGGTCCACGGTGACCTGGAGGGTGACGGCGCCGCTCTCGGGGAGGGGCAGCGGGGCCTCGATGACGAGCTCGTCCAGGCGGCCGCACCCGGCGTGGGCGCCCGCTTCGAGGGCGAGCTCGGCGAACGCGGCGCCGGGCAGCAGCGCGCCGCCTTCGACGGCGTGGTCGGCGAGCCACGGCGCGCCTCTGACCGACAGCGGCCCGGCCAGGACGTACGCGTCGCCCGCGACGGGGACGACCGCGGCGAGCAGCGGATGCCGGGAGCCGTCGATGCCCGCGCCGATGGGGCGGCTGGGTGCCTCGTGGTCGCCGAGCCAGTAGCGGCGCCGCTCGAAGGCGTAGGTGGGCGGCTCCGCGGCGGGGTACGGGGCGGGGGCGAGCGCGGTGAGCCAGTCGACGCCGGCGCCGAGCACCCAGGCGTGGGCGAGCGCGGCCAGCATGCGCGGCCAGTCGCCGGCGCCGCGCCGCAGGGACGCGCAGACGCCCGCGGTGATGCCGGCGGCGTGGCGGCTGTCGTCGGCGTCGGCGCCGAGCACCGGGTGCGGGCTGACCTCGACGAACAGCGGGGTGCCGGTACCGGCGAAGGCTCTGATCGCCTCGTCGAACAGCACCGGGTTGCGCAGGTTGTCGTACCAGTAGCCGGTGGTGAGCCGGCCCGGCTCGATGAAGCGCCCGTCGAGGGAGGAGCAGAAGGCGATGCCGGTTTCCCGCGGCCGTACGCCGTCGAGGGCGGCGGCGAGTTCGTCGGCGATGGGCTCGACGAGCGGGGTGTGGGAGGCGTAGTCGACGGCGATGCGGCGCACGCGGACGCTGTCGCCGCAGGCGGCGGCGAACTCGTCGAGGGCGGCGTCCTCGCCGGCGACGACGCAGGAGGCGGGGCCGCTGTGCACGGCCACCCAGAGGCGGCCCGTCCACGGCTCGATCCGGGTCAGGGTGTCGGCGGCGGGCAGGGCGACGGCCATCATGCCGCCGGTGCCGCTGAGCCGGAGCAGCGCGCGGGAGCGCAGGGCGACGACCCGCGCGGCGTCCTCCAGCGTGAGCGCTCCGGCGACGCAGGCGGCGGCGATCTCGCCCTGGGAGTGGCCGAGGACGGCCGTGGGGTGGACGCCGAGCGAGCGCCACAGCTCGGCGAGGGAGACCATGACGGCGAACAGGACGGGCTGGATGACGTCGGTGCCCTCCAGGGCGGGCGCGCCGTCCGCGCCGCGCAGCACGCCGACGACGGACCAGCCGGTGTGCGGGCGCAGCGCCTCGTCGCAGGCCAGCAGCCGGTCGCGGAAGACGTCGCTGGTGTCCAGGAGGTCGACGGCCATGCCCGCCCACTGGGAGCCCTGGCCGGGGAAGACGAACACGGGCCTGGCGGCGGGCAGCGCCTCGCCGAGGAAGGCGGCGGCGTGCGGGGTGCCGCCGGCGAGGGCGTCGAGCGCGGCGAGCAGTTCGGCGCGGTCGCCGGCCACGACGGCGGCGCGGTGCGCGAACGCGGCCCGGCGGGCCAGGGCCCGGCCGGTGGCGCGCAGGTCGTCGTCGGAGGCGGTGGCGGCGTAGCGGCGCAGCCGCCCGGCCTGGGCGCGCAGGGCGGTCTCGGTCTTGGCCGACACCGTCCAGACGAGCGGCTCGCCGGTCGTGGCGGGCTCGGCGGCGGTGGCGGGGACGCCTTCGAGGATGACGTGCGCGTTGGTGCCGCTGACGCCGAAGCTGGAGATTCCGGTGCGGGCCGGCCGGTCGGCGGGGAGTTCCACGGCCCGGGTGGCCACGCGGACGCCGCCGGAGTCCCAGTCGACGTGCGGGGTGGGTTCGGTGACGTGCAGAGTGGGCGGCAGCACACCGTGCCGCATCGCCTGCACCATCTTGATCACCCCGGCCACCCCGGCCGCGGCCTGCGTGTGCCCGATGTTCG
>NZ_LAVL01000290.1 GCF_001083785.1 Nonomuraea sp. SBT364
GTCAGGGGGCGGTTGGGGCCGCTGGGGTTGTTCCAGGGGGTGCCGCCGCTCCTGAGCCTTGTCCCCTGGAGGGCTTCCGTGGCGGGGTGAGTGCCCGGGGGCTTCTTCGGAGGGCGCATGACAGGTCCGGGTTGGGCCGGAAGCCGGGCGCGTGTCAGAGGCCGGTGCCGCGCTCCGCCGGAGGCCGGCTCGCGCCGGAGGGTGGCGCGAGCGGAAAAGGTGTACCGGAACGCTGTTCCGGAGGAGCGGCGCGTGGGTTTCGGACACAGGTCAACCAGGCTTTCGGACACAATGCGCCCGCCCTGATGTGATCATCGTAGCGCCCTCGGGCCGCACCGCGCGCACGGCGGAGAAGCGGGAAGTGAGGGCGATTTGATCAGCAGAAAGTGATTTTACCAACACGCAAAGTGATGAAGTCGACTTTGTGACGAGAGAAACCGCTCTTGACGTTGCTTAGGGGGCGATGACCAGCTAGTTTCCCATCCCGTCCGAGTACATCGACAGAAATTCGAGGTGACCCGGCGTGGCTCTTCCTCCCCTGACCCCTGAGCAGCGCGCCGCAGCCCTGGAGAAGGCTGCCAAGGCCCGTAAAGAGCGTGCCGAGGTCAAGAACCGGCTCAAGCATGGCGCGGTTTCTCTGGCTGAGGTGCTCAAGGATGGGCAGACCGACGACGTCATCGGCAAGATGAAGGTGTCGGCACTGTTGGAATCGCTCCCCGGCGTGGGCAAGGTCCGCGCCAAGCAGCTCATGGAGCGGCTCGCCATCGCCGAGTCCCGCCGCGTGCGGGGTCTCGGCGCGAACCAGAGGGCCTCCCTCGAGCGCGAGTTCGGTGGCAACGAGAGCTAATCTCGGTTCCACACGAAAACGCTGGTTCAACGGGGGGTAGGAAGTGACCGACAGGTCCTGGTCCGGCAGTGTAAGGGCCCACGAGGCAGTCGGAGCGGGCATGAGAGTCGGCGGCTTCCTCCCCTCGCGCGAAAGGCGGCTGACGGTCCTGTCGGGGCCGTCAGGCGTCGGCAAGTCCACGGTCGTCGCCGAGCTCCGGCGGGCACACCCCGAGGTGTGGCTGTCGGTCTCGGTGACCACCAGAAGGCCCCGGCCCGGCGAGGCGCACGGGGTGCACTACTTCTTCGTCGACGGCGAGGAGTTCGACCGGCTCGTCGAGGCCGGCGAGCTGCTGGAGTGGGCGGAGTTCGCGGGCAACCGCTACGGCACGCCACGCCAGGCGGTGCTCGACAAGCTGGCGGCGGGCGTGCCCACGCTGCTGGAGATCGACCTCGAGGGCGCCCGGCAGGTCCGGCGCAGCATGCCGGAGTCGCTGCTGGTGTTCCTGGCCCCGCCCACCTGGGAGGAGCTGGAGAAGCGGCTGCGCGGCCGAGGCACCGAGCCCGAGGACGTCATCGCCAGGCGGCTGGCGGCCGGCCGGATCGAGATGGCGGCCGAGGAGGAGTTCGACCTCACGCTGGTGAACACGGATGTCAAAGACGTGTGCCACCGGCTGATAGCCTTGATGACCGACCCTCAGGGGGTCACCACAACCACCAAGCGAGAGGTCTGACAATCGTGGCAGGAATTGCCCCGGTCGCCGAGGGAATCACCAACCCTCCGATCGACGCGCTGCTCGACATCGTCGACAGCAAATACTCTCTGGTGATCATGGGCGCCAAGCGGGCCCGTCAGATCAACGCCTACTACTCGCAGCTCGGCGAGGGCCTGCTCGAGTACGTCGGCCCGCTGGTCGAGACGCACGCCCAGGAGAAGCCGCTGTCCATCGCGCTGCGCGAGGTCTCCGAGGGCCTGCTCAACGCCGAGCCCATCGAAGGCGCGGCCTGACCCCTCGATGAAGGTCGTCCTGGGCGTCGCCGGCGGCATCGCCGCGTACAAGGCGTGCGAGCTGCTGCGCCTGTTCACCGAGTCGGGGCACGAGGTCCGGGTGGTTCCCACCCGTGACGCCCTGCGGTTCGTGGGCGAGCCCACCTGGGCCGCCCTGTCGGGCCACCCGGTGACGACCGACGTGTGGGAGAGCGTCCACGAGGTGCCCCACGTGCGCATCGGCCAGTCGGCCGACCTCGTCGTGGTCGCCCCCGCGACGGCCGACCTGCTCGCCAAGGCGGCCCACGGGCTGGCCGGCGACCTGCTGACCAACACGCTGCTGACCGCGCGCTGCCCGGTGGTGTTCGCGCCCGCGATGCACACCGAGATGTGGCAGCACCCCGCGACCCGGGCCAACGTCGCCACCCTGCGCGAGCGCGGCGCGATCGTGATCGACCCCGCCGTCGGCCGGCTCACCGGCGCCGACACCGGGCCGGGCCGGCTGCCCGACCCCGCCGAGATCTTCCAGGTCTGCCTGCGCGTGCTGCGCGGCGCGCCGCGCGATCTGGCCGGGCGCAAGGTCGTCGTCTCCGCCGGCGGCACCCGCGAGGCCGTCGACCCCGTCCGCTTCATCGGCAACCGCTCCTCCGGCCTCCAGGGCTACGCGCTGGCGCGCACCGCCGCCGCCCGGGGCGCCGAGGTGACCGTGGTGGCCGCCAACGTCACGCTGCCCGACCCGGCCGGCGCCACCGTGGTGCGGGTGGAGAGCACGGCCCAGCTGCGCGAGGCCGTGCTGGCCGCCTCCGCCGGCGCCGACGTGGTCGTACTGGCCGCGGCCGTCGCCGACTTCCGGCCCGCCGACCGGCACGACGTCAAGATCAAGAAAACCGACGGCGAGCCCGAGCCGATCCGCCTGACGAAGAACCCCGACATCCTGGCCGAGCTGGGGCAGCGGCGCGGCACGTACCCGAAGGTGATCGTCGGGTTCGCGGCCGAGACCCACGACGTGCTCGCCAACGGGCAGGCCAAGCTCGCCCGCAAGGGTTGCGACCTGCTCGTCGTCAACCAGGTGGGCGAGCGTCTGGCGTTCGGCACCCCCGACAACGCCGCCACCGTGCTGGTCGCCGGCGGCGACCCGATCGAGGTGCCCCGCGGCCCGAAGGAAGACGTGGCCGACGCCGTCTGGGACGCCGTCGCCGCCCGTCTCTCCTGACACCCGTACGGGCTGCTAACCGCCCGGATGGATTACCTGATCACCTGTTGCGGGATCTCCCTATAGCTACGGATACTGGGGCAAAGGGGGACGGGATGCCAGTGAATGCTGCTGTCAGGGACCGTTGCAGGACGGTTCTCGGCCATCGGGGAGCGATCCGCTACGTCTTCCCGGCGCTGTCCGTCGGGCCGCCCGGCGCGGCCAACTTCCTCATCGTCGTCACCGACCTGGCCGTCGCGGTGCTCGCCACCAGGATGCTCAGGAGCGACCGCCCGGTCTCGGTGCACGCCACGTTCCCGCGCAACACCAGGCTCGGGCCCATCAGGCACGGCCCGGCGCCGCTCATCGAACTGGGCGACATGCACTTCGAGTTCGACGACGAGTACGCGGCCGTGGTCGCCGCCGCCGACGCGGAGGCGTTCGCGCCCGAGACGCTGCCGCTCGACCCGCTGCCCCATCTTTGAGCGTGCCCCGATCGGCCCCGTCCGCCTTCGAGAGTGCCGCGTCGCCGGACGGGTTTCGCTACCTGCCCCCAGGTAGGGCTAGACTTCGGCGAGGTTCTGGTGTGCCAGCACGCCGAGCCCCAAGCCGTCAGCAGCCGCTGCATGAGGAGCCACTGAGTTGTCACGTCGCCTGTTCACCTCCGAGTCGGTCACCGAGGGCCACCCGGACAAGATCGCCGACCAGATCAGTGACGCGATTCTCGACACCATGCTCAAGGACGACCCGCGGAGCCGGGTCGCCGTCGAGACGATGATCACTACCGGCCAGGTCCACGTCGCAGGCGAGGTCACGACCGAGACCTACGTCGACATTCCCGGCGTCATCCGGGAGAAGATCCTGGAGATCGGCTACGACGCCTCCCACAAGGGCTTCGACGGCGCCTCCTGCGGCGTGTCGGTGTCCATCGGCGCGCAGTCGCCCGACATCGCCCAGGGCGTCGACGACGCCTACGAGCACCGCGTCGGCGGCGACGTCGACGAGCTCGACCGCCAGGGTGCCGGCGACCAGGGCCTCATGTTCGGCTACGCCTGCCGCGAGACCCCCGAGCTGATGCCGCTGCCGATCACGCTCGCGCACCGGCTCGCCCAGCGCCTGTCCGAGGTCCGCAAGTCCGGCACCGTGCCCTACCTGCGGCCCGACGGCAAGACCCAGGTCACCATCGAGTACGACGGCGACCGCCCGGTCCGCCTCGACACCGTGGTCGTCTCCACGCAGCACGCTGCCGAGATCGACCTCAAGGAGATGCTGACGCCCGACATCAAGGAGCACGTGGTCGACCCCGTGCTCGCCGGGCTCGACATCGAGACCGAGGGCTACCGGCTGCTGGTCAACCCGACCGGGCGCTTCGAGATCGGCGGCCCCATGGGCGACGCCGGCCTCACCGGCCGCAAGATCATCATCGACACCTACGGCGGCATGGCCCGCCACGGCGGCGGCGCCTTCTCGGGCAAGGACCCGTCCAAGGTCGACCGCTCGGCCGCCTACGCCATGCGCTGGGTCGCCAAGAACGTCGTCGCGGCCGGCCTCGCCGACCGCTGCGAGGTCCAGGTCGCGTACGCGATCGGCAAGGCGCAGCCGGTGGGCCTGTTCGTCGAGTGCTTCGGCACCGAGAAGGTCTCGGTGGAGACGATCCAGGCCGCCGTGCTCCAGGTCTTCGACCTGCGCCCGGCCGCGATCATCCGCGACCTCGACCTGCTGCGTCCCATCTACTCCGAGACCGCCGCCTACGGGCACTTCGGCCGCGAGGGCTTCTCCTGGGAGTCCACCGACCGCGCCGAGGCGCTCCGCACCGCCGCGGGCCTCTGAGCCGAGCTGATCGATGCCGTGCCCCCCGGCGTGGGGGCACGGCATCTTCGCGTGCGCGGCCACCGCGAGCGGCCCCGGCCGGACGGGGCTTTCGCCCGCATCGGGGAATCGCTGACCATGCTCGAAGCCGGTGAACGGTCTGGTAGACGTAGTGGGTGAACGCGCACTCCGACGACGCCCTCCTGCCGCTCGACGCCGTGCGGCCCGCGGTGTCGGCGAAGGGCGCCGTGGTGCCCGCTCCGGAGCTGCCGGTGGCCAGGGTGGCGGTGGACAACCCGCTGCCGCACCTCGACCGGCCGTTCGACTACCTGGTGCCCGCCTCGATGCACGAGAGCGCCCAGCCGGGGGTGCGGGTGCGGGTGCGGTTCGCCGGCAAGCTGGTCGACGGGTTCCTGCTGGAGCGGGCCGGCGAGAGCGGGCACACCGGGCGGCTGACGCCCCTCGAACGCGTCGTCTCGCCCGAGCGGGTGCTCACCGCCGAGGTCGCCGGGCTGGCCAGGGCCGTCGCCGACCGCTACGCGGGCACCCTGGCCGACGTACTCAGGCTGGCCGTCCCGCCACGTCACGCCCGGACGGAGACGGCCACCAGAGCCGCCACAGCCTCCCCGCAAGGCACCGCGGAGTCCGCCGCCCCCTCAGAC
>NZ_LAVL01000291.1 GCF_001083785.1 Nonomuraea sp. SBT364
CGCCGCCCCCCCCTCCGCCTCCGCCGCCTCCGTGGGAGTGGATCACGCGCGGTTGCTGGCCAACACCGTGTCGATCTTCGCCGGGACGCCCGACGTCAACGCCCGCCCCGAGGTCGCCGGCAAGCTCGCGGCGATCGTCCGGACCGCCGCGCAGCGGCTGACCGCCATGGACCAGGCGGGCGACGGCGAGCTGTTCGCCGGCCTGCCCCTCGGCACCAACGACGCCAACCTGCGCCAGGCCTTCCAGTTCCTGTACGAGATCGCGCTCGCCACCCGCACGCCGGGCGCCGAGCTCGACGGGGACGCCGCCGCCCAGCGCCGCGTCGCCGACGGCCTGCGGTGGCTGCACGAACGCCACTTCGGCGACCAGTCGGCCGGCTACTACGGCAACTGGCACAGCTGGGAGATCGGCATCCCCACCCATGTGAGCCGGACGCTGGTGCTGCTGCCGGGCGAGCTGCGCGGCGACCTGACGGCGACCTACATCGCCACCATGGACGCCTACCTGCGCAACGGCCGGAACGGCGACGTCGACCTCGACTCGCGCTTCCACACCGGCGCGAACCTGGCCGACATCACCGCCAACCGCATCCTGCAGGGCGCGCTCACCGGCGACGACGCCCGCGTCGGCAAGGCCATCTCCGACCAGGCCACCGTCTTCGCCACGATCGACCCCTACGACCTCCGGCACGGCGTCACCGACGGCTACTACCGCGACGGCTCCTTCATCCAGCACCATTCGGTCGCGTACACCGGCTCCTACGGCCGCATCCTGCTCACCCGCGTCGTGCAGACCCTCAAGATGCTGGAGGGCGCGACCGGCGACGGCGGCTCCGGCCTGGCGGGCGTGGTGTACCGGTGGATCGCCGACGGCTTCGCCCCGCTGATCTTCGAGGGGTGGATGATGGAGATCGTCAAGGGGCGGGCGGTCTCGCGCACCACCACCGGCTACGCCGACGTCGGCGTGATCGTGGAGGCCATCGCCGACCTGGCCGGTCACGTCGAGGGCGCCGAGGCGCTGGCGCTGAAGAAGTACGTCCGGTATCTGCCGGCCGTCGACACCGCCGCGTTCGTCTCCCCGGTCAGCCTCGCCCGTTACGCCGACATCCGCGCCGACTCCGCCATCCCGGCCGCCGACCTGAACGCCTCCGAGCGCTCGGTGGCGTTCAACGCCATGGACCGGACCGTGCACCGCCGCCCCGGCTACGCCTTCGCGCTGGCCCGCAGCTCCGAGCGGATCAGCAAGTACGAGTACATGAACGGCGAGAACCTCATGCCCTGGTTCCAGGGCGACGGCGCCTACTACCTCTACCTCGCGGGCGAGGACCAGCGCGAGGTCTTCGGCGTCGACTACTACACGACCGTCTCCCCGTACCGGCTGGCCGGGATCACCGCGCCGGTCGAGGAGCGGCGGACGGTGCCCGAGTTGTACGGGCGGTTCTGGTACGAGAACCCGGGGCACCCGCTCAACTTCACCTCGTCCTCGGAGTCGCAGAACGCCTACGTGTACTTCCCGCGCGCCGGGAACGCGTTCTCCGGAGGCGCCACGCTCGGCGCGTACGGCGCGGCGGGGCTGGTGCAGTCCGACGACGTGGCCTACACCGCCAAGCAGGAGGGCGTGCTGCCCGGCGACTTCGCCGCCTATCAGAACGCGCGGGCGACCAAGTCGTGGTTCATGCTGGACGACGAGATCGTGGTGCTCGCGGCCGGCGTCTCGGGGCAGGGCGGCCGCGACGCGGTGACCACCGTCGACAGCCGCATCGCCGCCCCGGGCGACGCGGTAGCGCTCACCGGCGAGGGCTGGGACGGCGGCGCCTGGCAGGCCGGCGGCACCGCGCCGCCGCGCTGGCTGCGTTACGCCAACGGCACCCGCGGCACCGCGGTCGGGTACGCCTTCCTCACCAGGCAGCCGGTCGAGGCCGGGCTGGAGACGGTGACGCGCAGCCGCAGGGTCGTCCGCGCGTCGAACCCCGACACGGCCGTGACCAAGAACGTGTTCACCGCCTCGATCACCCACCCGGCCGGCGGCGACGTCCCCGCCCTGGCCTACGCCCTGGTCCCGAACGCGACCGAGGCCCGGCTGCGCGATTACGCCCCGCCGGCCGTGCTGGCCAACGACCGGCACGTGCAGGCGATCAAGCACCGGGCGCTCGGCATCGTCGCGGCCAACGTCTTCACCGACGGCCCCCGCCACGCCGAACGCCTGGTCGTCGACGGCCCCGCCTCGGTGATCGTCCAGTACGGCCGGCGTACGGTGGTCGCCCTGTCGGACCCGACGATGAAACGCGACAGCGTCTCCGTCGTCATCCACGGCAAGTCGCTCAGGCCGGTCACGGCCGACGAGGGCGTCACGGTGCGCCGCGTCCCGGGCGGCACCCTCGTCCGGGCCGCCACCCGCCACGCCCACGGCCGCACGTTCACCGTGACGCTGCGCTGACCCCGGGAATGTCCGGGGCGGTCGCTACGGTGGGCGGCATGACCGACGCCCCTTGGGAGCCACCTCTCGCCGGCACCGAGATCGAGCATCTCACCGGCGCGCTCGACCGGCTGCGCGCCACTTTCCGCTGGAAGGCCGACGGCCTCGACGCCGACGGCCTTCGAGCCCGGGTCGGCGCGTCCTCGCTGACCCTCGGCGGCCTGCTCAAACACCTCGCCGTCGTCGAGGACCACACCTTCACCGCCAAGCTGCGCGGCGAGCCGTTCGACACCGGCGAGTGGGACGGCCCCGAGTGGCCGTTCACCTCCGCCGGCGGCGACACCCCCGGCGAGCTCTACGCCGGGTGGGACACCGCCGTCCAGCGGTCACGCGCCCGGCTGGCGGCCGCCCTGGCCGACGGCGGCCTCGACCAGCTCGCCCACGTCTCCACCCCCGACGGCCGGCACGCCAGCCTCCGCCGCCTCGTCTGCGACCTCATCGAGGAGTACGGCCGCCACACCGGCCACGCCGACCTGCTGCGCGAGGCCGTCGACGGCCGGGTGGGCGAAGACCCGCCGGAGGGCTGGCGCCCGACCAGCTGACCGTCAGCGCTCCAGGGCGAAGATCACCCACGACTCGTCAGGCGCCAGTCCGGCCAGCTCGCGCCCGCACTCCCGCAGCACCTGCGGGCCCGAGGTGATGTGCGCGGTGCCGGCGTGGACGTCCCTGAACAGCCGCTGGATCAGCCCGTCGCGCAGCGCCGAGGTGCCGCCCGACGCGTAGACGAACCGGGCCACCTCGGCGACCGTCGAGGTGACGTGGTTGAGCGCGAGCCGCACCATCGTCTCCTGGCGCACGTCGAGCGTCCGGCCCGACTCCAGCGTGCGCTCGGTGTCGTCCCACGTCTCGTGCACCAGCGCCTTCGCCGCGCGAAAGGCCGCCTCGGCCCTGGCGAAGTCGGTGTGGAAGGCGTCGCTGCCCGCGAGCTGGCCGGGCCGCCCGGCCCGCGCCCCGGCGTAGCGGACCAGCTCGTCCAGCAGTCGCCGGCCGACCCCGAGCGCCCAGCCGGAATGGCAGATCAGCGCCTGGTCGAGCAGGCCCAGCCGGTAGAGGGCGCCGCCGCGCAACGGCTCGTTCTGGGTGAAGAGGTGCGTCTGCGACTCCGGTACGAAGGCGCCGTCGATGGCGTAGTCGATGCTGCCCGTCGCGCGCAGCCCCAGGACGTCCCAGTTGCCGAGCGGCTTGGCGTCCTCGACCGGGGTGATGAAGATGCGGACCTCGCCGGTGCCCTCGACGGCGCCCAGGCTGTGCACGTACTGG
This sequence comes from Nonomuraea sp. SBT364, assembly GCF_001083785.1. Classification (GTDB taxonomy): domain Bacteria; phylum Actinomycetota; class Actinomycetes; order Streptosporangiales; family Streptosporangiaceae; genus Nonomuraea. The sequence goes on from NZ_LAVL01000291.1 coordinate 3,737, forward strand.
GCGTGCGGCATGCCCGAGGCGAAGCTCCACTGCCCGCTCAGCCGGAACCCGCCGTCCTCGCGCACGGCGGTGCCCGGCCGGGTGCCCTGCCCGGCGAAGACCGGCATCCTCGGCCCCTTGAAGATCCGCTCGACGGCCTCGTCCCCCAGGTAGGCGCCGGCGGTGCCGTTCTCCAGCGTGGTGGCCATGACGACCCAGCCCGTCGACGGGTCGGCGTACGAGAGCTCCTCGAAGACGGCGAGCAGCTCCCTGGGGGACAGTTCGGCCCCGCCGAGCGGCACGGGCACCCAGATCCCGAAAAGTCCGGCCTCGTGCAGGGCGTCCACGACGGGCTCGGTGAGCTTGCCCTGCGCCTCGGCCGCGGCGGCGTCACGCTCGATCAGCGGGCGCAGCTCGCGCGCCCGGTCCAGTACGGCGGTGCCGGCGGTGTGCAGTCGCGGCGTATCGCTCATGTCCAGGGGCTCCTGTTCGTGATCGTCGGCGCTCTCCTTCCGTCAGATCACGTAACACCCGCCTTGTCCAGTAGCCGATCCGAAGGGATTCCTAAGCGGGCTGGTCGAAGGTGAGGCAACCGATCGCGGGGGCGCGGTGTTCTCTCACCGCGTCCGTAACCATCACTGCTGTCAGGAGATGCCCGTGTCCGTCCCCGCCCGCTGGTGGGCGCTGCCCGTCGTGCTGGTCGCCGTGTTCATGACCACGCTCGACTTCTTCGTGGCCAACGTCGCCCTCCCGTCGATCCGCGCCGACCTGGGGGCGGGGACGGGCGCCGGGCAGTTCGTGATCGCGGGCTACGGGCTGGCGTACGCGGCGGGGCTGATCGTGTCGGGGCGGCTGGGGGATCTGTACGGGGCGCGCCGGGTGTTCGCGATCGGGCTGGCGCTGTTCACGCTGGCGTCGGCCCTCTGCGGCGCGGCTCCGTCGGCGTGGGCGCTGGTGGCGGCCAGGGTGGCGCAGGGCGTGGCGGCGGCGCTGCTCGCGCCCCAGGTGCTGGCGCTGCTGGGAGCGCTGTTCGAGGGTACGGACCGGGCGAGGGCCTTCGGCTGGTACGGCACGGCGGTCGGGCTGGCGGGGGTGAGCGGGCAGGCGATCGGCGGGCTGCTGGTCGCCGCGGACCCGTTCGGGCTGGGCTGGCGGGCCTGCTTCCTGATCAACGTGCCCGCCGGGCTCGCGGCCCTGGCTCTGGTGCCGCGCCTGGTCCCGGCCCTCGGACGGCCGCGGCCGCGTGGCGGGCGGCTGGACCTGGCGGGGGCGGGGCTGGTGGCCGGCGGGCTGGTCGCCGTGGTGCTGCCCCTGGTCCAGGGGCGGGAGCAGGGATGGCCGGTGTGGGCGTGGGCGTCGCTGGGCGGTTCGGCGGCTCTGCTGGCGGCGTTCGTGCGACGGCAGCGCGGGCTCTCGGCGGCGGGCCGGGAGCCGCTGCTGGAGCTGGGCGTGTTCAGGGAGCGGGGCTTCGGCACGGGGCTGGTGGCGGTCGCGTCGCTGTTCGGGGCGTCGGCGGGGTTGTCGTTCGTGCTCGCGCTCCATCTGCAGGACGGGCTCGGGCTGAGCCCGCTGGCGGCGGGCACCGTGGGGACGGCGCTCAACGCCGGGTTCTTCATGGCCTCGCTGCGGGCCGGGCGCGCCGGGCGGGCCGGGAAGCGGACGGGCGCGCTCGTGCTGCTGGCGGGGCTGGGGATGCTGCACCAGGCGGTGGG
>NZ_LAVL01000292.1 GCF_001083785.1 Nonomuraea sp. SBT364
CGGCCGGCACCGAGCAGTCCGCGACCCTGCGCGCCACCACCACCGGCGTGCCCGGCGGGACGAGGAGCGCGGCGGACACGGCGATGCTCAGGAGGAGGGGTAAGCGCAAGATGACCTCCGGGAGTTGTGCGTCGACATACTCTGACACACAACAACCGACCGCCCGGTAGGTTCCGCCTCCGGGCGGTGACCGGGGCCGCGACGGCGCTCGCTCAGCCGGGCGTGCCGGCGGCCTCGGCGACGAGCCGGTCGACCACCTCGGCGGTCAGCCCGATGCCGAACGTGCTGAACTTGGCCAGCGGGATCCCCCTGGCCAGGCCCAGCAGCGCGGGGCTGAACCCGTCGAGCGCGGCGCCGCCGAACGCCTCCTTCAGCACCCGGCTCCCCACCGGGTGGTCCAGCCACTCGCCGAGCGTCGACATCCGGGTCAGCGGCGCCGCGTGGCCGTCGCCCGGCGTGCTGAGCTCCGCGCGCAGCCGGATGTCGCGGGAGGAGGCGCCGATCTCGGCCGTGAACGCGCCGGGGTCGATCCGCCAGCCGCCCCGCGACGCCGACCACCACGCCACGTCCCGGCCGGTCAGCGTGAACGCGACGCGCTCGCTCGCCCCCGGCTCCAGGCCGACCTTGGCGAAGCCGCGCAGCTCGTGCCGGGGCCGGGAGGGCCGCTCCTCGTCGAAGGCCACGTACAGCTGGACGACCTCGTGCGCGAACCGGCCGCCGGTGTTGGTGACGGTCAGCTCGACCCGCCACTCGTTCGCGCCCGTCTCCTGGACCTCCAGGCCGGAGTAGGCGAACGTGGTGTACGAAAGGCCGTGGCCGAAGGGGTAGGCGACGTCCACGTCCAGGGTGTCGTAGTGGCGGTAGCCGACATAGCGGCCCTCGCCGTACACCACGTGCCCGTCGCCGCCCGGGAAGTGCAGGTGCGAGGGCACGTCGGCGAGCCGGTGCGGGATCGTCTCGGTGAGCCGGCCCGACGGGCTGTGCACGCCGAGCAGCAGGTCGGCCAGGGCCGAGCCGCCCGCCTGGCCGAGCAGCCAGCCCTCCAGGATCGCCGAGGCCGACTCCTGCCAGCCGGAGACCGACACGACGCCGCCGTTGGACAGCACCACGACCACGTCCACGCCCGTCGCGGCCACCTCGTGAAGCAGGGCGGTCTGGTTGCCCGGCAGGTCGATGGTGGTGCGGTCGAAGCCCTCCGACTCGGCGGAGTCGGGCAGCCCGAGGAACACCACCGCCACGTCCGCCCCGGCCGCCGCCGTCACGGCCTCCCGTTCGAGGCCGGCGTCGGCCTGCCCGTCGAGCCGGTAGCCCGCCGCGAACACCGGGCCGTCCAGGGCGGCCGCCAGCGACTCCCAGGCCGAGTCCAGCCGGGTCGGCACCACGTGCGAGCTGCCGTGCCCCTGGTAGCGGGGGGTGCGGGCGAGCTCGCCGATCACGGCCACCCGGTGGCCGGGCGCGATCGGCAGCACGCCGCCGTCGTTCTTCAGCAGCACGGCGGACGCGTGGGCCGCCATCCGGGCGATCTCGTGGTGGGCCTCGGCGTCCCAGCCCGGCTCCTCGCCGGGAACCTCGATCCCGACGCGCCCGGCCAGCCGCAGCAGGCGCTCGACCGTCCGGTCCAGCACCTCCTCCGGCAGCCGGCCGTCACGTACCGCGCCGGCGATCTCCGCGTCGGTGCCCGTCGGCGGCATCTCCAGATCGAGCCCGGCCGCCAGCGCCGCCACGCGGTCGTTCACCGCGCCCCAGTCGGACACGACGAGCCCGTCGAAGCCCCACTCCTCCCGCAGCACCTCGGTCAGCAGCCACCGGTTCTCGCTGGCGTACACGCCGTTGATCTTGTTGTAGGAGCACATCACCATGTACGGCCGCGCCTCGCGGACGATGTGCTCGAAGGCGGACAGGTAGATCTCGCGCAGCGTCCGCTCGTCCACGTCGGCGCTGACGCGCATCCGGTCGGTCTCCTGGTTGTTGACCGCGAAGTGCTTGACGCACGCGCCTATGCCCAGCACCTGGATGCCGCCCACCAGCGCCGCGCCCATCACCCCGGACAGGTGCGGGTCCTCGGAGAAGTACTCGAAGTTGCGCCCGCACAGCGGCGACCGCTTGATGTTGACGCCGGGGCCCAGCACCACGTCCACGCCCTGCGCGCGGGCCTCGCGGGCCAGCGCCGTGCCGACCAGCCACGCCAGCTCCGGGTCCCAGGACGAGCCCAGCCCCACGGCCGGCGGGTAGCAGGTGGCCGGCAGGCTCCTGGTCAGCCCGAGCGCGTCGCCGGCGCTCTCGTCCTGCCGCCGCAGGCCGTGCGGCCCGTCGGACAGGGTCAGGGCGCGGACGACGTCGCGGACGGCGGTGGTGTGCCAGGTGTCGCTCCCGGAGGTGAGCGAGGCCTTCTCGGCGAGGGTCAAATCCTTCATCTGATGTCCAATCCCAGCTCGGTGAGGAACGCGAGGACCGAGGCGTGCATGTCGACCCGGTCCGGATCGAGCAGCCACTGCGTCTGCAGGCCGTCGACCACCGCGATGAGCTGCCCGGCGACGGCGTCGGGGTCGTGCTTCAGTGGCGGCGTGGCCTGCGCGAACAGCTCGCCGAGCACCCGCGCGGTGCCCTTGCGCAGGCGGCGGTAGCGCTCGACGAAGTAGGTGTGGGCTGGATGGCCGGGGGCGGTGGCCTCCGCCGAGACCTTCACGAACAGCCCGACCAGCCCCGGCGTCCGCATGTTGCGGGCGAGCTGGTCGACGTGCCGCCTGATGACCTCCGCCGGCTCCGCGCTGGAGTCGTACGCCGAGACGATCTCGGCGGTGAGCACCTCGCGGCGCTTGAGCACCTCGATGAGCAGCGCGTCCTTGCCGGGGAAGTGGTGCAGCAGCCCGGCGTGCGTGAGCCCGGCGTGCGCGGCGATGTCGCGCAGCGACACGGCGTGGAAGCCGGAGCGGGAGAACAGCTCCATGGCGGAGTCCAGGATGCGTGAGCGGGTGCGCTCGCCCTTGGTCCCCCGGCGACGGGTGGGTTCGGTCACGAACCGGCCTTTCTGCAGTCTGGGGCACGGCCCGCGACAAAACCTACCATGTGGTTAGTTTTGTGGATATGGCCACCGAGCTAAATCGGATGCCCGTCCCGTACCGATCTCTGTAAAGTCGGCCACGACCACCGTGACCAGTGAGGGGAGCCCGCCGTGCGCCGCAGCGCCGCCCCGGCCGTCCCCCTGTCGCGGTACGAGGTGATCCTGGTGTCCCCGCCCGCCCGGCGCCCGCTGCGCGGCAGGCGCCGGACATCCCCGGCGAGCCCCCGAACCGGGGCTCGCCGGCGAATCGCGCCGTCCTGATCCGGAAACACCCCGAAAGGGCCACGGACCGTGCGTGCCATCGACCAGCTGAACGTCGTCCGCAACCTGGGCATCCTCGCCCACGTCGACGCCGGCAAGACCACCATCACCGAACGCGTCCTGTACGCCACCGGCGCCACCCACAGGCGCGGCGAGGTGCACGACGGGACGACCGTCACCGACTACGACGCCCAGGAACGCGAACGCGGCATCACCATCTTCGCCGCCGCCGTGACCTGCTCCTGGGACGGCCACCGCGTCAACCTCATCGACACCCCCGGCCACGTCGACTTCGCCGACGAGGTCGAACGCTCGCTGCGGGTGCTCGACGGCGCCGTCGCGGTGTTCGACGGAGTCGCCGGCGTCGAACCGCAGAGCGAGGCCGTCTGGCGGCGCGCCGACCACCACGGCGTGCCCCGCATCGCCTTCGTCAACAAGCTCGACCGGGCCGGCGCCGACCTCGACGCCGCCGTCGCCGCCATCCGCGACCGCCTGCACACCACGCCGCTGGCCGTCCAGCTGCCCATCGGGCGGGAGGACGGCTTCACCGGCGTCGTGGACCTGCTGCGCATGCGGGCGCTGGTCTGGGACGGCGCCTACGAGGAACGTCCCGTCCCGGCGGGCCTGCTGGACGAGGCGCGGCGGCGGCGCAGGCTCCTGGAGGAAGCCGTCGCCGAGCTGCACCCGGCCGCGCTGGAGGAATACTGCGCGGGGCCGTCGATCGGCGAGGCGACGCTGCGGGCGGCGCTGCGCGACCTGACACTCGACGGCCGGGCCGTCGTCGTGCTGTGCGGCTCCGCCTACCGCAACCGCGGGATCGAGCCGCTGCTCGACGCCGTCGTCGCCTACCTGCCGTCGCCGCTGGACGTCCCGGCCGTCCCGGACCGGGCCCCCGACCCGGCGCAGCCGCTGGCCGCGCTGGCGTTCAAGGTCCACTCGGCCGCCACCGGGCGGCTGACCTACCTGCGCCTGTACGCGGGGACACTGAGGAAGGGGGACACCGTGCTGGACGCGGGCACCGGGCGCGTCGAGCGCGCCGGCCGGATCCTGCGCATGCGCGCCGACCGGCACACCGAGGTCGACCGCGCCGTGGCGGGCGACATCGTGGCCGTCACCGGGCTGAAGACCGCCCGCCCCGGCGCCACGCTGTGCGCGCCGGACGCGCCGCTGGTCCTCGAACCGCCCGTGCCCGCCGAGCCCGTCGTCTCCATGGCGATCGAGGCCCGGCGCGGCGCCGACGCCGACCGGCTGGCCGCCGCCCTGGCGCGGCTCGCCGAGGAGGACCCCTCGCTGTCCGTACGGACCGACCCGGAGACGGGCCAGACCGTGCTGTCCGGCATGGGGGAGCTGCACCTGGAGGTCGCGGTGGAGAAGATCCGCCGCGACCGAGGGCTGGAGGTCGGCGCCGGGCGGCCCCGCGTCGCCCACCGCGAGACGGTCGCGCGTGGCGTGTCCGGCCTGCTGTACCGGCACGTCAAGCAGGACGGCGGCGCCGGGCAGTACGCGCACGTCCAGCTCGACGTGGAGCCGCTCGACGTGGATGCCGGCTTCGAGTTCCGCTCCACCGTCACCGGCGGGCGGGTGCCGCGCGAGTACGTCCGCGCGGTCGAGGCCGGTTGCCGCGACGCGCTCGCCGCCGGGCCGCTCGGCGGGCACCCCGTCACCGGGCTGCGCGTGACGCTCACCGACGGGGCGACGCACGTGAAGGACTCCTCCGAGGCGGCCTTTCGCACCGCCGGGTGGCTGGCGCTCAGGCAAGCCCTGCGCGCCTGCGCGATGGTGCTGCTGGAACCGGTCGCCGAGGTCACCGCCACCGTGCCGGACGACGCGGTCGGCGGCGTCCTCGGCGACGTGGCGGCCGGGCGCGGGCGCGTCACCGGGTCGGTGACGCGGGGCGGCACGGCGGTCATCACCGCCACCGTCCCGCTGGCGGAGCTGTTCGGCTACGCCACCCGGCTCCGCAGCCGCACCCAGGGCCGCGGCACCTTCACCACCCGCCCCACCGGCTACACCCCTGTCTCTTATACTCATTCCC
>NZ_LAVL01000293.1 GCF_001083785.1 Nonomuraea sp. SBT364
CGACCGGGCGCACCCCGGCGCCGTCCACGGAGCCCGGCACGGTCACGCCCCCGGTGAGCTTCACCGATCCGCCCGGCACGCCCCCGGCCGGCTCGCGGGCCGGGGGCGTGCCGGGCGGATCGGTGAAGCTCACCGGGGGCGTGACCGTGCCGGGCTCCGTGGACGGCGCCGGGGTGCGCCCGGTCGGCTCCGGAGCGGGCGCCGGCGTGGCGGGCGGGGACGCGTACCGGTAGGACGGCGCGTCGTTCCAGATCAGGAAGACCGAGACGACCGCCACCGCGGTCGCCAGCACGAGGCCGCCGGTGATGGCGAGCCGGGAGGCGGGCGCGAGCGCCGCCGGGAGCGGGAGCGGGGCCGTGCCGCCGCCCGCGGCGGGCTGCGGCGGCCGCAGGGTGAGGAACGGAACGGTGAGCGCGCCCAGCCGGGAGCGGCCCCGGGCCTCCCAGCGCGCGCCGTAGGCGGCGGCCGCGACCCACTCCAGCTCGGCCAGGAACGCCTCGGCCGACTCGGGCCGCTCGGCCGGGTCCTTGGCCAGCCCGGCCAGGACCAGGCCGCGGACCGGCTCGTCGACCGCGCCGAGCGCGGGGACGGCGTGCCGGTGCTGGTGGGCGAGGGCGGCCACGTTGTCACCGGTGAACGGGCGGCGGCCGGTGAGGCACTCGTAGAACACCACCGCCGCCGCGTACACGTCGGAACGCGGGCCCGCCGGGGCGTCGTCCCACCGCTCGGGCGCCATGTAGGGCGGGGTGCCGACCAGCGGGGCGGCGTCGCCGGAGCGGGCGGCGACGCCGAAGTCGACCAGCTTGCTGCCGCCGTCCTCGGTGACGATGACGTTCTCGGGCTTGAAGTCGCGGTGCACGATGCCGTGGCGGTGCGCCTCGGCCAGGCCGAGCAGCGCGCCCTTGAGCACGGCGAGGGCGGCCTCGGGGCCGGTGCCGCCCTCCTGCTCCAGCAGGCGGCGCAGCGGGACGCCGTCGACCAGCTCCATCACGATGGCGGCGTCGCCCTCGTCCTCCACGTAGTCGAGCAGGCGAGCGGTGTGCGGGCTGTCGAGCTCGGCGATGACGCGTGCCTCGGCGCGGAAGCGCGCGACGAAGCCGGGGTCCTCGCGTAACCGGTCCGACAGGTGCTTGACGGCGACGGCCGTCCCGTCGGAGTCGCGCACGGCCAGCATCACGTGCCCGGTGCCGCCGTGCCCGAGTTCCCGGATCTCGGTGTAGCCGGGAACCTCCATGACGGAACCTCCGCGTTAGGGGGGAAAGATCCTTCTGCGGTGGACGGTAGCCTATCGTCACAGCCTGTGTCGAGAGGTTCCGGTTTTGTAACCACCAACGGCCGAGTCGGCATTTTTCCTACTGTCGGTAGCGTCCGGCGAACGCTCAGGCAGCGGGCGTACCGGCTGACCCGCCGGTCAGCACCGGCCGGGTTTCGGGCGCCCGCAACAGAAGCCGGCGCACCTCGGTCGCGGCGGCGCGGCCGGCGCGGTTGGCGCCGATGGTGCTCGCCGAAGGGCCGTAGCCGACGAGCTGCAGGCGGGGCTCGCGGACGGCCCGGGTGCCGTTCACCTTGATGCCGCCGCCGGGCTCGCGCAGCCGCAGCGGCGCGAGGTGGTCGAGCGCCGAGCGGAACCCGGTGGCCCACATGATCACGTCGGCGTCGTGGTGCCGCCCGTCCGCCCAGGCGACGCCGTACGCGGTGATCCGCTCGAACATCGGGACCCGCTCCAGCACCCCCTTGGCCAGCGCGTCGCGGACGACGGGGGTGTGGCCGAGGCCGGTGACGCTGACGACGCTGCGCGGCGGCAGCCCGGCGCGCACCCGCTCCTCCACCAGGGCGACGGCCTCGCGGCGGGCCTGCTCGCCGAACTCGCCGTCGCGGAAGTCCGGCAGGCCGCGGGTCACCCACAGCGTGCTCGCGGCCACCCCGGCCAGCTCCGACAGCACGTGCGCGGCCGAGTGCCCGCCGCCGACCACGACGACGCGCCGCCCGGCGAACTCCGCCGGCCCCCGGTAGGAGGCGTAGTGCAGCTGACGGCCGCGGAAGTCGCGGGCGCCCGGGTAGTAGGGCCAGTACGGGCGCGTCCAGGTGCCGGTGGCGTTGACGACGGCGCGGGCCGCCCACTCCCCCGCGCCGGAGACGACCGTCAGCCGCTCGCCGGGCAGCACCGCCGACACCCGGACCGGGCGCAGCACGCGCAGCCCGGCGCGGTCCTCGTAGTCGGCGTAGTAGCCGGGCACCACCTCGGCGGCGGGCCGGCTGCCGTCGACGTCCGGCTCGCGGTGCACGCCGGGCAGGTCGAAGATGCCGTGCACCTTGTCCATGGTCAGCGTCGGCGACCGGTGCCGCCACGCGCCGCCCGGGCCGTCGGCCGCGTCGAGCACCACCGGCTCGAAGCCGAACCTGCGCAGGAAGTAGGCGCTGGACAGGCCTGCCTGCCCGGCGCCGATGACCACGACGTCGATCTCTTCCACGTCCAGTCCCAACCACGCGGGCGGCCGCAGTCTTCCCGCCCGCGGCCGGCCGGGTTACGGTGGGAGAGCGCTCTCCGACCGGATGAAGGACTGCCATGAAGCGGATCGGCCTGCTCCTCGCCCTCCTCCTGGCCGCCTGCCCCGCCTGCAGCTCCCCGGCCGGAGAGCGCGCGCCGGCCGCGCACGGCTCCCACGCGCCGTCCGGGACGCACGCGCCGTCGCGGACGCATCCGGGGGCGGGCTTCAACGCCACCGACACGGCGTGGGTGCAGCTCATGATCCCGATGATCGAACGCACGCTGCCCCTGCTGGACCTGGCCGCGCGCCGGGGCACGGGCGGGACCCGCGGCCTGGCCGCCGCCCTGGGCCGCGCGCACCGGGCCGAGCTGGACCGGCTGCGGAAGCTGCGCGACGACGCGGGAGTGTCGCCGGTGAACGTCCACGAGGGTCACGACATGCCGGGCATGGTGACGGCGTCCCAGCTCGATGACCTGCGGGCCGCCGGGGGGAAGGCGTTCGACGAGCTGTTCGCGCGGCGCCTGCGCGAGCACCTGGACCAGTCGCTGAAGGTGACGCGCGGCGAGCGCGGCTCCGGCTCCGACCCGCGCGCCCTGGCCCTCGCCGCCGACCTCGTACGATCCCGCACCGGCCAGCTCGCCCAGCTCGCCCGCCTGGGCGCCTTGGCGTCCGCCACGTCATGAAGATCTCCCGGACGCGCGCGCCACGAGCCGGCCTTCCCCCACCCGTTCGGCGGCCGACGTCGAGATCCCCCGGACTTCGCCACCGGCCTCGCCCGCACCTGCCTCCGGGGCATCGCGGCGCCATGACCCGCCGGGAGGGCGCGGGGAGCGGCGTCCGGGGGTGGACGGGAGTGGCTCGATTCCGGCCGGGTTCGTCCAGAGCCCTGTTGGACAGCGCTGACCAGCGGTTTTGCTGATCCCGGCTGCGGCGAACAGGCGCCGCGGCGCGACAGGGATGAGGAACAGCGAATGAACGACATCCGTACCGTCAAGGGGCTCTTCGCGGCCGCGGTGCTCGCCTGCGGCGTGGTCGCCCTGGCGCCCTCGGCCCACGCCGACCACCAGTCCTGCAGCAACCGCGACGACATCCCCGGGGTGTGCCTGAAGGTCGTCAACGAGGGCACGCGCGTCACGTACGCCGAGGCGTACCACGACGGCCGCACCGGGGCCTGGGAAGGCCACATCGACCTGCACCGCGAGGGCAGGGCGACGATCCAGCGGCCGGACCGGAAGCCGCCGCAGGCGGCGATCTGGAGCGGCGTGGACGACTACGCGCCGGGGATGCGGATCTGCGCCCAGGGCTGGGAGAAGGCAGGGGCGGGCTGGCAGCCGAAGGGCCGCACCTGCTTCACGCTGTAACCGCGGGCACGGGTGCCGGGCGTCCGGCACCCGTGCGTGGTTTGGCCCATTCCGTCCGTGGCAGGGGGACGAAAAGCACTAAAGGGGGCTAAACCATGACGAAGCCACAGCAGCCGGAGCTCCGCAGGTCCGGCAAGGGGGCCACCGACAGCAGCTCCGCGCAGGCCATCCCCGACAAGAAGCGCGGCACCAGGGGGACGTCCCAGCCGCACGGGACGGACAAGGGCAAGAAGGGCGGCGGCAAGGGCGGCGGAGTGCCTCCCGAGCAGCGGCCCCGGCATCCGGCCTGACGCTTCGGGGGGAGGTCGCCATGCGGGAGAACGGGCTGACGTTCATCGGGAACGCCACCATGCTGATCCGGTACAACGGGTTCACCCTGCTCACCGATCCGAACTTCCTGCACCGGGGGCAACTGGCCTACCTGGGGTACGGGCTCGCGTCGCGGCGCAGGACCGACCCGGCGCTGGAGATCGAGGACCTGCCGGCGCTGGACGCCGTGGTGCTGTCACACCTGCACGGCGATCACTGGGACCGGGTCGCCCGGCGGGGACTCGACCGGGACACGCCGATCGTCACCACCGGCCACGCCGCGCGCCGGCTGCGGCGGCGCGGGTTCCGGCAGGCGGCGGGGCTGGACACCTGGGGCCGCTACGAGCTGCGCGGCGCCGGGGGGACGCTGACGATCACCGCCACGCCGGGGCGGCACGCGCCTGGGCCCGCGCAGGGGCTGCTGCCGCCGGTCATGGGCAGCGTGCTGGAGTTCTGCGACCGCGACGGGCTGATGGACCTGCGCATGCACATCAGCGGCGACACGCTGATGGACCGGCGGCTGGAGTCGATCCCGCGCCGGTTCCCCGACATCGACGTGGGGGTCGTGCACCTGGGCGGCACCAGGCTGCTCGGGCTGATGACCGTCACGATGGACGGGGAGCAGGGCGCGAACTGGGTCGACCTCATCGATCCGGGCACGGTGGTGCCGGTGCACTTCGACGACTACACGGTCTTCAAGTCACCGCTGTCGGACTTCCGCGACCACGTCGAGCAGGCCGGGCTCGCGGACCGGGTCGCCTACGTGCGGCGCGGGCAGACCCTGGAGTTGTCCGGCCGGCGCGCCCGGCAGCGCCCCGGCGAGTAGCGGGCCCGCGGGCTACCGCGTCGCGCCGGCGGCCGGGTCGCCGGGGCAGCGGGTAAGGACGCCCGGCGGGGAGCCGCCCGGTGACGTCCTGACCGGAGCGGCGGCGCGGATCTGCCGGCAGCGGACGTTCATGCCGATCAGCGTGGCGAACCCGAGGAGGCCGGCGGCAACGGGCTCACCGGATCGCGCCGAACGCCACGGCCGTGGTGGAGGCGATCACCGTCGTGAGGATCACCATGAGGAGCACGGTGCCCAGCGGGTTCGCGCGGCGCGGCGGCGGCGCGGGCCGCACCGCCCGTGCCCGGGCGGCCGACGGGGTCGGGGTGGGGG
>NZ_LAVL01000294.1 GCF_001083785.1 Nonomuraea sp. SBT364
GTACGGGCCCCGCGGTGGGCCGCGCGCCGCACCGGACGGCGGCTGTGGCGGGCGGGGCCGCGGCCCGGCGCCCCCCCCCGCCGCCTCCCCCGCCCGCGCCCCCCCCCGCGCGCCCGGCGCGCGGGGCGGGGGGGCGGGGCGGGATAATCGCCTCCACGGCCGCCGCCTCCGAGGTGAGCGCCGTGGTCGGCGGGGGCGGTGTGGCGGGCGCTGGTGCGCTACCGGCCGCCGGAGCGGTGGCGGCGGCTCGCGTGGCGGATCATGCTGACGGGCTGCTCCCTGCTGGCCGCCGCGGCGCTGTGGTACAGCTACGACTGGCAGCGTGACCTGCGGGCGCTCATGGGCATGGACACCGCCATCACCTGGTTCCCGCCGGTGATCCTGGCGCTGGCCGTCGTGCTGTTCACGCTCTTCCTCGGGCTGTCCAGGCTGGTACGGCTCGGCGGGCGCAGGCTGATCGGCTGGCTGGACAGGTTCGTCCCGTTCTACGTGGGCCACGTGCTCGGGGTGCTCGTCGTCGGGTTCCTCGTCGCCGTGTTCGCCAACGACGTGCTGTTCTCCGGATTCGTCCGGACGATGAGCGACATCTCCTCCGTCACCAACGACACCACCCATCCCGGCATCCAGCGGCCGGCCTCCGCCTCGCTGTCCGGCGGCCCGGGGTCGCTGGTGAGCTGGGACTCCCTGGGCAGGGAGGGGCGCAGGTTCATCGGCACCGCCACCACCCCGTCCCGGGTGCGGGCGTTCACCGGGGCCCCGGCCGTCCAGCCCATCAGGGTGTACGTGGGGCTCGACGCGGCGGCCTCACCGCGCGACCAGGCGGCGCTGGCCGTGCGCGAGCTGGAGCGCACCGGCGCGTTCGGCCGCTCGGTGCTGGCCGTGCTGGGCACCACCGGCACCGGCTGGGTCGACCAGGGCATGGCCGATCCGCTGGAGTACATGTACGGGGGCGACTCGGCGCTGGTCGCGCTGCAGTACTCCTACCTGCCGAGCTGGGTGTCGTTCCTGGTGGACAAGAAGAAGGCGGCGCGGGCCGGGGAGGCGCTGTTCGACGCGGTGCGCGCCCGCTGGGCGGCGCTGCCCGCCGGTGACCGGCCCAAGCTGGTGGTCGCGGGTGAGAGCCTCGGCTCCTTCGCGCTGGAGAACGCCTTCCGCGGCCCGGACGAGCTGGCCGCGAAGACCGACGGCGCGCTGTTCGTGGGACCGCCGAACGCCAACCCCATCTGGAGCCTGGTCACGGCGCGGCGCGACCCGGGCAGCCCGCTGTGGCGGCCCCTCTACGACGACGGCGAGACCTTCCGGTTCGCCCAGAAGCCGGCTGACCTGTGGCGGCCTCCCGGTCCGTGGAAGGAGCCGCGGGTGGTCTACCTGCAGAACGCCTCCGACCCGGTCGTGTGGTGGACGCCCCGGCTGGTGTACGACCGGCCCGGCTGGCTCGAAGGGCCGCGCGGGCCGGGCGTCAACCCGCAGATGAACTGGTTCCCGCTGGTGACGTTCTGGCAGGTGCTGGTCGACATGACGGCGGGCCTGTCGGTGCCGCCCGGCCACGGTCACCGCTACGGCCCGAACATCGCCGACGGGTGGGCGGCCGTGGCCGCGCCGCCCGGCTGGGCCGACGCCGACACGGCCAGGCTGCGCGCGCTGCTCAGCGGCTCTTGACCTCGCCGCCCGAGCGCCGCACCACGCCGGGCGCGTACTGCTCGGGACGGCCGCGCAGCCGGTCGGAGGAGTGCAGCTGCCACGGCACGCTCGTCACCATCACGCCCGGCTTGAACAGCAGCCGCGCCTTCAGCCGGAAGGCGCTCTGGTTGTGGAGCAGGTGCTCCCACCAGTGGCCGACCACGTACTCGGGGATGAACACGGTCACCACGTCGCGCGGTGAGCGGCGCCGTACGGTCTTGACGTAGTCGAGGATCGGCTGGGTGATCTCCCGGTAGGGCGAGTTGAGCATCTTGAGCGGCACCGGGATGCCGCGGCGCTCCCACTCCTCCTGCAGCGCCCGCGCCTCCTTGCCCTCCACGCCCACCGTGATGGCCTCCAGCGTGGACGGCCGGGTGGCGCGGGCGTAGGCCAGGGCCCGCAGCGTCGGCTTGTGGATCTTCGAGACGAGCACGATGGCGTGGTTGCGCGCCGGCAGCATCGACTCGTCGTACTCCTCGGTGATCTCCAGCTCGGCCGCGACGTTGTCGTAGTGCCGCCGGATGCCCTTCATCATGAGGAACAGGATCGGCATCGCGATGCACACGATCCACGCGCCGACCACGAACTTGGTGAGCAGCACGACGACGAGCACCAGCCCGGTCATGACCGCGCCGAAGAAGTTGATCGTCCGCGAGCGGTGCATCTGGTGGCGGACCTTCAGGTCGTCCTCGGTCTTCAGGCGGCGCGTCCAGTGAATGACCATGCCGGTCTGGCTCAGCGTGAAGGAGACGAAGACGCCGACGATGTAGAGGTTGAGCAGGCGGCTGACGTCGGCCTGGAATCCCCACAGCAGCAGGCAGGCCATCAGGGCCAGGATGATGATGCCGTTGGAGAAGGCCAGCCGGTCGCCCCGGGTGTGCAGCTGGCGGGGCAGGTAGCGGTCCTGGGCGAGGATCGAGCCGAGCACCGGGAAACCGTTGAAGGCCGTGTTGGCGGCCAGGAACAGGATGAGCGCGGTGACGCCGGAGATGACGACGAACGGCAGCGACCCGCCGCCGAAGACCGCGTCGGCCACCTGCGAGATGATCGGCTGCTGGTGGTAGCCGGGGCCGACCGGCGTGCCGTCGGGCCGCAGCAGGTCGGTGGCCGCCACCGACGGCTCGGCCACCTTGACGCCGGAGGCCAGGCCGAGCGCGATGATGCCGCCGAACATGCTGATCGCGATCAGGCCCATCATGAGCAGCGTCGTGGCGGCGTTGCGGCTCTTGGGCTTGCGGAAGGCGGGCACGCCGTTGCTGATGGCCTCGACGCCGGTCAGCGCCGCGCAGCCGGTGGAGAAGGCGCGCAGCACCAGGAACGCCGCGGCGAACGCGGTCAGGTCGCTCTGCTCGGGCACGATGTCGAAGTCGGCGCTGGGCGCGCGCAGCTCCTCGTGCAGGAAGACCACCTCGAACCCGCCCACGGCGATCATCCCGAGCACCGCGATCATGAACGCGTACGTCGGGATCGCGAAGGCCGCGCCCGACTCGCGCAGGCCGCGCAGGTTGATCACGGTGAGCAGGATGACGATCCCGATGGCCACGGCGGGCTTGTGCTGGGCGACGAACGGGATCGTCGCGCCCACGTAGTCGACGCCGTTGGCCACCGACACGGCGACCGTGAGCACGTAGTCGACCATGAGCGCGCTGGCCACGGTCAGCCCGGCGTTGGCGCCCAGGTTCGTGGTGGCCACCTCGTAGTCGCCGCCGCCGCTCGGGTAGGCGTGCACGTTCTGCCGGTAGGAGGCGACGACCGTGAGCATCACGACCACGACGGCGATCGCGATCCACGGGCTGTAGGTGTAGAACGAGACGCCCGCCAGCGACAGGATGACCAGGATCTCCTGGGGCGCGTAGGCCACCGAGGAGAGCGCGTCGCTGGCGAACACGGGCAGGGCGATGCGTTTCGGGAGGAGTTGCTCGTGAAGCTGGCCGCTTCTCAGGGCCCGCCCCACGAGCAGGCGTTTGACAAGATCCGATGCTTTCGCCACGTTACGGAATGCTAGTCCCATGCGCCCGTGCCGCCGACGGGGCGCTCCCAGTGCGGGCCATACTGGTGTCGAGCAACGGGCCGACCGCGGAGTGCGGGGGAGTATGCATATAGTGATCATGGGGTGTGGCCGGGTCGGATCGACCCTCGCGCACATCCTTGAGGACAACGGCCATTCGGTCGCGATCATCGACCGGGACCCCCAGGCGTTCCGCAGGCTGCGGGCGGGGTTCCGCGGCCGCCGGGTGACCGGCATCGGCTTCGACCGCGGCGTGCTCACCGAGGCGGGCGTCGAGTCCGCGGCCGCCTTCGTGGCGGTCTCCAGCGGCGACAACTCCAACATCATCTCCGCCCGGGTGGCGCGCGAGACGTTCGGCGTCGACGACGTGGTGGCTCGCATCTACGACCCCCGGCGCGCCGAGGTCTACCAGCGGCTCGGCATCCCGACGGTGGCGACCGTGCGGTGGACCGCCGACCAGATCCTGCGCCGGGTCCTGCCCGAGGGCGCCGAGCCGCTCTGGCGCGACCCGACCGGCACCGTCGTGCTGGCCGAGGTGACCGTCAACCCGGCCTGGATCGGCACGCGCGTCGTCGACCTGGAGGAGCACGCCGGCGCCCGGATCGCCTTCCTCAACCGGATGGGCGAGGCCGTGGTCATCTCGGGCACCACGATGGTGCAGGACGGCGACGTGCTGCACGTCATCGCCGCCGAGGACGACATGGACCGGATCAACGAGGTGCTGGCCGTCGCACCGGAAGAGGACGAATGATGCGCGTCGCCATCGCCGGGGCCGGCGCCGTCGGCCGCTCCATCGCCGCCGAGCTCCTGGAGAACGGCCACGAGGTCCTGCTCATCGACGTCAACCCCAAGGCCATCAAGATCGACAGTGTGCCGCGGGCCGAGTGGCTGCTCGCCGACGCCTGCGAGATCGCCTCGCTGGACGAGGCCGGGCTCAGCAACTGCCACGTCGTCGTCGCCTCCTCCGGCGACGACAAGGTCAACCTCGTGGTGTCACTGCTGGCCAAGACCGAGTACGGGGTGCCGCGGGTGGTGGCGCGCATCAACCATCCCAACAACGAGTGGCTGTTCAACGAGTCGTGGGGCGTCGACGTGGCGGTCTCGACGCCGCGGCTGCTGAGCGCGCTGGTGGAGGAGGCGGTGAGCGTCGGCGACCTGGTTCGGCTGATGACGTTCCGCCAGGGGCAGGCCAACCTGGTCGAGCTCACGCTCGCCGACGACGCGCCGGTGGTCGGCCAGCGGGCCGGCACGGTGCCGTGGCCGACGGACGCCGCGCTGGTGGCCATCCTGCGCGAGGGGCGCGTCCTGGTGCCGACGGCCGACGACCCTCTGGAGGCGGGTGACGAGCTGCTGTTCGTGGCCAGCCAGGAGGTCGAGCAGGAGCTGGCCCACCTGCTCAGCCAGCACTGACGTGAGCGCCGGCGGCGGCCTCGTCCCGGTCACGGAGGCCCGCGGCCGCGTCTGACCCGCCCCACCCACGGCGAAGCCCGCCTCCCACGGAGAGGCGGGCTCACAGTTGCCGGGGTCCGGGGCCGTCTCTTTTACACATATCCCAGCCCCCGCGACCGTACTTGATATCCG
>NZ_LAVL01000295.1 GCF_001083785.1 Nonomuraea sp. SBT364
ACCCTGCACACCCGCGTCCACCCGGCCCGCACCCTCCACGCGCTCGTCCCGGCCGGCTCCGGCGCCGGCCGGGACGAGCGCGTGGAGGGTGCGGGCCGGGTGGACGCGGGTGTGCAGGGTGGGGGTCCAGCCGGCGTCGGCGCCGAGCGTGGCGCCGGTGGCGGCGTTGTGGGCGGCCACCAGGTCGGCGGGCGCGCCGTCCACCAGGTTGTCCCTGGCCGTGATGGCGGTGCCCTTCAGCACCGTCAGCACCTTCCCTGCGGGGATGCCGGAGAAGGCGTTGGCCTGCGCGTACACCTGGGAGCCGAAGCCCACGCCGATGCTGTACTGGTAGGCGTCGCCGCCGGTGTAGAAGTTGTTGTACACGTGCACCTGCCCGAAGCGGACCCGGGGCGTGCGCTGGCCGAGCCCCTCGAAGTAGTTGTGGTGCAGCGTCACCTTGAGCTTGTCCGCCTCGGCGTACCTGTCGGGGTTGTCGGTGTTGCCGATCAGCATGACCTTGTCGTGCCCGCTCAGGTGGTTCCACGACAGCGTGACGTGGTTCGAGCCGCGCACGACGTCGAGCAGGCCGTCGTGGACCTGGTAGGGGCGGCCGAAGTGGAGCGGCTGGGCGGAGTCGGGGTTGTCGCCGTCGTCGAGCGTGTTGTGGTCGAGCCACACGTGGGTCGAGCCGGACACCTCGACGTTGTCGAAGGAGGCGTTCCAGTTGCCCTCGTCGCCGTCCGTCGGGTCCCACTGGGGGAAGCAGTCGGCGGTGTCGGTGATGGTGAGGTTGCGGACGATGACGTTGTCGGCGCCGCTGATCCGCAGTCCGAAGCTCTTCAGGGCGGCGTCGCGGCCCAGGCCCACGAGCGTGACGTTGGAGCCGATGGTGACCGTGACGTGCTCGGCCATCTTCGCGTACGACGCCTTCCTGGCCTCCTCCAGCGGGCCGGACGGCGGGGTGGCGCGACCCCAGACGGCGGGGTCGTAGGCGGCCAGGTAGGCGTCCAGGCCGTAGCCGTCCGTGGCGTAGTCGGCGCAGGTCAGGGGCCGGCCGTCGGCGCCGGTGTCGGCGTCGACGGCGCCGCGCACGTACACGATCCTGGGGGTGTTGTCGGCGGGGTCGCCGAGGGCGGCGACGAGTTCGGCGCGGGTGGAGACGACGTGCACGTCCTCGGGGCGGGCGGCCGAGCCGCCGGTGGTGCCGGTGGTCGCGGCGGCCCAGCCGTCGCCCTCGCCGAGCACCTGGCGGCCGAGGCCGCGGTCGGCGGGCCGGACGGGGCGGCGGACCGGGTTCCAGCCGTCGGAGCCGGCGAGGTAGCGCTGCGGGGTGAAGCGGGCGGCCTCGTGCCGGGGGAGCTGCGGGCGGTCGTCGCCGGCGGTGGCGCCGGCGGTGGCGCCGGGGCCGTGGTTGCGGTATTCGGACAGGCGGGCCTCGCGCCAGTTCAGGCCGGACATGTCCGTCCAGGGCGCGGCCTTGAACTGCTGCCCGAGCCACGACTCGCGCACGAGCACCTGGCCGCGCGCCGTCGCCGACCCGCCCGCCGGCCACGGCCGTCCCAGGTGGTACGTCCCGGCCGGGGCGTCGCTGGTGAGGTGGCTGCGGTAGATCAGGAACCCGTACGGGTTGGACAATTCGGTGCTGGCCGCGGTGACGTAGCCGTTGTCGGTGTCGCTGCCCCGGTCCAGGGCCTTGATCACGCAGTTGTCGAAGACGGCGGTGGCGCGGCCGAAGATGAAGTCCACGTCGCCCTCGACGTAGCAGTCGCGGAAGTACTGCCGGGCGGTCGTGGCGGCGCTCGGCGTGCTGGCGTACAGGGTGTCCTGGTTGCCGAGGAAGCGGACGTTCTCGTACACCTGCCGGTCGCCGGTGGTGCGCACCGCGACGGCCTGGCTCGCGCCGTGGGCGGCCTCGTCGTAGGAGTTCTCGAAGGTGACGTTGCGGGCGGTGAAGTCGGGCGCGCCGATCACGTACGACGCGCTGCCGGAGGTGCCGTAGTTCCCCGAGCCGTCGGGCTTGGGCGTGGTGGCGGAGGCGTCGAAGGTCAGCACCACCCCGGCCGGGTCGCGGGTGGCGCCGACGAGCGAGATGTGCGGTTTGTCGGCGGGGATGACGACCTGCTGCTTGTACGTGCCCTCGCGGACGAGGATGGTCACCGGGGCGGTGTTGCCGGAGGGCACCGCGTCCACGGCGGCCTGGACGGTGGCGTGGTCGCCGGAGCCGTCGGCGGCGACCACGATGACGTTCCGCGAGGGGTGCGCAAGAGCGGTGGCGGGGGTGGCGGCGATCGTGAGGGCGATCACCAGGGGGAGTGTCAGAAGTCGCATCGCGCAACCTCTCCAGAGGGCAGCAAACGGTTGCACGAAACGTTGACGCACTCCGGCTGATGCGTCAACGGCTAGGAGTAAAACTGCACCGTTGCTGCGGCAAGCGGTTGCAGGCGCCAGGTCAGCAGGCCGGGTAGCCGAGGGCGGCCGACAGGGCGCGGGCCGAGTCGGCGATCGCGTGGCCGATCTCCTCCAGCCGGGGCCTCGCCGGGACCCGGGTCAGGGAGACGCTGACGGCCGCCGCGATGAGGCCGCGGTGGTCGCGGACCGGGGCGGAGACCGCGCCGGCGCTGTCGTCGAGCTCGACGTCGCTGGCCACGTAGCCGAACGTGCGGGCGTGCGCCAGGTCGGCCATCCACTGCTCCTCGTCGCTGACCGCCGAGTCCAGCCCGGCGGGCAGCTTGGCGCGCAGCAGCTCGCGCACCCGGTCGGGCTCCCAGTCGGCCAGCAGCGAGCGGCCCGCCGCCGCCATGATCACGGGCACCGACACGCCCTCCCAGATGCGGTGGTAGGCCCGCGAGGAGGGCATCGACACCAGCGTGAGCACCTGGTCGCCGCGCAGCACGCACAGGTGCGCGTCCTCGTCGAACGCGGTGGCCAGGCGGCGCAGGAACGGCGCCGACACCTGGACGAGCCGCGCCTGCTGGCTGCGCGCCGCGAGCGCGAACAGCCGCCAGCCGAGGCGGTAGCGGCGGGTCACCGGGTCGCGCTCGACCATGCCCTCGGCCTCCAGCGCCCGCAGCGCCCGCGACACCTGACTCTTCTCCCTGTCGAGGCGCTGCGCGATCCAGCTCACGCCGAACCCGTCGGTGTCTCGCTCATCACCGTGACCTGCGAGGACGTCGAGAATTTCGAGGTCCCGGCGAAGGCCTGCGGAAGACACGGGGAGCTTCTCGCTCATGCCCATCCGTTCATAACAACTGGGTTGCGCTCATCGCAACAGATTTTGCGATGAGCGCAACTAGCCATACGTTTACATGCCCATGCAACTGTAAGCGAAGGCGGTTACTTCATGACTTTCAGCGAGTACGTGGTCTCCCGCTGGGGCACCCTCTCGCTGGCCGCCGCCGAACACGCCCTGGTCGTGGCCATCGCCATCGGCATCGCCACGGCCGTGGGCGTCGGCATCGGGCTCCTGACGTACGAGACTCCCAAAGCGCGCGGCGCCTCCCTGGCGCTGTCCGCCGGCATCCTGACCATCCCGTCCCTGGCCCTGCTGACCCTGCTCATCCCGATCACCGGACTCGGCTGGGGTTCCACGCTGATCGCGCTGACCGGATACGCGTTCCTGCCGATCATCAGGAACACCGTGACCGGACTGCGCGGCGTGGACGCCGCCACCGTCGAGGCAGGGCGGGGGATGGGCCTGAGCAGCGCGCGCGTGCTGCTGCGGGTCCGGCTGCCGCTGGCCTGGCCGCTGATCCTGGCCGGGGTCCGCATCTCCACGCAGATGCTCATCGGCATCGCCGCCATCGCGGCCTACGTCGACGGCCCCGGGCTGGGCAACCAGATCTTCGAGGGGCTGGCCCGGCTGGGCTCGGTCAACTCGCTCAACGCCACGCTCGCGGGCACGCTCGGCATCGTGGTCATCGCGGTGCTGTTCGACGCGGGCTTCTCCGCCGTCCGCCTTCTGACCACCCCGAGGGGGCTTCGTGTTCGACCGTGATCCCGCAGGTGTCCGCATCGAGCTGCGGGAGCTGACCAAGCACTACCCAGGGCAGCCGGCTCCAGCGGTCGACAACGTCAGCCTCGACATCCCGGCGGGCGAGCTCGTCGTCTTCGTCGGCCCGTCCGGCTGCGGCAAGACCACCACGATGAAGATGATCAACAGGCTGGTCGAGCCCACGTCCGGCCAGATCCGTATCGGCGGCCAGGACGTGCTCGGCCTGCACCCCGACGAGTTGCGCCGGCACATCGGCTACGCGATCCAGCAGGTCGGCCTGTTCCCGCACCTGACGGTCGGGCAGAACGTCGCGATGGTCCCCAAGCTGCTCGGCTGGCCCGCCGCCAAGGTGGCCGCGCGGGTCGAGGAACTGCTGGAGCTGGTGAGCCTGGACCCGGGCACGTTCCGGGACCGCTTCCCGCGCCAGCTGTCCGGCGGCCAGCAGCAGCGGGTCGGCGTCGCCCGGGCGCTGGCGGCCGACCCGCCGGTGATGCTCATGGACGAGCCGTTCGGCGCCACCGACCCGATCACCCGCGAGCACCTGCAGAACGAGTTCGCCAAACTGCAGAAGCAGCTCCGCAAGACGATCATCTTCGTCACGCACGACTTCGAGGAGGCGATCAAGCTCGGCGACCGCATCGCCGTGCTGCGTGAGCGCTCGCACATCGCCCAGTACGACACGCCGGCCAACATCCTGGCCGCCCCGGCCGACGACTACGTCGCCGGGTTCATCGGCCAGGACGCCACGCTCAAGCGCCTGGCGCTGCTCAGGGTCGAGGACGTGCCGTACGAGAGCCCGCTGCCGGACCCGGCGCTGCCGGCGGTGGCGGCGGGCGCGGCGCTGCGCGAGGCGCTGGACGCGATGGTCGCGCGCGGCGCGGACCGGTGCTCGACGCCGTCCGGCGTGATCACCTACGCGGAGCTGTGCGCGGCCGTGGGCCCGGGAGCGGCCACCGGAACGGCCACCGCCACGGGCACAGCGGCGAATGCCGCGCAGGAGGAAGTGACCGCCGGTGACCGCTGAGACCCTCGCCGTCGGCAAGGCCCGCACCCCCGCCCGCCCCGCCCCCCTGCGTCACCTGATCACGCCCGCCGCCATCGTGGTGGCGCTGGCCACCCTGTACGCCTGGGTGAGCACCCTGGAGCTGGACTCGATCGAGCGGCGCAGCATCAACCAGGCGGGGCTCGTCGCCAAGACCGTCGAGCACGTGCAGATGACGGTCGCCGCCACCGCCCTGGTGGTGG
>NZ_LAVL01000296.1 GCF_001083785.1 Nonomuraea sp. SBT364
GACGACAACCGCTCCAGCACCAGCACCCCGACACCCTCGGCCCACGCCGCCCCATCAGCCGAGGCCGAGAACGACTTGCACCGCCCGTCCGCCGACAACGCCCGCTGCCGCGAGAACTCGACGAACGGCACCGGCGACGCCATGACGGACACCCCGCCGGCCAGCGCGAGGGCGCACTCGCCGCGCCGCAGCGACTGCACGGCCAGGTGCAGGGCGACGAGGGAGGAGGAGCAGGCGGTGTCGACGGTCAGGCTGGGGCCTTCGAGGCCGAGCGTGTACGAGACGCGCCCGGACAGGACGCTGGAGGCGCTGGAGGTGAAGAGGGTGCCCTCGACGGAACCGGGAGCCAGCTCCAGGAACCGGGTGGAGTAGTGCTCGTACATGCATCCGGCGTAGACGCCGGTGCGGCTGCCGCGCAGCGTGCCCGGGTCGATCCCGGCCCGCTCCAGCGCCTCCCAGCTCGACTCCAGGAACAACCGGTGCTGCGGATCGGTCGCCAGCGCGCTGCGCGGGCTCATCCCGAAGAACCCCGCGTCGAACTCCCCCGCGTCGTGCAAGAACCCGCCGTGGCGCACATAGGACTTGCCGGACGCCTCCGGGTCGGGGTCGTAGAGGCCGTCCAGGTCCCAGCCCCGGTCGGCGGGGAACTCGGTGATGGCGTCGCCGCCGGAGGCCACCAGGTCCCACAGCTCCTCGGGGCTCGTCACCCCGCCCGGGTAGCGGCAGGCCATGCCGACGATCGCCACCGGCTCGTGCCGGCGTCCCTCCTCGTCGGCGAGTTGCCTGCGGGTGTCCGCCAGTTCGACGGTCGCGCGCTTGAGGTAGGCGCGGAGCTTGTCCTCGGTCCCCATCGGTCTGGCCCTTCCGGTATCGGTCATGGCGTCACATCTCGTTGTCGATGAGGGCGAAGATCTCCTCGTCGGAAGCGGAGTCGATCTTGTCCATCACCGGGTCGGGACGGCCCGGGCCGTCCGGTGCCGCGCCGAACCTGGCCAGGCCGCTCTGCAGCACCGCGACGAGCTTGCTGCGGATGGCCTCGCCGTCGCCCTTGGCGCTGGTGAGCATGGATCCCACGCGTTCGAGCGCGCCGCGCAGGGTCTCCTCGGGTGAGGGCGGCGCGGGTGCGAGGGTGCTGAACAGGTACTCGGCGAGCGAGCTGATCGTGGGGTGGTCGAAGACGAGCGTGGGCGGCAGGCGCAGGCCGGTGTCGGCGTTGAGCCGGTTGCGCAGTTCGACGGCGGTGAGCGAGTCGAAGCCGAGCTGGTTGAAGGCGCGGTCCACGCTGACCTTGTCGGGGCTGCCGTGGGCGAGTACGACGGCGACGTGGCCGCGCACCCGCTCGGTGAGCATCCGCAGCGCCTCGTCCCTGGTGAGGGTGGCGAGCCGGGTCATCAGCTCGGCCACTCCTGAGGGCTTGGCGGTACGGCGTGTGGTGCGGACGAGTCCGTGGAGCATCGGCGGCAGGTCGCCGGCCTCGGCCCTGGCGCGCAGCCCGGCGGTGTCCCAGCGGGCGGCGACCATCAGGGGGTCGGGGCTGGTCAGGGCCGTGTCGAACAGCTCCAGCCCTTGATCCACGGTCAGCGGCGCGATCCCCGCCCGCGCCAGCCGCGCCACATCCGCCTGCGACAGCCCGCCCGACATGCCGGAATCGGTGTCCCAGAGGCCCCAGGCGATCGACACGCCGGTCAGGCCGAGCTCCCGCCGGTGGGCGGCGAGGGCGTCCAGGAACGCGTTCGCCGCCGCGTAGTTGCCCTGACCGGCGTTCCCCAGCACACCCGCCAGCGACGAGAACAACACGAAGAACGACAGCTCACGATCGCGCGTCAGCTCGTGCAGGTACCAGGCCGCGTCGGCCTTCGGCGCCAGCACCGCGTCCATCCGCTCGGGGGTCAGGCTCTCCACCAGCGCGTCGTCCAGGACACCGGCGGTGTGGACGACCCGCGCCAGCGGCACGTCGGCCAGCAGGGCGGCCAGTGCGTCGCGATCGGCCACGTCGCAGGCCGCCACCGTGACGTGCGCGCCGAGTCCTCGCAGTTCGGCGGCCAGGTCACCGGCGCCCGGAGCCGCCTCGCCGCGCCGCGACACCAGCAGCAGGTCCCGCACCCCGTGCCCGGTCACCAGGCGGCGCGCCACCAGCGCGCCCAGCCCACCGGTGCCACCCGTCACCAGCACAGTTCCCGAAATTTCAGGTAATGGACGGGTTTCCGGCTTGCGGCGGACGAGCGCCGGGGCGAGCACCTTGCCGTCGCGGACCCGTACCTGCGGCTCGGCGACCGCTGCCAGGCGGCCCCAGTCGGAGTGGCCGTCCTCGACCTCGGCCAGGACGAACCGGCCCGGCTGCTCCGACTGCGCCGAGCGCACCAGCCCCCACACGGCGGCGCCCGCCGGGTCGCCGGCGCGGGTGACGAACGCCAGCCGGGACTCGGCCATCCGCGCGTCCCCGATCGCGGCCAGCACCTGGGTGGTGAGCTGCCGGACGGCGCCGGGTACGTCGTCGGGGCGGTCGCTCACGCACGGGATGACCACGGCCTCGGCCACGCCGTTCCCGGGCGGCGTCTCGGACCATTCCACGCCGTACACGGCCTGGGCGGACCCGGTCAGCGCCCCGGACGGGACCGCCCGGACGCGGAGCGAGGCGAAGGAGAGCACGGGTCGTCCCGACGGGGTGGCGGCCTCGAGCGCGCACTCGTCGCCGCCCGCGCCGGTCAGGCGGACCCGCAGCCGGTCCGCGCCGGGCTGCAGGAGCCGCAGGCCGCGCAGTTCGAACGGCAGCCGCACGGTCTCGCCGTCCCCGGTGACGAGCAGCGGGTGGAAGGCCGCGTCGAGCAGGGCGGGGTGGATGCCGAACCCGTCCGGGTCCACCTCGTCGGGCAGCGCCACCTCGGCGAACAGCTCACCGCCCCGCCGCCACACCGCGCGCAACCCCTGGAACGCGGGACCGTACTCGTAACCCCGCTCCGCCAGCCGCTCGTAGCCGCCCTCGACCTCGACCGGCTCGGCGTCGGCCGGCGGCCACGCCTCGGCCCAGGGGAACGAGCCGGGCTGCGGCTCGCCGGCGGCGGCGGCCGTGGCGGACACGTGGCGGATCCAGTCGGCGTCCTGGTCGTCGGCGGGCCGCGAGTACACCCGTACCTGCCGGGCGCCCGCGGCGTCGGCGCGTTCGACGACCACGCGGACCGCGACGCCGCCGTTCGCCGGCAGCGTCAGCGGTGACTCGAACACCAGCTCCTCGACCCCGTCGCAGTCCGCCCGGCCGGCCGCCTCCAGGACCAGCTCGGCGAGCGCGGCCCCGGGCAGCACGACCGTCCCGGACACCACGTGCCCGGCCAGCCACGGCGCGGCGGCCACCGACAGCCGGCCGGTCAGCACCACCGGCCCGTCCTCGGGCAGGTCGACGGCCGCGCTAAGCATCGGGTGCCCGGCCTCGCGCAGCCCCGCGGCCGACAGGTCGGCGGCGGGCGCGGGCGGGGCGAGCCAGAAGCGCTCCCGCTCGAAGGCGTACGTCGGCAGGTCCACGTGCCGGCCGCCGGCCGCCCGCGCGCGCCAGTCGACGCCCACCCCCGCCGTCCAGGCGCGGGCCAGGCACTCGGCGAACGCTCCGGGTTCGGTACGGTCGCGGCGGTGCAGGGAGACGATCGCGGCGTCCTCGCGGGTGACGCAGTCGTGCGCCATGCCCGACAGCACCGCCTGCGGCCCCACCTCCAGGAAGACGCCGACGCCCTCGTCCTCCAGGCGGGAGATCGCCGCCCGGAACAGCACGGGCCGGACGATCTGGTCGAGCCAGTAGGCGGTGGTGGTCCACGTGCCTTCGATGCCGGTGACGGCGGTGGTACGCGGGCGGCCGAACGTCACACCCGTCAGCTCGGCGGCGAACGCGGGCAGCATCGGCTCCATCAGCGGGGAGTGGAAGGCGTGGCTGACGGGCAGCCGGCGGATGCGCCGGCCGCGGGCCCGCCACTGCTCGGCGAGCGCCAGGCACTCCCGCTCGGCGCCGGACACGACCACCCCGGCGGGGCCGTTGACGGCGGCGACGCTCACGCGGGACTCCAGCCCGGCCAGCGTCTCGGCGACCTCCTCGGC
Organism: Nonomuraea sp. SBT364; assembly: GCF_001083785.1. Classification (GTDB taxonomy): domain Bacteria; phylum Actinomycetota; class Actinomycetes; order Streptosporangiales; family Streptosporangiaceae; genus Nonomuraea. Next base: position 4,081 of record NZ_LAVL01000296.1, read on the forward strand.
GGTCGCCTCCACCGCGACCATGGCGCCGGGTTCGCGCAGCTCCTGCATGAGCCGGCCGCGGGCGGCGATGAGGCGGGCCGCGTCCGTCAGGGACCAGACCCCGGCGGCGTGCGCGGCGGCGTACTCGCCCACGGAGTGGCCGGCGACGGCGTCCGGCCGCACCCCGTACGCTTCGAGCAGCCGGAAGGCGGCCACCTCGAAGGCGAACAGCGCCGGTTGCGTGTAGGCGGTCTGGTCGAGCAGCTCGGCGACGGCGCTGCCGGGCTCGGCCCACATCACATCGCGCAGCGGCTTGTCCAGGTAGGGGTCGAGCGCTTCGCACACCTCGTCCAGGGCCGTGGCGAACGCGGGCGCCGCCGCCGCGAGCTCCCGGCCCATCCCGGCCCGCTGCCCGCCCTGCCCGGTGAACAGGAACGCCGTCCGCGGCTGCTCGGCCGCCACCCCCTCAGCCACCACCGCCCCACTCACGTGCGCGGCCGTCCCGTTGGGCTGCCCGCCCGTCCCGTTCGCGTGCGCGGCAGGGGTGGCGTGGGCGGTGGGGGTGGCGGTTCCGTTGGCGTGGGCGGCAGGGGTGGTTGTTCCGTTGGCGTAGGCGGCGAGGGTGGCGGTGAGGGTGGCGTGGTCGCGGCCGAGCACGACGGCGCGGTGCGGGAGGGCAGCGCGGCCGGCGAGCGTGCGCGCCACGTCGGCGGGCCGGGGCGGCTCGCCGGAGCTGACGGCGGCGTGCAGCCGGGCTGCCTGCGCCCGCAGGGCGCCGGCGCTGCGCGCGCTGATCGGCCAGGCGATCGGCTGCTGCGCCGCCGCCTCGGCGGCCGGTCCCGCCGCCTCCGGCCCGGAGCCGGGCTCCGGCTGGGAGGCGGGCTCCGGGGCCTCCTCGATGATCAGGTGGGCGTTGGTGCCGCTGATGCCGAACGAGGAGATGCCCGCGCGGCGCGGCCGATCGCCGGCCGGCCAGTCCCGGGCGGACGACAGCAGCTCGACCCGCCCGGCCGACCAGTCGACGTGCGGGGTGGGTTCGGTGACGTGCAGAGTGGGCGGCAGCACACCGTGCCGCATCGCCTGCACCATCTTGATCACCCCGGCCACCCCGGCCGCGGCCTGCGTGTGCCCGATGTTC
>NZ_LAVL01000029.1 GCF_001083785.1 Nonomuraea sp. SBT364
CCCCCTCAGCGGCAGGCGCCCCCACCGGCCGCTCCGCGGACCGCCCACCTTCCCAACGGCCGCCCACAGGGTGAGCCACCACCGCAGGATGGACCACCACCGCGGGGTGGGCCGCCCCCGCAGGGTGAATTGCTCCCGCGGGACCGGCCGCCTCCGCAGGATGGGGTGCCTCCGCAGGTTGGGGTGCCTCCCAAGCAGGCTCGGCCTTCGAGGGGGGCACCTCCTCCGAGGTGGGTCCCAGCTTCGGACTGGGCGCCGTCGGCCGAGAGAGGGCCGACGCCGCAAGGCGGGCGCCCTCCGATGGCGGGTGCAGCGCCGGGAGGTGCGTCGTCCATGGGGATAGGGTCGCCGCCGTCAGGCGTGCCTCCTGCGTTGGGGATTCCGCCTGCGGACGGTGTGCCGGCCTTGGGAGGAGCGCTGCCTCCAGGAGGCGCGTCCGGTTCGGCGGGGGCACTGGCGTCGCGCGGTGTGCTCCGCCATTGGTGCGGCCCTGCCCTGCGGTGCGGCCTTGCCCTGCGGTGCGGCCCGTCCTTGGGGTGGGCACGGAGCCAGGCGGCACGCTGGTGGGACTGGCGGATGCGCCCCGCGGCACCGTGGGTGCGGGACCGGGCGCGCCAGGCCCCGGTGCCCATACCGGCCTTGGCCACCTTGCGCGGGATGGCGGCCAGCCGGACGGCGTTGGCGGAGACGAGGTCGGCGTGCCGGGCGAGCTCGGCCTTCCACTCCTCGTGCGCGAGCGCCTGGGCGGCCCGTTCGGCGGCCTTGGCGGCGAGGTAGCCGCCGTAGCCGTTGCCGTAGCGGCGGACGGCGCCCTGGTCGACCTCCAGAATGGTGGAGGTGACCCGGTCCAGGAACACGCGGTCGTGGGTGATGGCCACGACGGTGCCCCGGTGGCCGCGCAGGTGCTGTTCGAGCCAGGCCACGGCCTGGTCGTCGAGGTCGTTGGTCGGCTCGTCGAGCAGCAGCAGTTCGGGGGCGGAGGCGAGCGTTGCGGCCAGGGCGAGCCGGGAGCGCTCGCCGCCCGACAGCGTGGCGACGGGCCGGGCCCGGGAGAGGCCGGGCAGGCCGAGCCCGTGCAGTGCGGCGTCGACCCGCGCGTCGGCCTCGTAGCCGCCGCGTGCCTCGAACTGTTCGACGAGCGCGGCGTACGCGTCCATGGTGTCGTCGGTCAGCGTCTGCTCGGCGGCCCGCATGCGGGCTTCGAGGTCGCGCAGGTCGGCGAGCGCGTGGTCGACGGCGTCGCCGACGGTGGCGCCCGGCGGCAGCTCCAGCGCCTGCGGGAGGTAGCCGACGCCGCCCGGCGCGGCCACGGTGAGTTCGCCGTTGTCCGGCCGTTCCACCCCGGCCATGAGCTTGAGCAGGGTGGACTTGCCGGAGCCGTTGTCGCCGATGACGCCGGCCTTCTCGCCGGGTTTGACGGTGAACGACACGCGGTCGAGCACGACGTGTTCGTCGTAACGCTTGGTGACCTGGGATAGGGAAAGTTGGGTACGCATAGGAAGCACCACCTCCTGTTCTTCGCGCGAACATGAACAGAGCGGGACGCTCGGCGGAGCCGTTTGGCTCTACGCGGAAGCGCCCGGCGCGAACATCACAGGAAGCAGTAACCCATAGGGCGTTGATCTAAGAACACAAATGGGGATAAGTCAAGCCCCTTTCCCCTCGGTCAGCTTCGCGGTGGCGGCGACCTGGATGGCGGTGGCGCGTTCGAGGAAGCCCAGGATCACCTCCAGCTCCTCGTCGGAGTAGTCGGCGTAGAGCTCGGTCAGCCCTGTCACCAGCGGCTCGAACAGCTCCCAGAACCCGCTGATCCGCTCGTGGTTGACCTCGACGATGACCCGTCGGCGGTCCTTGGGATGCCGTACGCGCCGGACCAGCCACTTGGCCTCCAGCCGGTCGATCAGCCCGCTGACGGACGCGGGCGCCAGCCCGGTGTGCTGCGAGATCTCCCCCGCCGTCAACGGCCCGAGGCGCTGGAGCAGGTCGAGCGTCTTCTCCTCGCTCATCCCCAGGCCCATCCGCTCGCCCATGGCCGTGTGGTACATCACGGCGGCGTTGCTGTTGGCCCGCCCGGCGTCGCCGAGGGCTTCGAGCAATTTCTTTCGGCGCTCCGAAATACCTCTGGACACCGGCGCCCCTTCGTCATATATTTCGTTCGACCGAACGAAAGGTTATCACGATGAAGGCTCTGGTCATAGGCTGCGGCATCGGCGGCCCCGCCCTCGCGATGGCGCTGCACGAGGTGGGTATCGAAGCGGAGATCTACGAGGCGTACGGCGACACGGCGCACGGCATCGGCTCGTTCCTCAACCTGGCCTCCAACGGCCTCGACGCCCTGCGCACGCTGGGCCTGCACCGCGAGGTGATGGCGGCCGGCATCCCCACGCCGGACATGGTCATGTGGAGCGGCACCGGCAAGCGCCTGGGCACGGTGGCCAACGGGCTGGCCCTGGACGACGGCACGGTCAGCCACACGGTCCTGCGCTCCGACCTCTACCGGATCATGCGCGACGGGGCCGACCGGCGCGGGGTGCGGATCTCGTACGGCAAGCGGATGGTGTCCTTCGAGGAGACCGGCGAGCAGGTGACGGCGGTGTTCGAGGACGGCACGCGGGCCGGCGGCGACCTGCTGATCGCCGCCGACGGAGTACGGTCGCGGACCCGGCACCTGCTCGACCCGGGGGCGCCCGAGCCCCGCTACGCCGGGCTCTACAGCGGCGGCGGGATCATCCACGACAAGGACTTCACCGGCGAGCCGGGCGTCTACCACATGGTGTTCGGCAAGCGCGCGTTCTTCGGCTACTCGGTGGCCGAGTCGGGCGAGACCTGGTGGTTCGCGAACCTGCCGCGCGCCTTCGGGGACGTGCCGGACGACTGGCGTCCGATCCTGGTCAAGGCGTTCAAGGACGACGCGAACTTCTCCGGCGAGCTGGTCAGGCGCGCCGAGATCGGGCCGATGCTGCCGATCCACGACCTGCCGCCCGTGCCGGTCTGGCACCGGGGCAGGGTCGTGCTGACCGGCGACGCCGCGCACGCCACCTCGCCCAGCTCCGGCCAGGGCGCTTCGCTGGCGATCGAGGACGCGATCGTGCTGGCCCGCTGCCTGCGTGACGCGGACGACCACGACGCAGCGTTCCGGCAGTTCGAGGCCGAACGGCGCGAGCGGGTCGAGCGCGTGGTGGCGTACGCGAAGACGATCAGCAACAGCAAGGCGGCCGGGCCGGTGGCGCGGGTGTTCCGCGACGCGCTGATGCCGTTCTTCCTGAAGAAGAGCGCCGGCCAGGAGTCACTCGCCTGGATGTACCGCCACCAGGTCAGCCTGTGAGACGGCCCGCTCGCTCGCGGGCAGCAGCGGCAGGCGCACGTCCGGGGTCGGGATGAGGCCCCGGGCGTGCAGGACGCCCTTGATGACCGTGGGGTTCGGCTCGGTGAACAGCGCGGCCGAGAGCCTGGCCAGCCGATGCCCGAGCGCCCTGGCCCCGGCCACGTCACCGGCGTGCCAGGCGGCGACCAGCTCGGCGAACCGGTCGGTCGCCAGATGCGCGGAGGCCAGGATGCCGCCCGACGCGCCCAGCGCCAGCAGCGGCGAGACGAACACGTCGTCGCCGCCCAGCACCGCGAACCCGTCGGGCAGGTCGCCGAGCAGGTCCACGGTGTCCTGGTCGATCCCGCCGACCGCGTACTTCACCCCGGCGACCATCGGGTGCGCGCCCAGGTGCCGCAGCGTGGCGGCGCTCACCGCCTGCCCGGTCCGGTAGGGAATGTGGTAGATCACCAGCGGCACCGGCGTCCCCTCGGCAAGCGCCTCGAAGTGCGCGATCACCCCACGCTCCGACGGCCGCAGGAAGTACGGCACTGTGACCAACGCCGCGGCGGTCCCCTCGGGCAGCTCGGTCAGCGCCCGCGCCACGGAGCGCGTGTCGTTGCCCGTGACACCGACAGTCAGCGGCGCCCCACGCTCGCCGCAGACCCGCGCGCACACCTCGATCACCCCGGCCCGCTCGTCGGCGTCGAGCGCGGCCACCTCGGCGGTCGTCCCCAGCGCCACCAGCCCCGCCGCGCCCTGGTCCAGCACGTGCCCGGCGAGCTTCTCGACAGCGTCGTACGCCACCCCGCCCGTCTCGTCGAACGGCGTGATCAGCGGTACATGAATTCCACTCAGCATGCTTCGAGCTTGGCCCCTGGACATTCGGTAGGTCCAGCGATGATTCGTGACGTCCACCGTAAGCTTGACTAATGCTCGACCCTCGCAAGCTACACCTTCTGCGCGAACTGTCCCGGCGCGGCACCATCGCCGCCGTCGCCGAGGCCGTCGCGTTCACCCCATCGGCCGTGTCCCAGCAGCTCAGCACCCTGGAACGGGAGGCGGGCGTGCCGTTGCTGGAGCGCACCGGCCGCACCGTCACGCTGACCCCCGCCGGACACCTGCTGGTCGAGCACGCCCAGGCCGTACTCGAACAGCTCGAACGCGCCTCCGCCGCGCTCGCCGCCGTCCGGGGCGGTCCCGCCGGTCCGCTCCGCGTCGGCGCCTTCCCCACCGCCGCCCGCGTCCTGCTCCCGCCCGCGCTCGCCGCCCTCACCGGCGCCCACCCCGCCGTCGTCCCGATGATCTCCGAGATCGACCCCGCCGACGTCTCCGCCGCCCTGCGCGCCGGCGAGGTGGACGTGGCACTGGTCCACGAATACGACTTCGTCCCGCCGGTCACCGACACGTCGCTGGAGACGGAGCCGCTGTTCAGCGAGCCGATGTACCTGACGAACCGGGCCGCGATCGCCGACGCGGCCGGCGACCCGTGGATCGTCGGCAAGCCCGGCACCCTCTGCCACACCATGACCATCCGGGCATGCCAAGCAGCCGGCTTCGAACCGCTCGTCCGCCACCACATCGACGACTTCGACACCGTCCTCGCCTTCGCCGCCGCCGGCGCGGGCGTGGCGCTCGTCCCGCGCCTCGCTGCCCTGTCGCCGCCGCCCGGCGTCACCCTCACCGCGCTCCCCCTCAGCCGCCGCACCCTGGCCGCCTTCAGACGCGGGTACGGCGACCACCCGGCGATCAGAGCCGCCCTGACCGCGTTCCACGCGGCGATCGCCGAGCTTTAGTCGATCCGGTCTTAGTAAGATTGGTTCTTACTAAGATGTCATCGACCTTCTGGAGGCGGCCATGGCGACGACGTTCAGCGGACGCGCCCCGGATCTCCGCATACTGGACGACCAACTGCGGAGCGTGGTCGAGGGCAGACATACGACCCGAGGGCGCGCGCTGATCATGAGCGGTCGTCGCAGGGTCGGAAAATCGCGCCTCGTGCAGGAGTTCTGCGACCGCTCGAAGCTCCCGTACGTCATCTTCCAGGCCACCCGCGGCCGGGCCCCGGCAGCGGAACGGCGTGACTTCGTCGAGGCCACCGTTTGTGCCGGTCTTCCCGGGGCCGCGCTCGTCCAGGGGTCCGAACCGGCGGACTGGAACGGCGCGCTCAGGGCACTGGCCACCGCGACCGCGGACTCGCCCTGCATCGTGGTCTTGGACGAGGTCCCCTGGCTGATCGAGCAGGATCAGGAATTCGAGGGTGCGCTCCAGACGGTCTGGGATCGCTTCCTGTCCGCCCAACCGATCCTGCTGATCCTTGTGGGCAGCGATCTCACCATGATGGAAGCCCTGCAGGAGTACGGGCGTCCATTCTTCGGGCGGTCGGCCAGTATGACGATCCGGCCGCTGTCCCTTGCCGACGTCGCCGAGATGACCCGGTTGCCAGCGGCCGACGCCGTGGACGCACTCCTCATCACCGGCGGGTTCCCGGAGATCGTCCAGTCCTGGGAGCCTGAATCGTCCCGCCTCGACTTCCTCCGCCGAAGCCTCGATTCGCCGCTGTCACCACTCCTCGCGGCCGGGGAGCTGTCTCTCCTCGGCGAGTTTCCCGCCGGTACGCATGCGCGCGTGGTGCTGGAGGTCATCGGCGCCGGCGAGCGCACGTTCGGCAAGATCGCCGAGAAGGCCGGCAACAACGCCGCGCTTCCCTCCGGCACTCTGGCTCCGATCCTCAAGACCCTCGTCGAGAAGCGGGTGGTGGCAGCGGAAGTCCCGCTCTCCACCAAACCCGAGGACAAGAACAAGCGTTACCGGGTGGCCGACCACTACCTGCGGTTCTGGCTGTCCTTCCTGCAGAAGGCCGTCGCCGACAGCGAGCGGGGGCGTCCCGACGTGGCGCTGCGCCGTATTGAGCGATCCTGGACGGCCTGGCGGGGGCGCGCAGTCGAGCCGATCATCCGCGAATCCATGGCCAGAGCCCTGCCAAATGACCGATGGCCTGACACCGAAGAAGTCGGCGGCTGGTGGAACCGTCAGAACAACCCGGAGATAGACCTGGTCGGTGCCGATCGGGCGCCGCCGGCGAAGCACATCCATTTCGTCGGTTCGATCAAGTGGCTCGAACAACGGCGATTCGACCGGCACGACTACGACGAGCTGACGCGGGGCGCCGAATCCGTGCCGGGGGTCACCGGCCGGACCGCCAGAGTGGCCGTTTCCAGGTCCGGCTTCGAGCCCGGCCTTCCGGTCGAGCAGTGGGGTCCGGACGATCTGCTGGCCGCCTGGCGGGCCGTGCCCGGCCAGGCCGCGTTCTGACGCCGGCCTGCGGTCCTAGGCCGGGTCGAGCGCCTTCATGACGGCTGTGGTGCTGGGCTGGGTGAAGTCGTCGTAGTCGCCCGCCGTCACGGCCACCACCAGCCCCTGCGACGGATCCAGGAACAGCCGCTGCCCGCCGTTGCCGTGCGCGCCGATCTTGCGCGGCTCGCCGGTGTCGACGTACCAGTGATAGCCGTACGCGAAGTTCTCGCCGATCTCCACCCGGGGCCGCAGCACCTCGTCGAGCCAGTCGGCCGGCACGACGCCGCGGCCGCCGTCCAGCACCAGCTCGCCGATGGCCGCCAGGTCCAGCGGTCGTAGCCGCAGCCCCGCGGGAGCCAGCGGCACCCCGTCGTCCCCGGTCGTCCACTCGAACGCGCCGATCCCGAGCGGCTCGAACAGCACGTCCCGGGCGTACTCGGCCAGCGACTGTCCGGTGCCCCGCGCGATGATCCCGCCGACCAGGGTCGTGGCGCCCCCGCAGTACGACCACCGCTTCCCGGCCTCCTCGACGAGGGGACGTTCCAGGACGTAGCGGTAGCGGTCGGGCGCCGCCTCCATGGCGAGCTCGCTGTTGGCGGTGCTCGTGTACGGGACGCTCTCGTCCCAGTCGAGGCCGAGGGTCATGGTCAGGGCGTGCTCGATGGTGAGGTGCGCCCGGGACGCATCGGCCACCAGGTCCGGATATTCGGGGAACTGCGCCACCAGCCCGGCACTCGGCTCCGGGACCAGCCCGTCCTTGAGCGCGATCCCGTACAGCAGGGCGACGACGCTCTTGCTCACCGACCGGACGTCGTGCAGCGTCGTGGCGTCGAACGTGACGTGCCCCAGAGCGTCGCCGAGCCGGTAGTCCTCCCCCGCCCCGTAGTGCTCCACCAGCACCTCGCCGTGCCGCAGGACGACCAGCCCGTGCAGGTTCGGCGCCTCACCGGCGCGCAGAACGGCCTCGACGCGATCCGCCATTGTCATGATGACCTCCCAGGAGTCGGCACATCCTGGTATACGACCTCACACGATGTCAGAGTCAATTTCGCCGCGTCAGGAGGGGCCGGAGTTTCCGGGAAGCACGCCGAGCGCCGGGGCTGAGAGCAGGCTCAGGGTCTCTCAGCGGTCCCACAGGCCCGGACGAGCATGCTGGATCACATGGATCACCTGCTGACCACTCCCGCCATCGCCCAGGGCCTGCGCAAGGTCGAGACCCGGATCCACAAGCTGAGCGCCTCGTCGATGCTGCCCGGCATCACGCAGGGCGTCGATCACGTGGTGACGGCCGGAGGCAAGCGGCTGCGTCCGGCTCTCGCACTGGCCACCGCCCTGGCGCTCGGCAGGGCCCCGGACCGCAGGGTGATCACGGCAGCGGCATGCGTGGAGCTGATCCACACCGGCTCGCTCGTGCACGACGATCTCATGGACCAGGCCACCCAGCGGCGCGGAATCCGTACCCTCAACGCCGACGTCGGTGACGACAAGGCGCTGGTGATCGGTGACTTCATGCTGGCCAAGGCGGGGCTGGCGGCGATCACGTCGGTGTCGAAGCCGGTGGCCGAGGTGCTGGCGGCGACCGTGGTGGAGCTGGCCGAGGGGCAGTACCTGGAGACGGCGGACCTGTTCAACAGGGAGCGGACGCAGGAGAGCGCGCTGAGGTCCATCACGGGGAAGACGGCGGCGTTGTTCCGGGCGGCGTGCCTGGTCGGCGCGCTGTGCGCGAACGCCTCGCCGGAGGACCGGGCGCGGATGGCGGAGTACGGGGAGAAGTTCGGGCTGATCTTCCAGATCCTCGACGACCTGCTGGACCTGACCGCCTCGGAGGAGAGCCTGGGCAAGCCGGTGGGCAACGACCTGCGCCAGGGCGTCTACAGCTTCCCGGTGCTCTTGTCGGGTGTGGACGTGACGTTGACCAGGGGCATGACGGCCGAGCAGGTGGCGGAGGCGCTGGACCGGCTGCGGGCGAGCACCATGGTGCGCGACACGGTCGAGTACTGCCGGGGGCTGGCCGCCGACGCGGTGGCGGCGCTGCCGGTGATCCATGACGCGGAGCTGGCCGATCTGCTGTACGGGCTGCCGTCGGCGTACATCGCGCGCTTCGCCGCCACTCCCTGACGATTTGTTGGTACCAATGGTAAGAATCCCCGTCATTTCCCAAAAAGTGTGCTCATACTGGGGCTAAGGGAGAATGCGGGAGCACGCTCATGCGGAAGATACCCCCGGCGGACGGGCTCGGTCCGGCCCAGTTCCTCCAGTTGGCCGCAGTGGACTTCACCGGCATCTACGCGGTCCACCTCGCCGCCAAGGAAGAGCGCCTGAAGATGACCAGGCTCGCACTGAGCCTGCTGTCCGGGCCGTTCCTGGCGGCGATCGCGCTCACCAGCGCCAAGGTCGTCGACCCGCAGAGCCTGACCACCTGGCAGGGCGTGCCGTGGTACCTGTTCGCGCTGGTGGTGGCGTTCGGGGTGCTGGCCGTGCTGCCGTTCCTGCGCCTCATCGAGGCGGTCAACGCGCACGCCAGGACCGCCCGGGCGATCAACAACTTCCGCCTCCTGTACGCGCCCCGCCTCGGCCCGGAGCTCGGCTGGTCGCCGAACCTGCCGGTCGACCCGCGCTTCCCCGAGACGTACGCGCCGCTGGCCTGGCCGGGCGTGAACGTCATGGTGCTGTCGCTGGTGAACTCCGCCTACCTGACCGTCGGCGTGACCGGCCTGGCCAGGCAGCAGCCGAACGTGCTCCTGCTGCTGTGCGGCGTCCTGCTGGTGGCGCTGGTGCACTACTCCGTCTACTACGTGCGGTGCAACGTGTCCCGGCGGCGCCGGCTCCCCCGCAATCCGTACGATTTCCCGAATCTGGAGACCTGAATGCCCGGCCCTGCGGAATGGGCGTCATGTGGGGAGGCGTGGATCTGGTTGATGCGCCATGTGTGGACGGAGGGAGCGCTGGCCGACGACGACCGGGGGCCGGTGATGGAGGGCCCGTCGGTGCTGTTCGAGATCGCCGAGGTGCGCCGGGACGACCCGATCGTCGAGCGCTTCGGCGACGCCGAGCGGCTGGCGCTCTACCGCAGGAAGTTCAGCCAGGACACGGTGGTGGAGCCGTTCAAGTACAGCTACGGCGCCCGGATCAAAGGGCAGTTGCGCTGGGCGGCCGACCTGCTGCGCGTCAAGCCGTACAGCAAGAGCGCGTGGATCTCGCTGACCATGCCGGGCGAGCCGTACGACTGTGTGCCGTGCCTGATCGGGCTGGCGTTCCGGATCAGGGAGGGCGCGCTGGTGATGACCGCCACGTTCCGCTCGCAGAACGCCTTCACCAGCTACCTCAACTACCTGCCGCTCGCGGACGTCCAGGCGGGCATGGCGAGCGATCTCGGCCTGGTGCTCGGCCCGATGCGGGTGTTCGTGGACGTGCCGCACCTCTACCTGGCCGACAGCACGCAGGTGCTGCGCGTCATGCGTCCTTGCCTGTCGAGGCCGCTGTGAGCGGGGCCGCGATGTCCTCCAGGCCGCGCCGTTCGGCCTTGACGCCGAAGATCAGCTCCACCACCCCGGCGACGATCATCAGGATGGCGCCGATCGCGAAGGCCAGCGCCGTGTCGCCGGGGACACCGCTGGAGACCAGCTCGGCGAAGATCAGCGGCCCGGCGATGCCTCCGGCGGCGGTGCCGATGGCGAAGAAGAACGCGATGGCCATCGCCCTGGTCTCCATCGGGAAGATCTCGCTGACCGTCAGATAGGCGGAGCTCGCCCCCGCCGAGGCCACGAACAGCACCACCGACCAGCACGCCGTCAGCGTGACCGCGGTGAGCACGCCCTCGTTGAACAGCCACGCGGTGCCGAGCAGCAGCAACCCCGAGCCGACATAGGTGGCCGAGATCATCGGCACCCGGCCCACGGTGTCGAACAGCGGCCCGAGCAGCAGCGGCCCGAGGAAGTTGCCGACCGCGATCACCGCGAAGTAGTAGCCCGTGTGCGTGTCGATGTTGTAGAAGGTCGACAGGATCTGCGCGTACCCGAAGGTGATCGCGTTGTAGAGGAACGCCTGCCCGATGAACAGCGACAGCCCCAGCACGGTGCGCTTGGGATAGAGCGCCACCATGGTGTGCGCGATCCGGACGAACCCGATCGACTTGCGCTGGTGGATCGTCATCGACCCGGACGGCTCCGGCAGCTTCCCGTCGACCTGCCGCTCGACCTGCCGCTCGATGTCGTCGACGAGCGCCTCGGCCTCCCGGTCCCGCCCGTGGATGAACATCCAGCGCGGGCTCTCCGGCACGTGCCTGCGCACCAGCAGGATCGCCAGGCCCAGCACCACGCCGAGCCCGAACGCCACCCGCCAGCCGATGTTGACGGGCAGGTCGTTCAGCAGCGGCACGGTCAGCAGCGCGCCACCGGCCGCGCCCAGCCAGTAGCTGCCGTTGATCAGGATGTCGATCCGGCCCCGGTGCTTGCTGGGGATGAGCTCGTCGATCGCCGAGTTGATGGCCGCGTACTCGCCGCCGATGCCGAACCCGGTGAGGAACCTGAACAGGAAGAACCACCACGCGCTGAACGAGAACGCGGTCATCAGCGTCGCCACGAGATAGACGATCAGCGTGATGATGAACAGCTTCTTCCTGCCGAACTTGTCCGTCAGCCAGCCGAAGAACAGCGCTCCCGAGCACGCCCCGGCCACGTAGAGCGCGGCGGCGACACCGGCCACCTGCTGCTGGGTGATGTCCAGGCCGCTGCCCGGCTTGGCGAGCTGGGCGGACAGGTTGCCGACGATCGTGACCTCGAGCCCGTCGAGGATCCAGACGGTGCCGAGACCGATCACGATCATCCAGTGCCAGCGCGACCAGGGCAGCCGGTCCAGCCGGGCGGGCACCTTGGTGCTGATGGTGCCGATCTCCACGTCGCTCATAAGGTCACTGCGATACCCGCGTGACAACCGGCAAACCCGTCGGTTACGGCTTTCGCGCCTCGACGAACCAGGTCGCCGACCACGGTCCGCCGTACCAGAACCGCCAGCCGGGGTCGCGCCTGCGCACCTCGGCCGCGCCGAGCTCGCGCAACGTCGCCTCGTACGCCTGAGTGTGCCTGACGTCGGCGACGAGCAGCAGCCCGCCGGGCCGCAGCACCCGGTACGCCTCCCGGATCGCCCGCTCGCGCCCGTCGAGGTCGCGCAACGCCTGGTTCGACACCACGACGTCGTACGACCCGTCGGCGAACGGCAGGTCACCGGGGTCGCCGGTGACCACCTCGACCCGGTCGGAGACGCCCTCGGCCTCGGCGTTCGCCCGTACGACGGCCTCGCCGCGCCCGCCCCAGAGGACGCCCGTGGCCCGCCCGCGCTCCAGCCGCCCGGCCGCGATCATCAGCACCGCGCCGCGCCCGGACCCCAGGTCGAGCAGTTCCTCGTCCCCCTTGAGCCGCGCCATCTCCGCCTCCCAGACGGCGAACCTGCCACGCCGCGTCGTGTAGACATGGCTGGCCACGCTGGCGAGCGTGTAGCAGGCGCCGAACACGAAGGCGACGGCCGCCGCCGGGACATCGTTGACGTACGAGAGCACCGCCAGGGCGACCAGCAGGGCGGCGCCTGCCAGCAGCCCCGCAAGAGCCCAAGCCGCGTCGAACCCGTAGTTTCCACGCACAATCACGTTATAACTCAAAGAATCTCTTGACCGGATATTGGCACGCCCCTTCCCTGAAGGCAGGTCATACAACGGCAAAGCATCACTAACGTGGGAGGGATTGGCCAGAAACGGGGGTTTGACCAGGCATGACAGGCAAGGAACGCGGTTTCGGGCCCGGCACGAGCATCGCGCTCACGTTGGGCTCGGCCCTGCTCTGGGGCGTGGCACATCTAGCGACACACCGCCACAAGACCGGCCTCTTGCTCATGTCCATATATGTCCTGATGCTGGGCTTCATCCTCACGGTGCTCACCGCGTTCAGCGCCCGCCTGCTGTCGCTGGCCGTCCAGCCGCGCTGGATCACCGTGCTCGCCCTCGCGCTGGCCGCCCTCGCGGTCTCCTGGACCACCGTGATCATCTGGTCCTACATGCTGGTCCGTCCGGCAGCCCCGCACACCGTGGCCCGCGCGCTCAACGCCGGCCTGGCCATCGCCCTGTGCGCGCTCGTCCTTGCCCCCACCGCGTACGCCGCCCGCCTGGCCTACCTGTCGCGTGACGTCGTCCACACCCTGTTCGCGGGCAACTCCTCCCCCGTCGTCGCCCAGGACCCGTGGAACGGCGCCCAGCGCGTCAACTTCCTGCTCATCGGCGCCGACTCCGCGCCCAACCGGCCCGGCGTGCGCACCGACAGCATGACCGTGGCCAGCGTCGACACCGCGACCGGCGCCACCACCCTGTTCGGCCTGCCGCGCAACCTCCAGCAGGTCCCGATGCCGACCGGCCCGCCGCGCGACCTGTTCCCGTACGGCTTCACCGGCGCGGGCGCGGCCACGCCCGGCCTGCTCAACGAGGTCTTCCAGTACGCCGAGGACCACCCCGAGACTGTCCCCGGCCTGCCGGACGGCGACCGGGGCCCGGCGCTGCTGAAGGAGACGGTCAGCGGCATCCTCGGCATCCCGGTCAGCTACTACGCCATGATCGACATGAAGGGCTTCGCCGAGATCGTCGACGCCATGGGCGGCGTCCGCGTCACGGTAGACGAGCCCATCGTGTACGGGCGGCACCGCGAAGGGCTGCTGCCCGCCGGCACCCGCAAGCTGAGCGGCGAGGAAGCCCTCTGGTACGGCCGCTCCCGCACCGACAGCGACGACTACGTGCGCATGGGCCGCCAGAAGTGCCTGCTCAACGCCGTGGTCAAGCAGGCCGACCCGGTGACGGTGCTCAACAGCTTCGAAGGTCTCGCCACCGCCACCAAGCGGGCCATCTCCACCGACCTGCCCCAGGACGTGCTACCGGCGCTGGTCGAGCTGTCGCAGAAGGTCAAGGACACCCACATCAGGAGCCTCAGCTTCGTCCCGCCCCTCATCAGCACCGGCGACCCGGACTGGCATCTCATCAGGCGCAAGGTCTCGCAGGTCCTGTCCGAGCGCCCCACCGTCGCCACCGGCCACACCGCCCCCGACGGGACCACCGCCCAGGGCACCGCCCCCCACCGCACCACCCCCCCGACCCCCAGCCCCGAACGCCCACTCACCCTGGACAGCGCCTGCGCCTGACCCCGACGCGTCCGGTTCCCCAGCACGTCCGCGGGTTCCCTCGGCGCGCCCGCGGCCTCCCTGGCGCGTCCGCGGATCCCCCCGGCACGTCCGTGGGTCGGCCGTCACCCCAGCAGCCATCCCGGCAAACCCGCCTCCCCAAGCGGACCGCCGCCCCAGCCAACCCATCACCCCAGGCAGACCGCCCCAGCCAACCCATAACCTGGGCGACCGCCTAGCGAACTCGTCCCGCAGGCCGCTGCCTCCGTGGGGCTGTGGTGTCCGACTCTCAGGATTGGGGCAGGAGGCGGGAGGCGAGGTAGCGCTGGAACTGCCACAGAGGCCGTTCGAGGTGGGAGAAGCGGCCCGCGGGCGGGTCGGGGTCGGCCGACAGCCCGCGCTGGACCCCGTGGATGGCCACCAGGTCCTCGCCCTGGATCACCCGCAGCCCGGCGACCAGCGAATCGAGGTAGGCCGGGAAGCCCGGCTGCCCGGTGGCGCCCGGCGGGACGAGGACGTGGAAGACCGCGTCGTGCGTCACCGGCCCGGTCGGCCACCAGGTGGCCCACACCGCGAAGCCCGGCTGCAACGCCAGGACGGTGTTGGGGAAGATCCCGGCGATGGTCAGCCCGGAACCGGGGTCGCCCGGGTCGGGCGTGTACATGGTGAACCAGCGGCCGTCGCACTCGTCGACGCGGGTGGCGCGGGCGGGCGCCACGGGTTCGAGCGTGTCGGCGTGGGTGCCCATGTGGTGGTAGTTTTCGGACCCGTTCTCCAGGGCGACCTTCCAGTTGGCCGGCACCGCGTCCCAGCGGAGGGTCGCGGCGTGCGTCCAGGACGCCAGGTCGAACCCGCCGAGCACGTCGTCGAGGCCGGCCAGGTCGGGGGCGAGCGGTGGCGCGCCGGGGTCGAGGTTGAGCATGACGAAGCCGTGCCATTCCTCCAGCCGGTAGGCGGCCAGGCGGCAGGCGGCGCGGTCGAAGCCTGGGGCGCGCATGAGCGGCGCCCCGGCGAGCCGTCCGGCGAAGTCGCCGTTGAGCCGGTAGGTCCAGGTGTGATACGGGCAGGTCAAGCGCTTGAGCCGGCCCTGCGCCGGGGTCGTCTCGGGCGGCAGGATGTCCATGAACCGGTGGCGGCAGACCCGCGAGAGCGCGTGCAGTGCGCCGTCCTCGTCCCGGGTGAGGACCATGGGTCGCCCGGGCAGGTCGAGCCGCAGGTAGGCGCCGGGGTCGGCGAGCTGGTCGGCGCGGGCCACGCAGAGCCAGTCGCGGCGGAAGATCCGCTCCACTTCCAGGTCGTGGAACTCGGGCGAGGTGTAGGCCTCGGGCGGCAGCGTCTCGCTCTCGTCGAACGGCAGGCCGGCGATCCGTCGCACCTCGGCGGTGAGCTGGGTGGTCATAAGGTGTGCCCCCTCAGGTCTGGTAGTCGAGCACGATGCGGCCGTTGTCGGGGATCACCAGGCGGTGGCCGTGACGCCGGCGGAAGCGGCGTGCGTGGACGACGCCCGCGGTGACGGCGGCGGCGACGAAGACCAGCCCCGACAGCCGCACGAGCGGCACCAGGTCCGGCGGGACCATGCTGGTCACCACCGCCGACACCGCCGCGTCGAGCAGCAGCCCCGCTCCCCACAGGGCGGTGATCGTGCGGATGCCGCTCCGGTAGGCCGGGGACGTCCGCCAGGCGGCCTCCCGCTCCGGCGCGCCGAGCTGCAGCGTGAGCTCCAGCGCCAGCGGCCGGGACGAGACCGCGGTGACCAGCGCCCAGCCGCCCGCGACGGCGCCGGTGAGCGCGTCTCTGAACAGCAGTAGCCGCGGGTCACCGCTGAGCAGCGAGCCCACGCCGGTCAGGGCCAGCGTGGCGATCGTGAACCGGTCGAGCCCGTCGATCCGCCCGCCGGCGATCACCTTGTGGGCCAGCGCCGCCGCGGGCACCACGGCCCCGGCCAGGAGCGCGAGCCACGGGCTCGCCCCCAGGGCACGCAGCCCGTAGAAGGCCGCGACGGGCACGGCCACGAAGACCACGAGCATGATGGCCAGCAACACCTGCCAGGACGCCGTACGGGCCTCCGGCCTGGTCGTCACGGTCATCGCGGTCACCCCCGAGTCGATCCCCGATTGGTCACCCCAACGCTACGACGCGATCACCGGCCGTCACATCAGCCCACGGTCTGATCCCGGCTACATCCTTCGATTGACGCGCTAGACCGTTTCATCCAGGTTGTCCGCGTAGTAGGCGACGGCGCGCTCGTAACCGCCCACATGCCCGGCCTCGACGAGCAGCTTGAGCAGCTCCGAGACCGCCCCGCCCGCCTCCCCCGCGTTGTAGAGCGCCATCGTCCGGAACACCCGCAACCCCGGGGCGCCGGGGAACTCCTCCAACGCCCGGTCGAACAGCGCCCGCGACTCCGCGACCCGCCCCAGCACCCGCAACGTGCTGCCCAGCCCGGTGAGCGCGCCGAGCCGATCGGCGGCGCCCAGCCCGTCACCCGCCAGAGCCCGCTCGTAGTAGGGCACCGCCTCGGCCTCGAGCCCGAGCGAGTCGTGCACCCAGGCCGTCTGGTAGGCGATCTCCGCGTCCTGCGGATGCCGCTCCGCCAGGGCGACCAGCATCGACCTGGCCTCCTCCTTCTTACCTTCTTCACGCAACCGCACGGCTCTCGCCAAATCCTCATACCGCATGCACCGAGTGTGGCATGATGGTGACTCGTACCAGCGGAAACGGTTTTCATAATCATCGCCAGGAGGTTCCGGTGAGGGTGGCGTTCGTCGGCAAGGGCGGCAGCGGCAAGACGACGATCTCGGCGCTGTTCGCCAGATACGTCGCGGGCAGGGGCGCGCCGGTGGTGGCGGTCGACGCCGACATCAACCAGCACCTGTCGCTGGTGCTCGGGCTCGACAGGGCGCCGGAGCCGCTCGGCGCCCACCTCACCGAGATCAAGGACTTCCTGCGCGGCGACAACCCGCGCATCCCCTCGGCGTCCGCCATGGTCAAGACCACGCCGCCGGGCCGCGGCTCCCGGCTGGTGTCCGTCAAGGACCTGGCCGAGCACCGCTACGCGGCCGCCACGCCGGAGGGGTTCCGGCTGATGGCCACCGGCCCCTTCAACGACGACGACCTCGGCGTGGCCTGCTACCACTCCAAGGTCGGCGCGGTCGAGCTGCTGCTCAACCACCTGGTCGACGGCCACGGCGAATACGTCGTGGTCGACATGACGGCCGGCTCCGACTCCTTCGCCTCCGGCCTGTTCACCCGCTTCGACCTGACCTTCCTCGTCGCCGAGCCGACCCGGCAGGGCATCGGCGTCTATCGGCAGTACCGCGACTACGCGGCCGACTACGACGTGCCGCTGGCCGTGGTCGGCAACAAGGTGCACGGCCCCTCCGACGTCGACTTCCTGCGCGAGCACGTGGGTGACGACCTGCTCACCTGGCTGGAGCACTCCTCCGCGGTGCGCGCCATGGAGCAGGGCCGCGCCTTCAGCCTCGACGACCTGGAGCCGGCCAACGCCGACGCGCTCGCCGTGCTGCTCAAGCACGTCGACGAGCAGGAGAAGGACTGGGCCAGGTTCGGCCGCCAGGCGGCCGAGTTCCACCTGCGCAACGCGCGCGCCTGGGCCAACGCCAGGACCGGCCTCGACCTGGCCGACCAGATCGACCCCGACTTCGTCTACGGCCCCTGAGCCGAGCAAGAGGCGACCACCGGACCACACGACTGTCCCCCCACGGCCATCTGGAGCGTTTCCGGAGGCTCACCTAGCGTCAAGTTGATGTCTTTCGAAAGGAGACAGCATGTCGCTGACCGTTCCGAACGATCTTCTCGACCAGGCCAGAGCCGGGGATGTCGACGACGCGGCGTTCGTCGCCTGCGTCCGCGACTCCCTGCCCTACGCCTGGTCGGTGATCACCGAGCTGGTCGAGCAGCGTGAGAAGACCGGCGCCCAGTTCGCCGACAACCAGGTGCCACCGCCGGACGAGCAGGCCCGCGGGCAGCTCCTGCGCTGCCTGGCCAGCGACGCGATGCGGGGCGCCCTGGAGCGCCACTTCGGCATGAAGCTGGCCTTCCAGAACTGTCACCGGGTGGCCGTGTTCGACCCGGCGGCGCGCGAGGCGCTGAGCGAGTTCGTCACGCCGCGGGCGCAGATCCTCAACCAGGAGCCGGAGCTGGTGGACTGCTGATCCGTTCAGGGGCCGCCCGCCACACCCGGCGGGCGGTCCTTCAGCAGCGGCAGCACCTCGGCGCCCAGCCGCCGCACGTTCTCCGGCGCGTTCCCGGTCACCTCCACCATCAGGATGAAGTGGTCGATGCCGGTCGCCTCGGCGGTGCGCAGCAGTTTGGCGGCGCAGTGCTCCGGCGACCCGACCGGGTGGATCCCGGCCAGGAAGTCCACGTACGCGTCCACGTCCCTCTCCGGTCGCGGACGCCCGTCCACGGGCACGTAGCTCGCCAGTCCGGGCTTCAACCAGGCGGGCATCGACTCCTTGAGCTCCCGCACGGCCTGCGCCGTCGTGTCGGCCACGTGCGCGACGGCCGCCGCGACATGCCCACCGGACCCGCCGTGCCCGCCGTACGCGCGGACCGCGGCCGCCTTCTCCTCGTCGCCCACGTGCACCCCGAGCAGCATCGGCAGCCCGCGTTCCGCGGCCAGCGCGATCGTCGGCTCCGACGTGCACGCGACGACCGGCCGCATGCGCGCCGAAGGCACCATCCGTACGTCGCGGAAGGCGAAGAAGTCACCGTCCGCCGACACCGTCTCCCGTGAGAGGGCCGCCACCAGCAGGTCGAGCGATTCCGGGAAGCCCCGCTCGAACCGGTCCAGCCCGGTGCCGAAGACTTCCAGGTCGATCCACGGCCCGCCACGCCCGACGCCCAGCGTGAAGCGCCCGCCCGACAGGTGGTGCAGCATGGCGGCCTGTTCGGCCAGCGCGATCGGATGCTGGGTGGACAGCACGCCGACCGCGGTGCCGAGCCCGATCCGGGTGGTACGCCCGACCGCCACCGCCGCCAGCGTGATCGGCGACGGGCAGACGCCGTAGGACATGAAGTGGTGCTCCGCGATCCACGCGTCGTCGAACCCGGCCTGCTCGGCGGCCACGATCAGCTCGACCGTGTCGGCCAGGACCGCGCCGGGCTCCCGGCCCGGGAACTGGGCGGCGACCAGGAAGATGCCGATGCGCATCCCACCGATGATGGCCGAGGCCCGGCCCCGGTGTCAGCCGAAAAGGCTGACCTGCCCCTCGCAGGCGGCCGGGTCGCGGTGCCGCTTGAGATGCCGCCAGGCCGGCAGGTCGTCCAGGTACGACCAGGAAAGCCGGTGGTGCGCCGTCGGCCCCAGCTCCGCCAGCGTCTGCTGGTGCTGCGGCGACGGATACCCGGCGTTCTCCGCGAACCCGTACTCCTCGCAGCCGATCTCGGCCATGTACGCGTCGCGTTTCACCTTGGCCAGCACCGAGGCGGCGGCCACCGAGATGCTGGCCGAATCGCCCTTGACCTCCAGGCGCACCGGCCAGGGCGCCCCGATGTAGTCGTGCTTGCCGTCCAGGATGACGGCGTCGGGCCTGGTGGGCAGCTCTTCGAGGGCCCGGCGGGCGGCCCGGCGCAGCGCCTCGGTCATGCCGAGCTCGTCGATCTCGTCGTGGCTCGCCTCCCCGAAGCCGATGCCCGTGGCCCACGACTCCAGCTCGGCGGCGACCTTGACCCGTTTGGCGGCGGAGAGCTGCTTGGAGTCGGTCAGCCCGGCGGGCGGCGCGGACAGGTCGGTGACGACGGCGCACACGGTGACCGGCCCGGCCCAGGCGCCCCGGCCCACCTCGTCCACGCCCGCGACGGTGCGTACGCTCGGCTGGGCGAGCAGGAGGCTCTCGATGTCGTAGGTCGGCGCCATGGCGCAGAACGCTACCGTTCCGCGAACCGTACCGGATCCAGATCGGCGGCGATGTAGCGGGCGGCCACGTGGATGGCCCGCAGCGTCACCGACACCGACGGGCGGTTGACGCTGGAGACGCGGGCCACCGCGTGCACGTCGCGCCCCACGGGATTGCCGGGGAAGTGCCGCACCGACAGCCCGCGCACGCCCGCCGCCAGCGCCAGCGCGGGCACGGCGGCGATGCCGATGCCCTTGGCGACCAGCGACAGGATCGTGCCGAGCCCCTCGAACTCCCACGGCGTCGGCTTGGTGCCGCCCACGTCCACGAACAGCCGGTCCACCGCCAGCCGCGACGGCTCGCCGTCGGGGGTGGCCATCCACGGCTCGTCGCGCAGTTCCCTGAGGTCGAGCGGCACGTCGGGATCGGCCAGGCGGTGCTTGCGCGGCACGACGAGCACCAGCGGGTCGTGCAGCAGCGGGAAGACCCGCAGGTTCTCGCTGTCACGGGCCTGGCCGTACCAGTCGTCGATGAGCGCGATGTCGACCTCGCCGGACTGCACCTCCCGCATTCCCTTGCCGGACCTGCTCTGCCCCAGCCTGAGCGTGAGTTCGGTGTGACGGCGGAGGGAACGCGCGAGCGCCGGGGCGAATGCGACGGCCGCTGTGGGGAAGGCGGTAACCACGACACGTCCGGCGGGGCTGCCCGCGTGAGCCGAAAGGTCCGACTCAGCCTCCTCGACCATGGAAAGGATGCGTTCCGCGTGCGACACCAGCCTCCGGCCGGCGTCGGTCAGCTCGGCACTGCGCGCGGTCCGGTCGATGAGCGCGGTGCCGGTCTCTCGTTCGAGCGCGGCGAGCTGCTGCGAGACCGCCGAGGGGCTGTAGCCCAGCGACTCCGCGGTCGCGGCGATGCTGCCCCGCCGTGCGAACTCGCAGATCAACGTCAACCGCCGCAAATCGAGCATCGGACTTCCTTACGCCTACCCACAAAAAGCCTCGCTTGTCCTGATGCCTTCCTACAACCACCCTGGGAACGTGACAAACATGACCGTGACTCTCTCCGCCACCCTGGCGGCGAACGAGGACATCGAACGAAGACGGCGCGCCGGGGAACGCGTGCTGAACCTCGCCTTCGGTGAGGCAGGGCTGCCCGTCCACCCGGCGCTGCGCGACCAGCTGGCCGCCGCATCGGAACGCAACGGCTACGGGCCGGTCGCGGGGGCGGCCGGGCTCCGGACGGCAGCGGCGGGCTACTGGGCACGACGGGGGCTCATCACCGACCCCGAGCTGGTCGTCTGCGGACCGGGCAGCAAATCCCTGCTGTACGGCCTGCTCCTGGCGATCGGCGGCGACGTCGTCCTGCCCATGCCCAGCTGGGTCAGCTACGCGGCGCAGGCGGACCTGGTCGGCTCACGCCCGATCCTGATCCCGGCGCCCGCCGGTCAGGGCGGCGTGCCGGACCCCGAACTGGTGGCCTCGGCGGTGCTGCGCGCCCGAGCCGAGGGCCGGACCGTACGCTCCCTGCTCGTGACGCTGCCGGACAACCCCACCGGCCGGCTCGCGCCGCGCTCGGCGATCCGCCGGCTGGCGGCGCTCGCCCGCGAACTCGACCTGTACATCATCTCCGACGAGATCTACCGCGATCTGCTGCACGAGCCCACCACGCCGTTCACCTCCCCGGCCGATCTGGCGCCCGAGCGCACGATCATCACCACCGGGCTGAGCAAGAGCCTGGCCCTGGGCGGCTGGCGGATCGGCGTCGCCCGGCTCCCCGACGGCGCCCACGACCTGCGCGCCCGGCTGCTCGCGGTGGCCAGCGAGATCTGGTCGTCCCCGGCCGCACCGGTCCAGGAGGCCGCGGCGTACGCCTTCACCGACCCGACCGAGCTCACCGAGCGCGTCAGGCTGAGCCGGCGGCTGCACGGCACGCTGGCCCGTGCCGTACGCGACAGGTTCGTGGAGATCGGCGCCTCCGTGCCCGCTCCGCAGGGCGGCTTCTACCTCTACCCGGACCTGAGCCATCTGCGGCTCGGCGGCTCGGCGGACATCACCCGGATCCTGCTCGACCAGCACGGCCTCGGGGTGCTGCCCGGCCACGCCTTCGGCGACGACCCGGCCGCCGCGCGCGTGCGGGTCGCGGTCAGCCTGCTGTACGGGGACACGACCGAGGCCCGGCTGACCGCGCTGACCAGCCCGGATCCGCTCCAGCTGCCGTGGATCGCGGCCTCGCTCGACCATCTGTCGATGGGCCTGAAGGAGCTCTCCCTGACCTCGCGTGAACAGCGTCCGGCGCTCGTGCCGACCGGATGTCACGGTTAGGCGAAATCTTCCCCGGAGATCCTTCCGAATTACCCCTCTGACCTGCGGAAACACCATGCCGTCCGGAGTCCGGGAACGACGGCCCCGATAGCGTGGTTCCGCAGGCTCCGAGCACCCTCCATCATGTGCACATGTCCGCTCTTGTCACCTTGTCCGGGCGCCTTGTGCGCCTGGAACCTCTCAGCCTGGCGGCGGTCGATGACCTCGTCGCCGCGGCGGGTGAAGACCGTTCCGCTTACGGCTTCACCCGCGTCCCGCAGAGCCGGGACGAGATGGCCTCCTACGTGGAGGCCGCGCTGGCTGAGCAGGCGGAGGGCCGCACCGTGCCCTTCGCCATCCGGTGGCTGCACACCGACCGTGTGGTCGGTGCCACCCGTCTCATGAACCTGGAGTACTGGCAGGGTCCCATGCCCTGGCCTCCGGGCACGCGTGGTGCGGTGGGCGAGGTCCCGTCCGTGGCCGACATCGGTTACACCTGGCTGGGCGCCTCCGCCCAGGGCACGGGTGCCAACCGGGAGAGCAAGTTCCTGATGCTCTCGCACGCCTTCGAGACCTGGCAGGTCCACCGCATCACGCTCAAGGCCGACGTGAGGAACGTCCGGTCCCGGGCCGCCATCGAGGCCCTCGGCGCACACTTCGACGGGGTGCGGCGAGCGGAAAGCCGAGGCGCCGACGACACGGTCCGAGATACGGCGTTCTACTCGATCCTGATTTCCGAATGGCCGGCCGTACGAGAACGGCTGCTCCATAGACTCGGCCTGGTCGAGGCAGCGTAGGAAACATCCGTCGAAGGCCCCGCCCGCAATGGGCGGGGCCTGTGTCGTCAAAGCCGGCCAACGCTTCGGTTAACGAATGCCCGCATTCCTAGGTGCTCGGCTTCGTTGGATCTATCATTTGGTAACAAATCGTTCCATTGATGTGGGGACAGGCGGCATGGCTGGTCAGGACATCGAAGGCGCGCTACGGTTCGCCGTGCTGGGTCCCGTCCGCGCGTGGCGCGATGGCCAGGAGCTCGACCTCGGCACTCCGCTGCAGCGGTCCATCCTCGGCATGCTGCTCCTGAGGGAAGGCCGGGCGGTCACCCCGGCCGAGATGATCGACGCCGTCTGGGGCGAGGAAGCGCCGCCCAGGGCGCTCGGCGCACTGCGCACGTACGTGTCCCGCCTGCGTACCGTCCTGGAGCCCGACCGGCCCGCCCGCTCCCGTCCCGAGCTGCTCACCTCCGTCGGCCGGGGCTACGCGCTGCGGCTGCCCGGCGACGCGCTCGACCTGACCCGGTTCGAACGCGGCATGACCGAGGCCGAGAGCGCGCGCAGATCCGGCCGGCTGTCGGCCGCCGCCGCGGGCATGCGGGCCGCGCTGGCCCTGTTCGAGGGCGAGCCGCTGGCCGGGGCCGTCGGCCCGTACGCCGAGCACCAGCGCGACCGGCTGATCGAGCGCCGCCTCAGCGCCATCGAGACGCTCATGGACATGGAC
Organism: Nonomuraea sp. SBT364; assembly: GCF_001083785.1. GTDB lineage: Bacteria > Actinomycetota > Actinomycetes > Streptosporangiales > Streptosporangiaceae > Nonomuraea. The sequence continues at coordinate 23,412 of NZ_LAVL01000029.1, forward strand.
CTGGAGCTGGGCAACCACGCGGCGGTCGTGTCGGAGCTGATCGCGCTGACCGCCGACCACCCGCTGCGCGAGCGGCTGCGCGCCCAGCTCATGCTGGCCTACTACCGGTGCGGGCGGCAGGGCGACGCGCTGGCGGTGTTCACCGAGACCCGCGAGGCGCTCGTCGACGAGCTCGGCGTCGAGCCCGGCGCCGAGCTGGCCGCGCTGCACCAGCGCATCCTGGCCGCCGACCCCACGCTCGCCGCCGCCGAGGTGGCCCCCGACGAGCCCCTGGCCGAGGAGGAGCCGGCGCACGAGCTGCCCCGCCCGGCACAGCTCCCGGCGGCGGTGAACGACTTCACCGGGCGCAAGGAGATCGCCCGCAGGCTGCGCACGCTGCTGTCGGCCCAGTCGCCCGCCGAAGGCGTGCCCGTCGCCGCGATCTGCGGCATCGGCGGCGTCGGCAAGACCACGCTGGCCGTGCACGTGGCGCACGCGACCGGCGACCTGTTCCCCGACGGGCAGCTCTACGCCGACCTGCGCGGCTACACCGACGAGGCCACCGCGCCCGAATCGGCGCTCGGCGCGTTCCTGCGCGCGCTCGGCATCCCGACCGACGTGATCCCCGAGGGGCTGGCCGAACGCTCCGCGCTGTTCCGGTCCATCCTCGCCGACCGGCGCATCCTCGTCCTGCTCGACAACGCCCGCGACGCCCGGCAGGTCAGCCCGCTGCTGCCCGGCTCGCCCGGCTGCGCGGCGATCGTCACCAGCCGGGGCAAGCTGGCCGACCTGCCGTCCGCCCGGCTCATCGACCTGGACGTGATGGAGCCGGACGAGGCGCTGTCGCTGTTCTCCTCGGTCGCCGGGCCCGAACGCGTCGCCGCCGAGCACGCCGCCGCCATGGACGTGGTCGCCGCCTGCGGCTTCCTGCCGCTCGCCGTCCGCATCGTGGCCGCCAGGCTCGCCGCGCGCCCCTCCTGGACCGTCGCCTCGCTGGTGCCCAGGCTCGCCGACGAGCAGCGCCGGCTCGACGAGCTGCGCGTGGGCGACCTCGCCGTCGAGGCCACCTTCGCCCTCGGGTACGGCCAGCTCGAAGCCGCCCAGGCCCGGGCCTTCCGGCTGCTGTCGCTGCCCAACGGGCCCGACATCTCGGCGGGCGCCGCGGCCGCCGTGCTGTCGACGACCGTGATCGAGGCCGAGGACGTGCTGGAGTCGCTGGTCGACGCGAGCCTGCTGGAGGCGCCCGCGCCCGGCCGCTACCGCTTCCACGACCTGCTCAAGCTGTTCGCCCGGCGAGCGCTGGAGAAGAGCGAACGGCCGCAGGCCCGCACGATGGCGCTGCGCCGGCTGCTCGGCTTCTACCTGGCCTCCGCCCAGTCGGCGCACCGGCTGGCCTACGAGGGCAGCATGATCTCCGACAACCTGGTGGTGGTCGGCAGCGGGCGGACGTTCGGCACCGCCGACGAGGCCGTCGCCTGGCTGATCGCCGAGGGCGACTCGCTGTTCGCCGCGATCAACCAGGCCGCCGCCTCCTCACGCACCGGCGAGCAGCTGCTGCCCGCCGGGGACCTGCTGGTGGCCATGGAGCCGCTGCTGGAGTCCGGCACCCACACCCGCGAGTTCGACCACGGCACCCGGGCGGTGCTGGCCACCGCCAGGCGGCTCGGCGACCAGGCCGGCGAGCTGCGCGCCCGCTACGTGCTCGGCCGGGTGCTGTTCGCCGGCAACCGGCTGCCGGAGGCGGAGGAGCAGTTCGAGATCGTGCACACGCTGTCGGTCGAGCGCAAGGAGAAGGTCGTCACCGGCGAGGTGCTGAACGCGCTGGCCGTCGTGGTCGGCCGGCAGCGCCGCCACATCGAGGCGCTCGCCTGGTTCGACGCGGCCATGCGCTTCTACCGGGAGAACGGCGTGCCCGCCGGTGAGGGGCTGGTGCTCAGCTACTCCGCCCGTGACCACCTCGGCCTGGGCCGCGCGGACGACGCCATCGCGGCCGCCGAGAAGGGCCTGGCCATCTTCACCGAGATCGGCAGCGGCGCCGGCACCGCCAGGGCCCGCTACCACCTGGGCATCGTGCTGTCGCGGGTCGGCCGGCTCACCGAGGCCGTCCACCACCACGCCGAGTGCCTGGCCTTCTTCCGGGCCAGCAAGCAGCGGGTATGGGAGCAGCGGGTCTGCTCCCGGCTGGCCGAGACGTTCATCGCCGCCGAGCGCTACTCCGACGCCGTACGCCATGCCGAACAGGCTCTGGTCGTGTCGCGGGACATCGGCCACCCCTTCGGGGAGGCGCTGTCGCTGGCGGTGCTGGGCAAGGCGCTGCGCGGGCTCGGCAGCGTCTCCAGGAGCGTCGACTGCCTACGTCAGGCCTTCGACATCTTCACCAGGCTGGGCGCTCCCGAGGCCGGGGACATCAAGGTCCTCCTCGACCGCGTTCAGGTCGTCGAGTCCTGAGTACAGCTCGTCGTCCAGACGTGTCATCCACACATGGTTAAACAAGGCTGTCCCTTTGGAGTCACGACCCCCGTGGCCGATGAGATACGCGGCCCGGCCGGCCATCTGACCGCCACGCGTCGCTAGGGGGCCCGGTTATCCGGATGCTCCGCGTAGCGGCTAGCCGCCTCACATCGACGACCGGCCGGACCCGACACGGTCCTCGAACCCCCCAGGTCCGTGTCGTAGTCAGAAGCTTCCACCGCGCACGTCAACAACCGATCAACGCCCAATCAACACCCAAACCCGGCGCGCATGAAACCTCGAACCAACGCCCAGGAGACTGGACCCTCCGGCGGTGAGGGGCTACAGCAGGAAGTAACCCTCCGCGATGAGGGGGCGGATGGCGTCGGCGTCGGGGATCTCGCCGTCGCCGACCAGCTCGGCGATCACGTTGAGCAGCGGCCCGAGCGCCAGCTCACCGTCGCAGACCCCGGCCAGGGCGGCCTCCACGGTGCCGACCTCCCGGCTGCGGCGCAGCCCGGACGTCTGGCGGAGCACGATGCGCATCGGGTCCTCCGCCCCCGGCAGCCCGACGCGCTCGTCGAGCAGCCCGTCGGCGGTGCGCAGCAGCGCCGAGCCCAGGTCGCGGACACGATGGGCGGCGCCGATCGCGTCGAGCACGTCGTCGACGTAGCCGCCGACGGGCAGCGTGACCTGGTGGGTGAGCCCTTCCAGGCGGACGACCGGATCCAGGGCGCCGGAGTTGCGCATGGTGATCCAGCCGAAGCCGACCCCCTCGACCTTGCGCTCCTCGAACCAGGCCAGCCACCGGTCGTAGTGCTCGGTGTAGCCGGGGGTGCCCTGCTCGGCGGCGTCCTTGAGCCAGAGCTCGACGTACTCGGCCGGGTCCTGGACGTCGCGCTGCACCACCCAGGCGTCGCACCCGGTCTCCCCCAGCCAGCCGCCGACGCGGTCGCGCCAGTCCTCGCCCTCCACGTGCAGCCAGCTCGCCAGGAAGTGGGCCTGGCCGCCGGGATTGAGGTGCCCGGGCGTGTTCCGTACGAGCTCGCGGCAGAAGCCGTCGCCGTCGCCGCCCGTCTCGCGGTAGGTCAGCCGGCCGCCGGGCGAGATGACGAACGGCGGGTTGGAGACGATCAGGTCGAACCGCTCGCCCGCCACCGGCTCGAACAGCGAGCCGGTGCGGGCGTCGACGCCGGTCAGGCCGGACAGCCGCCAGCTCAGCCGGGCGAGCTCGATCGCCCGCGGGTTCACGTCGGTCGCGGTGATGTGGCCGGCCCGCCCGGCCAGGGAGAGCACCTGGACGCCGCAGCCGGTGCCGAGGTCGAGGGCGCGGCCGACGGGGCGGCGGGTGACGAGCTGGGCCAGGTTGGCCGAGGCGCCGCCGGCGCCGACCACGTGGTCGGGGCGCAGCGCCGGGTCGCCCGGCCGCACCTTGCGGTCGGAGACCACGTAGCCGCCGGTCTCCCAGGGCTGCAGGTGGACGGTCGCGCGAGCCTGTGAGCCGGACACGGTGACGAGGCCCGACTCCAGCACCGACCGGTGCAGCGCGCTCGCCTCCACGGACGCGCCCAGCCACCACAGGCGGATCAGCGTGCCCAGCGGGTCGCCGTCGGCGGTGGCGCGCAGGGCCGGAACCAGCTCCTCGCGGGCCAGCGCCGTGGCCGCCACGTCGCCCAGCCGGTCGCGGACGCCGTCGATCGTGTAGCCGGTCTCCAGGAGGTGCTCACGCAGTCGTTCCACGAGACCATCCTTTCACCGCAGATCACATCGGAAGCTCCGATACCGTCAGTGATCATACTGTTACCGAGACATCCGAGTTTTGCGCGAGCTGAAAACAAGCGGGGCCGTGATACTGCTGGGAGCCGGTGTGCCGTTCGACGAGGAGCGGATTCATGCTGATCCCGTGCCTGGCCTGCCAGTCCCGATTCAAGCCCGACGAATACTTCTCGGCCTGCTCCGGCTACAACCGGTGGCTGGACCTGGTCTCGTGGACGTGCCCGCGCTGCGGCAACCACGACGACATGCGGGTGCTGCCCGGTGAGCTCGGCTTCGGCTACCGGCACCGCGGCCGGTTCGCCGTGCATGATCGCGTACGGGTGCCGGGGCTGCGCCGGCAGCGCGGTGAGCTGCGGCTGGACATCTCGCTCAACCGGTCGAGCTGGCGGGTGCCCGCCCGGCTGGGGCCGCCGGTCAGCCCGCCTGACGCAGGCTCTGCCAGGCCGCCTCGCCCAGGCCCTTGATCTCCTCGTCCGTCGGGGTGTGCGCGCCCGCGAACCACAGCCGGCACATCTCCTGCGCCGGCCCGAGCCACAGCACGTAGCACATGGTCGGGTGGACCGGCTGGAGCAGGCCGTTCTTCATGTGCGGCCGCCACCAGTCGGAGACCTGGCGGAAGAAGCCGCGCCGGGCCTCGGCCACCTCGGCGCCGCCCGGCTCGTGCTTGCGCGGCGGGCGCTCGCTCACCAGGATGCGGGCGCGCTCCGGGTGTTCGCCGGCCCAGCGCATGTGGAAGGCGACGATCGCCTCGATCCCCGCCTGGGCGTCGTCGTGCCCGACCAGTTCGGCGAGGAACTCGCTCTGGTAGGACGCCAGGATCTCGCCGTAGAGCACGCCGAAAACGTGCTCCTTGCTGGCGAAGTGATGGTAGAAACTACCGACGCTCACGCCGCTCTCCTCGCGGAGGCTGGCCAGGGTCGTGGCGGACACGCCGTCCTGGCTGAAGCGGCGGAGGGCGCCCTCGATGATCCGGGTCCGTCCGTCGCGTCCGTTCTTGACACTCTTCACGCTGTCAATGGTGAGCCACCAGAACGTTGTTCCGCAAATACTCCCGCCTGTTGGATCATAGCGGTCACTTCCACCGAGCCGGACTCGACCTTCATCCGGGCGTCCGGCCAGAGCCTGCGGATCATTCTCAGCGCCCGCCGGTTCTCGCCCATCACGTCCATGCCCACCGTGGTGGCGCCCCGCATGACGGCCCTGACCAGCAGCGTGTCGACGAGTCTCGGCCCCAGCCCGAAGCCCTGCCAGTGGTCGGCCACCACGACGGCGATCTCCACGTCGGCGGCGCCGCCCCGGTAGCTCATGGCGTGGCCGACGATCTCACCCCCGACCAGGGCCACCAGGGCGTCGCGGCGCCCGTCGACCTCGATCAGGGTGCTCACCAGGCTCGCGGACGGGCGGGTGACGCCGGCGAAGAAGCGCAGCGTCTGGGTGTGCAGTGACAGCCCGGCCAGGAATCGCCGGACAAGCTCACCGTCGTCGGCCCGCGCCGGGCGGATCAGCGGCCACTGAGTTCGAATCACAGACTCAGCTTGCCTTTCACCTTCTGAGTCTGTCAACTGAACTCAGGTATGATGGGCACCATGAACGTGCCTTTCCGGGTGAACCACTGCTCCATCGAGCGGACCCTGGACATCGTCGGGGAGAAGTGGACCTTCCTGGTGCTGCGCGAGGCGTTCAGCGGCGTCCGGCGGTTCGCGGACATGCAGGCGATCACCGGCGCCCCCCGCCAGGTGCTCAGCGCCCGGCTGACCCGGCTGGTGGACGAGGGCCTGCTGCGCAAGGAGCCCTACCGCGAGCCCGGCCAGCGCCAGCGCGACGAGTACCGGCTCACCGACAAGGGGCGCGACCTCTATCCGCTGCTGGTCGCGCTCATGCACTGGGGCGACAGATACCTGTCCGGAGAGGAGGGCCCGCCCGTCCTGCTGACCCATCGCGACTGCGGCGCCCTCGTCGAGCAGCACCTGCGCTGCGCCGACGGCCATGAAGTGGGCGGCCCCCGCGAGGTCACGGCGATACCGGGCGCCTGACCACCGGCATCGGTGCCTACCCTTGTAGCGTGTACCGGTTCCTGCTCACACCCCGTTGGATCGCGCTTCACATCGTCGTGCTGCTCGTGATCCCCGCCTTCGTGTTCCTGGGCCGGTGGCAGTTCGGGCGGTTCGAGGAGCGCTCGGCCAACAGCGACCTGGTCACCGCCAACATCGAGGCCGCCCCGGTGCCCCTCGGCACCCTGGCCGGGGCCGGCGAGCAGGTCAAGGAGTCCGACCGGTTCAAGAAGGTCGTCGTCACGGGCACGTACGACGCCGGGCAGGGCCTGGTGGTGCGCCGCAGGCCGCAGGAGGGGCGCAACGGCTACTACGTCCTGACCCCGCTGGTGACGGGCGAGGGGCAGGCCGTGCTCGTCAACCGGGGCTGGGTGCAGGCCGGGGCGACCGCCGACACCCCGCCGGAGGTGCCGCCGCCGCCCTCGGGTGAGGTAAGTGTCACCGGTCGGCTACGTCCCAGCGAGACCGAGGCGAACAGCGGCATCCGGGAGCGGCCCGGGTTGCCGCCCGGCCAGGTTCTGCTCATCGACCCGGCGAAGATCGGCAAGGCGCTGCCGTACCGGCTCGTGGGTGGTTTCGTGGAGCTGACCGAGCAGCGGCCCGCGCCCGCGCAGGCCCCCGAGCCGGTGCCGGCACCGGACGTCGGCGCAGGTGGAGGGCTCAATCTGGCCTATGGCGTGCAGTGGTGGCTGTTCATCGGGATCGCGATCGGCGGCTGGGTGCTGCTGATCCGCCGGGAGCTGGCCGACCGGAAGGCGCAGGAGGCCCGCGCCGCCGACGAGCAGGTGGAAATGTCCGCCAACTAAGGTGGTGAGGGTGATCCGCCACATCAAGTTCGCCAAAATCCACAACTTCCGCGACATAGGTGGATATGCCACCCAGGACGGCCGGACCGTCCGGTGGCAGCGGCTCTATCGGGCGGACTCCCTCGGCTGGCTGGCCGGCCAGGACCTGGAGACGTTCCGCACGCTGGGCGTGCGCACCGTCATCGACCTGCGCCACCCCTTCGAGGTGGACCGGAACGGCCGGGTGCCCGAGGAGCACGGGCTGGCCTACCACAACCTGCCGATCGAGGGCCGGCGCTGGCAGTTCGCGACCTTCGACGAGGCGCAGGGCGTGCCGCGCTTCCTGGCCGACCGCTACCTGGAGGTCACCGAGGACGGCGTGGACAACCTGCGCACCGCCATGGAGACGATCTGCCGGGCCGACAGCGCCCCCGTGGTGGTCCACTGCGCCGCGGGCAAGGACCGCACCGGGCTGCTCGCCGCCATGATCCTGTCCCTGGCGGGCGTGGCCGACGACGACATCGTGGCCGACTACGAGCTGACCGGCCTGGCCACCGAGCGGTTCATCGCCGACTGGCGCACCCGGCACCCCGACGACGACCTGTGGCCCGGCTTCGGCCTGGCCCCGGCCGAGGCCATGCGCCTGTTCCTGGCCGGCCTGCAGGACAGGCACGGCTCGGTGGAGTCGTACGTCACCGGCGTGCTCGGCGTCACCCCGGACGCCGTCGGCGAACTGCGCGCCCATCTCCTGACTGAACCGGTCGCCCGCGGGTAGCGGCCGGGCCCCGGGATCGCCAACCGTCCCCCTCCCGGCGATCCCGGGCCAGAACGGCCCTCGGATATGCCTGGATACCCAACGGATACGTCGCAGCTTGTTCGACGTTATCCCGCCGTCGTACGGTTACCTGCGTGACTACGCCGCTGCTTCCCGATCCAGAGCCGAGGCGGCGCGACTATGTGATCATCTCCGCCGACGATCACCTGATCGAGCCCCCTGACCTTTTCGAGGACAGGCTGCCGGAGAAATACGCCGAGGTCGCGCCCAAGGTCGTGGAGACCGAGGCCGGTCACCAGGTGTGGCGCTACGGCGGCGCCACCTACCCCTGCGCGGGGCTCGACGTGGGCGCCGGACTGCCCCGCGAGCAGTGGACCCTGGACCCGGTCAGGTTCGAGACCATGCGCCCCGGCTGCCACGACATCGAGGCCCGCATCCAGGACATGGACGTCGCGGGCGTCTGGGCGGCGCTGTGCTTCCCCGGCATGCTGGCCGGGCAGTCGGGCATGCCGTTCGCCAGGACCCGCGACCAGGAACTCGGCCTGGCGCTGATCAAGGCCTACAACGACTGGCACATCGACGTCTGGGCGGGCACCTACCCGGAGCGGATCATCGGCCTGCAGCTCCCCTGGCTGCCCGATCCCGACGTGGCCGCCAAGGAGATCCGCGCCAACGCGGCCCGGGGCTTCAAGGCCGTGGTGTTCCCCGAGTTCCCGACGCGGCTGCGGCTGCCGTCGATCCACACCGGCCACTGGGACCCGTTCTTCGCCGCCTGCGAGGAGACCGGCACGGTCGTCTGCCTGCACACCGGCGCGTCGAGCTGGTCACCGGTGCCGTCGCCCGACACGCCCATCGAGGCGATCACCACGCTGATGCCGACCAGCGCCATGTTCGCCTGCGCCGACTGGCTCTGGTCCGGGCTGCCGCTGCGCTTCCCCAACCTGCGCGTCCTCATCGCCGAGGGCGGCGTGGGCTGGCTGCCGGTGCTCGCCGAGCGGGCCGACTACGCGCTGGACCACCCGGTGGCCGGCGAAGCCCAGTGGGACGGCGGGCTCAAGCCCAGCGAGGTGCTGCGCCGCAACTTCTTCTTCGGCACGCTCGACGACCACGCCCTGTCGGGGGTGCGGCTCGCCGTCGGCCTCGACCACGTGCTGCAGGAGAGCGGCTATCCGCACTCCGACTCCACCTGGCCCGACACCCAGAAGTCCGTCGCGCGCAACCTCGGCGCGCTGCCTCCCGCCGACATCGCCAGGGTCGCGTACGGCAACGCCGCCCGGCTGTTCGGGCACCCGCTGCCGTCGCGCGCCTGGCTGAGGATGGAGGAGATCTAGCCTTCCTGCGGCGCCGGCTCCACCCTGCCGGTGATGATCCTGCGCTCCCAGTCGACGTAGCGGCCGCTCTCGCCGAGCAACGACCCCATCAGCCAGAGGAACACCCCGAAGTCGTCGGCCACGCCGATCAGCATCAGGAAGTCGGGCACCAGGTCGATCGGCGAGACCAGGTAGACGACGCCGAGCGCCATCATGGTCAGCCTGCCCTTGCCCAGCCCGTCGTACCGGCCCCGGAGCGCGGCGCCGAGCATGCGGGGGATCGCCCGGAGCCGCGGCATGAGGCCGGGCGTGCCGGGCTTGGTGACGTCCCGGTAGGCCCGATAGGCCGCCGCGGCCTTCGCTGCTTTCGCCATCATGAGTCTCCCTTTACCCCGTCTCTCACGACATAACGTGTTACCCGGGGCAAGGAGTTCCTCACAGCGCCGCGTGCTCGAAGGGCCTGGCCGCCTCGATCTGCGCCGCCACCCTGATGAGCAGGTCCTCCCGCCCGGCCGCCGCGACGAGCTGGACGCCCACGGGCAGCCCGTCGCGGGTGCGGTGCAGCGGCAGCGAGATGGCCGGCTGACCGCTGGCGTTGATCGGCGAGGTGAAGGCCACCACGTGCGCGGTCCTGCCGAACGCGGTGCTCAGGTCCTCCGGCGGGATCCAGCCGAGCGGGAACGGCGCCACGCCCACCGACGGCATGAGCAGCAGGTCGTGCCCGGCGGTCCACCAGGCCGCCAGCCGCCTGCGGAAGCGGTCGATCCACTGCGCCGCCAGCAGGTGCGCCGCCGCGCTGCGCCCGCGCGCGGCCGCCACCATGGCGGCGTTGCGCGGCTCCAGCTCCTCCAGTTCGACGGCCTTGCCCCTGGTCTGGCCCAGCCCCTCGACGAGCGCGGCCAAATTGTCGGACACGATCGCGCCGAAGTGCAGCGGGAAGTCCGCGTCGCCCAGCGCCTGCGGGCAGCCGGGCGCCACCTCGTGGCCCAGCGCGGCCAGCAGCGCCGCCGCCCCGGTCACGGCGTCGGCCAGGTCGGGGTCCTCCGGCACGTCGCCTCGCGGGTGCGCGGTGACGTACCCGATCCGCAGCCGTCCCGGGTCGGCCCCGGCCTCCTCGGCGAGCGGGCGCGGCAGCGGCTGGGCGGCGTACGGGTCGCCGGGCACGTACCCGGAGACCAGGTCGAGCGCCGCGGCGGTGTCACGCACGGTCCTGGTCACGAACCCCGGGCAGGAGAAGCCGTTCCAGCCCTCCCCCAGGGTCGGCGCGAAGCTGACGCGCCCGCGGGTGGGCTTCAGGCCCACCAGGCCGCATAACGAGGCGGGGATGCGGATCGAGCCGCCGCCGTCGCCGACCGTCGCCAGCGCGACCATCCCGGCCGCCACCGCCGCCGCAGACCCGCCGCTCGACCCGCCGGCCGAGTACGCGGGATCGTACGGATTGCGGGTGGGGCCGAACGCGGCGGGCTCGGTGGTGATCGTGCTGCCGAACTCGGGCGTGCTGGTGCGGCCGAGCACCAGGAAGCCGGCCTCGCGCAGGCGGGCCACGCCGTGCCCGTCCTCCTCGACCGGCAGGCCGTCGTAGACCCGCGAGCCCGCGCTGTAGGGCTCGCCCGCCTGCTGCCAGCCCAGGTCCTTCAGCAGGATCGGCACGCCGCGGAAGGGCGCGTGCTCGGGAATGTCGGCGGCCTCGGCCAGCGCCCGCTCGAACCGGGGGTGCACGACCGCGTTCAGCTCGCCGTCGCGGGCCTCGATCCGGGCGATGGCGGCCTCGGCGAGCTCGCGCGGCGACACCAGCCGCTCGCGTACCGCCCGCGCCTGGCCGACCGCGTCCAGCTTCAGAACGTCGTCCATGCGCCCTCAGCCCTTCGGAGCCAGGTCGCGGACGGCCTGGGTGATGGAGACCTCTCCGCCCGGGATCGGGGCCAGCACGGGCGTGTTGAGGCCGTTCGCGACATACTCCTCGATCCGGGCCCGGCAGGTCGCCGCGTCGCCGTGCACGATGAGCGCGTCCACGACCTCGTCGGGGATCGCCTTGAGCGCGGACTTGCGGTCGCCGGCCGCCCACGCCTCGTGCAGCGGCCGCAGCACCTCGCCGCGTCCCAGCCAGTCGTGGAAGGCCGCGTACGCCGGCACCGTGAGGTAGGAGGCCAGCATCCACCGGGCCTGCTCGCGCACGCGGTCGGTGTCCTCGCTCACGCAGACGAACAGGCGGGCGATCAGCTCGGTGTCCGGCCCGATCTCCGCGCGCACCTTGCGCACGTCGTCCGGCGAGAGCCAGTTGGTGATCGCGCCGTCGGCCTCCTCGGCCGCCAGCCGCAGCATCCGCGGCCGCAGCGCGGCCAGCACGATCTTCGGCGGCACCTTCGGCGCGCGCTCCAGCTTGAAGCCCTTGATCTGGAAGGTCTCGTACGCCTCCGACACCTTCTCGCCGGCCAGCGCCTTCTTCAGGAAGCGCAGGGTGTCGCGGGTGCGGGCGTACGGCTTGGCGAACTCGACGGCGTTCCAGCGCTCCACGATCGCCGGTGACGACGAGCCGATGCCGAGCACGAACCGCTCCGGCGCGAGGTCGGCCAGCGTCGCCGCCGACATGGCCAGCAGCCCCGGCCCGCGCGTGGAGACGGGCACGATGGCGCTGCCCAGCCGGACGCCGGGGGCCCACTGCGAGGCCAGCGCCAGCGGCGTGAACCCGTCCGTGCCGTTGACCTCGGCCGACCACAGATCGGTGTAGCCGAGCGCGGGCAGCTCCGCGATCAGCTCCTGCGACTGGGCCAGGGAACGGTCGTAGAAGGGGATGGTCATGCCCCAGTTCTGGGTCATAGCGCGCCTCCGGGCTCCGGGTGTGCCCCGACCATACCAACCGGTATGTGGCCGGGACTACGCCCGGAGCTCGTGCACCGCGGCGATGAAGTCCTTGGTGATCCCCCGCAGCCCCGGCAGGTGCGACAGCCCGACCAGCCGGTCCACCAGCGGCACCGTCACCTCGATCAGCCGGTACGTGCGCGCGCAGCCGGGCGAGGCGTCGTGCACCCAGAACAGCACCATGCCCATGGACAGCAGCCAGAGCAGCTCGGGCAGTTCCTCGCGCAACTCGGCGTTCATCCGGTCACGCGCCCCCTCGACCACCTGCCGGTAGATCGCGATGGAGGCCTCGCGGGCCGGCGACGACTGCTCGCTGAACGGGCTCAGCGGGTTCGTCGGCTCGGCCGCGTGCTTGTAGAACTTGACCGCGAACTCGTGGTACGGCTCCGAGACGCGCACCCACTCGCGCAGCACCCCGCTCAGCCGCCCGGCCAGCGTGAACTCGGTCGCGAGCAGCTCCCGGCAGGCCTGCTCGTGCTCGGTCTGGGCGCGGTCGTAGTACGCCTGGATCAACGCTTCCTTGCTCGCGAAGTAGTAGTAGGCGTTACCCACGGACACACCGGCCTCGGCGGCGATGGCGCGCATCGTCGTCGCTTCGAAGCCGCGCTCCCGGAACAGTCGCAAGGCCGTCTCGACGATGACCTCTCGAGTGCTCTCCGATCCTCGGTTTCGGGCTTCGGACACGTTCGTCACTTTACGGCTTATTGCCGGGTTAGGTCATGGAGCCGCACGGTGATCGCCGCCACAAGGCAAAAATCCCAGTGCGACAGGGGTTATCCACTGTGAACGGTGGGATTGATGGTTTCAGCGGAAGGGCTATTCCGCGAAAAGGCATCGACATGTGGATACGTAGGACAGTGCGGCTCCTCGTGGTCGCGCTCTTTGGTATCGAGATCTCCATCATCGCGATGGCGTCTGCGGCCTCGGCCGCCCCCAGGACGCCGGCGGACGAGCCACGCCAGGCTCCGGACCCGGTCATCCGGGTCTACGAAGCCGGCGACATGTACAACGCCCCTCGCTGGTACTCCATGCTCGAGAAGACGGCGGCGAGCCTGGAGCGGGCCTACCACGCCCAGCTCGGCTCCATCCACGAGGTGGAGCGTCTGCGCAGGCTTCGCGAGACCCGCGATCACGACGGCAGGTCCGGCGACCCGTACCGGCCCACCGGCCTACGGGAGCCCGCCGACCCGCGGGAACCCGCGGACCCGCGCGAGCCCACCGGCCCGCGCGAGACCGACGACCTCCGGGAGCCCGGCGACGAGCGCGAGTTCCGCGAGCTGTATCTACGGCGCTTCGACGTCGGCCAAGCCGAGCAGACCGAGCAAGCCGAGCGGTCCGAGCCGCGGGCCCGCGGGGGCAAGGAGGCCGGGGCGAACGCCAAGCGGCACCGCCGCCACGCGGTCGACCTGCACCGCGCCCGCCCCAGGCACGCCACCGTGCACCTGTCGCACGCGAACGCGGCCGACTGGCTCAAGGACGCGGGCCTGCGCTGGAAGTCGACGGGCAACTGCACGAGCAAGCACCTGCGTCACTGCACCTCGCTCGACTCGGTACGCACCCGCACGGTCGCCAAGGCCGTGGAGCTCAAGCGGCGCAGCCGGTGCCCGATCATGGTGACGGGAGGCACGGAGACGGGCCACGCCTCCGGCCGGTTCAGCCACGGCAACGGCTACAAGCTCGACATCTCACACAACCAGTGCATCGACCGGTACATCACCAAAAACCATGACCGGACGGGCATGCGCGGCGATGGCGCCACCCTCTACCGCTCGGCGTCAGGCGACGTCTACGCCGACGAGGGCGACCACTGGGACATCCTGTTCCGGTGACAGGGCCGGCTCCGTCCACCGCCCGGTGGACAGAGCCCGCCCGGTGGACAGAGCCCGCCCGGTGGACAGAGCCCGCCCGGTGGACAGAGCCCGCCCGCTTCGTCAGAACTCCGAGGCGACCAGCTCGGCGATCTCCGCCGCGTTCAGCGCGGCACCCTTGCGCAGGTTGTCACCGCACACGAACAGATCCAGCGTGTTGGGGAAGTCGATCGCCTGGCGCACCCGGCCCACGTACGTCGGGTCGGTGCCCACCACGTCGGCGGGGGTCGGGTAGACGCCGTTGGCCGGGTCGTCCATGAGGACCACCGTCGGCGCCGCGCCCAGCACCCGGTGCGCGCCGGCAACCGTGATCTCGCGCGCGAACCGCGCGTGCACGGCCAGCGAGTGCGTGGTGATCACCGGCACCCGGACACAGGTCGCCGAGACCTTCAGGTCGGGGATGCCGAGGATCTTGCGCGACTCGTTGCGCAGCTTGAGCTCCTCGGACGCCCATCCGCCGTCCTTGTACGAGCCCGCCCACGGCACCACGTTGAACGCGATCGGCGCCGGGAACGGCGAGTCGTCGGGCAGCTTGTTGGCCAGCGCCTTGCGCACGTCACCGGCCACCTGACCGATCGACCGGTCGCCGGCCAGCGCCTCGACCTCGTCGTAGAGCCGCGCCGAGCCCGCCACGCCCGCACCGGACACCGCCTGGTAGGAGGCGACGACCAGCTCGGTCAGGGTGTATTCGGCGTGCAGCGCGCCCATGGCCGTCATCATCGACAGCGTGGTGCAGTTGGGCGTGGAGATGATGTTGCGCGGCCGCTCGCGCACGTCGAGCGGGTTGACCTCCGGCACCACCAGCGGGACGTCGGGCTCCATCCGGAACGTGCCGGACTTGTCGATCGCTATCGCGCCACGCTCGGCCGCGATCGGCACCCACACGGCCGACACCTCGTCGGGCACGTCGAAGATGGCGATGTCGATGCCGTCGAACACCTCGGGCGCCAGCGCCTGCACGACGACGTCCTCGCCGCGCACCTGGAGCACCTTGCCGGCCGAGCGCGGGGAGGCCACCAGGCGCACCTCGCCCCAGATGTCGTCACGCGTGGAGACGATGTCCCGCATGACGGTGCCGACGGCTCCGGTGGCCCCGATCAGGGCGAGATTGGGCCTGCTCATCGTCCTGAACCTCCATACACAACGGCTTCGACCTGGTCGGAGTCGAGATCGAAGGCACGGTGGGCGGCCGCCACGGCCGCGTCGACACCGTCCTGCTCGACGATCACGGAGATGCGGATCTCCGACGTGGAGATCATCTCGATGTTGACCCCCGCGTCCGCGAGGGCCGCGAAGAACGTCGCGGTGACGCCCGGGTGCGAGCGCATGCCCGCGCCGATCAGCGACACCTTGCCGATCTGGTCGTCGAACAGCAGCGACTCGTAACCGATCTCGCTCTGGATCCTCTTCAGCGCCGTCAGCGCCGTCTGGCTGTCGGCCGTGGGCAGCGTGAAGGAGATGTCGGTGCGGCCGGTCGCCGCCGCCGAGACGTTCTGCACGATCATGTCGATGTTGATCTCGGCGTTGGCCAGAGTTTTGAAGATCGTGGCAGCCTCACCGACCTTGTCGGGCACCCCGACAACAGTGATCTTGGCCTCGCTCCGGTCGTGCGCGACGCCGGAGATGATCGGCTGCTCCATCTCGGTTCCTTCGGTGTAAGGGTCGGAGACGACCCACGTGCCTTCCCTGTTACTGAACGAGCTGCGTACGTGAATCGGCAGGTTGAAGCGGCGAGCATACTCGACGCAGCGCAGGTGGAGGATTTTCGCGCCGCAGGCCGCCATCTCCATCATCTCGTCGTAGGAGATCCTGGGGATCTGCTTCGCCGCCGGCACGATCCGAGGGTCGGCGGTGAAGATGCCGTCGACGTCGGTGTAGATCTCGCAGACGTCGGCCTCCAGCGCCGCGGCCAGCGCGACCGCGGTCGTGTCGGAGCCGCCTCGGCCCAGCGTGGTGATGTCCTTGGACTGCTGCGAGACGCCCTGGAAACCGGCCACGATCGCGATGTGGCCCTGGTCGAGGGCCTCCTGGATGCGGCTCGGCGTCACATCGATGATGCGCGCCTTGCCGTGCGTCGAGTCGGTGATCACGCCGGCCTGCGAGCCGGTGAACGAGCGGGCCTCGTGCCCCAGGTTGGCGATCGCCATCGCCAGCAGAGCCATCGAGATGCGCTCGCCGGAGGTCAGCAGCATGTCGAGCTCGCGGCCCGGCGGCAGCGGCGACACCTGCTCGGCCAGGTCGAGCAGCTCGTCCGTCGTGTCGCCCATGGCGGAGACGATGACGACCACGTTGTTGCCGGCTTTTTTCGTCGCGACGATCCGCTGCGCGACCCGCTTGATGCAGGACGCGTCGGCGACGGACGAACCACCGTACTTTTGCACAACGAGCGCCACGAGAGTCTCCCGGTCTGGACTGTGAAGTGCCAGTCTACTTGGGGCCTCTCATGCCACTGATGGCTCAACCACTATGTGGACACCCGTCAGACGGTCGTGGCCTCCTCGGCCACGTCGAGCCGCGAATGCGCGGCCAGAGCCTGCAGCGCGCGCATGGCCGCGCCCGCGTGGTTGCCCCAGGTGTTGAAGTAGGAGTATTGCCACCACCACAGCGCCTCGTGCGGCCGCCCCGCCTGATAGTGGCGCAGCCCGTGGATGAGATCGGCGGCGACCGCGGTCAGGTCGTCGGAGAGCCGGTAGGGCGTGACCGCCGTGTCCTTGTACGGGTCGAACACCTCGGCGTAGTCGTCGACCGGGCCGAGCCGCTCGGCCAGCGCCGTGCGCACCCCGTCGATGTCGGGGTCCTCGCTCAGCGGCGGCTCGTAGTTGCCCGACAGGATCACGTCGCGGTTGGCGCCGAGCTTGGCGCCCGCCAGGCTCACCTGCGCGACCTCGACCAGGAGCAGCGACCAGATGGCGTCGCCGCCCTCGCCGCCGGCGACTCTCGCCAGGCCGTCCACATAGTTGCTCGCGTGGCCGGCGATCTCCTCCGCCAGGGCGTTCCACTCGTCAGACATCCAGCAGCCTCCGTCCTTCGAACGCGCGGCCCAAGGTCACCTCGTCGGCGTACTCGAGGTCACCGCCCACAGGCAGACCGCTGGCCAGTCGTGTCACTTTCACACCCATCGGCTTGACCAGACGGGCGAGGTAGGTCGCCGTCGCCTCACCCTCGAGATTGGGGTCGGTGGCGATGATGAGCTCGGTCACCCGGCCGTCGGCCAGCCGGGTCATGAGCTCACGGATGCGCAGGTCGTCGGGGCCGACGCCGTCGATCGGGCTGATCGCCCCGCCGAGCACGTGGTAGGTGCCGCGGAACTCGCGCGTCTTCTCGATCGCGACGACGTCCTTCGACTCCTCGACCACGCAGATCACGTGCGTGTCGCGGCGCGGGTCGCGGCAGATGCGGCACTCCTCCTCGGAGGCCACGTTGCCGCACACCCGGCAGAACCGGACCTTCTCCTTGACCTCCAGGAGCGCGTGCGCCAACCGCTTGACGTCGGCCGGATCGGCCGCCAGCAGGTGGAAGGCGATCCGCTGCGCGCTCTTGGGACCGACGCCGGGGAGCAGGCCGAGCTCGTCGATCAGGTTCTGGACGACCCCTTCGTACATCGCCTAGAACCCCGGCAACTGGCCGAGGCCGCCGCCACCCAGCCCCTGGGCCAGCGGGCCCAGCTTCTCCTGCTGCAGGTCGGCGGCCGCCCTGATGGCGTCGCGCACGGCGGCGATCACCAGATCGGCGATCGTGTCGGCCGTGTCCTGCGGATCCGCGGCGTCGATCACGCTCGGATCGATCTTGAGCTCGAGCAGCTCGCCCGAACCGTTGACGACGGCCGTGACCATGCCGCCGCCGGCCGAGCCCTCGATCTGCGCGTCGTTGAGCTCCTGCTGGGCGCTCACAAGCTGCTGCTGCATGAGCTGGGCCTGCTCCAGCAGCTGCTGCAGGTTGACATCCCCTGGGTTCACCGTCGTGCGCTCCTCGTGGCTCCGCGTTCTTGACTGCCACGAGCCTACGGTGTTTGGGCGCGGTCATGTACTGGCGGGCATACAGGTGTTTCGCGCCCCTGCCTCATTCTGGCCGGATCCCGGCCCCCCTCCAGTGTCCGGGACCCGGCCATCACACCGGCCGGAGCGGCCGCACCATGCCGGTGCGTCGTCAGAGACCCTAGACTTCACCACGTTGCACACACGTTGCGATCGTTCAATCACTCTAAGCAATCCCCTGAACGGGTTGCGCCGGGAGCCCTGTACAACGGATGCTCGCCTAAGGGGCTGATTACATGGAGTGGCCGATGAGTTACGCTCACTTGAACGCATACTCCCGTCGTCTGCGCGCGGCGCACGACAGCATCAGCGCGGACGAGGTGACGCCCGTCGAGCCGCGCGGGATGATCGGAGCCTCCTGGCGGCGCTCCCTCGACGCCGGCATCGACCTCGACGCCACCGCCGCCCCCCTGGCGTTCGACACCGCGACGATGAAGGACATCCGCGCCTCGCACCCGCTCCAGCCCCTGCTCTCGCTCCTGGCCCAGACGCTGGGCCGCTCGGCCGACGAGAGCGAGCACATCGTCCTGGTGACCGACGCCGAAGGCCGGGTCCTGTGGCGCGAGGGCCACGCCGCCACCCTGCGCCGCGCCGACCAGGTCGGGCTCGCCGCCGGTCACCACTGGGGCGAGAACGCCGTCGGCACCAACGGCATCGGCACGGCCCTGGCCCTGCGCCGGCCCGTGCACGTCTACTCCGAGGAACACCTGATGCGCGTGCTGCACGTCTGGTCGTGCAGCGCCGCCCCGATCATCGACCCCGACACCGGCCAGATCCTCGGCTGCGTCGACATCAGCGGCACCGCGCCCAGCCTCCACCCGGCCACGATCGCCCTCGTCGGCGCGGCGGCCAAGCTCGCCGAGACCCAGCTCGCCCTGCGCATGCACGAGCGCGACGACGTGCTGCGCCGCCGCTACGAGGGGCTGCGCGCCCGCTCCACGATCCTGCTGTCCCCCACCGGCCGGGTCATCGCCGGCGACCCCTCCGGCCATCTCGGCTCGCGCGTCACGCTGCCCTCCACCGGCGACCGGATGATCCTGCGCGACGGCCGCGTAGCCGTCCTGGAGCCCTTCTCCGGCGGCTACCTCCTGCGCGCCACCCCCACCGTCAGCGCCTCCCCCCTGGGCCTCGCGCTGCTCGGCGACGGCACCCCGACCGCCGTCGTCAACGGCCGCAAGCTCCCGCTCTCCCTGCGGCACGCCGAGATCCTCGCGCTCCTCGCGCTCCACCCCCGCGGCCTGTCCGCCGACCAGCTCTCCTTCCACCTGTACGGCGACGCGGGCAACCCCGTCACCATCAGGGCCGAGGTGCACCGCCTGCGCGCCCAGCTCGGCGCGATCGTCGAGGCCAAGCCCTACCGGCTGACCTCACCCGTGGACGCCGACTTCCTGGAGCTGCGCCGCCTGCTGTCGGCCAACGACCCGGCGGCCCTGGCCCGCGCCTACGCCGGGCCGCTCCTGCCGCGCTCGGAGTCGCCCGAGATCCGCCGCGCCCGTGACGAGCTCGAAGTGCAGGTCCGCTCCACGATCCTGCGTCACGGCACCCCCCAGGACCTGTGGGCCTACGCCCAGACGGAGAGCGGCCGCGACGACTACCAGGTCCTCGAACGCATCACCAGGGCGCTCCCGCCGGGCGACCCCCGCGCCGCCGCCGCCCACGCCCGCCTCCGCACCGCCTGATCGCCGCGTACGGCCCGTCCCACGGGTGAGGTGGGGGGTCAGGTGTGGTCGATCTCGCCGATCACCTGGGCGCCCAGCTCGCGCTGGAGGAGGGCCATGCCCGAGACGGCGTCCACGTCGGCGTCCGCGTCGTTCAGCGGATCGACGTCCTCCGTCTCCGAGGTCTTGCCGCGGCCCGGCACCGCCTCCGGCCACCCCGACGTCGCGCCCTGCCGGGCCCCCGACCGGGCGCCTGCGCGGGGCCCCGCCTGGGCTGCCGCCCTGGCCGCGGAACGGGCCGCCGCCAGCCCGGCGCCCACCGCACCGCCCGACGCGCCGCCCGACGCCCGCCCGGAAGCCGTCCGGGTGGGATCGGGCGTGGGAGGCGAGCCCGGCCCCGGGTCGTCGGGGGCCGACGGCCATGACTCGTCCGTCGTCCTCGGCCCGCCCGCCGTCCCGTCCGGCGCGGCGTCCTGCTGAACGGACCCCGCGTCCTGCGGACCGTCCGCCGCCGCCCCGCTGCCCGACCGCGCGGCGGCGTCCCCGTACGAGCTCATCGAAGCGCCCGCGTGCGAGCCCGCGGGGCCACCGGGACGAGAGCCCGCAGCCCCCTCGGGACGCGCCCCCGCCGGCCCCGACGGGGGCCCCGAAAGCCCGCCCCGGGCGGCCGGGCCGCCGGCCTCCCCCTGCGCGGCCCCGGACGAGCCGGGACCGGCCTGCTGTACGTCCGCCGCGCCGTTGGACGTGGCGCCCTGCGGCCCGGAAGGACCGCCAGGATGAGAACCCGACGCACCCCCCGGGTGCGAGCCCGGCGCCCCTCCCGGGTGCGACCCGGACGCGCCACCCGGGTGCGAGCCCGGCGCGTTACCCGGAGCGCCGCCGGGATGAGAGCCGCCCGGCTGGGGGCCGCGTGAGGCCGCCGGAGGCCCGCCGCCCACCACCGCCTCCACCCGCCACGTACCGCCCAGGACGTCGCCGAGCGCACCGGCCACCACGGCGTCCTTGCCGCCGCCGGTGAAGTTCTTCATCGCGCCGACCTGGGTGAAGCCGAGGGTGACCAGGTTGCCCTCGACGCCCACCACCTGGGCGTTGGTGCTCACGTTGGCCCACACCACGATGCTGCGCTGCTTGAGCGCCGCCAGCACCGCGGGCCACTGCTGCTGGATCGCCCCGGCCCCACCGGCAACCGGCCCCCCCTGCCCGGACGAGGACTGCCCTGACGAGGACCCGGGCGTGGACCCGGGCGAGGACCCGGGCGTGGACTGCCCGGGGGCGGGCTGACCGGCGGTGGCCGGTTGGACGGGAGCGGGTTGCGGCGGCGAGCCGGGGCGTACGGTCTCGGGCCAGTCGTCGGCCGACGGCCGCGCCGCGTGCCCTTCGCCCGGTGCGGCACCCGGTGCGGCACCGCCATCCGGGGCAGCATGCCCTGCCCCGGCGGGTCCCCCGCCCTGCACCACAGCAGCGGGGCCGTGCGCGGCCACGCCCGGGGCCGCGTCGTGGACGGGCTCGCGTACCGGCGCGGCGGGGGCAGCTGAACGGGCGGCCATCTGGGCGACGGCGCCGCCGCGTTCGAGGCGCTCCAGCCGTGCGAGCAGGGCGACCTCCCCCTGGGAAGCCACGGGGAGCAGGACCCGGGCGCACATCAGCTCCAGCAGGAGCCGGGGCGAGGTGGCGCCGCGCATCTCCGTGAGCCCGGCGTTGAAGATCTCGGCGGCGCGGGTGAGCTCGGCTGGCCCCATGGACGCTGCCTGCTGGACGAGACGCTCCAGCTCGTCGGCGGGACGGTCGAGCAGGCCGCTGGAGGCCGCCTCCGGGACGTTGGCCAGGATGACCAGGTCGCGGAAGCGCTCCAGCAGGTCGGAGGCGAAGCGACGCGGGTCGTGGCCGCCCTCGACGACCCGGTTGACCGCCTGGAAGACCCGGCCGCCGTCGCGGTCGGCGAACGCGGCCACGACGTCGTCGAGCAGGTCGCCGTCGGTGTAGCCGAGCAGCGAGACGGCCTTGGCGTAGGTGATGCCGTCGTCCTCGGCCCCGGCCAGGAGCTGGTCGAGGATGGACAGCGAGTCGCGGGCCGACCCGGCGCCGGCGCGGACGACGAGCGGCAGCGCGGTCGGCTCGAACGGGACGCTCTCGGAGCTGAGGATCTCCTCCATCAGCGCGCGGAGGGTCGCGGGCGGCATCAGCCGGAACGGATAGTGGTGGGTACGCGACTTGATCGTGCCGATGACCTTTTCCGGCTCGGTCGTCGCGAAGATGAACTTCAGGTGCGGCGGCGGCTCCTCGACGAGCTTGAGCAGCGCGTTGAAACCCTCACGGGTCACCATGTGCGCCTCGTCGATGATGTAGATCTTGAAGCGCGCGGAGACCGGCGCGAAGAAGGCCCGCTCACGCAGGTCCCGGGCGTCGTCGACGCCACCGTGGGAAGCCGCGTCGATCTCGATCACGTCGAGGTGGCCGGGGCCCGTCGGCGCCAGCGCGACACAGGACTCGCAGGTGCCGCACGGGTCGGGGGTCGGGCCCTTCTCACAGTTGAGCGAGCGGGCCAGGATGCGGGCGCTGGAGGTCTTGCCACAGCCGCGCGGGCCGCTGAAGAGGTAGGCGTGGTTGACTCGGCCGGTGCGCAGTGCCTGCCGCAGCGGGTCTGTGACGTGTTCCTGACCCTTGACCTCGGCGAAGGTCCCGGGCCGGTACTTGCGGTAAAGCGCAAGGCTCATGCGACCATCCCGCCTGCGAGGGGCTCCTAACGAAAAGAACCCCTCGCACACCCGCCAGAGCCCGCTTATCCTTGCTGCCTTCCGGCCCTGGGGAGGTTCACAGGATGACGCCGCGCGAGGGGTCCACGGACAGTCTAGCGGGATGCGGCAGTGCTCGCTCCACGGAAATCGTGGTCTTCACACGCCAGGAAGTCCGGTAAGCTCGTCGGCGGAGGATTCGCCTAGTGGCCGAGGGCGCACGCTTGGAAAGCGTGTAAAGGGCAACCTTTCAGGGGTTCAAATCCCCTATCCTCCGCCAGCTCAGAGGGGTCATGCCGCGATCAGCGGCATGACCCCTCTTGACGTTCCGTCTCATTTTCCGTCTCAGTTGGCCTCTTCCGGGGTGTCGGTGACTTCCGTTTCCGTCTCCCAGATCAGCCCACCGACTTGCTTGGCGACGGTCTGCCGGATGCCGTCCGTCACGTGCTGATACCGCGCCGCCATGCCCGAGGCCGACCATCCCATGATGGCCATGACGGTGCGCTCGGGTACGCCGAGGATGAGCAGCACCGTGGCGGCGGTGTGGCGAGCGTCGTGAAGGCGTCCGTCCCGTAGGCCGGCGGCCTTCAGCAGAGCCTTCCATTCGTGGTAGTCGCTGGAAGGGCTCACAGGCTGGCCGGTCGCGGTCGTGAAGACCCATCCGCCCTCTTGCCACAGTTGGCGGGCCGCTTCACGGTCCTTATCCTGCTCTGTCTTGTGTTTCCTGAGCAGAGCCACCAACTCATCGGGCAGGCCAATCACGCGCCGCCCCGCCTTCGACTTGGTGTCCGCCGTGTCCTCGTTGATCTGCCGTCGTGCCCGGCAGAAGCCTGGCTTTCGTCCACAGGGCTGGTCATCGCAGCCATGGGCGTACTTGGGCCGTTGACGACTTCGCCGGACTCTGAGAACGCCTTTGTCCAGGTTCACGTGTTCCCAGCGCAGACCGAGGGCTTCACCCTGCCGCAGGCCGAGGGCAAGCGCGATTCCCCACCGAGCGCTGTTTCTCGGCAAGGCGTCGGCGGCCTTGAACAGGCGCCGAATTTCTTCGATGTCGTACGGCTCTATCTCGGTGTCCGTGAGTACCGGCGCTTTGGCGAGCATCACCGGATTCTTGGTGAGATGGCCGCGCCGCACTGCCTCATTGAGGGCGGCGCGAATGGTTCGGTGGACATGGTGAGCCGTGCCGGCGGACCTGCCCGACCGCTGGATTTTGGCGTAGAGCTTTTCGAGGTGCTCAGGCTCCAGCTTGTCGAGACGGTGGGCACCGATGCCAGGGATGAGATGCTTTGTCACGTCCACCTTGTAGCCGGAATGCGTGCTCTCGCGAACGGCTGGTGGGACAGCGATGTTCTCGATCCAGTGCGTGAGCCACTTGGTTACCGTCCAGCGCTGGCCAGCCTTACGGACGCTGCCGCCGTCCCGTTGACGTTCCATTTCCCGTACGGCCTTGATGACCTCGGCTTCTGTCCGGCGCTCGATATGGCGGCGGTCAGGCTTGCCGTTGTCCTTGACGCCCACGGTTACACGCCCGTGCCATTTGCCGTCCTTGCCGAGGTAGATGCTCGATGCGCCGTTCGGCTTCCGCTTGCCCATGCTCACCTCCTCAAGCCGCGCCACGCTGAGCCGGGCAGTGAGCCCGGAGCGTGGACACGTAGTCGTGTAGGGACTCGACAGGGACACGGCGCAGGCGTCCGATGTAGACGGATTCGACGGCGCCGCTTGCAAGGAGCTGGTACATCTGCGTACGGCCGATTCGCAGCCGGCGCGCGGCTTCCTCCACCTTGAGCAGTAGGGCTTCCTCGGTCTCGGTCGGTACAACGGGGATGATTTGATCAACGCTCATGAGTCTGAATCTCCGTGTCCAGGAGCAGTTTTCTGAGGGGTATCCGTCCCATCCGTCCCAAGCTCATTTCCGCAGGTCAAGCCTGGGACGGGTAGAAAGGGTGGGACGGGTCAACCCGTCCCAGGCGCGGTTCCCGTCCCGCGCTGACCTGCGTTGACGAGGTTGGGACGGATGGGACGGGTATCCCTGGCGAACGGCACCACATCGCCCTCGGGAACGGGTTCAACGGTCGGGCAGTAACGGCCCCAGGCGTCCAGGAAATCGGCGCGCTGGTAGCCCTTGACCTGTCCAGTGGTGAACCGGATGTTGGCCGAACGGATCTCGTATTCGCCGAGCATGATGCCGAGCTTCCGGGGCGTCAGTCCGGCGGGGCCGTGCTCGTTCCATTCGGCCTCGGGATCGGCCTTGAGCCGTTCCAGGAGTACGGCGGTGGGCAGTGCGGTGTCGGTGCCGAACGCGGTGCGGCAGGCGGCCAGCAGGCGCACGCGCGCCGAGGTGTGGCCGTTGTCGTCGGCTTCGGCGGTCAGGGCCACGGCGGCGGCTCGGGCGCGGTCGGGCCATGTATCGCCGGCGTAGTCAGCGACGATGACCAGCGGCTCCCAGGTGTCGGCGGCGCGGTCTTCCACGGGCATGGCGGGTTCCGCCTGTTCCAGAGTGGCCAGGTCGGCGCGTAGCCACTGGTTGAGGTCGGCGGCCAGGTCGCGCAGGGGTGTGCGGTCGCGGCGGTGTCGGTAGGGAGCGGCGGTTTCGCCAGGGGCGCGCCGGCGCATCCGGACGACCACGGCGCGGTCTTCGATGGTGTCGGGCATCGCGCCGATACCGGCCAGCGCCGCCATGGCGAAGGTCGGGATGGACTCGACGCGGTTGGCGTTGGCGTCGTAGCGCTTGGCCGGCCGGTTGCGCTGGTGTCCGGCGTTGAGCAGGCCGCGGAGGTCTTCGTTGCCGTCCGCCTTGGGGCCGAAGATGGTGTCGGCCTCATCCACGAGCATGGTCGGCGGGTCGTCGGTGATGGAGCGGTAGACGGCGGCGCTGGAGGAGTTGACCGTGATGAACGGGTTGTGACAGGTGGCCTCCACGATGTCGAGTAGCCGGGACTTGCCGCAGCGCTTTTCCGGGCCGCGGATGACCAGGCGGGGCGCGTGCGCCCATGCGGGTTGGGCATGGGTGGCAGCGATCCACAAGGTGACCGCGTCAGTGGTTTCGGTGGTCGGCAGGATCACGTATCGGGTCATGGCGGCGCGGAGCTGGTTGAGCAGGGCCGCGCCGTTGGGTGTGCGGTGGTGCATGGTGTGGTCTCCCGAAGTCGGTTGACGGGCAGCGCAGAGACGGTTCATGCGGCGCGTATGCCGGCGTCGATGCCGTAGCTGATGACGGCGGCCAGCGCGCGCGGTGGGCGCGGGTCTCGGCTGTGGCTGTTGGCGGTCTCGGCGGCGGTTTGCAGGGCGTGTTCGACCAGGTCGCGGGGTAGCGCGCCGCGGGCGATGAGCTTGCCGAGTTTCCAGGCGGCCAGGTTGAGGGCGCGGTTGCGGCCTCCGTCCGGGGCGGTGGCCACGCGCTCTATCTCGCCGGTCAGGGCGGCGTGGCCGTAGGTGGTCAGCCGGCGGACGGGCAGGCCGGCCCGCAGCTCGGCGACCGTGCCCGTGGCGGGTTGTGACGGGGGCGGGGTGAGCGCGTCGGCCAGCCAGTCGGGTAGCGGTGCGGGTGGTTGGTCGCGGGTCAGGGTGTAGGGGCCGGTGCCGTCGCGGGCGGCCACGTAGCTGCCGGGTGCGACGACGTAGCCGCCGGCGCCGCGGGTATCGATGAGCCAGCCCAGACCCTTGCCGCGTGCTCCCGAGGTGTTGCCGAGATGGCGGCCGGGTGGGGCGGTGAAGTACAGGTGCAGGCCGCCGCGGCGGGTGGTCACGGTGCGGGTGTCGTCGGGGTAGGGCTGGCCGTGCTCGGCGCACAGATGGCGGAAGACCTGCTCACCGGATGCGATGCCACGTCGTACCCAGGCGGCGGGCGGGTGCTCGCCG
The DNA here is from genome assembly GCF_001083785.1 of Nonomuraea sp. SBT364. GTDB lineage: Bacteria > Actinomycetota > Actinomycetes > Streptosporangiales > Streptosporangiaceae > Nonomuraea. The sequence goes on from NZ_LAVL01000029.1 coordinate 49,548, forward strand.
GCCTTGGGCAGGTCCAGGTCGATGACCAGAAGGTCAGAGGGTCCGCAGGCGATGCCGACGTTGTAGGGGGCGCGCTGCCACCATGCGGCCAGTCGGTCGGGGTCGGTGGTGGCGTTGTGCTCCCAGTCGGTGAAGCCGCGGGCGGGGTACTTGCCGAGCGGTGTCACCGGAAAGACGTGCCAGCCGCGCCGGGCAGCGCTGACGACGGCAGTACGCAGATTGGGCATGGTTGAACCTCTCGTTCGCAAGGGTCACGTACTTGATCAGCAGGGACGCCCCCCAACTGGTGGCCTGGTGAGATAGGCGGCAGAGCCACCAGTTGGGGGGGCAGGTCATGCGCCAGAGAAAAATGTCGGTTAGCCCGACTACAGTTGGTGATCCACCCCCCAAGCCCGCGAGGAGACCAGCTGATGGAGCTCCGATCGCTCATCGGACGGATTGGCGAGACTTACGACCGGTCGCTCGGCATGTCGAGCGAGGCTCAGCGCCTGCTTCGGCAGGCCGGAACGGAGTTGCGTCAGTGGGTTCCGGCCGGTTACCTGCCAGTTGGCAGCGGTGGCAAAGGTGCGGCGGCGTTTGTGCCGTGGATCTCGGTGTTCGATCCTGACGAGACAGATACGGCCAGACATGGCATGTACGTCGTGTATCTGTTCGCGGAGGATATGCAGACGGTAGCCCTGAGTCTGAATCAGGGCGTAACTGAGCTCATCGACCGTTTCAAGACCGCGCGCGGACGCCAACTGTTGAAGCAGCAGGCGGATGCGATCAGAGGGGCCCTTCCCGCAGAAATCGCGCACGGGCTTGACACGACTATTGCGCTGGGTTCCAAGGCAGCTCTTCCGGTCCACTACGAATTCGGCAACATCCTGGCTACCACGTACAAACTCGCCGACCTGCCAAGCGAAATCACCATGGTAAAGGATCTACAGCGATTCATTCGGTTGTACGAAGAGGCTTTGGTCGCCCGTGAAGAGCTCCGGCAAACCCTGCCCGATGCGATTGTCACCACCGTCCAGAAGGAACCCGCTCTTTCCCGGGACAGGACGGCGGAGTTCAAGCCAAAGGATGAGGCTGATTACGTAGCGACGGTCAAGGCGCGCACTCTCGTCAAGAGCCGGAAACACGAACGAGTCGTCAGAGAGTACGGCGAGTACCTCATTTCGTTGGGGCTGGAGCCGAACACCGTGGTCCATCCGCGAGACATGACAGTCAAACTCGACAGTAACGAGTGGCTGATCGAGGTCAAGATGGTTCGGCGCGGCGATGCGGTTAGCGCAACTCGTGAGGCGATTGGTCAACTGTTGTGGTATCGCCACTTTCTCTATCCTGGCCAGACAGAGGCCGTCAGGATGCTCGCGGTCTTCAACGAAGATATCGGCGATGCGTGCGTTGAACTTCTAGAAACGTTGAACATCGCTAGCGTCTGGGCGGACGGCAATGTTTGGCGTGGTTCGAGGACTGCAAATACAGCACAGTTGTGCTCTTGAAACTCTGCGGCAGAGAATGCCCTCGGCTAAAGGCAGCTGCGCTAGCCGAGGGCGAGGATGGCGGGGTTCAGGCGGCTTCCTGGTCGGCGGCGATGTCACCGCGGCAGCTCCACGGAGAACAGCCGTCCACGGCGCCTTCTTCGGGGTCTTCGTCGGCGAAGAAATCGAACAGGTTGCCCTGGCGGCTGCTCCATTCGCGGCGGGTGACCTTGTCGATGGGCGCCTGATCGAGGGGTAGCAAGCTGCGGTGTAGGTAGGGCTTTTCCTTGATCCCGCGTAGCGGCATAGCGCGCAGGGCGCGGTCGAATTCGACGGCGTCGGCCCATTCCTCGGGGTGGTCGTCGCGCAGCTCTCGCCATTGCCGGTTGCCATGGAAGGGGCAGCCGATACAGGCGCTCTTGGGGGTGGATCCCCAGCCGGCGCGGCGGAGGTAGCGCAGGCAATCGCCGCGGGTCCAGCCGGTGACGTTGTCGGCGGAGCCCGGCAGGTCCAGCAGCGGGAAGGCGTTGCGCAGGTAACGCACACGGGCGTCCTTGGCGCGGTGGAATTCGTCGCGGCTGATGCCGACCCACTGTTCGGCGTAGACGTCGGCCGGAACTCGGCGGGGGTGCGGGTAGCCGAGGCGTTCGCGTATAGCCGCCTTGATCGGGGCGACCTTGTACTCTTCGGTGCATTGGCGTCGGACCATGGCGGCGCCGGAGCCGTGCCGGTTGCGGACGAAGACCGGCAGGCGTACGAACGCCCCTGGTGTGAGGGAGTCGTTGCGCAGGTCGCCGGTGATGCGCTGGGCGTTGCTGGTCGCCTGAACGCGAACGATGGGGATGTTGGCAGGGCGGGCGACTTCCCGTTCCAGGCGATCGAGGTGTTCGTAGACCGACCGGGGTTCCCATCCGGTGTCGGCGAAGATCGCGACATCGACCTTGGGTAGCCGGCCCGCGGCGGCGAGCATGAGCAGGGTAGTGGACTGCACACCGGCGCCGAGACTGAGCACACGCAGCGCGGGCGGGGAGGTGATGGTCATGAGGTCAGGTCCTTACGTGCTGGTCGGGCAGGTGGCCCCAGTGGGTGCCGAGAATGTCGGCGTCGGCCACGATGGGCACGCCTCGGAAGCTGGTCGTCATCGCGCCTTGAAGGTCGGCGCACAGGCGTTCGGCGTCGCGGGTGGTGGCCTGGATGATGACTTCGTCATGGACGAACAGCCACAGCTTGGCTTGCGGGTGGGCGGTGGCGAACCGGTAGACGGCGGCCAGCAGCAGGTCACGGGCGGTGGATTGCACCATGTAGTTGCCGTTGGCGTAGCCGCGGGCGGGGTCGGCGGGGATACGCCGGCCGCTCGGCGTGGTCACCACACTCTGTGAGGCAAGTGCCTTGGTGTAGGCGATCACGCGCGGATAGGTGGACTGCCACCGGTCGATGACCTGCCGGGCCACCTCGGGTGTGACGCCGGTCTGGTCGGCCAGCGCGGTCGCGCCGCCGCCGTACAGGGTGCCGAAGGTGCACCGCTTGGAGATGGTGCGTTGCTCTTTGGTGTAGCCGTCGCCGTACATCAGGGCGGCGGTGGCGTCGTGGATGTCGGTGCCGGAAGCGATCACCTGTTTCAGGGTCGGGTCGTTGGACAGGGCGGCGGCCACCCGTACCTCTACCTGCGAGAAGTCGCAGGAGATCAGCACGTGACCGGGGTCGGCGCGAAAGCAGTGCCGTAGCCGCGGGTCGTGCTTCTTGAGCGTCTGCAACGCCGGGCCGGTGATGGACATGCGAGCGGTCTTGGCGCGCAGGGTGTTGATCTGCGGGTGGACACGGCCGGCCGGATCGGCGGCGCGTAGGAACGCGGTCAGGTTGGCAATCAGGTTGGAGGTGCGGGCGACCGTCTGCCGCGCGGCCAGCAGGTCACGCACCGGGGCGGGCAGCGCGCCGGCGCCCCGTTCGGTGAGCGTGGTGAGGGTGTCGGCGGTGACCTTCAGGCGGCCGGTGGGGGTGCGCGGCAGGTCGGTGATGCCCGCCTCGGTGAGGTGGCCGTCCAGCCAGGAGGCGAACCGGGGTGAGCCGGCCGGGAAGCCGAGGGTCTGCGCTATGGCCGTCTCGGCGGCGTGGTGCTCGCGCTGGACCTGGTGCAGGAGGGCGGTGGTGTAGGGGCGGTCCAGCAGCAGGCCGCGGATGGTGATGCCGGTCGCGTGGGCGGCCAGCCATTGTTCCATCCGCACCAGGTGCGTGAAGTCGAGGCAGCCACGCAGCAGCACCGGCAGCAACCGGCGCACGTAGACGGCGTCCAACCCTGCGTACACCAGGTACGCCTCATCGCTGGTCGGCAGGTGGTTCCATCCCCAGATCTGCCAGGTGTGGCCGGCGCGGTGACCGATCGGGGCCAGGGCGCGCATCCGGGCGTGTAGGGCGGCCTCGGCTTGTTGTAGGCCGTCGTCGAGGTGGCGGCCGGTCAGCTCTTTGAGTCCGTGGCCGGCGCGCTCGTCGGGGTCGATCAGCTTGGAGAGCAGGTGCGTGTCGATGACGCGCTGCCCGAGCGCGATGCCGAAGGCCGACCAGACGGCCAGCGGATCGTAGGAGGTGTGGGTGACGAACCGGCGCGCGGGATCGGCCAGCGTCGCCCTGATCGCGGCGTGCTGGTCGGGGTCGGCGGGGTCGAGCACCCACGCCTCACGCGGGGAGCCGAATTGGACCAATCGCACGGTGAAGGCGGGCGTGAACTGGCGGGGACCTTTGTCGTCAATGGCGCTGGTCTCCACGTCCAGCCCCAGCATCGCCTCAGCGGCGCAGAAGCGGGCGAACGCGGCCGGCTCGAACGCGGCGGGCGGATGGACGGTCATGACGTGGCCGGCGTGCTCGCGTACGTAGCAGCCGGCCGGGGCGGCGGGTGGGGCGGTCATCGGGCCTCCACGGGGTGGCAGTGCGGGCAGGTCCACAGCACCGGCGCACTCGCCGGCAGCACGGTGGCGCGGTGGCAGGCCGGGCAGGTGGGCGGCCTCGGCGCGGGCAGCGCGGCGGCCAGCCAGCCGTAACCGTCGCCGGCCAGCGCGGCATCGTGGGCGGTGGGGTCGGCAGCGGCGAAGCGCACACCGGACACCGCAGCCTCGGCGCTGTCCGGCGCGACGGTGAACAGCGATGCCTGGTCGTCGGGTTCGGCGGTCAGAGTGGGTCGCGGCATGGGCACACGGGTCCTTCCTCAAGAGGGCGGGGGCGCCTCGGCGCGGCGACGGCGGCGGGTGAGAGCAGGCCGCGCCGTGCCGAGGCGTCAGGAACCGGGGCGGGTCAGAACGGCGGCTCGTCTCCGTCGCCGTTCCAGCCGTTGCCGCGCGCCGAGGCCGCCGCAGGGGTGGCGCCGGCCCACGGGTCGTCAAACCCGCCGGCCGACGCGCTGCCGGTGGAGGCGTTGCCGTTGCGGGTGGCCTGGCCGTTGCCGCGGGCGGCCTTGACCGGCCGGGCGGTGGCGAACCGCAGCGACGGGCCGACCTCGTCAACGGTCATCTCCATGACGGTGCGCTTGTCGGCGTCGCCGGTCTCGAACGTGCGCATGCGCAGCCGGCCCGAGGCGATGACGCGGGTTCCGCGGGTCAGGGACTCGGCGACGTGCTCGCCGAGGTCGCGCCACGCGCTACAACGCATGAACAGGACCTCTCCGTCTTCCCACTGCTCCACGCTCTTGTTGTAGGTGCGGGCGCTGGAGGCGATGGTGAAGCCGGCGACGGCGGCGCCGGTCTGGGTGAAGCGCAGTTCGGGGTCACCGGTCAGGTTGCCGATGATGGTGATCGTGGTCTCGCCGGACATGGCGGACTTCCTTTCAGGTTTTCGGGATCGGTGTTGGTTAGCGAGGCATCGCAGGTGGGGTGTCTGAGTACGCGCGCCGGTTCGACTCCCTGCCGGGGCCGGCGACGCGTACCGTCGTGCGTATGGCTGAGGAGAGCTACACCCCCGAGGACCTGGCGGAGTGGGAGCGGTCGGTGAACGTGTTGCGCGGTGCGCCGCGGGCGGACATGGCCGATGAGCGGCAGGCGTATGAGGCGACCGCGAATCTGTGCTCGGGATGGGGAGGTTGGATGGACATGCCCGAGCCGATCTCGAACGTCGTGCATCGCGCGGTCGAGGCGGGATATCTGCAAGCCCTGGCCGACGTGCGAGACGGGCGGGTGGACGGGCTCGGCGTACTGGATCGGGGTTAAGGGGTCGGCTGGATCAGCGGGTGCCGTCGTGGTGCAGGCGGCGTAGGTAGACGTAGAGCTGCCAGCCGAGGCGGGGCCGCATGCCGGTGCCCTCACAGGCGCGGCAGGTGTGGTTCTTGCCGCCGGGCGCGCACCGGCGGCAGACGCCCCACGGGGAGGCGTAGCACCAGCAGGCGTAACCGAGAGTGACTATCGGCAGGCAGACGACTAGCAGGGCGATGACGGTAGCCAAGATGGCCTCCAGGGCCGATTCCGGGGTTTGCGCAAGTCAGCTTCTAGACGCTAGATCGCTGGTAGACAGCGGTTTTCGGGTCTAGGGGAACCTCTAGACCTAGAGGGGCCTGCCTCTAGATCTAGAGGTGATCGGTGAGCTATGAAGCCGCCCCGGAACCCTGTCGCTTGTCACTCTCGGTGACGGCGTTGAAGATGTCGTCTCGGGCGATGCCGATGCGGTTGGCGCCCTTGCCGCCGCTCTCGGGAGTGCCCCACACCTGCATCGTCTTGATGCCGTAGGGCTTGAGTGCGGTGGTGAGTTGCGCCGTCTTGGCGCCGCCCTCCAGCGCGTCCCATGCGCCGTAGACGTCCGGCCGCAGTTCGGCCAGTCGGGCGATGACGACCTCGTTCCACACCTTGGCCTCGGACGCCCCGACCACTGCCAGGATGTCGGCCAGCAGGTCATAGCTCGGGGTGAGCTGTTCGGGCGTCTCGCCGAGGGCGTGACCCGACAGGGTGCCGGCGGCCTTGCGCAGCGCATAGGCGCGATCGGCGATGAGCTGGGTTTGCGGGGTGTCCAGGTAAGCCGACTTGACCACCTTGGGCATCGGGGTCGCGCCGATGAGGTAGCCGGTGCCGGCATCGCCGCCCTTGTCCGGAGGTCCGGGCACGAACATGGTGGCGCGGATGCCGTTCTTGTAGGCGGACGTGCCGAGGATCATGTCGTTCTCGGTCTGGCCGGCCACCCGCAGGCAGAACCGGATGGACACGTTCGCCGAGATGCCGGTGGGCAGGCTGTCCTTGTCCGGGCGCTGGGTGGCCAGGATCAGGATCACGCCGAGGGCGCGCCCCAACTTGATGATGAACTCGGCATCCTCACCCGCCTTTGCCCCGTACGTAGGGTGGGCGAACAGGTTCTGGCACTCGTCGAAGATGGCCACCAGCGGGTGCAACCCAAGGGAGCGCTTGTCTGCGATTTGCCGGGTGACCTTCTTGTCCGGGCACAGGTCCGGCGGCACCGTCTTGAGCGCTGCCGTGCGGCGCATGACCTCCTTGCGCAGCAGACTCAGCGAGTCGGCGGCGTAGGCGATGGCCTCGTCTTGGATGCCGGAGACGTAGCGGTGGCAGACCTTCTCGTACGGGTCGAGGTCGCCGGTGCCCTTCAGTTCGTGGAACCAGCCCTCGGCGGTCGGGTCGAGCATGACGCCGGCGGCCAGTTCGCGTACCGAGGCGGTCTTGCCCTGGCCGGGCAGGGAACCGATCAGCATGTTGTGCTCGATGAACGGCACGGTGACCAGCCGGCCGCGCGGGTCGTTGCCGAACGGGACGCCCTTGAACAGGTCGTGGGAGGTGGCCTTGAGCAGGGGCGATTTGACGATGGTCTTGGACAGGTCCTTGTCGCCTACCCACAGGATCAGTCGTCCCTCGTGGATGGAGGGGTCGCCCTCGGGCCAGATGCAGCCGAGCGGGCGGCGCAGCGCGCCGGACATCCGGTCGCGCTTGTCGAGGATGTCGCCTACGGTCACGCCGTAGGGCAGATCGATGTCGGCGCGCCAGCCGGGACCGTCGCGGGTGATGGGGGCCACGAACCGGATGGCCTCCTTCGGGTTCTTGGACATCGCCTGCGTGATGCCGGCGATGCCCAGGGAGGTCAGCGACCTGATCACGATGTCGCTGGTCAGTTTCTCCACGGTGGAGGCCAGCACGGCGCGCTCGATCAGCGGCCGGTCCGCGGGCTTGCCGAGGATGCCGAGGGCGGCCAGCGCCACCGCGAGGGCGCCCCACTGCACGGCGGTCGCCGCGACGGCCACGATGATGGCCGCGATCAGGAGCGTGACCAGCACCACCAGCATGACCGGCACACGCAGCCGGACGCGGGAATCGCGTTGCCGGGACAGCTTCAGGTACGCCTCGGGATCGGCCTTCTGCACGGCGGCGACCCGTACCGGTTCGCCTTCCAGGTCGAACGTCCAGCGCACCATGCCGCCGGCGAGCCTGGCCAGGCCGCGCGGGGAGCGGAAGGCCAGCCGGCCGGCGTACATCGGGGTACGGGTGAGCTGGTAGCCGGCCACGTGCGCGTAGTGCTTGCCCAGCCAGCCGAGGGTCTGCAACGCCTCGGTACGCGAGCGCAGCCACAGCGGCACGACGGGGCGGCGCGTGCGCACCTTGGCCTCCAGCTCGGCGCGCCAGTCGGAATCAACCTTGCCGGGCTGGTCAACCCGGATGACCTGCCCTTCCAGGGTCGGCCGGTCGGCGGCGGGGGCAGGACTGGACGGCTCCGGGTCGTCGGGTCGGTAGGGGTGGCGGCCGGCGCGGGCGGTGTCCAGGTGGACGATGTCCGCGCCCTTGCCGTCGCCGGCCTCGGCGTGCTCGGTGTGCTCGGAGTCGGGGGGCGCCGGCTGACCGTTCGTGAGCGGTTCCGGCTGGTCGGCGGGGATGGACGGGTCATGCGTCATGATGGGATCACCTCGTGTGCGATGCAGTGGGCGGGGTGGCAGGGTGCGGCCGGGTCTTGGCGGATGTGGCCGCACCCTGTGTGTTCGTGGGATGGAAGCGGGCCGGCGTGGTCATCACGCGGCCTCCTGGGCAAGGGCGTCACGGACGGCGCGCGCGTCGTCCATGCCGCAGCGAAGCGCCCGCTGGATCTTGTAGGCGCTCGGGGTGTCGGGCAGTTCGCCGGCCGCGATGAGTACCTGTGCGCGCTCGATCAGCGGAGCCACCTCGGCGGCGGCGCGCCTTACCCGATCACCGGTGTTTGCGCTGTACGTAAGGCCGGTAACCCCGCCGTCCGCCGGTCCGCGGGTGGGGTCGAGTTGGGCGAAGGCGGCCAGGATGATCGGCAGGGCGGTGACGATGGCCACGGCCACGATCGGCCCCAGCACGTGCAGCACCAAGCGCGACAGTGAGAAGTCGTCGGTGCTCCACGGCAGGTACGGCCAGGCGTTCATGCCGAGGGTCAGCCCGAGGAACAGCCACTCGATCCGGATCAGCTTGCGATCGTTGAGCGGCTGTCCCTGCGTGCCGAGGTAGGCGCGGGCGCCCACGACGACCAGGAGCGCGATGGACATGAACGGCTCGACCAGCCAGGCGAAGACCCAACTGGGTGACCAGGGCGGGGCGCCCTCGGCGGCGAAGTGCTGGACGCCGGCGGTTGACCAGGCCAGCGCCAGCGTCAGCGCGACCATCGCGGCGCCGACCAGCAGGCGGCGCATCCGCGCGGCTTGCCACGCTCGCATGGCCGGGTCTTGTCCCAGCAGGTGCAGGCGGGCCGCCTCGTGAGCCTTCTTGCGGCGCTTGCGCAGCCGGGGCGTGTCCAGCAGCAGCGGCGTGTCGTCGGTCTGGAGCGTGGCCAGGGCGCGAGCCTCGGCGACCTCGGCGCGCAACCGCCGTACCCGCCGGGTCTCCCCCGTGTCGTCCAGCTCTGCCGGCGGCTCGGGTGCGGGCGGTGCCGGTTCGGCCAGGTGGCGTTCGATCTCGGCCAGCGCGCGGGAGACATCCTCCGGGCTCGGTTCGGGCGTCGGTGTGGCGAGACTCATGCGGCTTTCCTCCAATCGGTCTTGTCGGTGTGGGCGGGGGCGGGGTCGCCGTTCCACAGGCGGCGTAGCCGGTGCACGGCGGCGATGTCGGGCAGGTCCTTCGGCCGGCGGGCGCGTTGCTTCCAGGCCAGGACATCGCCCAGACGCATGAAGGGGATGCCGTCGATCAGGTCGGCGGATGCGATCAGGTAGTCGGTGGGCCAACCGGCCGTCCAGCGGTCCACGAACTCAATCGCCGCGGCCGGGTGGTTGACGACCAGGCCGTGACCGGACAGAGCCACGCTCGGCGGCACGCCGAGGCTCAGCACCTGTTGCCAGGCCGGGCCGCGGGCCAGGACATCGAGGTCCCCCATGCGGGCGCGCAGGCCACGCACGTACAGCGCGGCCGACCCGCACACCACGTACTCGCCGCGCGGCAGGTCCAGGCGGGCCAGCTCGGCGAACAGCCCGGCAGGGTCGCTCACCAGCACGGGCGGGGCGGCGGCCTCGGGCCGCGGGCACAGTGTCAGCCCGTTCACGGGGACTCCAGACGGGTGATGAGGTCGTCCAGGTCGGTGGCGACCTCTTCGAGCACGTACTGACGGTCGCTGTGTTCGTCGTTCAGCTCGGTCTCGATGCGGTCGCGCAGGGCGCGCAGCTCGGCGCGGATGTCGAGGGCGTTCATGCGGCGGCCATCTCTTCGGCGCAGTCGAGGCAGGTGCCGAGGTGGCGCGGCAGCACGTAGCCGGCGTCACGCAGGCATTCGGGGCAGGTGCGGCGGGCGGCGTTGGCCTTGCCGAGGGCGACGCGCTGACGCGCCGTGGCGGTGCGCTTGGGCAGCGCGAACCGCACGTCGTACAGGTAGGCGGCACGGACCCCGGGCGCGCCGTAGCGGCGCGAGCGCCACAACACCTGAGCCTGGACGCCCTGCCCGCCGGGCCGCAGCCCTTTGGCGGTGAGCTGTCGCAGGGTGAGCAGGTGCGGCGGGGCCATCTTCCAAGCTGGAGTTCGTCTGGGTTCCTCAGCCCTCAGCGCGTTGTGTTGCCGCATTCCGGCTGGCCAGGACGTTGATGCCTCTGCTTGGAAGGCACCCAGGATTTTGAGCCAAACTCCTGGAATCCACGAGCAACTCCTGTAACTTTCCGTATCGTGGCGGATTCTAAGAGTCATCGACTGTCCGTCGTGCCGACAGCAGCGTCGGCCAGTGACACCACCACAGAGCCGAAGATCGAACCAGGCCTGGCCGATGTCTTGACCTTGCAAAGACGCCAAGCAGCCGAGATCGCCGCCGACGATCAGGAGAACTTCTTCCTCGACACGCTGGCCGAGTACCAGTGGGCCCGAGACGCGGCAGGCCTCGCCCCCAGCACCCTGGACAAGCTGATCAAGCCCGTCTTGGAGATCTGCCAGCACTACGGCGTGGTGGCATGGCAGCTGACACCGCGACAGGTCGACATGTACTTCGCCGGGGCGGGCAAACGCGGCCGATCGACCGTCCGGCAGAAGGTGTGCCTGATCGATGGCTACTTCAGCTTCCTGGAACAGCGTTACGCCGGTGAGATCGCCCGCCGCTTCGGCGTCGCCGTGGAATCGCCGATCGACCCGTTCAACCGACCCCGCCACCGCGGCGATTTCGGCGTGCGGATTCCGCCCTCGCAGCGAGCGATACGCGAGTTCCTGAGCCTGTGGCGAGACTCGCTGGCCGATGCACGCAAGCCGGTCATCGCCTGCCGCGACTACGTGATGGCCAAGGTCGCCTACGTCTCCGGTGTCCGCGCCGCCGAGCTGTGCGGCGTGCGGATCGGTGATCTGCATTGGGAGGCCGGCCAGTATGGCCGGTTCCTGGTGCGCGGCAAGGGCGCGCGCGGATCCGGACCGCGAGAACGCGAGGCATACATGTTCGAGGACGGCCGTGTCCTGCTGTGGTGGTACATGGAGGAGGTCCGAGGCGCGTTCTGCGATGATCCCGACAATCCCAACGCGCCGCTGTTCCCGTCGGAGCGGATCCCGTCGACGATCTCTGCGCTCAATGTCCCTACGCCGTCCCCGGCGGTAACTCCCGGGACGTTCCGCAGCGCGCTGAAGAAGGCCGCCGAGCAGTTCCTGCCCGGCCCGGTCCAGACTCTCTACCCTCACCTGCTGCGACACGCTTGCGCGACGCACAACTACGAGCGAGGCATGTCGCTTTGGGAAGTGCAGAAGCTGCTGGGTCATGATCGGCCCACCACCACGGTGTCGTACCTGGCCACAGCACACGCCGACCCGGAGAAAGCGAGCCTGGCCGCCTCCGATCGCGCCGTCCAACGGCTCGTCATGGACAAGGGGAATCTGCGATGAAATGGAAGCTGCGATGGGCCGCGGCTCAGCGCGACATCTGGCGCCCCAGCGATCTGTTGCCCGTCTTTCAGCAGGTCGGCTTCACGCCATCGCTGAGCAAGGTGGCGGCGCTGTGGAGCGGCAAGCCGGTGACCGTGCGCCTCGACGACCTGGACAAGATCTGCACCGCCCTGGACTGCACGGTGGCCGACCTCCTGGAGGCTGAACCCGTTTCGGCCGAGGCCGAGCATGAGCGTCGCGCCGTGGGACAGGATGCCGAGGGCCGAGGATCCGTGCGGCCAACACCACGGCGAGGCGGTGCGAGACGTTCCCTGCCTCCGGTCTGAACCATGACCAAGCGGGCGCAAAGCTGCCGAGACTGCCAGTCCTGGGGCTTCAGCACCGTCTGCAGGTTGTGCCGACGGTGGCGGCAACAGCGGCCGCACCCCATCGGCACCTGCCTGCGCTGTCGACGCCTCAACCTGCCGTTGGCGGGAGGACGATGCCGTGGCTGTTGGGTCCACGTGGTCGAACACGGGCCCGATGCCTTGGCCGAGTCCTGGACGCAGCTGTGGCTGGGCGGCCAGTTCGCACCGAACCTTCAGCGCGCGAACGTCACCGGGATCACCGGGCCGCCTAGTCAACGCGCGGTGCAACGACTCAAGCGGCAGCCACCACCGCCACCGCCGATCTCCCCTCACCTGATCGATCCGGCGCAGGGCACGCTTTTCGAGGTGACTCATGATTGGAGTCGTCTGCCGGCTTCGGCGGTGCTGCCGTCCATGACCCCGGCTGGCCAAGCCCTGATGGACGACTTCGTGGCCTACGCCCACGCCAAGGCGTGGGAGGCGGGGACCCGCCGAGCCAGCACCCGGACGCTGCGCATCGTCGTGGCCTGGATAGGAGCCGACGCACCCATCCCCGAAGCAGACATCCAGGCGCTGACAGCTACCCGAGGACCCGGAACACCGACCTGCCGGGTCGCGCAGTTTCTGACCCACCGCGGCCTGCTCATCCCCAGCCAGCAGGTTGATCCTGATGCCCGGGCCATCGACATGCAGCTCCGCTCGTTGCCCGAGCCCATCGCCGCCGAACTGCGTCGCTGGGTGTCGGTCCTGCGAGGCGAAGGACGCCGCCGGCATCTGCCCTTGGCCTTCGCCACGATCCGCCGATACCTCAGCTACCTTCTTCCCGTCATGCAGGGCTGGGCGGGTGACGTCTCCAGCCTGCGCGAGGTCACATCCGACGACATTCGCACTGTTCTGAAACAGACGACCGGGAACTCCGCACGCAACCGGCACACCGCACTGCGGAGCCTGTTTCGTGCGCTGAAGCAGGAACGACTCATCTTCCGCGACCCCATCAGTCGCATCGCCCTGCCCAAGGTGGATCAGCTGCCGGTTCCGCTTCCCAGCGATCGACTCCGTGGCCTGATCGACCAGGCCAACGGGCCCCTGGCCAAGTTCGTCATCGCTCTGGTTGCCGTGCATGCCCTCGGTGTCGGCGAGATCACTCGGCTGCGACTTGCCGACCTCGACCTGTCGCGCGGCCGTCTTGTGGTTCGACGCGACACCGGCGTTCACACCCTTTACCTCGACGAGGTCACCCATGTCCTGGCCGACGCCTGGCTGCGGGAACGTCACCGTCGCTGGCCGCTGACCACAAACCCGCACCTGCTGATCAGCCAGGTCACCGCCGCCGACACTGACGACCCGCCCGTGTCCAGGCAGTTGATGGGCTATCTCTTCCGATCGACAGGTATCGCGGCATCGAAGCTCCGCCAAGACCGGCTCCTGGACGAGGCTCGCCACAGCGCCGACCCCGTCCACCTGATGCGTCTCTTCGGCGTCACCGCGGCAACCGCGATGAAGTACATCTACGCTGCCCACCCCGAGAAGCGATCGAGCCTGCCCCGGTAGTGGCTCCGCCCGGCAACCCCTGCCCGACCTAGCATTTGCGGTTCGCCGGTTGAGAGACTGATCTTCATGGCAGAACTTCCTGGACTGCGCTCCTCTTCGGAAATGCGGGACTACCTCGTCCGCCAGTTGAACTCGGCGCTGCGCCGTCCAGGGATGTATGGCGGAGAAACGAGCCTCCGGGTCGTCATCGATCACCTGCTCCATCTCGAGCACAGCGACGAAGCATGGGCTGCAGAAATGGAATCCCTGGAGTCGCGCGGAGCCTGGACCTCGATCGGTGTGTCCGGGGCTTTCCGGGAACTGATCCCCGGTCCATACGAGTACGGAATGGCCTCTGTCTACTCCGAGTTCGCCCGAGCTCGCAGCTGGCTGGAGGCCGACCGAACGCTGACGACTGATGAGTACGAGCAGATGCGAGCCCAGATTCCCACCTGGGTCACACACGACCACCCGCTCAGCGAGGTGATCAACACTTTCGGGCCACCTTCCCTCTTGCTGGGCGGCAGCAATCCCTACTACGGCAAGACCCTCGGCTATCTCACCGGACCAGCAAACACACCGGTGATCTTCTTCCACCTCTGGAATGGTGCCGACCCAGAGGCCGAGTCGACATGGCCGCCTCGCTACGACGAACCCGTCCTTCTGGCGATCCGCTGTGGCACGGGCGACTTCAAAACCAGCTTCACCTTCACCCCGGAAGGCCTGAGGCGCCGTCCCGCCAGCGCCTGACTCAGGACGCCACCGCGAACCACCCTGATCGTCCGGCCCCCAACCCGGACCGCCAAGTACCCTCAACACCACATCGGCGCGTGAGTTCCCGCATGTCCACGGCCAGGAATCGGCGAACCCACGCGCTTCTGGGTAGGTGGGGATGCCGTACCGGTCGCCGGCCGGGTCCCAGAAGGCGGCGCGAATGCGAGACATGGTGGTAGTCCTCCAATTCCTATCGATGCCGAGGCCGGCGGGGGCGAGCCGGGCCGGTCACGGGCCGCGGGCTACGCACGTCACCGGTCAGGGAGCGGGCGTCAACGGTCAAGGCGTGCTCACCGCCGGCGGCGGCCAGCTCGGCGGGCGCGGTGACGCGGATGTCGCCCGAGGTGGAGTTCGCGGTGACGTGGCCGGGCTCGGTGGCGTTCACCGCGATGTCACCCGAGACGGTGGTCAGCCGGGCCGCGCCGCCGAAGTCGCCGATGGTGATGTCACCGGAGGTGGACTTGGCGGTGACGGTCTCGGTTCTGCCGAGGCTGATGTCACCGGAGACGGTGCGAACCTCGGCGCGATCGGCGTACTCGGCGTACACGTCGCCCGAGGTCGAGACGGCGGTGAGGGCGCGGCAGGCGTCCGCATGCAGGTCTCCCGACACGGAGGTGAACTGCGTAAACTCCAACTCGCCATCGGTGGTGACCGTGCCGCTCTTGGTGCGCACCTTCAGGGCCGACCCGTACGGCAGACGGAGCACGGCGTGAACGCCGGGATTGACGCTCGCTCCCGAGATGATCCGGCCGCCGCTGAAGACCTGGCCGCCGGTGATGGTGACGCTGCCGCCGGACACGATGATCCCGGAATTGACGTTCCCGGAGACGACGACTCTGCCGCCTCGGGTGTCGTTGATAATGGTGGTGCCGCCGTCCGGCGTCGGCACCCGCACCGTGAGCACCCGAACCTCGGCGGTCAAGGTGGCGTCGGCGATGGCCCTGCCGGCGGGACTGTCGGCAGGGGCCGATGTGCTCAGCTCGATCTCGGCGCGCTCGATGGTGCACACCCGCACGTCGATCTGACCGTGCGGCATGTCCAGGTCGAGCACCACCGGGCCGGCGGTTGTGGCGGACAGGGTCCGCCGGGTGGTTGAGGTCGTCATGATGGCGTGCTCCGTTCAGGAAGCGATGATCAGGGCGGCGATGAACAGCCACAGGTGGTGCCAGGACTGATCCAGGGCGTAGGCGCCGGTGCCGAGGTGCGGGGCGTCGTCGCTGCCGGGGCGGGGTGCGCCCATCCGGTAGAAGTCGCCCTTGCCGATGACCTCGGCGAGACGGGCAAGGGGCACGCGGCGGTCGGCCCAGTAGTGCGAGACGGCATCGACGGCCAGCCCCAGCAGGAGCGCCGAGGGCGACAGCGTCAGGCCGGTCACCAACACGACCGCGCCCACGGCGGCGGCCTTGGTCAGCGTCAGCGTGGCGACGTGGCCGGCACAGGCCAGCCGTCCCGAGCGGCCGGGCGCAGCCTTGGCGCACGCCTGACGGTGCGTCTGAACCCAGTGGTCACCGAAGCTGTGGGCGACATACAGCGCCGCGAACACGGCGGCGAAAGCGGCAATCTGGCCGGTCATCACGCCACCGCCGATTCAGCGGGCGCCAGTGTGGCGGGCACGTACCGGGCGCCGTAGGTGCGGGCGATACCGCGGGCGCACTGGTCGATGGTGACCGAACCCCACAGGTCGGATTCGACAGCGCAGATCTTGCCGAGGCGGCCGTCGTAGCGCTCGACCACCGCCAGCTTGCAGGCGGCCTCGGGCCGGCCGACCTCGGCGGCGGTGACCGGGTCCAGCCGCTCAACCGTGATGGTGTGCCTGATCAGCCCTTCCCGTACGGGGTCGGTGCCGGCCTCGGCGGTGTCACGGCCGGCCCACACACCGCTCACGGGACTGACCTCGGCGGCGTAGCGGGCGCAGCGCATCAGCAACGGGCAGGTGAGGCACACCTGCCGGGCCACCTCCACGCGGGCGGCGCGCTCTTGCTCCGACTCGACACCTTCGGAGTCGGCGGTGTGCAGGTCGGGGTCGTACGCGCACTCAATGGCCGGTGGGTCGGTGAGTCGCCACGCCACGGCCAGATGGTCGGGCAGCATGCGCGACGGGTGGATCGGAACGTCGGAACGAACCATGATGGTGCTACTCCTTCGGGAGTCGAGAAGGGGGCGGCTCGTGTCTTGGCGGATAGGGCCGCCCCCGGCTGATGGGTGGGTCACTTGGCCACGGCGCGGATGAACTCGGCGAAGTGCTGCGCGCCGGCCGCGGCGGTCTGGAAGGCCCACTTGAACGCCACGGCGGCGCCCTGCGGGTCGGTGAAGATGTAGAAGACGATGCAGAGCAGGAACAGCGTCGGCAGGAACCGGCCGACGCTCTTGACGGGCTGCATGTGGGCAACTCCCCTCGTTGGATGGCCGGCGCAACGCCGGAGTGCCCCAGCAGGGAGTCGAACCCTGCCTACGACCATCGGGGCAACCAAGCAAAGAGATAGGTGTGCAAGGCCGAACGCCCTGCACAGGCCGCCTTTTCGCGGGAGGCGGTGGCCCTTCGTCGTCGCTATTGAGGTCTCAAACGATCAAGTGCTTCAGCCCGTCGGCGCGCGGCTTGTGGCCGCCTTCCCAGGTCTTCCGGCTGTGCGGGTCGCGCATGAACTGACTTAAGTCAGTTCGTCTGTCTCATGACAGTAGACCGTGAACGAGTAGGCGTCAACCCACTGCCTCAAGGCAGTTGAGTACGCTGGTGGTGTGGCGCTAGATCAGGACAGGGCCGATGAGCCCAGGACGCATGCGAGTCAGAAGCTCGCTGCGATCATTCGCGGCGAGATCGAGGGCGGGCAGTTCGCGGTAGGTGCCAAGCTGCCCTCCTACAGGAAGCTGGCAGACCGGTACGACGTTGCGCAGAACACTGCACAAGCCGCCGTGCGACTCCTCCAGGCGGAAGGTTGGGTGACGGTCAAGCCGGCGAGCGGCGCCTATGTCCGCGACCGGACGACCGCCCCTCTTGCCGGCGCTCCCGAACAGCTTCGCTCCGAGCTGGCAGAAGTACGGCAGGAACTCAAAGAGATGAAGAGACGGCTGACTCATGCCGAGGATCGCGTCTCTGGTCTCATTGAGCGACTTGCGGAGAATTGAGAAAGCTCCGGTTCCCACTCCTCTCACCTCTTTCTGCGTTGCGGTGGACCCGCCGGAACACTCCGGCTTGACTGGACACAACAAGCTTGTCCCCGAGACGAGACGCGCCACAGCGCGCACTTGGGGGCGCACATGTGCACTTCGTTAGGAGCGCCGTGCCGGCCGTCCGGACCACCAATGACAAACTGGCTCGATTGATCAAGGAAGCCGGGCATTCACACAAGTCGTTCGCTCGCGCCGTTCGGGACACTTCGGACGACGCGGGCACACCGATTGGTTGTGATCACACATCTGTGAGCCGATGGCTCAACGGTGTGAAGCCTCGGGCGGACGCAGCTCAACTGATCGTGACGGCCCTAAGCCGCACGTTGGGCCGTACCGTGACGCTGGCCGAGGCCGGGCTTAGCGCATCCGGGCGCCTGTCGCTCGATCTGGGACTCTCTGTCCCTGACGCCGTAGAAGATGGCATTGAGACTGTCAGCCAACTATGGCAGGCGGATCTCAGCGAAGCTTCCATCGTTCTCAGTGAGCACGTTAACCCTGGTGCTTGGAACGACGCTTCTCTGACATGGCTGCTTTCACCCTCGGCGACACCTACGGCGGCGGCGAACGGGCAGCGGATCGGCCAATCCGATGTGCAGCGGTTTCGAACTACTGTCGAGCTATTCGCCCAGATGGATAATCGCTTCGGTGGTGGCCATGCCCGGCAATCGCTGATCCACTATCTTGCGAGCGATGGTGCTCGTCTCTTGCAAAGCCGATACACCGCGATGAATGGGCGCATCCTCTTCTCTGCCGTCGCCGAGGCAACTTTGTTGGCAGCGTGGATGTCATACGACAGCGGCTTGCACAGCCTGGCACAGCGCTACTTCATCCAAGCACTGTCATTTGCGAGGGCGGGTGATGACCGTCTGTTGGCAGCTAGCATTCTTGACGCCATGAGCCATCAAGCCACGTTCGTCGGCCGTTTTCGCGAGGCGGCTAAATTGGCTCAGGCGGCGCGACAAGGCACCCGAGGTGTTGCCACCCCGACACTGACCGCTCACTTTTTGGCCATGGAAGCCCGCGCGCTCGCTCGTCTCGGCGATGGTCGCGGGTGCGACGTGGCCCTGTCTCAGGCGGTCACTGAATTTGAGCGACGCACCCCAGAGAATGACCCTGAGTGGATCAGGTACTTTGACGATGCGGAACTAGCAGCCGAATTCGGGCACTGCTTCAGAGACCTAGGCCGTGCGGTGAACGCCAGCCAATACGCGGCTCAGTGCGTGGGCACTATCGACGGCGGAACATATCTGCGCAGCGACTTCTTCGCCACCATGGTGCTTGCGGATGCTCATCTGGCCGCCGGAGAGGCAGAGCAGGCATGTCAAATCGCCCTTGATGCTCTACGCATGGGTGAATTGCTCAGGTCGGCCAGGTGTCTGAGCTACGTACAAGAGTTCGCCGCTCGGCTTGCCCCCGCAGCACAGTCAAGTTCGCTACGGGGATTCCATGAGCAAGCCGATAAGTTCGCACTGTGGCAGCGCGTTGCGAATCAGTAAGGTTCCCAGTTTCTTCGGACGGCGCTACCACTCTTGAGATCGTCGATACGTTTCCGAACTTCAATGGCGGCGCGTTCTTCGTGTGCCGCTTTCTGACTGAGCCAGGTCACCATAAGGAACTCACGGATATCTGCCAGCGTGGAATACCCTGGCCAAGTCATTACGTCGAAGCCGTAGATTCGCGCGAACTCCTCATACTCCTCACGGGTGTGCCAGCCGTGCCGTTCGTAATAGAGCGCTGTGAGAACGAGGTCCCATTCGCGTGGGCCGGTCGACATGCCATCGAGATCGATGAGCGTAGGACGGCCAGAACGGTCATGGATCACATTTCCCACGCTTGCATCTCCATGGATAACGCCCTCTGGCAGGACGAAGCTAAGGCCGGCATATGCGGTGCGCAGATCGGCCAGCCTGCCACGCAAGAAAGATCCGTCCTCCGGAGAGAGCCAACCGTTTGACTCAATCCTGCGATCCACTTTGGCGAAGGGGTTTAGCGGTTCGATACCGAGATCCTCGCGCGGCAGATCGAGTTTATGAAGGTTCAGCAGAAGTTCGGCCACCTCGGCAGGGACACCATAGTCCTCAACATCGGTGAGGCTTTCCCAGAATGTGACCGCATGGTCGCCAACCACACACGGCTGTTCGATGGGTAGAGCGCGCACGGCAGGATAGCGGCTTTCAGTCAGCCACCGGGATACTGCGACCTCTTTCCGTACATCCTTCAGGTAGGCGAGCGTGCGAGAGACCCGTACGACCACGGGTTCGCTGAGCCGGTAGACCGCGTTCTCTCCCAGCCTGATCAGTTCGGCGCCCTCGGCGCTCAAACCGACGTGAGCGCACGCGCGCTCCATCGTGCGGCGGCTGATCTCCGGGGTGAACGCTTCGGTTGCGGTCCGCCAGGTCTCTGCCATGGGTTCGACGCTACCTTGCGACATGGGATCTCCCTAGCCAAGTGGGATCTGTTCTCTTGCGTGGCCCTGAGAGCGACGCAGACGGCCGAGCGAGCAACGTCCGATGCTAGGACATCTTGACAAAGTTGGTCTTGTTAGAGGGCGTCTCAGGGCTTCTCGGCGCTCGTGGCGGATCGGCGGTCCGTCTCACTTTCCGTCTCAGTTCACCAGCGTTCGGGGGCGTTCACCGGTGAGCGTCGGTGCCCTGCATCCCTGCTCAGACCGTCCTTCGGACCCCTCTGAACAGAGATCAGCAGGCTTGGAAAGCGTGTAAAGGGCAACCTTTCAGGGGTTCAAATCCCCTATCCTCCGCCAGTTCGGAAGGGGCACGCCGTGGTCATGGCGTGCCCCTTCCGGCTTTCCCGGTGGCCTCACAGGATCCGAGCAGGCAGCGTGCCATGCGCGCGGCACGTCATGGAACGTGTCGGCTCGTTGGGGGCAGCCTGATCAAGCCGGCCTGCGTCCTGATCGGTGGCCGGCACGCGGCCGAGGACGTGCTGCAGACCGCTCCGCCCGCGAGGCGTACGTGCGACGGGTGATGTACGACGAGCAGGTCGGCCGATGGCGCAGCCCCCGCCGGGGCCGTGAGCGCACAGTCCTCTGTCGGCCGGATCCCGGGGCCGCGTGGACGCGCTCGGTGATCCGCTGCGGACCGCCGACACCCCGCCCGTCACCGTGACCGCCTATGACGAGTCGCTGGGCGGGCCCGAGGCGCAAGAGCTGACTCCCCCCGGCCTAGCTCTGCGGCGCCAGGGTGCGCAGGACGCAGAACTCGTTGCCCTCGGGGTCCGCCATGACCACCCAGTTCCGGCCCGCCCCCTGGCCCACGTCCGTCCTGGTGGCGCCGAGGCCGAGCAGTCTGCTCACCTCGTCCTCGGTGCCGCGGTCGATCGGGCTGACGTCGAGGTGCAGCCGGTTCTTGACGGTCTTGCCCTCGGGCACCCGGACGAACAGCACGGTGGGCGGCATCTGGCGGGCCACGACCTCCTCGACGGTCGGCACCCAGGAGCCGATCTCGACCTTGCCCTCGCTCCGGTCGATCACTTCGAAGCCCAGGACCTCGCACCAGAAGGCCGCGAGCCTCTCCGGGTCGTGGCAGTCGACGGCCAACTCGGTGAACCTACTTGTCATGACTCTCCCAGATTGAGCGCATCAGCAGCGCAAACAGTGCGAGCTGTGCTGCGATGCTCCCACCGTCGCCGCCTACCGGGCCAACCCTTTTGAATCACGCGGAACGTCCCTTAAGGCGTTGCGCGCAACGGACGACCTCAGTCCCCGTACAGCAGCCGGTTGAGGGTCTGCGGGTCGCCCACGAGGGCCACCCGCTCTTCGGCGAGCGCGGCGTCGAGCGAGGCCGGATCGGCCAGCAGGCCGCCGAGCGTCTTGGGGTCCGTACGAAGCGAGATGTCGGCCGTGGCGGGCTCGCCGCTCTCCGTCTGAACCTCTCCGGCGGCGACGCGGACCGTCCAGACCGAGCCGTCAAGCTCAAGGCGACAGACGATCGGGGGCGCCGCCGGGTCGTGGCGAACGTTGCCCCGCAGGAAGATCAGCACCGAGGTGGCGCTGAGCGAGGTGGGCTCCGGCGGGTGGGGGGCGTCGATCCCCCAGTCGCTCAGGGCCAGCACGATCGGTTCCAGCTTCCGGCCCCACTCTGTCAGTTCGTAGCCCTGCGGGCCTGTCGTCGACGCCGGTCTGCGGCGGCGGACGACCCCGTGCCGTTCGAGCTCGCGGAGCCGATCGGCAAGCAGGTTCGAGCTGGCGTTGGGCAGGGCGTGCCGCAGCTCGGAGAAGCGTTGCGGCACCAGGAGCAGCTCCCTGACGACCAGCAGCGCCCACCGCTCCCCGACGACGTCGAGGGCCCGGGCGATCCCGCAAGAGTCCCGATAGCTACGGCTGGTCGGCATGGCCGCCCTCTCCTCTGTCCGCCCTGATCCTGAACCACCACCCAGACTAGTTGCTTTTCACAACCCGTTACTCCGGAGAGGTTGTTTTTAACAACTGCCCATGGTTATTGTTCAGGACCAAAGCGGCGGAACAGCGCCGATCCACCAGACAGGAGCCCGCCATGAGCAGCACCACGCTTTCCGGACAGACCCCGAGCTCAGCTCAGAACCCCCAGCACGCGACGATCGTCGACCCCGACGCGCACCAGGTCCTGTTCGAGAACGAGCACGTCCGGGTGATCCAGGCGCGCGCCTCTGCCGGTTGGGCGAGTGCGATGCACTCACACCCGCCGATGGTGGTGGTCAACCTCGGCACCGGCCGGCAGAAGGTGACCTTCGCGGATGGGACGACGCAGATCGTGGACCTGAACCCCGGTGCGGTCGTCTGGCAGGGGGACGCCTTCGATCACGCCTGGGAGTTGCTGGCGGGCGACGTGAACGTGGTTCTGGTCGAGGTCAAGTCGGCAGAGCCGGCGAAGTGATCAGGGGGCGGTGTGCCGCTCCCGTGCGTCGAGGAGTTCGTCCCAGTGCTCCGCCGCCCACGCGCATGCGGCCGCCAGCGGCTCCAGCATGCTGCGGCCGAGCGGCGTCAGCGCGTACTCCACCGCCGGCCTCGGAGCGGCGTGCACCGTACGGGTGACGAACCCGTCCCGCTCCAGCCCGCGGAGCGACTGGGTGAGCACCTTCGGGGTGACGCGGTGCAGGGGCACCCGGAGCTCGGAGAATCGGCGCGGACCGCCTTCCAGGCACCGAAGGACCAGCGCAGCCCACTTGTCACCGAAGCGGAACGGCAACAGCGCGGACGGACACAGCTCGTCGAACAGATCGGCGGGCAGCGGCTGCCGATGCGTCATGGTGTCTCCTGCCTGTCGGCCGGGGGCCGGTATCCAGTCGGTAACCACCCTGGCGGATACCTTCCGGGAGCATCGACTCAACGGGAGGTATTCCGACCATGGGCAGGTACGTGATTTTCGGGGCCGGCGGCCGGGCCGGCAGGCAGGCGGTCGCCGAAGCGCGCCGGCGTGGACACCAGGTCACCGCGGTGGTCCGCGACCCGTCCCGCTACGAGGGTCCGGCGGACGACGGTGTACGGGTCGCCGCCGGGGACGTCACCGACGTGGCGGACGTGGCCACCCTCGCGGCCGGGCACGACGCCGCGATCAACGCGGCGGCGGCGCTCGCCCCGGAGACCTTCTTCACCAGCGCCGCGCACGCCCTCGTCAAGGGCCTGCGGCAGGCCGGGGTCGACAGGCTCGTCACGGTAGGACTCGCATCGCTGCTGCCCGGCCCCGGCGGGACCCGCCTGCTGGACGAGCCCGGCTTCCCCGCCGAGTTCCGCCCGTTCTGCCTGGCCCACGCCGCCGGGCTTGAGGCGCTCCACGCCGAAGGCGGCACGCTGGACTGGCTGTACGTCAGTCCCGTCGGCGACTTCGACCACGACGGGGGACGTACCGGCCATTACGAGATCCGCGAACACGGGGACATGGCGGCGCGCATCTCTTATGCGGACTTCGCCCTCGTCCTGCTGGACGAGGCCGAGACTCCGCGGCACCGCCGCAGCCACCTGGCCGTGACCTGACGGCCCCGGCCGCTTCAGGCCGGTAGCACCTCGACGTCGCCGGAGTCGGTGGTCACCTGGATCGAGCGGGTGGCCGAGGGGTCGTGCGCGGCGCCGATCTCCTTGCCGCCGGAGTCGGTGGCAGCGGTGATCTTGTACGGGCCTTGCGGCACCCGGATCACGCTGCGGCCGGAATCCGACACCGTCTCCACCTTGTCCGGCGCGGAGGCGAAGGCCAGGGAGATGCCGCCCGAGTCGGTCTTGGCGACGACCTGCTTGCCGGTGAGCCCGGTGGCCTCGATGTCACCGGAGTCGCTGCTCGCCGTCACCTCTCCCGACAGGCCGCGCAGCGTCACCTCGCCGGAGTCGCTGTCGGCCTTGACCCGCAGCCCGCGCGGGATCTCGACCTTGTACGCGACCTCGCAGTGCATGTCGCCCACCAAGCCGCCCGGGCAGGTGAACTTGAGCGCCAGCGTGCCGCCCTGGACGTCGTGCGTGGTGGCGGGCCTTTCGTGGTTCCAGGTGAGCCGCTCGGTGACGTGCACGCCCTGCCGGTCGGACTCGACCACCTCCACCTCGCCCGAGTCCGCCACGACCTGAAGCGCGGTCACCGCCGCGGTGACGTCATAGGACGCCGTGTCCTCCTGCCGGGGGCCGCCCACGACCCCGCAGCCGACCGTCATCGCGGCCAGCCCCAGCAGCGCCGCGACCGCTCCCGCTCTCCTCAGGTTCATGACGTCGATTCTTCCCGTCCGGCGCGGGCGGAGCCTCAGGAGAGTCCCTGAGACTTCCCTGAGTACGGCTAGGCGGTCGTCAGGGCCCTGGACCGGTCGGTGGCCATGCGGATGGCGATGATCCCCAGCACCGTGCCCGTCACGTACCGCTGGACCCGCACCCACACCGGGCGGCGGGCCAGGAAGGTGGCGAGGCTGCCGGCCGAGATCACGATCAGCCCGTTGACCAGGGTGCCGACGGCGATCTGGGCCGAGCCCAGAGCCAGGCTCTGCAGCAGGACGTGGCCCATGGCCGGGTCGATGAACTGCGGAAGCAGCGACAGGTAGAGAATCGCGATCTTCGGGTTCAGCAGGCAGGTGAACAACCCCATCGCGAACAGCCTCCGCGGCCTTTCCACCGGCAGCTCGCGGGTCTCGAACGCCGACGTGCCGCCGGGCTTGATCGCGTTCCAGGCCAGCCAGAGCAGGTAGGCGGCGCCCGCGAGCTTCAACGCGGTGTACGCGGCGGGCACGTACGCGAAAACAGCCGTCAGGCCGAGACAGGTCGCCAGCAGGTAGGTGGAGAACCCGACGAACACGCCCAGCAATGAGATCAGGCCGGCGCGCCGGCCCTGGGAGATCGACCGGGAGACCAGATAAATCATGTTAGGTCCCGGCGTCAGCACCATACCTAGAGAAATCAGCGCAATTCCTACGATTCCGGTCAACATAGGCGCATGTTATCCGGGAGGGCCTTCAGGGAAGCTGAGCAGTCCCACGGAAGGGACCGGTCATGGATTTCAGGGACGACGTCAACCTCGACGCCTCGCAGGTGCAGGACACCGGCGGCCGGGGCGGCGGCGGATTCCCCGGCGGCTCCGGCGGCATGGTCATCGGCGGTGGAGGCGTCGTCACGCTGATCGCCTTCATCGTGCTCGCCCTGCTGAACAACGCGGGCGGCGAACCCGAGCCCGCCCAGCGGCAGCCGCCCGCCAACCTCGCCCAGCAGTGCCGCACCGGCAAGGACGCCGACCAGAGCGAGAAATGCCAGGTCGTGGGCGTGGTCAACAGCATCCAGGACTACTGGAAGACCGAATTGCCGGAGTACACGCTGGCCAAGACCGTCCTGTACTCGGGCGGCGTCCGCACCGCCTGCGGGGCGGCCGACTCCTCCGTCGGGCCGTTCTACTGCCCCGGCGACCAGCGCGTCTATCTGGACCTGACCTTCTTCGACCAGCTACGCAGCCAGTTCGGCGCCCAGGGCGGCCCGTTCGCCCAGGCGTACGTGATCGCCCACGAGTACGGCCACCACGTGCAGAACCTGCTCGGCGGACTGGAGGGCGGCAGTTCGGTGGCCACCGAGCTGCAGGCCGACTGCTACGCCGGCGCGTGGACCAAGAACGCCTACGAGGGCGGCTTCTACGAGAAACAGTTCACCGACGCCGACATCGCCCAGGCGCTCGACGCGGCGGCCGCCGTCGGCGACGACCGGATCCAGCGGCGTAGCGGCGGCCGGGTCGACCCCGAGTCGTTCACCCACGGCAGTTCGAAACAGCGCGTGGCGGCTTTTCAGCGCGGCTACGACACCGGCGACCCCGACCGTTGCGCACCCGCCGGCCTCGTATGACGGCCGCCGAGAGCGCATGTATTCGAAATCTCTCCTAAAATGAGGGGGGTGATCTTCAAGCTGGTCGGCGACGGACGGCCTTATCCCGAACATGGTTTGTCCAACCGCGAGTGGGCGCAGATACCCCCGCGGCAGGTCCGGCTCGACTCCCTGATCACCACCAAGGCGATGCTGGACCTGCACTCGCTGCTGGCCGCCGACTCCACCTTCTACGGCGACCTCTTTCCGCACGTGGTGCAGTGGCAGGGCGAGCTCTATCTGGAGGACGGCCTGCACAGGGCGTTGCGCGCGGCCCTGCACCAACGATCGATCCTGCACGCCAGGGTGCTCGAACTGCCGAGCTGAAAAGGGCCGCGAATCCGCGGCCCTTTTGCTTTTCGCGCCCCGACCCGCCCGCCTCCGCACGGGGAGAGTGGCTGCTGACATGCGAAGAGCCTCCCCGGGGGGAGGCTCTTCGCCGCGAGCGGTGGTGGTGGTGTCCTGGTTCAGGACATAGGAAACTCATGTCGCAAGACATAGGAAACTTCAACAGAGTGTGTCTCGGGACATAGGCAACCGCCTTGGTCAACAGCGTGGGTGGTGTGTCCAAGGCCAGAGTTGTCATCACCGCCGTTGTCGTCGAGGGCCGCTCCCAGGCAGAGGTCGCCCGCACCTACGGGGTGTCCAAGGGCTGGGTCTCCAAGCTCGTCGCGCGCTACCGGGCCGAGGGCGAGGC